>CAZNES010000021.1:0-59384 GCA_964572145.1 uncultured Syntrophobacteraceae bacterium
CGATCTGCCGTGGCCACGCGCCTAGATATATCCATTAGTTATGCGAGAGTCAGTAGTATCGATTCACGCGGCGCCGCGTTCGCAATTGGCATTGATCCTGATCTTCTCTTTATCTTCTCGTTGTGTTAGCAGGACGTGCATGAACGGTATCGAGCGGTTGAACCAAACCATCGTACGCTGCCGCAAGTGCCCGCGTCTCGTCCGCTGGCGCGAGCAGGCGGCGAAGAAGCCACCGCTGCGTTATCAGGGGCATAAATACTGGGCCAAGCCGCTGCCGGGGTTCGGCGATCCGAACGCGCGGTTGTTTATTGTGGGCCTGGCGCCGGCGGCCAACGGCGGCAATCGGACGGGGAGAATTTTTACCGGCGACCGCAGCGGTGACTGGCTCTACGGCACGCTGCACGATTTCGGATTCTGCAACCAGCCGACGTCAATCCATCGGGACGATGGATTGCTACTCAAAGACTGCTACATTTCCGCAGCAGTGCGCTGCGCGCCGCCGGACAATAAGCCGTTGCCGCTGGAATTCGAGCGCTGCCGGCCTTATCTCGTTCGGGAGCTTCAGTTGTTGAAAGAAGTTCGCGTTGTCGTCGCGCTGGGAAAAATCGCCTTCGATTCTTTCCTCAAGGCGTATCAGGAAAACGGCGGGATCGTTCCAAAGCCGCGGCCGCAGTTCGGCCACGGTTCCGTGGCTCGACTCAACGATGGGTTGACTCTGTTAGGCTCCTATCATCCGAGCCAGCAAAATACGTTCACTGGCAGGCTGACGCGCGAGATGTTTTGTTCGGTGTTTAAAAAGGCGAGGCAGATTCTTCGCCAAGATTAAGCTTTGTATTGCACAATCCGTAGCGCGTCGCGAGCGGCCTTGGAGATGTGAGGATCGTTGTCATCCGTGAAGCGCCGGAGCTGCGGCTCGACGGAAGGATCGCCTATGGATCCCAGAACCGTAAGCACGGTAGAAACGTTTTCACGCCTCTCCAGGGCCTCTTGAAGAAGGGGCTCGGCTTTTCTCCCGCCCTTGACCAGTATCATTCCGGCGATCATTCGAAGCTGTTCGTCGTCCGTTCCCAGAGCGCGGACCAGGGCTCTCCCGGCGGACCGAATGCCGGTAGCTCGCCAGATAGCGCCGGATAACAAAACCGGTATCAGCTTCAGAAGCTTCATCGCTTTCAAATTACCAGAGTCTATTGTGGAATCCTAGAAGGCAGGTTGTGGGCGCGCCACACTTCCGGGTCGTGGGTCGCGCTGTGATCGAACCAGATCGGGAGCACAATTTCCTTGATCTTCGGGTGATTAAATCTTTGTCCGCCGCCGTCCAGTAAAATAACCCAGTCGAACTTCACGTGAATCGAGACGATTTTTCCGACGCGGTTAAAATCGGGCATGTATTTCGGAAAATGGACCGGGCAGCTTAGAAGTGCCAACGGTCCGATCTCCAGGCCGTTTTGACTCGCCAGCATGGCTACGCTGCCGCCGTGGCTATGCGTGATGAGATAGGGTTTTTGAATATTGTGTCCGCCGACCCAATTTTTAAGTTCGTCGGCCGCGATCGCGCGCGCGGCGTCGCTGTAAGCTCCGGACCACTCAAACGGGTCTTGCCCGGCATAGAGATCCGGTCTGACTCCCTGATTGAGAAGGTAACTATAAAAGTCTCCGCCGCGGCGCCACCAAGGTTCGTTTCTTGCGAAGGTTCCGTGGACGAGAAGGGTCGTATGAGAGGAGACTCCAGGTTGGCCTCGAGAGCGCATTTGAGCCAACTCCGCGAGGCGCGGGTGGTCGGGAGACAAGCGCGACAGCGCGGCCCGTGCCAGATCCCGGACCATGGACTCATCGCTCGTCGCTCCCTTCTCGATGATCTCAAGAAACCGGGACGGCTCTGAAGAGATATTGAAATAGGCGAGCGCCGCTGCGACGCGAACGACTTCGTGCGTATGGTTGAGACATGCCTCCAACAACGATGAGAGCGAGACGAGGTCTTTCCGCTTGTGAAGGTTTCTGGCCAGACTGAAGATCACGTCCTGCGGCGTCTCGTTCAAAGGTTGGGCGAATACCGCTGAATGGCGCTGGAGCGCCGCGCGGACTTGCTGCGGTTGGATGCGTCTCCCTGTGTGGAATTTGAGCGGCGGGACTTTGAGCTGCGTCAAATATTCCCTTGGAACTCTTCTGGAAAGCGGCCGTATAGAGCGTAGAGCTGCCTGGCTCGAAACCGGTTCTGGAGCTTCCATTTGCGCGCCCAACAGCAGCAGGACCGAAGCCTGGGAGAGCACGTGCTCGTCCTTGAGGTCTCGAAAGGCATCGGGGCTTTTAATCGGCTGCTCTACCTGCTTGTATGGCATATGTCTCCTTCCCGTCTAAGAGTTTCCAGAACGACTCTAGGTCTTTCTTTCCCAGCTCGATGGAAGATTTCGTCGCCTTTTGCTGAAATAAAGTTCATAGGCTTCGAGGGTGTGGCTGAGCGCCGGATCGACACTAACCGATGGCGCACAGTTCTGTCAACGAGTTATTCGGATCGTGTAAAGAAGTCGGCACGATGCTCGACAGTATTTTGCCTGCACCACGCAAGTTTGTAGGAGAAGCGAAGCGTTAGCTGCTTACTGCCTACTGCCTTGTGCTTACGGGTTGCCAACTTACTGCAATCTACATAGAATTCGTCGTCATGAAGTATTACGCGGTCTCCTGGCAACTCTGGGCCGTTCTCTTGGCGGTGTTCGCCGCGTTGACAGCGATTTTTGCAAAGATCGGCGTCGAGAACATCAATTCCGATCTTGCGACTTTCATCCGGACGCTGGTCATCGTTGCGATCCTCGCGCTGATTCTTCTGGCCACGGGGCAATTCCGGGCGCCGGATCAATTGTCGTCGAGAACGATTTTGTTTCTTGTCTTATCCGGCCTGGCGACCGGGGCGTCGTGGCTCTGCTACTTCCGCGCGCTCAAGCTGGGTAACGCGTCGCAGGTCGCGCCCATCGACAAGCTGAGCGTCGTTCTCGTCGCTTTGCTCGGTGTGACGCTTCTGGGAGAACGATTATCTCCCGCAAATTGGATGGGGATTGTCCTCATCGCCGCCGGCGCGATCTTCGTCGGCCTCAAATAATTCGCCTGCGCCTGAGTCTTATGAAAGATTACCAGGAAATAGCCGACGCGCTCAGTAAGCGAATCGAAGGCGAAGTCCGCTTCGATAAATATTCCCGCCTGCTTTATTCCACCGACGCCTCGATGTACGAGATCGAGCCGATAGGCGTCGTGATCCCGCGCCACAAGGGCGACGCGCAGGCGGCGATCGAAGTCGCCAACCGGTTTAACGTCCCGGTTCTACCGCGCGGCGGCGGCACTTCGCTCGCCGGGCAGACCGTCGGCCACGCCATCGTGCTCGATTTTTCCAAATACATGAACAAAGTTCTGGAGGTCAACCAGGAGGAGCTTTGGTGCCGCGTCCAGCCGGGCCTGGTGCAGGACGAGTTGAATGCCCATGTAAGGCCGATGGGTTTGCTCTTCGGACCCGACACTTCGACCTCCAACCGCGCGACGATCGGCGGCATGATCGGCAACAACTCCGCCGGCGCGCACTCGCTCACGTACGGCAAGACGCTGGATCACGTGCTCGAGCTGACGGTGTTCCTCTCGGACGGCAGCGAGGTCGTGCTCAAGGATCTCTCACCGGAAGAGCTGGCCGCGAAAACTCGCGGCAACGGCGTTGAGGGCCGCGCGTGCCGCGAGGTTCAGAGCCTGGCGCAAAATCACCGCGAAGAAATTCTCGCGCGCTATCCGAAAATTTTGCGCCGCGTCTCCGGCTACAATCTGGACGAATTCGTCAAGCCGAAGCCGTTTAATCTCGCACGCATGATCGTCGGCTCCGAGGGCACGCTCGCCTGCGTCGCCGAAGCCAAGATGCGCCTCGTGCCGAAACCCAAGTGGACGGCGCTCGACGTGATTCATTTTCACGACGATATCGAGGCGCTCCAAGCGTCCTACGCGATTCTCGACACTCGGCCCTACGCTCTCGAATCGACCGACAGGATGGTCCTCGACCTTGCGCGCGGCAACATCGTGCAATCCAAGCGTCTCGGCTTCGTCCAGGGAAATCCCAGCTCGCTGCTCATCGTCGAGTATGCCGGCGAGACCGAAGACGAAGTGAAAGAGCAAGTCGAAAAGCTCGAAGCGCTTAGGAAATCGAACGGCATCGGCTACGCCGCGACCCAGGCGCTAAAGTCGGAAGAAGTCCGCGCGGTTTGGGGCGTGCGCAAGGCGGGACTCGGGCTTCTGCTCGGCATCAAAGGCGACAAAAAGCCGATCGCTTTCGTCGAAGACACCGCCGTCGATCCGGCGAAGCTGCCGGAATTCATCAAGCGCTTCAGAGAAATTCTCGGCCGTCACGAGGCGACCGCCGGCTACTACGGCCATTGCTCGGTCGGCTGCATGCACATCCGCCCGTTGATCAATCTCAAAGAGCCAAGCGAAGTCAAAAAAATGACCGCGATCGCCGACGAGATCTCCGATCTCGTCCTGGAATTCCACGGCGCGCTTTCCGGCGAGCACGGCGACGGTCTCGCCCGCAGCCATTTCAACGAGAAGCTCTACGGCCCGACTCTCTACGGCGCGTTTCGCGCGGTCAAGCGCGCATTCGATCCGAAGAACTTGATGAATCCGGGTAAAATCGTCGACGCGCCGGCGATGACCGAATCGCTGCGCATCGGTCCGGAATACAAGGCCTGGCAGCCGGAGACCATGTTGGATTTCAGCTCGCAGGGCGGCTTCGCCGCGGCGGTGGAGATGTGCAGCGGCATGGGCGAGTGCCGGAAAAAATTGGACGGCACGATGTGTCCATCGTACATGGCGACGCTTGACGAGGAGCACTCGACGCGCGGGCGGGCCAACGCGCTCCGCGCCGTGCTGTCGGGAAAAGTTCCTAAGGAAGATTTTACCGGCAAGCGCCTCTACGAAGTGATGGATCTCTGTCTCGAATGCAAGGCGTGCAAGGCCGAGTGCCCGTCGAATGTGGACATGGCGAAGCTCAAGTACGAATTTCTCAATCACTACCACGCCGCCAACGGCCTGCCGCTGCGCAACCGGCTCTTCGGCCGGATCGAGCGACTGAATCGTTTAGGCGCGCGCTTTGCGCCGCTCTCCAACTGGCTGGCGAATTCGCGGCTGAATCGTTGGCTCCTCGAGCGCGTGGCGGGAATCGATTCCCGCCGCCCGTTGCCCGCGTTCGCCGCCGAGACTTTTGAGGCTTGGTTCCGCGCCCATCGCGCGGAAGGAGAAGGCGAGAAGGGGACAGTCGTTCTGTTTCATGACACCTTCAATACCTACAACACTCCAGGCGTCGCGATCGCCGCGACGCGCTTCTTAGAGCGCGCCGGCTATCGCGTGACGCTTAGCGAGAAGCGCTGCTGCGGCCGCCCGATGATCTCCAAAGGCATGCTCGCCGAGGCGCGCGACAACGCCGCGTGGAACGTCGAGAAGCTTTTTCCCCATGCCGAGAAGGACGTCGCCATCGTCGGGCTGGAGCCGTCGTGTCTGCTCACGCTGCGCGACGAATATCCCGAGCTGTTGCGCAGCGAAAAAGCAAAGATCGTTGCGGAAAAAAGTTTTCTTCTCGAAGAATTTATCGCGAGCGAGCGTAAGGCGGGAAAACTCTCGCTACAATTTTCCAACAACGGCCGGAAGGCGCTGCTCCACGGTCATTGTCATCAGAAGGCGCTGGTCGGAACCGCGCCGACCGTAGAAACGCTCAAATGGGCGGGCTTCGACGTTACGGAAATCGATTCGGGCTGCTGCGGCATGGCCGGATCTTTCGGCTTCGAGAAAGAGCATTACGATCTGTCCGTCGCGATTGCCAACCGCAGGCTAGCGCCCGCCGTCCGCGCGGCGGATTCAAACGTCGAGATCGTCGCTTCCGGAATTTCCTGCCGCCAGCAGATCGAACACGTCGCCGGACGCAAAGCGAAGCATTTGGCGGAAGTGCTTTGGGAACAATTGCAAAAATAGTTTTGATTTGTGAGTTTTGAATTTTTGGATAATTAAAAGATAAGAACTCAAAACTAAAAATCGATGTCCACCGATCACGCGAAAGCCAAAGTCAGCGAGTGGTTTCAAAGACACCGGCACGTCGTTCTCTACGACGAGGAAAGCTCGACGCTTCTGGATGTCGCCTCGGGCAAGAGCGTTCGCCTTCCCTGGCGCGACGTGAAAGCGTTCGAGGAAAAGGTGCATCCGGAAACCAAAGATGCCTATCTGGTTCTTCAATTCGAAGACGGCCGCCAGATCGCTTTGGTCGATCCGGGCGGCGTCGCCTTCGAGCCGTCGACGGCGAACACGGGGCCGCTGTACGACTTGCCGCCGGTCGTCTGCCTGAGAGATTTTCTCACTCTCAAGCAGCGCGTCGATCACTATCTGTTCGAACATCGGGACGACGCGCCGCCGAAGGAATGCCTCGATCTCACGATGATCTCGATCGCGATTCTCGACGGCGCGCGCGCCGCCGGCTTCGACGTCGGCGATCTGGAGGGAGAGCTGGACCAATCGCTGCGCGAGCTGGAGCGAAGAAAACGGTAAAAAGGCAAATGTGTAGGGGCGCGATTTATCGCGCCCGTAAAAAGGCAAAACGAAGAGGGAAGAGTCTATGAATAGCGAAGAGTTCGTCAAAGAGCTGCTGATACCGGTGCATGAGTTCTGCCGCACGCTCGACGGCGCCCCGCCGGCTTACAGCTATATCCCGCTCTCAAGCGACGAGGAGCGCATCCGCGTGATGAAGAGCCGTCTGTTCAACGAGCTCCGGGCGGCGGATCTCTACGGCACGTGGCTTAAGACGACTCCGGAATTGGACGTCAAAGCGACGATGGCCGAGTCGGCGCACGAGGAGATGACTCATGCCGGACTCCTGTCGAAAAGAATTCAGGAACTCGGCCACGATCCTTTCGACTACAAGCCGCTGCCGGCGCAGATTGCGATGTTCAACGCGATGGAAGGGCTGGGCGAGACCTGCGAACGCTTGGCCGGTCTTTCGCTCGCCGGTGAGACCGTGGCGTACTACTTGATCCAGATGTGCCTCAAGTCGCCCGCCGTGCCGGAGTGGATCAAACAGCCGTATCGCCGGATCACCGAAGACGAGGCGGAGCACGGCAGCATCCCCCAGCAATTTCTCAAACGTTATGCCACTACGGATGAGCGTCAGGATCGCGTGCGCCGAGCCGTGGCGATGCGCATGGTCTTGTTCCGCGAATATCTCGCCAGCCTCGACCGTTGGGCGATGGGGAAGGCGGTGTGGTGAGCGCCCGTGGGAAAGATCAAGGCGCTTCAGTGCCCCCGGTGCGGATGGAAATCTCCCTCCTGGACGACATTCAAATGTTTCTCTTGCGGCGCGGTCCTGGAAGTCATTCTTGAGATCGAAAATCCGCAGCTATCGGAGATCCGCAAGAGAAAAGAGCGCAACATCTGGCGCTGGTTCGAATTTCTCCCGGTTGAAGACCACTCCAACATCGTTTCTTTGGGCGAAGGTTTTACCCCGCTGATCGCGTCTCCGAGGCTCTCGGAAGAACTCCGGCTCCCGCGCCTGTTGCTGAAAAACGACACGCTGCTGCCGACCGGGTCGCTCAAAGACCGGAGCAACAGCGTCGGGATATCGCGCGCGAAAGAGCTTGGCTTCGAGACCGCCGCTGTGATTTCGACCGGGAACGCTGCGGCGTCGGTCGCCGCATACGCCGCCGCCGCGGGATTGAAAAGCGTCGTGATGGTTCCCGAGGGCACCTCGGTGTCGAAAGTTCTGCAGGCGCGAGCGTACGGCGCGATCGTCGCCGTCATTCATGGAAGCTTCGACGAGGAAGTCGCCCGTCTCTACAAAGAAGCGCTGAGCGAGTTCGGCTGGTACGACTGCCTGTCGACAAATCCGTATCGAAACGAAGGCAAAAAATCCTACGCCTACGAGATGCTCGATCAGCTCGACGGCGAAATGCCGGACTGGGTGATTCATCCGACGGCAGGCGGCGCGGGGATCTCGGCGATGTGGAAAGGCTATAACGAGCTTCGCAAGCTCGGCTGGATCGAGAAACTTCCGCGGCTCGTCGCGGCGCAGAGCGCGGCGGCGGCGCCGATTGTTCGCGCGTGGGAAAAAAATCTCGCCGACGTGCAGCCGGTTCGGGCTGAAGCCACGGTCGCGGAAAGCATTCGGGTCGGCAATCCCGTTTCTCTTGGCGGGCGCGCTTTGGCGGCGATTCGCGCATCCAATGGAACGGCGGTGGCGCTAAGCGAGGAGGAGATTCTCGAAGGACAATCGCTGCTCGCGCGCCTCGCCGGAATCTTTGCCGAGCCGGCGGGCGCGATCTCCGTCGCGGCGGCGAAAAAGCTGAGAGAGCGGGGCGCAATTCAGAACGACGAGCTGGTTGTCTGCAACATCACCGGTCACGGTCTCAAGCAGCCGTCAGCCGTTCGAGTTGCGGGCGGAGAGCTGCGCCCGATTCCGCCGACGCTGGACGCGCTACTGCGGCGCGTAGAAATGAATAAAATATGAGGCGCGCGAGACCGGCGTAGGGGCGGTTCGCGAACCGCCCCTACATTAAATTTTAACGCCGCGCTCTTGGTACCACTTCGCCGCGCCGGGATGGAGCGGCACGTCGCGCGAATGTCTTTGCCGAGACCGGTTACTGAATCGTGAAGCTGGCGTCGCTGGTGTCGCAGATCGAAGGGGAACTCAGACTGCAGACGCGAATTCGAGCCTGCGTGCTCACTGGCTTCGTCACCTTCCAGGACTGACTTCCATCGTTGGCCGTGTTTGAAAAAAGGGTCTTCCAGGTAAAGCCGCCGTTACGAGAAAGCTCGATCTTCACGTTGCCGCTGATCCCAATCGACGTCCACTGGATCATCCGTTTGGTGCCTCTCTGCCAGACCTCACCGCCATTCGGCGACGTGACATTGAGGCGCTTTAAAACAAAGGTAGCAGTGACAAGTTTATTACCGTTCGTTGTCACAACACAGGTGCCTGTGCCACTACAGAAACTACCCCAACCGGCAAAGACAGAGCCGGCATCGGGAGCGGCCGTGAGAGTGACAACCGTGTTGACGCCATAGTCTTCCGAGCAGTCTCCTCCGCAGTTGATGCCCGCAGGATTCGAGGTTACAGTGCCGGTTCCGGTGCCGTCCTTACTCACGACGAGAGTAAAGCGATTGAAAAGCGCCTCGACGAATTTGTTAGCATCCATTGTCACGATGCAGGTGCCCATGCCGCTACAATCGCCAAACCAGCCGAAAAAGACAGAGCCGGCATCAGGAGTAGCCGTGAGCGTGACGACCGTGTTGACGTTATAGTTTTCCGAGCAGTCTCCACCGCAATTGACGCCGGCAGGGTTCGAGGTTACAGCGCCGGTTCCAGTCCCAGACTTGGCCACCGTAAGCGTAAACTGCGTTACGCCAGCACCTGCAACTGTTCGGGAGGCCCCGCCGCCGCCGGTAAAGGCGACATTTGCGATGAAGGTCCCGATCGAGGAAGGACTGAAACGTACCGTGACCGTCTGACTTTCGCCCGGCGCCAAATTATAAGTTTCTCCGGCGACGACGCTGAAAGGAGCAGAGGTCGAGGCGCTGCCGCTGAGCGTCCCTCCACCGATATTCTGGACGATGAAATTCTTGTCCGCGGAGCTTCCCACGGCGACGTTGCCAAAGTTTTCAGAGCTCGGGCTGATGCTGATGATCGGCGTCGGCGGCTGTGATGAGCCTAACGTCCACAAAAGCGCAGTATTATTATTCAGACTTGGGGAAAAAAAGCTGAACTCGTTTGCCAGATCTGTAGCCACCTGAACGCCAACGGTGGCGGATGCTCCATTGTCGGGCAACATGTAGTCCCACGCGACGCATCCCTCCCCAAAGACTGTATCCGCATAATTGAACAGGATATCGCTACTGCCTTCGAAGAATACGACCTGGAATTTTACTGCCGTATCGAAGCAGTTCCAATTCGGTAAGTCTCTCCACTCTACGACCAGCTCGCGGTTCGGCGGCGTGCCGGTAACTTCCCACCAGACATTTTGATTCGTTCCGTCCAGTGCGCGGAGGTCGTCCCAAAAGGGCGCGACCAGCGTGGACACGCCTGAATTGGGAATGGCGGTGTTGTCCCAGGAGGAGAACGAATCGGTGAAGCTGATCGTTCCGTTATCCGTCACCCAGAGATCGGTGAAGCTTCCGCCGCCAAAAAGAATGGGAAACGGCGAGGTGATTTGAGCGACTTCGTCATCGAACAAGGCCAGATTGGTTCCGCCGATATTCCTGTAGTCTAAGGGCACTGGCGCGAACACGTAGTTTTGTAAGACCTGTACCGTAATCACGTCGCCGGTGGAAAACGTCAGAGTAAAAATTCCTGTGCCGGGAGGAGTGAACTGCCCCGAATAGATTCCGTCGCCCGCTGCTTGGTCGGTCTCCGCGCCGTCGTCGACGAGTGTTATCACTTGATCTCCCGGACTGACGGCGACAGTCATGGTGCCGTTGGCGCTCGCACAGTCGATGTTCAACACCGCGAGATCGATCGGGCTCCCAAGAGCCGCGGTGACTGTATCGCCAATGGGTCTCAAGCGGGACGAGAGCGTCGAGTTCGAACAGGTAAGAGCACTTTGGGCGTTGAGTCTTTTTTGCGAGATCGTATCCGTCACCGAGGGAATGTCATCTCCACCGGCTAAGATAAGATTTTTGATCGCTCTCCAATCTCGCGCCGGGTCCTGCGCTTTGAGCAGCGCCGCCAAGCCGGTAACGTGAGGCGTGGCCATCGAAGTGCCGCTAAACGTTGCATATTGATTCCCCGGGATCGTGCTGAGGATCTCATGTCCCGGGGCGCCGATATGGACAGTCCGTCTACCGAAATTAGAGAAATAGGCCAGGCCATCGAATCTGTCCGTTGCCGCCACCGCGATCACATTGGGAAGATAAAAGCGGGCAGGATAAAAGAGAGCTGAGTCGTTATTCATAGCCGCATTGCCCGCCGCAGCAATAAAGAGAATTCCTCGCTCTCTGTGAGCGTCGATCGCGTCGTAGAGCGCCTGGGAAAAGCCTCCTCCGCCCCAACTGTTGTTCGTGGCGATGATATTCACTCCGCGATCTTTCATGACCTTCACATATTCCAAACAGGCGATCGCGCCCGAGATATAACCGCCACCGTACCAACTTAAAAACTTGCACGGCATGATTTTGACGTTCCAGTTCACGCCGACAACGCCGAGCGCGTTGTTTCCCACCGCTCCGATGGTGCCCGACACGTGCGTCCCGTGGTCGTGATCATCCATAGGATCGGAGTCATTGTTAAAAACATCGATGCCGTGGCAGTCATCAACGTAGCCATTGCCATCATCGTCGATACCGTTGTTGTTACAATCCGCATTGCTCCAGATATTCGCAGCAAGGTCTTCGTGGTTGTAATCAACGCCTGTATCGATCACCGCCACGACGACACTGCTACTCCCGGTGGTGATATCCCAGGCTCCGGGCGCATCGATATCTGCACCAGCGGTTCCGCCGGACTGGCCTGTATTGCTAAGGCCCCAAAGGTCGACAAAGCTCGGATCGTTGGGGATGCCCATTGTGCTGACGATATAGTTGGGCTCCGCATAGAGGACATCGGGATGATCTTGGTAGAGCTTGATAGCCTCTTTGACAGAGATGCCTCGCGGAAGCTTGACATGCTCTAGGTTGCCGACGATGCGAAATCTCTTCATCACGGCGGCACCGACTGATGCATGGGCTGAAGCCATTCCCCGTTGAGAGGCGCCACGTTTGAATCGCACTAGGATCTCATCGTCAGCATATTTCAGCGCGCCTGGGCGCTCTCTCTGGGATTGTGGCGTGCGTGCTTCTTGCCCGATCTGACGCGGGGCAGGCGGCAACGTCCTCGGCGCCTCTCCCGCAAAGGTCGCCGCACTAAAGACCAAGAGAATACCTAGTAAGCCGAGGGCAATCTTGCTTCTTCGCAACATTTCTCCCCTCCTTGATATCGTCCGTGCAAATGTCTCCGGGAATTCACGTCTTGCCCGAACTAACCCGACTCAATGCGGTTGAGACTTCTCTTTTTATTCAGCAATCGTGGTGCCAGCGGAGAGGAGACACGCTAAGTCGTTGAGTTGATGAGAGAGCTGAAAAAGAAGATGCTCGTTGAGCGTTCAACAAGGTGGTTTTTTCGCCACCCCAGGTGTCTTAAAAGCCACCGTCTAATTTCTCCGGACGTGATCAGAAACTTTTCCCTACGGACCGATTCGATCCGGAACCGGCTTGCCTGAAACCCAATCAGTAATCGCAGCCACGACTTCGCGCTCCTTGCCGGAGAATACATGGACATAACTCATCTGGCTGGGATCTCGTGGCTGGGCCCTTCTGATGTTTGCCTCTGGAATTCCCTCGGAAAACGGCGCCCGCAGTCCATCGAAATGATGGTCGAAATGGTGAAGGATGATAACTTTAGGATTAAGTGCCTTTAAAACGCGCTCTAGGTTGAACCCCAGATGATTTGAGGCGAGGAGGGCGACGTCTGAGTGCAATCCAGTTAGGTGTTCTTCAATAAAGTTGGGTGTGCTCTGATGTAAGACTCGATGTTTTCCAAAAGTAAAGTAATAAAGATAACTTCCTCCCTCAACGAAATCCGTTCCCATGATTGGGCCGCCCCATGGCCTTAAGATCTCTTCAAACTTGGGTTGCCGGGGATGCCCTCGTATCGTTAAGAATCCATGTTGGCTTTTGATCACCTGCACAGAAAACTCTTTGAAGTCTAATTTTTCTCCGCCGCTTATAGTTATGACTTGTGACTTGTCCACCCCGGCCGTCAACGCAAGATTTGTGGTCGTCCTGGAGCCGATGATCTTAGACCCAAATCGTTTGGCTATGAATGGAACATCACTGATGTGGTCGCGATGGCTGTGCCCGGCAAAGATATAGTCGGCACCCTTTATCACTTTCAGCACCGCCTCTTCGTCGGTTTTCCACTCCTGATAGGTGGCCTCTTTACGCGTAAGAAAAGGATCGATGAGGATGATGGTTTTACCAAGCTGGATCTCCCAGCCGGCGGTCCCAAGCCATTTTAGAACGACGCGTTCCTTCTCTTGAGGCTCCTCTGCTATCGTTTGCGCGCCTGCCTCAGGCTGTTTCCAGCACCCGACGATCAAGTAGAGCAGCACCAGAATCGTCGCGAATGTTTTCACGGTCAAACCCCTTTTCGCACCTTCCTATTTGAGGTGCGCCTCAATAAACCTAAGAACGTCGGGAAACCAAATCTCCGTGCCACGCACGCAGAAACTGTGACCGACCCGCGGACCGGAGCCGAAAGCCGGATAGACCTTTGCTTCAACCGGCTTGCCGGTTTTCCGAACTTCCTCGCTCAAGACACGGTTCGGAGTCAGATCATGGTCGTTTTCCGCCTGCAGAAAGAAGACCGGCATGGTTGCTTTGCTTGCAGCGGCGGTGAGGCGTGAGCGCAAACTCGATGAGCCTCTCCAAGTTTCAGCGGCCCCCGAGCAATTCACAGCGACGCGATAGCCCGGTCCGCGCTCGACGGCCAGCATGGTTTGGATCCCGCCAAATGAAGAACCCATAACTGCGATTCGGTTTTTGTCCACATAGGGAAGAGCCTGCAAATACTGGAGCGCTGCCAGTTGATCTTCCAGATGCGTTTCGTGAAGATCGATCGCTATACGCCCGCGCTCGAGCCTCGGTCCAGCCCGGTTAAGCTCATCCATGATGTAAGGTCCAGGCGAACCCCCTTGTCCTCGACGGTGTGGTATGAAGAAGACAAATCCTCGGCTCACGAAATACGGGGCGACGGTAACGAGCGGACCGGGCGATTTCTCGCTTCCGTGGTTCCACAACAAGGCGGGGAAAGGGCCCTCCCCTGAAGGCTTCCAAACAAAGCCTTTAAGCTCAAAATTGCCGCTCTTGAATCCAATCAACTCTGGTTGTGCGGTTTGCCCCCGAGCGGTTTGATTTGCGAGCAATACTACCGCAACTAAAACTGCCGCACACGCCATGATGCAGGCTCGCCAAGTCAGCCTGACAAACGCCCCGGGAATAACGCTGCGCACATTCGTTTGGTTCATCGAGGGATACCCAGCGACCCACCGTCTATGAGCAAGCGTAATGCCAGCGGGAAGCCGACGGCGCAAGTTGTTGAGTTGATACGAGACCCAATAAACAAGAGGCTCGCTGGACTGCCGACGAACGGTGGCTTTTTTGCCACCCTAGGTGTCTGAAAAGCCACCATCTCTCAGCTTCAGCGAATGTGACCAAAGACGCTCTCAAGGAATTTTCCCGCTAACTCCACACGTTATCGGGTTAGTGTCCACACTTCAGGGTTGGCATGGGCTTTGTTACATGGCTTTGGCTTGGAGCGCCCGTTCCGTGCTATAGGTGCGCTCAAGAGAGATTATGAGAAGTAAGCTTCTCCTTCTTCTGATCGTCGCGCTGCTGTCTTTAGCCGAAGGGTCCGCCAGAGCGCAGCAGCCGAGGAAAGTCCCCCGGATTGGGTGGATCGCGTTTGACGGCACCAGGCCAGATCGCGCCTTTATGACCGGGCTCCGCGAGCGAGGCTACATTGACGGACAGTCCATCATCATCGAATTCCGCTCGGCGCAGGGGAGAGAGGAACGACTCTCTGAAATCGCCGCCGAACTGGTTCGCCTCAAGCCTGAGGTGATTGTTGCGAACGGTAACGATGCGACAGATGCCGCCAGGAAAGCGACCACAACGATCCCTATCGTGTTTATGCACGGCGATCCGGTCTGGGATGGCGTTGCTGGAAGCCTCGCGCAACCAGGAAAGAACCTTACCGGGCTGAGCATGATCGCTTTTGAGCTGGCTGGGAAGCGCCTTGAGCTGCTCCGGGACACCTTTCCAAAGATCTCTCGCGTCGCCGTGCTTTTGGGCGCAGACGCTCCCGTTCACAAACGACAATTCGCTGACATGGAAAAGGTGGCCCAGGTATTGGGTATTCAGCTTCAGGCTCTGCCGTTACGCGATTCGAGGCTTGATTTTGACTCGCTTTTCCAGCGGGCAATTAGCGAGCGCGCCAATGCTTTTCTCACGTTGCCAAACCCCATTGTCATTCGTCACCGAACGCGCGTATTGGACTTCGCGGCAAAAAACCGGCTGCCGGCAATATACCCGTACGGCGGGTTCGCCGACGCAGGCGGGCTTATGTCCTACGGCGTGGAAAACCGTGATTTGAACCGGCGCGCCGCCTATTATGTCGACAGGATTTTAAAAGGTGCGAAGCCCGCCAACTTGCCTGTGGAGCAGCCGACGAAATTCGAGCTGGTCGTCAACCTGAAGACGGCCAAGGCTATCGGCCTAACGATCCCGTCCAAGGTGCTGATGTGGGCGGACAGAGTTATCGAATGATTTTGGATTTTAGATTGCGGAGAAAATCCATGACTGAAATATCTTGCGATTCGACGAACAATCCAGAATCCGAAATCTAAAACAAATAGGAACGGCCGCGAAGGTAACGATGCTCCAATCAATCGAAAATCTAAAATCTAAAGTCCAAAATTTTAGTGACATTCCCATCCCGCAGGTCCTTCGTGGGCACAGACCAGGACGTCTAGTACGCCACTACTTTCTTATCTCTGTGTTGTTGATAGCCGGGGGGTTGATCACGAGCGGCCTTTTGGAGGTCTACTTCCGCTATCAAGAGAGCCAAGAGCAACTCGCTCTCTTACAACAAGAAGCCGCAAACGTCGCCGCCTTAAATATCGAAAGGTTCATTCATGATATCGAAACCGCAATGAAAGCCGTGACTAAGTATCAGGATATCGCTCGCCAAGGAATCACGACGGAATACGAGTTCGAATTAAGAAAGCTCCTCTATCTAGCTCCGGCAATCAATGAAACGGCAGCGATTGACGTCGATGGGATCGCGCAAGCGAAGATCTCTCGCTCTCGTGCCGTTTCTTCTAGTGCGGCAAAAGATTTTTCTACGTCGCCGGCTTTCCAGCAAGCCCGGCAAGGGCAATCCTATTTTGGCCCGGTCTACTTCGCGGGTGATTCCGAACCTTACATGACCGTGGCTCTTCCCATTGAGCGCTATTCCAGAAGTATCATGGGCGTCCTCCAGGCAGAGGTGAATCTCAAATATGTTTGGGAAGTGGTATCGAGCATCAAGCCGGGAAAGGCCGGTTACGCTTATGCCGTCAATCGCTCCGGCGATCTCATTGCTCACCCGGATATCAGCTTGGTCCTACAAAAGCATAACGTAGCCCAACTCAATCAGGTGAAGAGGGCTTTTCAGCCCGATGCGAGCAGAATAAAAACGAAATGGATCATTACCCCTAACCTGCAAGGGGTAAAGGTTATCAGTTCCTATGCCATCATCCCGAGCCTCGATTGGGCAGTATTCATCGAACGTCCAGTGGAAGAGGCTTATGAGCCGCTCTATGCCTCGATGCTACGTACCTCGACTCTGCTTTTAATCGGACTAGGCGTGGCTCTGTTGGCAAGCTTCTTTGTGGCACGCCGGGTAGTCCGGCCGCTCCAAACATTGCGCCAGGGGGTGGAGCGGATCGGCAGCGGTGACTTGAGCGCCCGTCTCGAAATTAAGACCGGGGATGAGATCGAGATTCTCGCGGACGAATTCAACAAGATGACCGCGCATCTTAAAGAAGCGCAAACGGGTCTAGAGCGAAAAGTTGCCGAGCGGACTCAAGCGCTGACGATCGCCAACGAAAAACTTGAGGAGGCGAGCAAACTCAAATCGCAGTTTCTCGCCAACGTCAACCACGAGCTCCGCACCCCGGTGAGCGCGATCATCGGCTACGCGCGGTTGGTTCTGCGCGCGACCGAGGGGCAGATCGATCCATTGCAGAGCGAGAACTTGCAGGATCTTCTCAACAACTCCGAGCGCCTGCTCAATCTGATCGACGGCCTGCTGGATTTCGCCAAGATCGAGGCCGGCAAAATGGAAGTCCACGTCGAACCGGTCAGAGTGGACGAGGTTATCGAGGGAGCTGCCTCGACCATCGAATCCACGTTGAGCCACGGCAGTATTCGACTCATCAGAGAAATCGCTCCAGACATTCCCGTCCTTAATACGGACCGCGAAAAGTTGGGGCAGATCATTCTTAACCTCCTGGACAACGCGGTAAAGTTTACGGAGCGCGGCGAGATCAGGATTACGGCCTCTCGGCAAAACGGATCGTTGAAGCTGGTCGTCTCCGACACGGGTATCGGGATCGAGAAAGGGGATCTGACTCGCATCTTCGAGGAGTTTCACCGGGGGGATGGGTCGAGCGCTAAGAAATATCGGGGCACCGGGCTGGGACTGGCTATTGTCAAGAAGTTCGTGCAACTTCTGGGCGGAGAAATCGCCGTCGATAGCGAGGTAGGCAAAGGTTCGCGCTTCACGTTCACGCTGCCGCTGGATTCCAGAGCGCGCGCGTCCGTTTAAACGAAAGAACACCGACCATGAGCGACAAGATTCTGATCGTTGACGACGAGCCGTCGAATCGGAAGATTCTACAGCAGGAGTTGACCCATAGAGGCTACGCCGTCGATACGGCTAACGATGGTTCCGAGGCGCTGAAGAAAGTCGAGTCCACGCGGCCGGATCTCATTATTCTCGATTATACAATGCCCGGTCTGAGCGGCCTCGATGTGTTAAAAGAGCTGCGCAAAAAGGAAGATGACACCCCCGTGGTGATGATAACGGCGTACGGCACGGTTGACCGGGCGGTCCAGGCGATGAAGGAAGGGGCTTACGATTTCATCACCAGGCCGTTTGAGCCGGACCATATAGCCCTTGTGGTGCAGAAGGCCCTCGAACGGCAACGACTCAAGAGGGGAGTTGAAGTCCTCTCGGAGGAAGTCGGGCAGCGCTATCGTCTGATTGTAGGCGAGAGCCCCAGGATGAAGCAGGCCGTCGATATGGCGAAGAAAGCCGCCGGCAGCAACGCGACCGTCTTGCTTCTAGGCGAAAGCGGAACCGGCAAAGAGATCTTCGCGCGCTTCATTCACGGCCGCAGCGAGAGAAAAGAGTGGCCGTTCATCGCGATCAATTCCGTCGGCCTCTCGAAAGAGCTGTTGGAAAGCGAATTATTCGGACACGAGCAAGGCGCGTTCACCGGAGCGCAGCAGCGCAAGAAGGGAAAAATCGAACTCGCCCAGGGCGGCACCCTCTTCTTCGACGAGATCGGCGACGTTTCTCACGAGCTTCAAGCCAAGCTCTTGCGGTTCCTTCAGGAGCGGGAGTTCGAGCGCGTCGGAGGAGTCACGACGATTTCGGTCGACGTAAGAATCATCGCCGCTACGAACCGCGACCTGGAGCGTTCGCTGAAGGAAGGATTATTCCGTGAAGATCTCTACCACCGGCTTAACGTCGTCCCTATTGCGCTTCCGCCTTTGAGAGAGCGGAAGGAAGATATATCTGTCCTATCCGAATATTTTCTCCAGAAGCAATCGCAGGAGATAAGACGAAATGTCGGCGGGATAACCAAGGAAGCGCAGGAAAGACTTGTGGCCTATGACTGGCCGGGGAATGTGCGCGAGCTCGGCAATGTCATCGAACGGGCGGTGGTTCTGGGCTCGGGCCCGACCGTTACCCTGGAGGACTTGCCCGGCAGGCTCGCCGCCGGAACTTCGACCGCTTCTCCGGATGGTTACTCCTATCGTGAAGGAGTCAATGTCGCGCGAAAAGATTTGATTTTGAAGGCTCTTGCCGCGACGCAGGGAAATCGCTCTGCGGCCGCCAAGGTGCTGGGGCTCGAAGCCAAATATCTCTTGAAGCTGATGAAGTCGCTGCAAATCGAATAAAATATTTTAGCGGTTCTGTGATGACCTCGTGTTAGACTTTAAAGCCGTGCTCCTCGTACCATTTGGCCGCGCCGGGATGCAGCGGTACGTCGCGCGGCGTCGCCTCGGTGTCTTGCCCGAGCTGGCCGATTCCGGTGTAAGAATCTTCCCAGTAGATCTCCTCGCGGCGGGCATGAATCGCAGCGCAAACTTTGTAGGCGTCCTCCTCCGGCAATGAGGCGCGCGTGTAGAGCGGCCAGCCGCCGTAATCCAGACACTCGTGATCCGACTTCAAGTGCGGAAAGCGGCCCGCGGGAATCTTGACCCTGCGCCAGCCGATCGCCTGCAATTTTCTAAACGCCGGCTCATCGAGTTCCACGGGCTCCATGCCCGCCGCGAGCGCTTCGTCGAACCAGAGAATTAATCCTTCGTCGAAAATCGCGTCGATCGTTTCCGCATGCAGCGCGTCCAGCCGCCGTTTGTCTCCAGGTCCGCCGTTGAGCTGCAGGCTGCCGCCCCACGATTCGAGCTCGGCGAGTGTGAAGCCGTAGGCAGCCAGCGTCTGGTCCACCAGCACGCGCGTGGAGTGATGGAGGTCTTCCCGAATCGACAATCGCAGCGGATACTGCTTGGTTTTGATCTCGGCGAGCGAGTTCAAACCGGTGCGCGGGTGAATGACGTAAACGAAGCGGTCCCACGACGGGTAAATCGCGAGCACGCGCACCGGCAGCGGCTCGGGAAATAATCCGGTGCCGCGAAACGCCTGGGTAAGAAAGCCGGAAGGATTGACCATCGCCATGTCCAGCTCGCCGTGGCAGACGGCGTGCGCGAGGTGCGGCGATCCGGTCGCCATGCGCAGCCACGGGCGAAAGTTTTCACCTGAGCCGCTGCCGACGGCGATGCACAAATCGCGGTTGCCGTAGTAGGGCGTGGCGGGATTCCCCGCGATTTGCAGACCTATTTCCCAGAGCATTTTGCAGCGCTGGAAATTAGCGCCTCTCGGCAGCGGCTCCATCATAAAAACTCCAGGTTTTCTTTGGCGCCCTTTGCGCCTTTGCGCGAGTTATGTTGTCTTCCTTCGAGACCTTCGTGTCCTTCGTGGTTAATATCCTCTCACCACGAAGAGCACGAAGCACACGAAGTTTGAATCATTCCGGTTACGGCGCGACCGTGCCCGGCTTCTGCGGGTCTTTCCCTTCCAGCTCGGCCGAGATATCGCCGTAAAGCCCGTAGGGATTCTTAACGGTTTTGCGATACTCCTCCGGCGGCACGTTGCAGTAAACTTCCAGCAAGTTGTCGTCGGGATCGTAAAAATAAATGCTCTTGGTGATGCCGTGAAAGACGACGTGCTTGAACCTGACGTTGTTCGCCTTAAAAATCCGATAGGCCTCTTGCAGCTCGGCAAACGAAGCCAGCTCGTACGCGACATGCTCCATGCCGACCTGCTCGTGGTCGGGCATACGCGCGCCGTCGGCGGCCTGGCGGATCGCCAGCAGAGGATGGTTCGTTTCGACGTCCGGACTGAAGAAGAGCATGCCGTTGGGCGCCTCGCCGACCACGGGCAGTCCCAGGACTTCGGTAAAGAATTTTTTCGAGCGCTCCAGATCTTTGACGCGCAATACTAAGTGGCCGGTTCTTTTGATTTTGA
Source organism: uncultured Syntrophobacteraceae bacterium (assembly GCA_964572145.1). Classification (GTDB taxonomy): domain Bacteria; phylum Desulfobacterota; class Binatia; order UBA9968; family UBA9968; genus JAJPJQ01. Next base: position 20,384 of record CAZNES010000021.1, read on the forward strand.
TTGCCATGGCATCCTCCTTGACTCGACTTGTTGAGAGCCTTTTCCTAACAGAGACAGTTGCCGACTGCAATTTGACTGAAGGGCGCGATGAATCGCGCCCCTACGTTTGATCGGTTCCGCACACCAACAATGCCGTGAGCGCATAGACTTTGGTCGCCGCGACGAGGTCGGAGATTTTCATCGCGCGATTTCCCGCGCCGCTGAACGGGTCTCGCTGGCGCGGCGGGCCGTAGCAGACCGAGGGGATGCCGACCTCGTTGAAGACGTTGAGATCGCGCCACATGCTTACCTCGGCGGAAGGCGGCAGCGGCGGCTCGGTCCCGAAGACGTAACGGTGCGCGTCGGTGAGCGCGGAAATCAGCGCCTCGGCATTCTCGGCGATGTGGCCGCGCGAATATTGAAACGCGGAGACCTCATACTCGATGCCGAGGGCGCGCACCGCGCGCTCGACGTCTTTCTTGACCGCTTCGGGCTTTTTGCCGGGAACAAGGCGGATATCCATGTAGATGTCGCAGAAGGGGCTCGCCTGACTGATCTCGTTATTGCCGCGGATATTCATGATCTGCGCCTTGGGAACGATCGCGCCGCCTTCGAATTCCAGTTTTTCTTTCTGCTGGTAGCGGACGGCCCACTCCTCCAGCGCCAGGATCACGTGCGCCGCCTTGGCGAAGGCGTTGGGATTTTCCTGAATCGACGCGCCGCGCTCGAAGCGCGGCGTGTAGACCTCTTTTCCTTTCACGCGCACCTTGAGCCACACGGCGCCGCACTCGGCGCGGACGATGCCGAAGCCGGAAGTCTCGCCCACGAGCGCGTAGTCCGCCGTGACGCCGCGATCGACGACCCATTTGCTGCCGAAGCCCTCGCCGGGAAAATTGACACCTTGATGCTCGTCGATCGACGGCGCGCCGGTCTCGAACGCCACCGCCGTGATCGTGAGATCGCCGCGCAAGCGAATGCCGGCGTGCTTGATCGCTCGCGCCGCGATCATGAACGCGCAAAGCTGCGCCTTGTCGTTGATCACTCCTCGGCCGAAGATGAGCTCGCCCTCCGTCCACGCGCCGTCTATTTTCTTGTCGGCCTCGGTGGCGTCGGGTCCCAGCTCGGGCCCGGTATCCATATGCGCGTTGAATATCAGGCTGGTCCCGTCGCCGCTGCCGGCTATCGTCGCCACCGCGTTGACGCTCTCGTCGGTGATGAATTGAAGCGCGCCGTGAATACCGCATTCTTTGAGCCACGCGAGCACCGCCTCGCCCACTTTTCTTTCTTTGCCGTGATGGCTCGGGGTATTGCCGAGCTTGAGACAGAGTTCGACCAGCTCGGTGCGATCGCCTTCGATGCCGGCCAGCAGGTCGTCGTAGAGCTTGTCTTTTTTCATGCGCGATCTCCTTCTGAGCGGAACTTACTTCGCGGCGCGCGCTTCGTCAACGCGGTTGATCGCCGGCGTCGCTTGCTACGGGCAAATTCTTAGAATATGGTGCCAACGAAACAACCGCAGCCGATGAATTTATAAGGAGCCATGGACATGAGCAAAGCAGCGCGAATAGTCGAGAAACCCCGGGCCGAATGGGGCTCCGACGTGATCGTCGACCTACTCAAAGCTTTCGAGATCGAGTACATCGCGATCAATCCCGGAGCCACGTTCCGCGGGTTGCACGATTCGCTCGTCAACTACGGCGGCAACCGCGCGCCCGAAATTATACTTTGCAACCACGAAGAGATCGCCGTGGCCTTCGCGCACGGCTACGCGCGCGCCAAGGGGAGACCGATGGCCGCGGCGGTGCACAACGTGGTCGGCCTGCAGCATGCTTCGATGGCAATTTACAATGCCTGGGCCGACCGATTGCCCGTCATCGTTCTCGGCGGTACCGGCCCGATGGACACCGCCAACCGCCGGCCATGGATCGATTGGGTTCATACGGCGAACGTGCAAGGCAATCTGGTTCGCGATTTCTGCAAGTGGGACGACCAGCCGGCGAGCGTCGAGGCGGTGCCGGATTCTTTTATCCGCGCTTACCGTTTGGCCACTACCGATCCGCAGGGACCGGTTTACATCTGCTACGACGGCGACGTGCAGGAGAAGAAGCTCGACGGCGACGTTCCTTCCGTGTCGCTGGATCGCTATCCCGCGCCGCTGCCGTTACAGGCGCCGGAAGAAGGATTCGAGAAAACAATTAAGATGCTGCTCGAAGCGAGGCGGCCGGTGATCCTGGCGGACTGGGTCGGCAGGAAAGAAGCCGGTTTCAAAGCGCTGGGCGAATTGGCCGAAATGCTCGCCGCGCCGGTGCTGGATCAACTCGGCAGGCTCAATTTTCCCGTGCAGCATCCGCTGAATCTTACCGGACAAGCCGACAAAGTCATTCCGCAGGCGGATCTCATCCTGGCGCTCGACGTTCCCGATCTCGAGGGCGCCACGACCAAGAGAGCGCAGGAGGGAGGAAACCGGCGGCCGATTCCCTTGATGCCGGCCAACGCGAAGATCATCAACGTCGCGCTCGACGATCTGCTCGTCCGCGCCTGGGCGACGGACTTCAACAAGCTCCGGGAAGCCGATCTCATGATCATGGCGGACACGGCGGTTTTCTTGCCCGAACTGGTGCGGCGTTTGAAGACGGAGAAAAAGCTCGGCGATTCGCGCGGCGAGATCGACAAACGGCGCGCGGACTGGGGCAAGGTTCACGAGCAGAAGAAGGCGGCTCTCGAAAAAGAACTGAAGACCAAGTGGGACGAGAAGCCGATCGCGATGACTCGGATCTACGCAGAGCTGTCCGAGGCGTTAAAAGGCGAAGACTGGGTGTTGACCAACGGCAGCTCCCAAGGAAAAGAAAATCTTTACCTCCCTGCGACGAAGTTCAACCAGATTCTCGGCAAGTACAAGGGCGGCGGTCTCGGATACGGTCTGCCCGCGTCATTGGGCGCGGCGCTGGCGCACAAAGGCTCGGGGAAATTCTGCGTCGACATCCAGCCCGACGGCTGCTTGCTGTTCACCATCAGCGCTCTTTGGACCGCGGTGCACCACCAGATTCCGCTCCTGGTCGTGGTCTGCAGCAACCGTTCTTACTTCAACGACGAAGAGCACCAGGAGCGCGTCGCCATCGCGCGCCACCGCCCGGTGGAAAACAAAACAGTCGGCATTCGCATCGAAGATCCCGTCGTCGACTTCGCCGCCAACGCAAAATCCTACGGCGTCTGGGGCGCCGGCCCGATTACCGAGCCGCAAGATCTCGCCAAAGCGCTGCGCGATGCGATCAAAGTGGTGAAAGAAGGCAAACCGGCGCTGGTGGACGTGGTCGTGCAGATGCGGTGAGCGAACAATCCGCTGAACTCAAGCGGTCTTCTTCCGAATCACCAGGTCCACGTCGCACTCAAGCACTTGGAGCAGGGAAAGTAGCTGATCGATCGATTTCTGGTAGTTCGTTTGATCGAGAAGACGGTACAGTTGAGCGGCGGACGTGCCAAGACGACGCGCGATCTCCCGCCGGGACAACGGGCTTGCTTTCAGACGTTTCTGGGCTTCAAGGGTCAGCTTATAAAGCAGAAGATCCCTCATGTAATGGGGGTCCTGGTTGTATTCGAGAACCTGCTCCGCGTGGACCGTGCCGGTTCGGCCGGACTGGAGTTCGTAGGTGAACCCCTCGCGCGCCAACTCTTGATCGACGGAGACTCGAGTCACCGTATCCTCGCTCGTCGGAGCAGGATCAGTCTTGCCGTAGGGAAACACAAGCGTCTTCGAGGAGACCCTAACATCGAAGGCTTTTCTGCGATTGTTGTGTTTTACAGATTGAATTTTCATAGCAGACTCTCGCTTTCGAGTTCGACGATCAAATCGAGGACTCTTTGTGGCGCGCTACCTTTCATTGGCTTGTCGTTGTCCAAATCCCACTTCACCACCAGCTTGCCGTCTCTGTACACGTGCACATGCCGGGGAGGGTGGTCGCTTTTCCACCAAATGAAAATATAGCCGCCGCGCCGCAGCTTCCCCATTCCCAATAAGTGTTACCAACAGTGGTAACTATTGTCAAACGCGCCGCCGTCTAAAGAGTTCAAGTTCGGGCTGGTTAGTTCAACTCGGAGGAGAAGAAAGCGGGCCGATGCAAGGCTCAGCGCAGCCCGGAAAAAAAGTAGATGCTGATCGCGACGCCGAAGCCGGCTAGAATCAAATTGGTGACTATCCCGAGATTCACCCAGTACCCTTCGGGGATTTCCACCGGCTTCAGCGTCTTGAGAACGCGCCGGTATTGGACCGCGGACAAAACCGCCACAGTCGCTCCCAGTACAATAAACGCCACGCCGACCCACAGCGAAGCGTCTCTTTGCAACGACTGCCCGTCCTTCGGCATAAAAATATGGACAAACAAACCAAACCGCTCGATGACGAACCCAAACGCCATCAGCGCCAGGCTGGTCCTCGTCCAGGCGAGCAGCGTCCGTTCGGCGGCGAAAAATACCCTGGGGTCGTTCAGGTCGGACATGGTTTCCTTGGAAGATATCAGGTTCCTGGCTGCTTACAAAAGAGCAGGCTTGCTTCAAGCCGACGAACTTCTCAAGGCGATAATTTCTCCACCCACACTTCCGTATTGTAATCCGGCTCTCCGGAGACCGGATCAGTGCGGCGCGCGATCAGAACGTTGGCCTCGGGCCAATAGGCTTGCAGCGTTCCCGCTTTGACGGGAGCGATCTTAACGACGCAGCTCATCTCGCCGGTCTCCGATCGCAGCATCACCGGGGCGCCGTCGGCGAGACCGAGTTTTTCGGCGTCATCCGGCGCCATGAAGACCGCGTCTCTTCTCTTGCTTCCCGTAAGCCGGTCGGTCGAGCCGAAAGTCATGCTGTTCAACTGTTTTCCGCGCCGCGTGGAGAGATAGAAGCGGCCGTCCGAAGCGGTCCGGTCGGGCGGTACCAGCGCGCTGAAGAGCGCGCGGGCGTCCGGCATGTGAGAAAAATTTCCATCTTTAAATAAATAAGGTCCGCCCCACTGGAGCGAGTCGCCTTCCTTCGTCAAGTTCTCGATTCCCTGGTAAACCGGCATGACGCGGCCCATCTCCTCGCGGATGCTCTGCGTATCTTCGTAGGGAAAAAGCAGTTCGCCGTTCGGCATTGCGCGATGCGCGATGAGACAGGGAATCTCCCATTCGGGCAGCGCTTCGCCGATCTGGTGGCCGTAGATTTTCGGCGTGAAGCGGATTCTTCGCTCCGTGCTGGTTGTGGTGCCACCGCCTCTTTGCTCGTAGCGCGTCTGGCCGGGAAGTAAGACGACAAGCTCCGCCGGATCGACGAGCATCGTGCGGTTCACCACGATGTCCTGATGCACGCGCACCGGCACGCGCCCCAACGCCTCGGCGACGAAGCGCCGGTCCGGCAGGCTCTCCAGCAGGTTGCCGCCGACCGAGTAGAGAAATGCTAAATCGCCGCGATGCGCCGCTTCGATCATCTGCGGCGCTTTGAGACCCGGCGCCGAAGGAACCGGATGGCGCCACATATTGGAAAAGCGCCGCGCGTTTTCTTCGTTCACCTCGAAGCCGCCAGGGAAACGGTCCGGCTCACAGCCGCACTCGCCGCCGCCCTGAACGCCGCTGTAGCCGCGGATCGGCATGATGCCGCACTTCTCCCGGCCCAACATGCCGCGCGCCAGCGCTAGATTCACGATCGACTTGACGTTCTCCACGCCGAACTCGTGCTGCGTTAGCCCCATGCTGTAGACGAAGACCGCGCTCTTGGCCTGCGAATAGATTTGCGCGAAGCGCTCCATCTCGAGGCGCGCAAGGCCGGAGCGCCGCTCCAACATCTCCCACGGCTGTTGCCGCAGCGCAGCTTTGACTTCGTCGAAGCCGTCGGTGTGCGCCGCGATAAACTCGCGGTCCACGCGGTTCATCTCGATCAGCGCCTTCAAGACTCCGTTGATAAACGCGATGTCGCCGCCGACGCGCACCTGAAAAAAATCGTCCATCAATTTCGTGCCGAAAAGCGCGCTCATGGGGACCGATGGAACCCAGTAGCGCTCCAGACCGTGCTCGCGCATCGGATTGACCACGGCGATGCGTGTGCCTTTTTTCTTGGCGTAAACCAAATACTTTGTCGTCACCGGCTGGCTGTTCGCGATATCGGAGCCGAAGATCGCGAGAAAATCCGTGCCGATGAAATCGGCAAGCGAGCAGGTCGGCGCGCCCACCCCGAGTGTTGCCTTCAACCCGTAGAGGCTCGCCGCGTGGCACAGGCGCGAGCACAGATCGACGTTGTTGGTGCCGAGCGTGCGCGCGAGCTTTTGCAAGACGTAGTAGACCTCGTTAGTCGCGCCGCGCGAGGTGGCGAAAAAGCCCATGCGCTGCGGCGCCGCGCGGCGGATCGCCTGTCCGACGAGATCCAACGCCTCGTTCCACGAAACGCGCGCGAATCCCTTCTCTCCCTTACGGCGAATCATGGGAAAAGGGATGCGGCCGAGCTGGCGGAGCTTCTCGTTGTTGAGGCGGGTTAGCTTCTCAACGTCTTCCAGACGCGACGAGTTGAGCGCGCCCATGGTGTTGAGCTTGAGCAGCTTTAGGCGCGTCGTGCAGAGATGGATGCCCTCCATGACGTCGTCGCGGAGCCCGCGCGGGCCGAGCGAACAGCCGTCGCAGACGCCGTGGCGCAGGATGTTCCAGGCGTAAGGCAGCTTGGTTTTATTTTCCCAGACGACCGCCGCCATCTCGCGAAAATGGTGCGGCTTGACCTGGCCCAGGCCGAAAGGAATCAATCGCGCAAGCAGTGTGTTGTTGGATTTCAGCTTAGCCAAGTGAGAACTCCCGGTTGCGTTCGACTCCCATAAGGCGCTATTTTCATCCGGCGCGGGGGCAAACGTCAACAGCAGGACCCAAGTAAAGGAATAATTTATGGCCAAGGCGAGACATACGAAGCTTTTTTTTCCGTTGAGCAAGGTCAAAGAGAAGGAATTTCTGTCGCGGCCGATGGGCTGCAAGGGCGTCGGCTTCAGTTTCGTCCGCTACAAGCCGGGCCGGGGCGCGACGTACGTGCATCGCCATAAAGTCCAGGAGGAAGTTTTTATAACTGTAAAGGGCACAGGGAGCATCATCCTCGACGGGCGGCGGCACTCCATGCCGCAAGGCACGATCGTACGCGTCGCGCCGCGGGTCTATCGCGCGATCGGCAACGATTCCCGTCGCGACGCGATCTTTATGATCCTTGGCGCCGTCCCGCCGAAAAATTTTCCTCTGGGCGGTCGGACTCTGCTGGGCGACGGCATTCCGAATCGGAGAAAAGTTCCACGATGGAAGAAAGCGTCAAAGCATTAAGCTGGACCTCCATTGCCCGCGACTTCAATGCCGCGGCGCTCTGGGCCGGCGTGACGACGTTCATCTGGTTCGCTTCCGGCATGGTGCCGCTGCAAATCGCCGTTTCGGGACAGCTCGGCCTCGACGCCGCGCAGTCTTCGAGCTGGATCTTCATCGTCTGGTTCAGCGCGGCTCTGTCGTCGCTCGTCCTTTCGCTCGTGTACCGCCAGCCGATTCCCATCACCTGGACGATTCCCGGCCTGGTTTATCTCGGCACGCTTGCCGGACACTTTACTTTCTCCGAGTTGGTTGGCGCGAACCTCATGGCGGGTTTGCTCATCATTGTCCTCGGGCTCGCCGGCATAGGCGGGCGCATCATGGATTGGCTGCCGCTTCCCATTGTCATGGGCATGTTTGCCGGCAGTATTCTCGAATACGTCATCCGCATGGTCAGAGCGACGGCTGAAGATATTTTGATCGGCGGCGCGACGGTGGCCGGCTACCTGGCGGGGCGAATATTGGGCCGCCCGCGTGTACCCGCGATGGGACTTGCCGTCATCTGCGGCGCGCTGGCGATTTTTCTCACTCAACAGACCACGCCGTCGTCGCTGTCGTGGAGTCTTCCGGCTCTGGTCGTCCCCGAAATAAATTTTTCGCCGACCGCTTTTATCGCCGTGAGTCTCCCGATGGTTGTGTTGTCGATGGTGCTGGGCAACGTACAGGGGCTAGGTTTTCTTCGTGCACAGGGTTATCGCGTGCCGGTCAAGCCGGTCACGGTTGCCGTCGGCATCAGCTCCGTCGTGAACGCGATTCTTGGAGGATGTCCGGCGATTGTCGGCCGCACGGCGGTTGCGATCGTCGCCGCTCCCGACGCCGGACCCGCGGCCAGCCGCTACACGGCGAGCGTGACGGCCGCATTGCTGACGTTCGTCCTCGCGCTCGCGGCAAGCCCGGTAACTTCTCTTCTCGCACGAGTGCCCAAGCAATACATCGTGGCGCTCGCGGGTCTGGCGATTCTGTCGTCGCTTCAAGAAGCTTTTGAGAAGGCATTCGGCAAAGAGCTCAAGTTCGGCGCGCTCGTCGCCTTCGTCGTCGCGGCGACGCCTTTCAGCTTTGCCGGCATCACATCGGCTTTCTGGGCCGTCCTCGCCGGATTTCTGGTTTCCGCCTTGACGGAGCGGAGCGAGATGCGCGCGTATTGGCAGGGCGCGAAATAGGCTTGTGTCGGTCGCATAGGACGTATACGTCCTATACTTGTACGTCCTATATTTGGGAGGTCAAAATGAGCAGAGTCAGCTTGTTAGCCTTTCTTGGTTTGCTGTCTATCGTCGTCTCGCCGCCGCTCGCGGCGCAAACGCGGCAACAGGTAAGAGTCGCCGTGTCGACGGCGACGCCGCATAATACGCCGCTGTGGGTCGCCAAGGACAAAAAGATTTTTGAAAAATACGGCCTCGACGTCCAGTTGATCTTCGTGGGCGGCGGCGCGCTGGTGGCGCAGATGTTAGCGGCCGGGGAGATCCAGGTCGCCGCAAATGCGCCGGCGGCGCTGGTGAGTCTGGTCGCCGGCGGCGAGAAGATCGCCATGTTTCTCGGTCTCAGCAATACATCGCCGTTTACGCTGGTCACGCAGCCCGGCATTAAGAAAGCAGCCGATCTGATCGGCAAGAAGCTCGGCACCGCGCGCTTCGGCGGATCGTCTCACATCTCGGCGTTGATCGCGCTCGATCACCTCGGACTCAACGCCAAGCGCGACAACATCGCCATTCTGCAAACCGGCCTCGACCCCGAGCGGATGGCGGCGCTCGAACAGAAGGGGCTCGATGCCGCAATGCTGCAGCGGCTCCCGACCAAAGTCATGCTCGGCAAGGGTTACACCGGGCTGCTCAATCTCAATCAAGCCAAGATTCCTTATCAAAACACTGTGCTTGCGGCGAAGCGGGATTTCATTTCGGGCCGCTCGAAAGTCGCGGAGAGCTTTACGCGGGCGGTGGTGGAAGGATACGGCTACGTATTCAACAAGGAAAACAAGCAGGCGGTCAAAGAAGTGATCGCGAAGAATTTACGGCTGGCCAAAGTCGATGACGCCGAGGAGTTCTATCTCGGAGCGCTGGAAGAGCTCGACAGAAAGCCCTACCCGACTCTCGAAGGCACCAAAACGGTTCTCAAGTATGTCGCGGAACAAAATCCAAAAGTCGCTTCGGTCAAAGTCGAGGAGATCGTCGATCCGAGCCTGCTGAAGGCGCTGGAGAGCGAGGGCTTTTTCGACAAAGTTTACGGCGGGAAGTTCTAGCCGTGAGGAATCTCCCCGATTAAAAATCAAAAGGGGCCGTGAAGGCCCCCTTTGATTTTTGGTTGCGGGGCCGGGATTTGAACCCGGGACCTCAAGGTTATGAGCCTTGCGAGCTACCAGGCTGCTCCACCCCGCGATAAGTTTAAGAGATACATTTACATGGTGCTCGCCGCAGAGTCAAGGTAGACGCCCGTGACGAAGCCAGAAAGAAAAAATCCGTTGCCCACCGTCGATATCATCATCGAGATCGCCGGCCGCGGCATCGTCTTGATCGAGAGAAAAAATCCGCCGCACGGCTGGGCTCTGCCGGGCGGATTCGTTGATTACGGCGAGAGTCTGGAGCGCGCGGCGGTGCGAGAGGCAAAGGAAGAAACGTCACTGGACGTCAAGCTCGTCGAGCAATTTCACTCATACTCCGATCCCAGACGCGATCCGCGCCACCACACGATCTCCACCGTCTTTATCGCCGCCGCCGAGGGAACTCCCAGGGGACAAGACGACGCGAGGGCTGCGGAGATCTTCCGTGGAGAAAATCTCCCCGCGTCGATCGTTTTCGATCATCCGCAGATTCTCAGAGATTATTTTGACTACAAGAAAACCGGACAGAGACCGAAGGTGTGAACTTAAGCCGGCTCAGCCGAGTTTCCGGGTCGCCGCTTCGATGCGCTCGCACCCCTTTTCAATTTCCGCGAGGGAAGTCGCATAGCTGATGCGGATATTCTCCGTCGAGCCGAAATCTTCTCCCGGAACCGCGAGGACCCGCGCCTCTTCGAGAAAATACTCGACCACGTCGCTCGGAGTGGCGAGCGTTTTTCCCTTGGCTTTTTTCCCAAAGAGCGAGCGCACGTTGGGAAAAACATAAAACGCGCCCTGCGGCTCGAAGCAAGTAATGTCCGGCATCGCCTTGAAGCGCCGGACGATTACGTCGCGCCGCTTGTGAAACTCGCCCACCATCACGGCCACTTCCTCCTGCGGGCCGGAGAGCGCCTCGACGGCGCCCGCCTGCGCGAACGAAGTGGGATTGGACGTGCTCTGGCTCTGAATGTTTCCCGCGGTCGCAATGATCACGGCCGGACCGACGGCGAAACCGATGCGCCAGCCGGTCATCGCGTAGCTCTTCGACATGGAGTTGAAAATGATCGTTCGGTCACGCAAGCCGGGCTGCAGGGCGACGATGTTGTGAAAACGAAAGTCGCCGTAGACTATCTTTTCGTAGATGTCGTCCGAGAAAATCAGGCAATCGTGCCGCTCGAGCACGCGCGCCAGGGCCAACAGCTCCTCGCGTGAATAACCGGCGCCGGTCGGGTTGCTCGGACTATTGAGGATGAAAGCTCGGGTTCTTGGAGTGAGGGCCGCCTCCAGTTGCTCCGGTGTAATGCGGAAGCCGTTCTCTTCTTTGGTCGGGATGAGCTTTGGAACTCCTCCGGCGAGAAGCGCCATGTCCGAGTAGCTCGCCCAACACGGCGCCGGAATCACGACCTCGTCGCCGGGGTCAATGACCGCCTGGAAAACATTGTAGAGCGCGTGCTTCCCGCCGCAGCTCACCAGAACTTCTTCTCTGGCGTAGCGGAGACCGTAATCTTTGAAATACTTTTCGGCCACCGCCGCGCGCAGAGGCTCGATGCCGCGCACGTCCGTGTACTTGGTCATGCCTTTTTTGAGCGCGGCGACGGCGGCGTCTTTGATGTGTTGCGGCGTATCGAAGTCCGGCTCGCCGGCGGTGAAGCTGACCAGGTCCATCCCCTGGGCGCGCAGAATCTGGGCCTTCGCGGCCAAGGCCAAGGTGATGGACGGTTTCAGCGCGGCGGTTCTCTTGCTGAGCTTCATGACAACGCGATTCTCCTAGTCGAATTTTTCTTTGAGTTTTTTTTGCACGATCCTCGGGACATGGCCGGAAATGTCGCCGCCCAGGCTCACCACTTCTTTGACCAGACGCGAGCTGATGTAAAAGTGGGCCTGGCCAGTCATCATAAAGAGCGTCTCCAGGCCGGGCGCGAGCTCGCGGTTCATCATGGCCATCTGGAACTCGTACTCGAAGTCCGAGACGGCCCTCAGCCCGCGGATGATGACCTTGGCGCCGCTCTTCTTGGCATACTTGACGAGCAGCCCGTCGAAGCTCTCCGCCGTGACGCGTTGTCCGAGTCCGCGAAAAACATCGCGGATCATCTCCAGGCGCTCATCGAGAGTGAACAGCGAATCGTCCTTGTCCGGATTGCGCGCGATCGCTACGATGACCCGGTCGAAAATACTCAACGTGCGCTTCACCAGATCGACGTGTCCGTTGGTAATCGGATCGAAAGAACCCGGATAGATCGCAATTTTAGTTTTTGCCATTATCGTGCCTCGTATCAAGTAGTGGGCTCTTTGCTGTAACCAAAAAACGAAAGCTGTGTGTCGCCGTAGCGCCGTCGGTCGGCGAGGACGAGCGCGCCGTAACGCTCTTGGACTTTTTCTCTCACGCTGTGTTCCGCGACGACCACGCCGGATTCCGCCAATAAGCCTTCCGCGGCGATCGCCTTGAGAGTTTCTCCGACCAGCTCCTTATCGTAAGGCGGGTCGAGAAAAATGAGATCAAATTTTTCCTCCCTGCGCGAGAGCATGCGCACGGACTTGAAAACAGGCGCCGTCAACACGCGCGACCTCTCGGTGAGGCCGAGCCCCCGAACATTTTCCTCGATCACGTGCACCGCGTCCCGCGAAATATCGACAAGAAGCGCTTCCTCCGCGCCGCGGCTCAACGCCTCGATGCTCAGGTTTCCCGTCCCGGCGAAGAGATCGAGCACTTTCCGCCCCGAAAGATCGTGCGGAAGGATATTGAACAGCGCCTCCTTGACGCGATCGCCCGTCGGACGCAGCTCGCGTCCCTTGGGCGCCTTCAGACGGCGCCCTTTGGCCACTCCCGCAATGACTCGCATATCCTTGCTCCGCTCGGAATCTCTCCGCCAAAGTACTGTGGCGGACAGATGACAGATTTCAGATTTGTAAGCTGAAAGTCTATATAGCGGTTTGTTGTGAATTCGTCCACTATCATTCCGCGATTTGCAGAACGATCTTGCCGAATTGCTCGCCGCGCTCCATCCGCTGGTGCGCGGCCGCCGTCTCGCTCAGCGGAAAAAGCTGATCGATGATCGGCCGGATCTGGGTATTGCGCAGAAAATTCAGGATCTGGCGGAACTCTTCCCGGCTTCCCAGCGTGGACCCGAAGATGCTGAGATGGTTCCAAAAGATCCGGCGGACGTCGGTCTGAGGAGAAGCGCCCGCCGTTGCCCCGCAGGTCACCAGCCTGCCGCCTTTGGCGAGCGATGCCAGGCTATTCGCCCAACTGTCGCCGCCGACGCAATCGACCACGACGTCGACGCCCCGCTTGGCGGTCAGCGCGCGGGTTACTTTGGCAAAGTCGCTCTTCAGATAATTGATGCCGTGGTCGGCGCCCCAATTCTTGGCCATCGCGAGCTTTTCTTCGCTGCTGGAAGTGACGATGACGTGGGTGCCCATCTGCTTGGCTATCTGGAGCGCGGCGGTGGCCACTCCTCCGCCGATCCCGAGAATCAGCACCTGATCGCCCGGTCTCAGGCGCGCGTTGGTGACGAGCATTCTCCAGACCGTGAGAAAAACCAGCGGAAAGGCCGCGGCCTCTTCGAAAGAGAATCCCGGCGGAATGGAAAAGCAGTTCTGCGCTGGCAGCTTTACGTATTCGGCGTAGGTCCCCTTGAGTCTTTCTCCCAGCACGCGGAGATGAATGCACATGAAATCGCTGTCGGTGAGGCAAAACTCGCACTTTCCGCATCCGGTCGCCGGGTAGAGGCAAACCGAGTCGCCCTTTTTGACGTTGGCGACTTCGGAGCCGGTCTCGACGACGATGCCGGCGCCGTCCGCGCCGAGAATGTGGGGCATTTCGACTTCCATCCCGGTGAGCCCCAATCGGTTCCAGATGTCGACGTGGTTCAGCGCCGCCGCTCTGAGCCGAACGATCACCTCGGTGGACGAGGTGAGCTGCGGCGACTCGGTCTCTTCATAGCGGAGCTGGTCGATGCCGCCGTATCCATGAAGCCGGACTGCTTTCAATGAATCCTCCGGAAAAAAATCCCTCTCTTGTTAGCAAGTTATAGAAGGAGAGTCAAAGAAAAACGCGGGAGGGGAGTTTTGGATTCAGGCGGAAAACGACGTGCCGCAGCCGCAGGTGCTCTTGGCGTTGGGATTGGTGAACTTGAAGCCGGACTCTTGCAGGCTGCTCATGTAGTCGATGACCGTTCCGGTCAAATGATGGGCGCTCGATGGATCGAGAAAAATCTTTAGGCCGTCCATCGACAGGACCACGTCGTCCGGTCTCTCTTGCTTCTCGAAGTCGAGTCCGTAGGAAGAACCGGAGCAGCCACCGCTGACGACGGCGACGCGCAGACCGTAGTCCGGCATATTTTCGCGAGCGAGAATGGTCTTTACCTGCCGGATCGCCGCGTCGGTGAGCTTCAAGGCCGGTTGGTCTTGGGTATCTTGCGGGACTTGTGTTGCTTCGCTCGCCATCGGATTGCCTTTGAAAAATCGGTGTCTTTTAAGCTAAACTCTCCGGATCGCGAAGTCAAGCGCGAGAATGCCGCGCTAGGGTTTCTGCGAGCGGGGATAAGGCCGCGTTCGCGTCGAAGCTCTCGCAGGTCGGCGCCGTCGGAGCCGCGCCACCGGAAAATTCCCGCTATGCCGCACATTGTCTCATCCCCGCCGCCCTAATGAGGAATACAGCTCAGCTCCGGCCGAAAAGCGCCTGGACGAAAGTTTCGGGATCGAAAGGCTGAAGGTCTTCGATTTGTTCGCCGACGCCGATGTGCCGGACCGGAATGCCGAGCTCTTCCTGGATGGCGATCACGACGCCTCCTTTGGCCGTGCCGTCGAGCTTGGTGAGCACGATGCCGGTCAAATCCATCGACTCTTTGAACACACGCGCCTGCTGCAGGCCGTTCTGTCCGGTGATCGCGTCCAGGACGAGCAGGGTTTCGTGCGGCGCGCCGGGCTGCTCTCTGGCGATGACTCTGCCGATTTTTTTCAGCTCCTCCACGAGATGGATTTTCGTGTGCAGTCTACCGGCGGTGTCGATCAGCACGACGTCCGCGCCGCGCGTTTTCGCCGCGTGGAGCCCGTCGAAGACCACAGCGGAGGGATCGGAGCCGGACTGGTGCTTGATGACTTCGGCGCCGGCTATCTGTCCCCAGATCTCCAATTGCTCCACCGCCGCGGCGCGGAAAGTATCCGCGGCCACGAGAAGAACTTTTTTCCCCTGTCGGCGGTATTGGGCGGCCATTTTTCCGATCGTCGTGGTTTTCCCGACGCCGTTTACGCCGAGAAACAAAACGACCCAGGGTGTTTGAGAAAGGGGAGGGAGCTTGGGGTCGCGCCGGACTTGCTGTAAAATATGGACGATCTCTCTTTGCAGAAACGAAGAAAGTTCCTGCACGGATTTTCCCCTGACGTAGAGGTTCGCCGCATCCGCGAGCCGCTGCGTCGCCTTGACGCCGACGTCGGCGGATATAAGAATTTCCTCCAGGTCCGCGAGGCTCTGCTCGTCCCAACTGCGCTCCTGCAGCAGGCCTTCGAGCCGCTGCGCCCAGCCCTCGCGCGTTTTGGCGAGGCCGCTTTTTAGCCGCTGAAAGAAAGAATCGGATGCCATCGTCAATTTTAGATTTTCGATTTTAGATTCTTACCGGTCAAATGTTCGACAAAACGACTTCAACAAAGATTCTCGCGCCAAGACGCCAAGGCGCAAAGTAAAATTTGTTTGTCTCCGAACTTGGCGTGCTTTGCGTCTTTGCGCGAGTCATCTCTGTGTCGATTCCGTAATCCAAATTTTGACTCAAAACTTCAAATATCTTTGCTTAGATTTTGGATTGGGTCAAAGATGTCTTAGCACCTGTAAGCGAGTGCGGCAACGAAAGCTGGAAGCAGAGACGGGAGAAAGATCAGGACATTCTGACGGAAACGACTTTAGAGGCGCCCGGCTCCTCCATGGTGATACCATAGAGGACCTCGGCGGCCTGCATCGTCTGTTTGTTGTGCGTGATGACCGTGAATTGCGAGAAGCTGCTCATCTCTTTGACCATCTCGTTGAACCGGTCGAGGTTGGCGTCGTCGAGCGGCGCGTCCACCTCGTCGAGGAAGCAGAACGGGCTCGGCTTGGTCAGGAAGATCGCGAACAGCAGGCTTACCGCCGTGAGCGCCTTTTCTCCGCCGGAGAGGAGCGTGATGGATTGGAGCTTCTTCCCAGGCGGCTGGACCACGATCTCGACTCCGGTCTCCAGGTAGTCGTTCTCGTCGGTCAGCACCAGCCGCGCCTTCCCGCCGCGGAAAAGCCGGGGGAAGATCTCCTCGAATTTATGGTTGATCTCTTCGAAGCTTTCTTTGAACCGGAGCCGGCAAACGCGGTTCAACTTGGCGATGGTCTGCTGGAGATCGGCGATGGATTTCTCCAGGTCGTCTTTTTGCTGGCTCAAGAACTGGAAGCGGCTGCTGAGCTCTTCGAACTCTCCGATGGCGGCGAGATTCACTTCGCCCATCCGGTCCAGCCGTGTTTTCAGCTCGTCGATCTCTCCTTTTAAATCTTCTTGGGAAAGTTCGCCGTCCGGCTGCGGCGCGGCAGACTCTCTCAGATCGATGTCGTACTTTGCCCGGATGCCTTCGAGCAAGTGCTGCAAACCCAACTTCTTCTCCGAGAGCGCGATCTGGAGCTGGGTTTTTTCCTCCTGGCAGGCTTGACCCGAGGGACGCAGCTCTTTGATGCTCTCGTCGATTTCGGCCAATGCGCCCGCGATCTCGCGATACTTTTGCCGCTCGGTTTGGAGCTCCGCTTCCAATCCGCTCAAGGCGGTTCTTCCTTCTTCTAGAGAATTCTCGGCCAGGCGGACTTCTTCGACCAACCGGTCCCGTTGGCAAAAGATTTCGGCGAGCTCGATCTCGGCCGTTTGAATCTGCTGCGACAGCTCCTGCTGGAGGTTCAGCCGGTTATCGAGATTCGAATGGGCGTGCTCCTTTTTCTCGCTGAGCGTCGCGCCGCGAATGCGGGATTGGGTCGTCTCGGTGTCGAGTTGCACGAGCGATGCTTCCAGTTGCGAAAGGGACTGCTGCTTCTCTTCCAGCGTCTTTTCTCTTTCGCTTTTCTCGTTGGCGCTCCGGTCGATGTCTTGCCGGCAGTTTTTCATCGCATCGTGCAGCGGCGTAACAGTCCCGGACAGATGCGTTTGCTCCTCCGCCAGAGCCTGGCGCGTTTCTTCCAGGCGCTTGACCTCCTGTTCGGCTTCCACGAGATCGTGCTCCAGCCGCACTCTATCCACTTCGAGACGATGCCCCTCTTCGACCAGGCCCGAACGGCTCGCCTCCGCTTCGGCGAGCCGCGCTTTCAGCTCGCCGGCTTCTTTCTCTTCGACGCTGAGCTGCGAGCGCAGCTCGGCGATCGCGGCTTCCATTTCTTTCATCTGCCGCCGTTGCGCCAGCAGGCTGCCTTCCAGGCCGTCGAGACTGCCGCCGGTGACGACTCCCATCGGATCGATGACTTCGCCCTCCGGCGTCACCAGGGTGCAGGTGAAGCCGTTCCGATTCCAGAGAGTCAGGCCCGATTTGAGGTCCCGCACCATGACGACGTTGGAGAGCAGGTATTCGGCGATTTGCTTGAACTCGTCTTTGACGGAAACGACATCCATCATCGGCGCGAGGACCTCGGGTTGACCGATCGGCAGGGCCTTGCGCTCGTGGCGGGTGAGCTCGCGCGTGATGAAGCTGCCGCGCCCGGACGATTCGCGCTTCAAATAGTCGATCGACTCGACGCCCTCTTCATGGCTGCGAACGATAATGTACTGGAGGCGGTCGCCTAGCACCGCCGTCAGCGCTTTCTCGTATGCCTGCGGCGCCTCGATCACCTCGGCGACCAGTCCATAAACCCCGTCGAAGGCCGGTTCTCTCTGCCGCTTGAGCATGATGCTGCGGACGCCTTCATGATATCCTTCGTAGTTTTTCTGCAAGGTTTCGAGCGACGATAGCCGGGAGCCGGTCTCCTGGAGCTTTCCTTTGAGAAGATCGATTTTTTTATCCTGCTCGTCGCGCGCGGCGCTCCACGATTGGATCGATTCGGCGAGTTGCCAGGTCCGATGCGCCACCTTCCCCGCGCGTTCGTCCGCGGCCTTCTGGACCGTCCTTTTTTGCCGCCTTTTTTCCAGCCACAATTCCAATGCCGCAGCGGCGGAGGAGTCTTCGCTGCGGCTGCGCGCCAATTCCGCTTCGATTTCTTTCTGTTCTTTTTCCTTGGCGAGCAGATCGTTTTTCGAATGCGCCGTCTGGCCGGCGAGATCGATGAGGGCGGATTTTTCTTGCTCCAGCTCGGAATGGAGACTCCGGATCCGGGCTTTGAGCGTCTCCAGCTCGGTCTCCTTGTCCCGCAGGAAAGCTTCCTCGAAGAGCGAAAGCTGGACGAAGTGTTCCTGCGCCTTGCGCAGCTCGTCGATCTCGGCGGTGACGGCGTTGAGCTTCTGCCGGACCTCCGTCAACTGTGCGCCCGCGCGCCGCTCGTCGTCGTCCAGATCGACGCGATCCTTTTTCAGGAACTCGATTCTCTGCTCGTCGCTCTGGATCTGCATCTTGCGCTGGTAAACCGTCTCCTGAGCGGCCGAGATCGCGCGCTCCATCTCCAAAAGCGAGAAGCGCAGCGACTCCGCTCCGGATTCCTTGGCGTCGAGCGACGCGGAGAGCTGGATCTGGCGGTCCTCCACGTCCTTCAGCGCGGTTTCGTGGCCGGCGATCTCCTGCGCGAGCCCGCTCCGCGCCAGGTTAACCCAAACGACTTCTTTGTCTCTCAGCTCCTGCTTCACGGCGCGGTAGCGCTCGGCCTTTTTGGCCTGCAGCTCCATGCTGCGGATCTGGCGCTCGATCTCGCGCACGATGTCGCTCACGCGCAAGAGGTTCTGCTGCGTGCGCTCGAGCTTGCGCTCGGCGATGAGCTTGCGTCCTTTATACTTGCTGGTTCCCGCCGCCTCCTCGATGAGGATGCGCCGCTCCTCGGGCTTGGCGTTGACCATCTCGTCCACGCGTCCTTGCTCGACGATCGAATAGGCTTTGCTTCCGACCCCGGTTCCCAGGAACAGCTCGATGATGTCTTTCAAGCGGCAGGCGACTTTATTGATTTCGTATTCGGATTCGCCCGAGCGGAAGAGCCGGCGCGTGATCATGATTTCGGTAAAGCCGCTGTACTCCGCCGGCCCGCGGCCGTCCTCGTTGTCCAAGGTCAGCGAGACTTCGGCCATCCCGGTGGCGGCAAGGCTTTCGCTGCCGTTGAAGATGACGTCTTCCATCACGTGGCCGCGCAGATGGCGGGCGCTTTGCTCGCCCATAACCCAGCGGAGCGCGTCCACGATATTGGATTTGCCGCAGCCGTTGGGACCGACGACGGCGGTAATACTCTGCGGAAACTGAAGCAGCGTCCTTTGCGCGAAGGACTTGAAGCCAACCATTTCAAGGCTTTTGAGACGCATATCTACTTCCTATCCCAAGCCCCAAGGGCTGTCAAGAAAAATTACAATATACGGGGTACAGGTGGATTCAGACCCACAAGATGTTGGGCAGGTTCGGCATGAGACCGAGGGTCGGACGGGGGGCCAGGCTATTCCAAAAGTTCGGTATTCCAATACGAAACATCCACCGCGTTCAGGAACGGGAGCCATTCCCGATAGCGCGCGAGATTAAAAGTTTCCTGCATGAAGGGAGTCCATTTGGGTTTGTACGGCCGGTGCAGGAGGGCCATCCTGGCCTCTTGCGGGCTTCTACCGCCCTTGTGCCGGTTACACTCGTGGCACGAGCAGACCACGTTCTCCCAAGTCGAGGTGCCGCCGCGCGAGCGCGGAATCACATGGTCCAGATTTAGCTCGTACCGCGGCAGCCTCCGCCCGCAGTACTGGCAGGTGAGCTTGTCGCGCGCGTAAATATTGTAGCGGCTGAACCTCACCTGGCGCTTGGGGACCCGGTCGTAGCCGATCAAAAGAATCACCCTGGGCACTCGAATGACGCGGTTGACCAGGCCGACCGACTCGTCCTGTATCGAGACCGAGAGGTGGCTCCAGCTCTCGAAATCAAAGGTTTGATACTGGTCGTTTACCGCGCGGGCGATTCCCTGATACAAAAGGGTAAAGGCCCGCCTGACCGAGGTAACATGGATGGGCAGGTACGAGCGATTGAGAATCAGGACCTTGGTATTGAGGATCGAATACGTGGGAACCGACATCGCAGAGTCCATGGGCGTGAAACTATGTAGTAAGAATTGGGTTGAAGATATCGGCCCGACGGCGCAAAGTCAACCGAACGGCCTCTTATTGCTTGAAATTCCGCGCGGTTTGGAATATAAACGGTAAAAGTCACGCTCATGGATCTCCATGGGTCGAGGAGAGATCCCGCCATTCATCTCCCTTCTTACGGACGCGTTCCCAGAAAAAGCGACTCGTGAAACAGGATATCTACATTAATTCGGCGCCCCAGGAGAGCCGCATCGCCATCGTCGAAGACGGCAACCTGGCCGAGTTTCTGATCGAGAGAAATCAGGAACGGGGCATTGCGGGAAACATTTACAAGGGCAAGGTCGCCCGTGTGCTTCCGGGAATGCAGGCGGCGTTCGTCGATATCGGCATGGAGAAGGCGGCCTTTCTCCACGTCTCGGATTTTTCCAACTCGCCGGAGGACGGCGCTTCGCTCATGAGCGCCGGCGAAAACGAAATCATCGTCGAGCGGCCGCGGCCGGCGCCGCCTTCACGACGCCTGCCGATCGAAAAGCAGCTTACGCACGGACAGGAAATCCTCGTGCAGGTCGCCAAGGACCCGCTGGGAACCAAAGGCGCGCGCATCACCTCGCACGTCTCGATGCCGGGGCGCTATCTTGTTTTCATGCCGAGCGTGAGCCACGTGGGAATTTCGCGGCGCATCGACGACGACAAAGAGCGAAAGCGGCTCAAAGAGATCGCGCTCTCGATGACGACCGAAGAAGGTGGGTTCATCTTGAGGACCGCGAGCGAGGGGCGAAGCAAGCGGGAGATTCAAAGGGACCTCGCGTTCCTGACCAAGCTCTGGCGCGGCATCAAGAAAAAAGCCGAGACGGCGGGCGCGCCGTCGCTGATCCATCAAGATCTCGATCTCATCACCCGCACGATACGCGATTTTTTCGCCATGGAGACGCACCAGGTCTATATCGATCAGGTGAAAGAATACCGGCGCATTCTCGAATTCGTCGGCCATTTCATGCCGCGGCTCAAGTCCAAAGTCACGCTTTACACCGAGGCCGAGCCGATCATGGACCACTTCGGTGTCGAGAAACAAATCACGCAAGCCCTGGAGAGTAAAGTCTGGTTGCATTCGGGCGGTTATCTCGTCATCGGCCGGACCGAGGCCCTGACCGCGATCGACGTGAACACGGGACGGTTCGTCGGCCGCCGGAACCAGGAGGAGACGATCTACAAGACCAATCTCGAAGCGGCGCAGGAGGTCGTGCATCAGCTCCGCCTCAGAAATATCGGCGGCATCATCGTCATCGACTTCATCGACATGGAAAAAGAGGGCAACCGAAAACGGGTCTACGAGGCGCTCAAGGAGGCGATCAAGCACGATAAGGCCCGGACCAATATCTTAAAAATTTCCGAGCTGGGGCTGGTTGAGATGACGCGCCAGCGCTCCCGCGAGAGCCTGGAGAATTTGCTTCTGAGCCCCTGCGCCTACTGCAAGGGACACGGGCGGGTGAAATCCAACATCACGGTGGCTTACGAAATTTTGCGCGCGATCAAAAAAGAAAAAACCCATCTGCAGGACGGCAAGCGGATCGTCGTCCGGCTCCACCCCGACATCGCCAACTTCCTCTACGACGAAGAGAACCACAGCCTCGATTTCCTCGAGCGCGAGATCAACCACAAGATCATCATCAAGGCGGCGGAACGGCTGCGACACGATGAGTACGAAATTTCCACGATTTGAGCTTTCCTGAGTATAGGGCCTATAGGACTTATACGACCTATATTTTTCTTCTGGCTTGGCTTCGTACCCGATACAGTTTTTCGGTGAACCCGCCCTCTTGCAGAAATTGCTGCTCAAGCTGGCGCAGTTGCTGGTCTAGCAAGTAGTTCGTCTGGTTGATCAGGCAGATCAGTGTGTTTGCAGCGACCTCCGGTGGAGCTTCTTCAATATAGGCCGCATACGTCCTATACGACCTATTCTGCGCGTAAGCCAGCTTTCTTACCACCTGCGCTGTCGCGTGGTCTTTCGGCCAAAGCGTTAGACCGCGCTGCCGCAAAAAATCCTGGTAGTCCAGTAAAAGTTCTTCGAGACTCGCCCGCGCCACATTCACCAGCTTGAGTTCGGTTTTTTTGGAAGTGCCTGAGGCCATGCTGCCTTCCGCGATGTTTTGTTTGCCGCTGCGCGCGGCCTGCACCATCTGGTCGTGCGTGCGCGACCGACGGTCGATAAACCGGTCGCAGAACCTGGCTGTGGCGTCATAGACGATCTCCGCGTTCTGATACGATTTCAATTCACGGTAGCCGCCGTGCGGCGGAATCAAACCCGGCTGTGTCTTGTTTTTTTCCTCCGCCATCTCGTCACCCTCTTTGAGTATTCAATATGGGTCCTATCTGTCGTATGCGTCCTATTCTTCTCTGTCCTAATTTTCCCCTAGCTCTTCGGCCAAGCCCGGATGTCGGAATCCTGCCGAAGCTTCTTCGAATCGTAAACTTCCCGGTGAGCGAAATCTGAGATTTTCCTGCGTGGCTTGGCCTTGGGCCAACTCGTGGCGTGGCCGATAGGCATGATCCATAATAGTCTCAGCGGCTGGGGCACTTTGAACAGCTCGCGCAGCTCGGGCTCGACTTCCTCGCGAACGGATACCCAGACGGTTCCCAAATTCATGCTCGCGGCCATGAGCATCATGTGCTCGACGGCGTTGGCGATGCTGGCCTGAAAAAGTTTTTCCCGGTCGCCCGGCTGGCGTGTGGTGAGATAGACGCGCATCGTGCGCGGGTCGCCGCAGGCCAGCACAAGCGCGCTCACGTCGCCGACGTAATCTTTCTTGAGGCCCTTGTAGTGAACCGGGTCTTCGAGCTTCCGCTGCTTCCACTCCCGGTCGTAAATTTGCCGCACGCGCTTCATCTTCTCGCGGTCGCGCGTCACGACCAACTCCCACGGCTGGGTGTTCGCGCCCGAGGGCGCCCAGCGCGCCGCTTCCAGGATCGTTTCCAACTGCTTGTCGGTGACCTTGCCGCGCTTGTAAACTCTGACGCTGCGCCGCGTCCGCACGAGATCCAAAAAAGATTTGCTGTCCATCCGAACCATAGCGCCCTATAGCACTCCGGCGGCAAGTTTGCGACCCTTTCGAACGCTTGCTATTCTACGCAAATAAGCCAAGTTTCAGCGGAATTGAAATGGGAAAAATCGAAGATACATTGAGGCGATTGCTCGCGGAGAGAATCCTCATCCTCGACGGGGCCATGGGCACGATGATCCAGGCGCTCAAGCTCGACGAGGAGGCTTTTCGCGGGCAGCGCTTCGCGCGGCACTCCCGGCCGCTCAAGGGCTGCAACGATCTGCTCGCCGTGACGCGGCCCGATGCGATCGAGAAAATTCACCAGAGTTTTCTCGAAGCCGGCGCCGACATTATCGAGACCAACACGTTCAACGCCAACGCCATCTCGCTTGCCGACTACGCTCTCGAGGGCGAGGTTTACGCGATCAACGTCGCCGCGGCCAAGGTTGCCCGAGCCGCCGCGGACGCGATGAGCCAAAAGACGCCGGAGAGGCCGCGCTTGGTCGCGGGCTCGATCGGTCCGACGAACCGGACGGCGTCGCTTTCGCCCGACGTCAACAACCCGGCCTTTCGAGCGACGACGTTCGACCAGCTCGTCGATGCCTATTACGAACAGGTGCGCGGTCTCGTGGACGGCGGCGTGGATCTGCTCTTGCCGGAGACGACGTTCGACACGTTGAACTTGAAGGCGTGTTTGTTCGCCATCGCCAAGTTTTTCGACGAGCGCCGCGTCCGTGTGCCCGTTCTCGCCTCGGTGACGATCACGGACCGGAGCGGCCGGACTTTGTCGGGGCAGACGCTGGACGCCTTCCTGACTTCGATCTCCCACGCGGATCTCGCCGCCGTCGGCATCAACTGCGCGTTTGGCCCTGAGCAAATGGCGCCGTTCATCGACGAGCTTTCTCGCCTCTCGCACCTGCCTATCTTCGCCTATCCCAATGCGGGACTGCCGAACGAGTTCGGCGGTTACGACATGGGGCCTCAAGAGATCGCGAAGCATTTGGGCGCATGGGCAAGGGAGGGCTGGCTCAATCTCGTCGGCGGCTGTTGCGGCACGACGCCGGCGCATGTCGCCGCGATTGCCGAAGCGGTGCGCGGCGCGCGGCCCCGCGTTCCCGCCGAGCGCGACGGCTTCACGCGCCTGAGCGGTCTCGAGCGGCTCACGATCCGTCCTGATTCCAATTTCATCATGATCGGCGAGCGGACCAACGTCGCCGGCTCGCGCAAATTCGCCCGGCTCATTCGCGAGGAAAAATACGAGGACGCGCTGACGGTCGCGCGCGAGCAGGTCGAGGGCGGCGCCAATATCCTCGACGTCAACATGGACGAGGGTATGCTCGATTCCGCGCAGGCGATGACGGTTTTTTTGAATCACATCGCGGCCAACCCGGAGATCAGCCGGATTCCCATCATGATCGACAGCTCGAACTTCGACGTGATCGAGGCGGGTCTCAAATGCGTCCAGGGAAAATCCGTCGTGAACTCTCTGTCGATCAAAGAGGGCGAGGATGAGTTCCGGCGGCGCGCGCGGCTGGTCAAAAATTACGGTGCGGCGGTCGTCGTCATGGCCTTCGACGAAGAAGGGCAGGCTACGACGGTGGAGCGCCGTCTCGAAATCTGCCGGCGCGCGCACAAGATTCTCACCGCGGAGATCGGCTTCGACGAGAGCGACTTGATCTTCGACACCAACATCCTCGTCGTCGCCACCGGCCTCGAGGAGCACAACGAGTACGCGATCAGTTTCATCGCAGCGGCTAAGCAATTGAAGCAGATTTTCCCGCGCTGCCACATCTCCGGCGGCGTCAGCAACATTTCTTTCTCTTTCCGGGGCAACGACGGCGTGCGCGAAGCGATGCACGCGGCGTTTCTCTACCGCGCGATCCAGGCGGGCATGGACATGGGGATCGTCAATGCCGGTCAGCTTGCGGTCTACGAGGAGATTCCCCCGGAACTGCTCGAGCGCGTGGAGGACGTCATTTTTAACCGCCGGGCCGACGCTACGGAGCGGTTGCTGGTGCTGGCCGAAAGCTACAAGGGCGCCGCGAAAACTCCCGCGGAACAAGCAGCCTGGCGCGACGGGAGTGTCGAGCACCGGCTCTCGGAAGCGGTCATCAAGGGAATTCTCGATTACATCGAGCCGGACCTGGAAGAGGCGCTCAAGAAATACGAGCGCCCGCTGCAGATCATCGAAGGCCCGCTGATGGACGGCATCAACGTGGTCGGCGATCTTTTCGGCGAGGGAAAAATGTTTCTTCCCCAGGTCGTCAAGAGCGCGCGCGTTATGAAAAAGGCCGTCGCTCATCTCACGCCGCTCATGGAGGCGGAGAAAAAGGCCGCCGATCAAGGCAAGGCGCGCGCGAAGCTTGTCTTCGCGACGGTGAAGGGCGACGTGCACGACATCGGAAAAAACATCGTCGGCGTCGTTCTCGGCTGCAACAACTACGAGGTCATCGACTTGGGCGTCATGGTGCCGGCGGACCGGATCATCGAGACCGCGATCAGAGAAAAGGCGGACATCATCGGCCTCTCCGGACTCATCACCCCGTCGCTCGACGAGATGGTCCATGTCGCCAAAGAGATGGACCGCCGCGGCCTCACCCTGCCGCTGCTCATAGGAGGAGCGACGACGAGCAAGCGGCACACGGCGGTGAAGATCGCGCCGGCCTACCGGCACGAGACGATTCACGTCATGGATGCCTCGCGCGCGGTGCCGGTCGTCGGCGGCCTGGCCACGGCGCAGAGCCGAAAGGTATTGGACGCTAAAAACCGCGCCGAGCAGCAAGAGCTGCGCCGGCAATACGAGGCCAAGTCGGCGGTTCAACTATTGACCTACGAGGAAGCCGTACGGAAAAAACTTCACGTCGACTGGGACGAGTCGCACATCCACGTGCCGGAATTCACCGGCCCGAAAACGCCGGGCGATTTTCCCTTGCGGGAGCTCGTTCCCTTCATCGACTGGTCGCCTTTTTTTCACACGTGGGAAATGAGGGGCCGTTATCCCGATCTGTTGAACGATCCCGCGCGCGGGCCCGCCGCCAGAGAGCTCTTCGCGAACGCGAAAAAGCTTCTGGACGAAATCGTCGAGAAAAAACTCTTGACCGCCCGCGCCGTGTACGGCTTTTATCCGGCCAACAGCGACGGCGACGATATTATTCTTTACACGGATGCTTCACGTGAGCGGGAGCTTACGCGGCTTCACACCTTGCGCCAGCAGAAAGAGAGCCAGGGCGGGAAGCCGCAACTGGCGCTTGCCGATTTCGTCGCGCCGCGCGAGAGCGGCCTCACGGATTATGTCGGCGCGTTCGCCGTGACCACGGGCCACGGCGCGCAGGAGTTGGCCGCGCGCTTCGAGAAGGACTACGACCAGTACAACGCGATCATGGCCAAGGCGCTGGCGGACCGGCTCGCCGAGGCGTTCGCCGAATGCCTGCACAAGAGGGCGCGCGCCGATTGGGGATACGGCAAGAGCGAGAATCTGACCCACGCGGATTTGATTGCCGAAAAATATCAGGGTATCCGCCCCGCGCCGGGTTATCCTGCCTGCCCGGACCACACGGAGAAGAGAACTCTCTTCGACTTGCTCGACGTGGAAAAAGCGACCGGCATCACGTTGACGGAAAACTTCGCGATGTTGCCCGCCGCCGCGGTCTGCGGCCTCTACTTCGCGCATCGCGAGTCCCGCTATTTTGCCGTGAGCGCGATCGGCAGAGACCAGGTAGAATTATACGCCAAGCGCAAGGGAATGACCGTCGCGGAGGTGGAGCGCTGGCTATCGCCCGTCCTCGGCTACGACCCAACCAGGCGGCCATAAAGGCCCATCTACGGCGTTGCGCTTGATCTGCCTCGCTCGACGTACTGAAAAGAGTACGCCTGCGCTCGTCAGATCTGCGCGCGCCTTGTAGCTGGACCTTTCTGACCGCCCGGAAGAATAGGTTAAGACTTCTGTAGGGTCAAGATCTTAAAGTTGGACATTTATACGCCCCTACGGTAATGAGTTGGCAGTATGGTCGCGGACAAGATTTCTGATTTGAGGTCGCGCATCTACGACATGCTGCTGGAGACGGATACCCGTTCGGCGGCGCGCAGATTCATAAGCTTTTTCCTGGTCGCCGCGATCGTGACGACCGTTGCCGCCGTTGCCCTGGAGACCATGGAGTCGCTGCGCGCTTCTTACAGCGCGATATTCACCGCGATCGAGTTCGTTGCGGTGGCAATTTTTACCCTCGACTACGCGCTCCGATGGTGGGTCGCGCCCGAGGGCGATCCCACGGGCGCCGCACAGCCCTGGCGGGCGCGGCTGCGCTACGCCGTTTCGCCCTTCGGAATCATCGACCTGCTTGCCGTGTTGCCGTTTTTTCTCGACCTGGTTCTTCCCGTCCATCCGGATTGGCTCCGTGTCCTCAGGCTGCTGCGCCTGCTCAAAATGGCGCATTATGCGCCGGGATTGTCGCTGTTCGTGGCAGTGATCCGCGCCGAGAGCAAGCCCTTGCTTGCGGCATTCCTCGTCATGGCGGTGTTGTTGATGGTGGAATCCGGCATCATGTTTATCATCGAGCGCCGCGCGCAGCCGGAGGCTTTTGCCAGCATTCCGCATACGATGTGGTGGGCCATCGTGACGATGGCGACCGTCGGTTACGGCGATGTCGTGCCGCACACGCCGCTCGGCAGGATGTTCGGCGGCGTCGTCATGATTCTCGGCATCGTCATGTTCGCCGTGCCCGCCGGCATCCTCGCCACGGGTTTTGCGACCGAGATCCGCAAGCGCGATTTCGTCGTCACCTGGCACACGGTGGCCAAAATGCCGCTGTTCGCCGGGCTCGACGCGACGCGCATCGCCGAGATCGCGAGCCTGCTGAAGCCGCAGATCGTTCCCGCTCACTACGTCGTGGTGCGCCGCGGCGAGCC
This sequence comes from uncultured Syntrophobacteraceae bacterium, assembly GCA_964572145.1. Classification (GTDB taxonomy): domain Bacteria; phylum Desulfobacterota; class Binatia; order UBA9968; family UBA9968; genus JAJPJQ01. The sequence goes on from CAZNES010000021.1 coordinate 48,135, forward strand.
CGCCGACGCCATGTTCTTCATCATGTCGGGCGAAGTGGAAGTGGACGTCCAGCCCTATGCGGTGCGGCTCGGGCGCGGCCAATACTTCGGCGAGATCGCGCTCTTGCGCGACACGGTTCGAACGGCGACGGTGACGGCTGTGCATGAATGCCAACTGCTGGCGCTCGAGGTGGCGGACTTCCGCCGCCTGCTCGACGCCCATCCGGAGCTCAGGGCGGCGATCACGAAGGTCGCCGAGCGCAGACAAGCACCCGCTCACCAAGGCTAAAAAATTGTCGGGGCGGTTCGCGAACCGCCCCTACTCAGTTTTCTCTCGCTACAGCGCCCGCTCGGTTTTTTTCCACGGCGCCATCTTTCTTTCCAGCGCTTCCACCGCGCGGCTGAGAGCCACTCCCAAAAGCGAGAGGAAAATCACCGGAACAAAAAACTTATCGGTCGCCAGCGCGCTGGAATAGCGTATCAAAAGCGCGCCCAGCCCGGTGACCGCGGCGAACATCTCCGCCGTGATGATGCCGATCAGCGCACGGCCGACGGCCAGACGAATGCCCGCCATGATGAACGGCAGCGAGGCCGGGATGATGATTTTGGTGAAGATCTTTTCTTCCCGCGCGCCATAAGCGCGGCCGACTTCGACCAGGTCGGCGCTCACGGTCCTGACGCCGCTGAAGGTGTTCATCAGCACGGGGAAGATGCCGCTTAAAAATACCACGGCGATCCGCGCCGAAGGGCCAAGGCCGAACCAGAGGAGCAACAGCGGAATGAGCGCGACGCGCGGCGTGGCGTCCAGAGCATAGACGTAGGGGTCCAAAAGATATTCCGCCAGACGATAGCGTCCCATGAGCAGTCCGAGGAAGATGCCGAGCGCGAGCGCGGCGGAGAGTCCTATGGCATAGACCTGGAGACTTCCAAGAGCCTGGCGCTGAAACTCGCCCGCCGCCAGCAGTTGCACCGTGGCGCGCGCGATCGCGCTCGGGTAGGAGAGGAAGAGCGGGTTTACGTCGCGGCCAAAGAACTCCCATAAAAGAATAACCGCGACGACCGATGAGCCGCGGATCAAGCCGAGGTGATCGGTGAGGCGAAAAGTCCGGGCGCGCGCGAGATCCAGATCGCGCAGCGCCGTTTCTTCGAGCGTATTCAGAGCCATATCCTCGCTCCGCTCGGAATCTCAAATTTCATATCTCATATCTCATAATCTGAAATTTGAAATCTGAAATTTGAGATTCCAATAGCCCGAAGGGCTATTGGATTGCCCGCTCCGTTTCTTTCCAGCGCCCCATCCGGTTCTCCAGCGCCTGGGTCGCGCGGATCAGGGCTACGCCCAAGAGTCCGAACACAATGATGACGACGAACATCTTGGCGGTCTCGAAGAGATTGCCGTAGAGCGTGAGCATGGCGCCGAGTCCCGTGATCGCCGTGAACAGCTCGGCCACGACCATGCCAACGATTGCGCGGCCGACGGCGATGCGCACGCCGGCCATGATGAAAGGAAGCGCGGCGGGAAAAATAATCTTCAAAAGGACTTGCCGGTGGGAAGCCATGTAAGCGCGGCCGACCTCGACCATGGAGGCGCCGACGTTTCTGACGCCGCTGGCGGTGTTGATCAAGATCGGAAAAAAAGCGAAGAGGAAGATGATCGCGGCCTTGACCGGGAATCCGAGGCCGAACCACATCATGAGGAGCGGGATCAGCGCGACCTGCGGCGTCGCGTAGAGCGCGTTCATGTGCGGGTCGAGCGCGGCTTCCGCGATGCGCGAGCGGCCCATGATGAGGCCGAATCCCACACCCAGGACGACCGATAGGACAAAGCCGACTCCAAGCGTCAGCAGACTCGCCATCAGTTGCCGCGGCAGCTCGCCTGTGCCGATCAACTGTAGCGCCGCGGATAGCACCGCCGTGGGATAGGTGAGGAGAAGCGGATCGGTGCGCCGGCCGTAAATTTCCCAGGCCGAAAGAAAACACAACACGGACGCGGCGCGGATCAGATTGGGATAATCGTAAATGGACCAGGGTCGCTCGCGCCGGAGCCCCAGCTCCGTGATGATTTGTTCGTCGGTGGAAACCATGACTTAAGTTCGCAGCGATTCGCGGATCTCGGCGCGGAGTTGCGCAAAGCGTGGATCGGCTTTGACGTCTCCCTCCCAACGCGGGCGCGGCAGACCCACTTTCACTTCTTCCTTGATCCGGCCGGGGCGCGATTGCATGACGATGACGCGGTCCGACAGATAAACCGACTCGTCGATGCTATGGGTGACGAAGATCACCGTGGTATCGGTCTTGGCCCAGATCTTGAGCAGCTCCTCCTGGAGCTGCTCGCGCGTTTGCGCGTCCACGGCGCCGAAGGGCTCGTCCATGAGCAAAATGTCGGGTTTTTTGGAAAGGGCGCGCGCGATTCCCACGCGCTGCTGCATGCCGCCGGAGATTTGATGCGGGTAGTAATTCTCGAAACCGTTGAGGCCGACGAGATCGAGATAGCGGCGGGCGACTTTTTGCCGCTCCTCGCGCGGAACGCCCTCGATCTCCAGGCCGAACTCGACGTTGCCGAGCGTGGTGCGCCAGGGAAGCAGGCCAAACTGCTGGAAGACCATGCAGCGATCGCGCCCCGGCTCTCGCACCGGCGCGCCGTTGACGAGAATCTCGCCCTTATCCGCGGCAATGAGTCCGGCGATAATGCGGATCAGCGTCGTCTTGCCGCAGCCGCTCGGTCCCAGGAGGCAAACGAATTCATTCTTGCGAACGGAGAAAGAAACGTCGTAGAGCGCCACCAGCCCGGGCTTGCGCGGATCGTTCTGCTCGAAGAAAACTTTGCTTAAATGCCGGACCTCAAGCATACGTTATCGTGATCGTGCTCGTGGCTCGTACTCGTGACGAACACGAATCACGATCACGAACACGGTTTTTACTTCCGGCCGCCCAAATCCTTCAACGCCTGATCGACGAAGCGGCGATCGAAGAACTGCTTGTAGGGCACCGGCGTTTCCAGGTAGCCGACTTTTTTTAGAAATTCCACGGTGTAGTTGTACGAAGCTTCCGTGAGATCTCCGTTGACGCCCCACAGACGCGGGTCGGCCATATCGTAGGCCCTGGTCAGCACGTCCGCGGGTTCCTCCGGCAGGATTTTCCTGGCGACCTCGACCGTCCCGGCCTTATTGGCAGCGATCCATCGGTTGGTCTCGATAATGGCCTTGGTCAGTTTCTGGACCGTGTCGGCATTCTTCTGCAGGTATTCTTCTTTCGCCATGCCGAACTCGTAAGGAATCTCCGGGACGACCTTGGCGACGTTGACGAGAGCGATAATCTCCGGATAGCTGCCGAGCTTGGCCGCCTCCGTGTTGGTCACTATAGTCGCGTCGACTTTGCCGGCGACCATGGCTTTGAAGCGGTCGGCCGGCGAGCCGACAGCGACGTATTTCATTTTCTCCGGATCAATGCCGCTTCGTTCTAGCACGATGCGCGGGATGTGGTACGAGATCGCGCCGATGCCGGAGACAGCGATGCTTTTTCCCACCAAGGCTTGAAGCGTCGTGCCGGCCTCTTTGCGCGCGATGAAGTGATAGGGCGTGATCGGATTGGCGACGACCCAGAGCTTGATCGGCGCCTTTTTCGAAGCGCTGACGATTCCTTCGGTCGCGCCCATGTTGATCGAAAGGTCGATGTCGCCGGAGAGCAGCGCCTTCACGTGCACGGCGTCGCCCCGGAACTCCACGACCTCGACGTCAAGCCCGTACTTCTTGAAGAAGCCTTTTTCGATCGCGACATAAGGCGAGATCGAATCGAGCGACGGCGGGCTCAAAGACGAGCCCAACTTGATCTTCTGGGCGTCGGCTTGGCCGGCGGTTAAAATGCCGGTGGTCGCGGCGAACAACAGAAGCGCAAGGGATTTGGCGATGCGGCGAACCTTCATGGCGTCCTCCTATGGTAACGAGCGGCTTTAATCTGTGGATACTACTATGGCAGTGAATAATCGCTGTCAAGCGGAGTGGAGGATGATATGCGCGATAATCTCGAACCCAACCATAAACAGAGTCAGAACGGCGGCTCCCAATACGACGGCGGCGCGGCGTTTTTCCAGGCGCGTCATGCCGATCGCCCGGTCCGCAGCCTCGGCGCGGATTTGCCGCGCGCGCCGCAGTGTGTAGAGATTGGCGACCGCTCCGAGAGCAGCCACGATGAGCACGGGGATGCGCAACGGGCTTTGGTCGAGATAGGTTAGAATTCCGGCGAGACCGAAGAGCGTTCCGACGCCGAGGACGACAGCCAGCGGACCGATCAGCGTCGTCACGGCGCACGGCGCGCCCAGGATGCCGAAGACGACGGCGCCCCAACTCACGCCGCGCTTGGGCTCGCTCTCGGCCGCCTCGGCGGGGCGCGGCAAATCCGTTCTCTCCTGCAGGCGATGCGCGCCCACCGGATCGCGGAATCCCTTCAGCGCGAGCCGCTCTTCCGCGACGCCGGGGAAGTCGGCCGCCACTTTTTCATAAACCTCATGGCTGATCAGAACTTCGCCCGGATTGGTTTTGGCCTCGAGCCTCGCCGCCACGTTCACCACGTCGCCGATGGCGGTGACGTCCTTGCTCTCCTCCGAGCCGAGGCGCCCGACGCGCGCCCAGCCCGAGGCGATTCCGACCGCCGCTTTGAGGTCCATGTGAAAGCGCTCGCTTAAGCCCGCCATACTCGACTGAAGCTCGAGCGCCGCGGCGACGGCGCGGCGCTCGTGGTCGTCGTGATGGATCGGCACGTTGAACAGCGCCATGACCGCGTCGCCTATGTATTTGTCGATAAAGCCGCCGTGCCGGGTGATGATACCGCTCGCCGCGCGCAAAAAGGCGTCCACGACCTCGTGCGTGCGCTGGGCGCCCAGCTCGTGGGTCAGCTCGGTGAACGAAGAGAGGTCGGCGAAAACCACCGTCATCTCGACCAGGCGTCCCTCTTCGACGTGAGTATCGCAGCGGCTGCAGATGTTCGGATTGCGCGGGCTGCGCTTGATGCCCGCGACGCGGAACACGCGGGCGAGCGCGCCCGAGAGCAGCGTGCCGCAAATTTGGCATTGCGCCGCGAGTGCCGGTGGGCTTGCCGGAGGGCTCATATCAGCAGACGTAAGTTTGTAGCGGAAGCGCCCTCGTGTGGTGCGTCGCGCTGTGGCCGGCGCGGCGTCGGCGGTGCTCGAGCAGGAGTCTCGTGACCTCTTGCAGCGTCGTCACCGTAGGAACCGCGACGATCATCCCGATCAGGCCGAAGGCGTGACCGCCGATCAGAAGGGAGGCGATCAGCAGAATCGGATGAAGGTGAACGCTCCTGCCGACGGTTATCGGACTGATAAACGTGATATCGCAAAATTTAATTCCCAGGTAAAGCAGCAGGACTTTGGTGAGCGGCGCTAAGCTTTTGAATTGAATCGTGGCGATGATGCCGACCACCGTGCCGCTCATAAACGGCCCGACGTAGGGAACGACGTTGGCCATGCCCGAGAAAGCGCCGAGAAGCAGCGGATAATTGACGCCGAATGCCCAGAGACCCGTGGCCGCAATCGTGCCGATCGCCAGGCCGTCCAGTGCCAGGCCGCGAATGTAACGGCCGATGATGCGATCGATCTCGCACCAGACCGCGACCGAAGTTTCGATGTGAACTGCGGGCAGCCGGTCCATGAAGAGCTGGATCATTTTGCGGCTGTCGCGCAGCAGAAAATAAGAAAACACGGGAATCAGGACGATGACAATGACGATCGATACCATGTGAGTGAGAAGGTTGGGCAAGTTGGCCGTCTGATGCTCGATAAGGGCGTTCAGCCGTTCGTTGCGCGCCTCCGGGTCGCCCAAAATTTGCCGCGCGGCCGGGTACTCCGTAAGGATCTCGCGATGGAGAGTATCGACAGCCTGATCGAGCTGTTGCGTGAACGATCCCGATGAAAGGGTGTTGATCTCGGCGCGGAGCATCGGCAGAAGAAGGACCGCCGCCATCAGCAGCACAAGGGCGATGCCGAGATAGATTCCGGTCACAGCCAGCTCGCGTCGGATGGCGACTCCTTCGGCCATCTTGACGAGCGGGTTGAGGACGTAGGCCAGGGCGGCGGAAAGGATAAAGAGCACGGCCACGTCGCTCGCGACGTAGACGATGAGGATCACAACCGCGATGCCGAGCGCCCAGATGATCGACGGCGGCGGCGGGAACCAGCGCCGCGCCGGCGCTTGGTTTGCGGCGGCGGACTCTCCCTGAGTCACCGGCGGGTCCTCTCCACGGCAATCGCGCTTTGTTCCGCGATCGACACGGCGCCGCTCTTGGCGGCGCGCAGCGCGCTGCGCGACTGTTCCGCGCGGACGTAGCCGGCCAGCGTCTTGAGGAGATTCTCCATGACTTGAATCGCGAGCGCCTTCTGGCCTTCGATCAAGTCGTCGAAGTGGCTTTTGTAGAGGATCAGCAGGACGGTCTCGTCGTCCGCGCGGGCGCCGGCGAAGCGCGGCTGGTCGTCGATCAGCGCCAGCTCGCCGAAGTAGGCGCCGGGCGTGAGAACCGTGAGCGGTTTTTCGGCTCCGTCGGCGGTGCGAATGATCGAGACCTTTCCGTCGAGGACGACGAAAAGCGCCTTGCCGGGATCGCCCTCGCGAAAAATCGTTTCGTCGGCCTCGTAGCGCTTCTCAAAAAGCTTCACCAATAACTTGCCCAACTGCCGCCGGCTGAGACCGGCGAACAACGGGACCCTGGCCAGGAGATGAAGCCTGCGTCGCTGCTCCGGGTCGGTTATCCATTCGCGCCAATGCCACTGCGCCATAAATTCAGCCGATCAATGATTGCGGCCGGCGAGACGGCCGATTTCGTTGAGCCTATCCGATAGGGCGCTACGATGTCAACGCGGCGGCGGCGCCGAAGGAATGGACTTTTAGATCGGATTGGGTTAATCCGAGGGGGCGATGGATGGCTCGTGTCCCAAAGCGCTTTTGTCCTGGAGCAGCGGCAAAGACAGCGCCTGGTCGCTGCACGTTTTGAGAAAACGGGGAGAAGTCGAAGTCGTCGGCTTGCTGACGACCGTCAATGAAGTCTACTCGCGCGTTGCCATGCACGCGGTCAGAGTCGAGCTGCTCGATGCCCAGGCAAATGCTGTTGGCCTGCCGCTCTGGAAGATTCCGATTCCCAGTCCTTGTAGCAATGGCGAATACGAAGCCGCGATGCTCGCCGCCATCGAAAGAGCCAAGTCCGACGGAGTAAACACACTCGCCTTCGGCGATCTCTTCTTGGAAGACATTCGTCGCTACCGCGAGGAGCGCCTCCGGGAAACCGGCGTTTCCCCGATTTTTCCTATCTGGGCGCTGCCGACAAAAGAGCTGGCGCGTGAAATGATCGCTTCGGGCCTGCGCGCTCGCGTCACGTGCGTCGATCCGAAGCAATTGCCGCCGTCCTTTGCCGGAAGAGAATTTGACGCCGAATTTCTCGCGGACCTTCCTCCCGGCGTCGATCCGTGCGGCGAGCGCGGCGAGTTTCATACGTTTGCCTACGACGGGCCGATGTTTCATTATCCCGTTCCAGTCCAGCTGGGCGAAATCGTTGAGCGCGACGGTTTTGTCTTCGCCGATCTACTGAAAGGCAAAAGTAAAAAGTAAAAAGGAGGAAACAATGATCCTGAAACAAGCCGGTGTTTTCCTATTTTCCATGCTGCTGGCCTCCGGGTTATGCGCGCAGGAAGGCCCGAATAGACCGGAGCCGAAGCCGATAACTCTCGACGCCAAGAGCACGGCGGTCCTGGTTCTCGACCTGAGCAGCCGCTGCCATGACGCGAAGCAGGTTTGCTCGAAGCTCATGCCGGCGATGGGCGAATTTCTGGATAAGGCCAGGGCCGCTGCCGTGCCGATCATATATTCAGTCTCGCTCTCTGCCAAAGGAACGCCGCTCGGCGAGGTGGCGTCGCCGCTCAAGCGGAAAGAGAGCGAAGCGGTTATCTATCCGGATGGGTTCGACAAATTCATGGGAGGAGAGCTTCAGGCTTTGCTCAAGGAGAAGGGCGCCAAGACGTTGGTCATAACCGGATCTTCGACCAACTCCACGGTTCTCTACACGGCGACCACGGCGGCGCGAATATATCGATACAACATTGTCATGCCCATGGACGGCGTCAATGCCGACACAAGATACGAACAGGAATATTCGATTCACCAATTTACCGTTCTTCCTTCCAGCGCCAATAAACTGTTTCAGTTTACGAATCTGGCGCTGATTACCTTCAAGTGAAGAACAAGCTGAAACGAATTGTCGCCGCTTTAATTCTCGTCGCCGCCGCAAGAACGCTTTCCACGGCAGCGGATCGCAGCGCGTGGGACGATGCGCTCGACGCCGTCAAGAAGGAGAGATTTATTCCGGTCGAGCTTTGGACGGGCGAGCCGTGGGACGGCGCGAGGGAATTGAACGCGTCTCGCGCCGATACTCGCTTCGGAGATCGCTCGAATAAGCAGATCAAGGGCCCGACGGAATGGAAGCATCCCGTCACCGGGGAAACGCTGCTTGTCTACGAGAGGAGGAATCAAGAAAAGCAGGGGGTGAAAGTGCAGTTGTTCGCGATCAACGAAGCGAAGAACGGTCTGGGAAGAGTTTACGATTCGAGGTCGGAATTCGGAACCCGAACGTTTTCGGGCGGGCTCAAATTTCCTTTGGGCTATTGGCAACAAGGCGAGACGAGGCAGCTCGAAGAAAAGCGCTACGAAGGCGCGAAGGCCGAAACTCGAATCGAGTCGATCACGATCACCCAACTCGATTTCAACTATCGGCAGCGCCTCACTGCCTGGAATTTTACTGGGTGTACAGAGACGGCGCTAAAATCGTCGATCATCAGACCTATACGTACTGCCCCAACCGGGGCATGGTGCGCGCGATTCAGCATAAAGCGGACGCGCCCCAATCGCTCAGAGCGTTGATCAGGGTAGCCGAAACGGAGGCCACGATAAGGATTGTTTGACGCGTTAGAAGGAGACCTTGAAAAGACAATCACGCAGAAGTCCAGTACGGTGTTGCTCGTGCTCGTTCATGGGTAGTCCGGTTAACGCTCGCGTTGAGCGGCGCGCGCCAGCGGCCACGCTTACCTAGCGTCCGTCTCGATCGCGCGGTTAGGTGTCATTCTGCTCGCTCAATTCGACTCGATGGCACTCCCGCCCGTTGCAGACGCGTTATCGCCCCTTGCATTAGCTTGGGCTTCGAAAATGCAAACAAAAACGGCGCATGAGACACATAGTAAAACGCGGATATCTTCTCTCGACGTAGCCATTGAAGCTTCGCGTTCCGCTGACTCTCAGGCGTAAGACCGCGTTTCCGATGGTTACTTTGATCATAAGTGATCACACAGCGCACGGACGCGTTCTTTAGCTGGGAGCAAATTGTTGAGAGCGTGATATGAGAGCGGCCTTCGGCTTGACTAGCCCCTGTGGGCAAACGTATCCCAGTGTCTGGATCATTAAGGATCGAGTGCGCCGCGAGTATGCGCTGGGTCATAATGGGAATTCGCGTGAAGGCCGTGAACTCAGTGCGAACATCTTCGGGAACGAACCTTGGGTCGGCGTGCAGCGGTGCCCATTGGGCAAATATCTCCTGCCACAGCCGCTTCACCGCATCGTATGAATCGCCGAGATATTGTCTTTTCATGCTACGGCCCTACTGACACCTAACTCCAAGGCTGAGTTGCGCGACGCGAGGAGCGTCAATCTCTAGTCGTTGGTTAGGCCGCGTCGTCACTGAACTCCCACTCCACAATGCGCGTATTGATTCCGCGACCCCGTGCCTCTGCAATGAAACGCTCCTGCTCCGCACTCGGTTTGTCCCAGTGGGGGCACTTGACCTCAACCAGCCTGAACGTCTCTCGATCACAGCGCCAAATGACCAGGTCTGGACACCCCTTGCCGAGCTGTGCCCGACGGTAAATGTTCCCAAGCGCAGATGCAACGAACAAGGGCAACGGTTCGCGGCGCGTCCGATACGAGGGTCCCTTTGAACCGTGAAAGGGCACAAGGTCGACGACGCCGCTTACCCTTGCACGGGAGTTTAGCCACACACCGCCCTCATTGGTACGGAATTCCTTGGCGAGCACGGCCAACTCGGCCGGGATCGCTCGTCCGCCCACAAGGACGAGCGGCTTGCGCCACCAGAATCTGTTCGCCTTGGGAAACCGATGCATGCATCAACTCGTGAGGACGCGGCCTAACGCATCAGGCTGACCAGACGAGGCCAGCGAGCAAAGCGAGCGGGCTGAAGATCTGTGTCAAGCCGATTGTTAGGCGGATTGTTAGGCGGTATTTTGGCTTTGACTTCGTAACACTTCTTATCAATCAGAAACTCAATCAGAAACGCGCGCACCAGCGGCGTAGCGAAGCTCGATGAAAGCGAGTGGTTCGGCGCGACCCGGTTCGCGGACAAGATGCCAAAGAAGATCGTATTCACTACGAGGGTAACAGCTATTGTCAGTGCAAGGGACACACATTGTACCCGGCGCACAGGACTTACCCGCCGATGCAACGGGGACGCCGAGCCGATTGAAAATGGCAAAAATATTCTCGCTGTTTACCACCGCGAGTACTACGCTTCCAGCGGGCAGTTTTAGCAAAGCTGTCGAGATCGGCTCTATCGCGGCACGACGATCGGTTTGATCGGTCACCGGTTGCCCGTCAACGGTCGAACCGGGCGCCGGCAACTGCATCACCGTGAGGTTCTGGGCTGATGCTATCGCTTCCACCATCTGGCGGGCACGAGTCGTATGGCTTGCAAAAATGTGCGTGAACTTTACGCCGCGCAGCGTCTGAGCCAACAGCTCGGCTCTCCGCTGCCCTGCTGCAGTCAGCGGTTGCGTTGGCTGCGACGCATCCGCCTCAGCGTGCCGTAGGATCAGAATGGAAACGGGCCGAGTTTGGGCGAGCAACTGACCGTACGACCAAGATTGCGCGGCGATCATGACTAGAGCTGCTATTAGAATGTTGCGGCCATTCTCGAAAACATCCATAGGAATACCCCCTATTTGTCGCGATGCGTCTTCGCCTAACGTATAGCGTTTTATCCCCAAAGCCTGGTAGCAATCAAGTTGCGGAAAATTCCGGCAGTAGCGATGGGGGGATAAAACGTGTTGGACTAAACCGCGCAGCCGCACGTACGTTTCGGCTATGCAGATTGTAAAGTAGCGGAGCGGCGCAGAGGGTGGTCCGCCTGAGGCGGAATAGTTCAGAGCCGGGGTCAGGCATAACAATCATTACAATCTATCAACTTCTCTCCGTCTGCCGCGCCGACAACCGC
>CAZNES010000022.1:0-57540 GCA_964572145.1 uncultured Syntrophobacteraceae bacterium
ATGAGGGGCGGAGCCCTCGCAGGCGAGCCTTTCCGGCCGAGGGCAAGTTTAGGGTTTCAAGTCTAGCAGACTGCTGAAAAACCCACCGTTCACCCTTCGACAAGCTCAGGGCGAACGGTGCATATGTTAAAATCGTTGAAGATTTTCCGTTCGTGCTGAGCCCGTCGAAGCACGAAAACTATTTTTTCAGCAGCCTGCTAGAGTTTCGAGGGAAAACCGAAAGGCAAATCTGAAGAGAGATTCTTCACGGAGCCTGCCCTGAGCGGAAAAGAGGGATGCTTCGCTCCGCTCAGCATGACAGACGATCATGCAGTCCGCGCGCGAGCGGAGGGAGATTTTGCTCACGCATCAGAGCCCGACGGCGGATTGACGGGTTATCGTATCATCAGCCGTTCGGCCTTGCCCGAGTAGTTGATGAAGCAGGTTTTTAGTTCGGTGAAGAAGTTGAGCCCCTCTTCGGCCATCTCCCTCTCGCCCACGCCCGTGGACTTCGTGCCGCCGAAAGGCAATTGCGCCTCGCCGCCGATCGTCGGCTCGTTCACGTGGACCATACCGGTCTCGACCTCCTCGACGAAATGCAGGATGGTATCGATGTTCTCCGTGAAGATCGAACTGGTCAGGCCGTATTCCACCGAGTTGGCGAAATGAAGCGCCTCCTCCAAGTTCTTCGCAACGCTCACGGACAGGACCGGGCCGAAGATCTCTTCGCGGAAGATGCGCATGTCGGGCGTAACGTCATCGAAAATCGTCGGCTCGACGAAATAGCCGCTGCTCAGATGCCCCGGCCGTTTTCCGCCCAGCACGAGGCGCGCGCCTTCTCGTTTTCCTATCTCGATGTAGTCCAGGTCAGTTTTCCACTGCTTTTCGTCCACGGCGGGACCCATGTCAACGCTCTCGTCCAATCCCGATCCGACTTTGATCTTTTTCGCTTGCTCGACAAGGCGCTCGAGCAACGCGTCTTTGACCTGTGGCGTCGCGATTACACGCGACGTCGCCGTGCAGCGCTGGCCGGTGGAGCCGAAAGCGCCGCCGTGGATCGCGACCGCCGCCTTGTCCAGATCGGCGTCCGGCATTACGATAACGGCGTTTTTGCCGCCCATCTCGCAAGTCACCTTGGCGCCACGAGTTGCCGCTTTGACGTAAAGCGCCCCGCCGATCTCGTTTGAGCCGGTGAACGAGACCGCGCGAATCACACGGGAATTGACGATCGCCTCGCCGGCGACGGAGCCAGAGCCGACGACCATGTTGAAAACACCGGGCGGTAGTCCCGCCTGTTCGTAGATCTCAGTCATTAATGAGGCCGTAGCCGGCGTCAGCTCGGCCGGCTTAAACACTACGGTGTTGCCGGCAACCAGGGCCGGGGCGGATTTCCATACCGGGATCGCCCAGGGAAAATTCCATGGAGCGATCAGACCGACGACGCCAAGCGGCCGGCGGATGGTGTAGGTGAAGGTGTCGCACGCCTCGGAGGGGAGTGTTTTTCCGTGCATGCGAAATCCCTCGCCGGCGTAGAATTCCAACAGCGAGATGCCCTTCAGCACTTCACCTTTGGCTTCTTTGAGGATCTTGCCCTCTTCGCGCGTCAAGGTGCGCGCGATTTCGTCCGCTCGCTGGCGGGCGATATCCGCAGCACGCCAGATCACGCGCCCCCGCTCCGGGCCCGGCGTCTTCTTCCAGCCGCGATAGGCCGCCTGCGCCGCGTCGATGGCGCGCTGAACGTCTTCACCCGTCGCGGCGGGGAACTCTGCCAGGATATCTTTGGTGTCGGCCGGATTGACGTTGCGGACGAGGCGCTCCGATTTCGGGTGATGCCACTGACCGCCGATATATGAACCTGTGCGCATACGCTCCTCCGTTTAATATCTCGGGATTGTCTTGCATCAGAGCTAGATTTCAGAAATTTCTCTGACCTTCGCCTTTTTCTTCCGCGCCTGCTCCCACACGTGCTGCCCCACCGCCAGGTCTTCGTCGGCGATGCCGTTGGATTGAAAGAGGATTTTTTTGGGACGCGGCGTCGGGCCGCCGCCGGCAACGATTTTTTCCAGGGGGATCACATTTTCCCAGTGGATGTTCCCCTGCGCCACTTCTTTCGATCTCCCTGCGCCAAGTAGTGGTCGTGGCGTAGCGATACATCTCGCTTCCCACTGGAACCGGACCCAATCAGCTCCCATATAGGGTCATCAGCACCCAGTGGGCTTATCAGTGAGACCTTGCGGGTCTCTCTTTTATTTTTTCTGATTTTCATATTTCAACAGCGACTGACGCCTGGGCTCAAGATTGGCTCATGTATGCTCGAAAAAATCTATGGTCTTATTTTTCTCGTCAAAGGTGATCCGAAACCTGTTAAAAACATCCATCCTTCCCAGCAACAGGGGGACCTCTTCTATCATTGACCAGGCCACTCTTGCAGCGATTTTTCTTCCCTTAAAAATGAAGTTGAGTCGTTTAACGACATATGGAACACTTGGCCCCGTTATCCCTTTGATCTTTCTAAGCCGGTCGTTTGGGGTTTGTTCCAAACTCAGTGCCTTTCCGAAACGGAAAGGTATCATCGAAAGGTCAGCCCCGGAGTCAATATACAAGGGCAGTTCAATGAGCAATTCTTTATGTTGCAGGATGACAGTAGCAACGGGGCGATAGATTGTACCGAGTGGGGACCGTTCAGGCTGATATCGAAAACGAATCACAAAACAAGAACCTTATCCCCCGGCACCTTTGCCACGAAGGGCACTTGACGCGGGTAAGCTTTGTGGACCCTTTTCAGTATTTTCTCTATGTCCTTCCCTTTTGCCACCAACTTTCCATCCACTAGGACAACATATTGCTCCTTATACCTAGCTTTATTCAGTCTTAAATACGCATCTAAGTTTTTGCTCATCCCATGTCCCTTCAATGAAAGGTGGTTAGATTATTCCTTTGCCGCGGCCTGACCTTGAACGATACTGCAAGACAATTTTAGAGTTAAATCTCAAACTTTTCAACTTAAAAATCTAGGAAACCATTGAACCAACTGAGCAAAAGAAAGACAGTCTTAAAACCTTCCATTCTAAATCTCGGCGACCGTTTTCACCCTTATCTTTTTCTTTTTTACCTGTTCCCAGACGTACCGTCCCACGGCCAGATCCTCGTCGGCAATGCCGTTCGACTGAAAGAGAATCCGCTCCGGACGCGGTGCGGGGGAGCCTGCGGCGACGATTTTTTCCAGAGGGATCACCTCTTCCCAGCGAATGATTCCCTGCGCGCAGGCGGCGATCAGGTCGCCGCTGTCGGTCTCGGCCGTGGGAAGATCGTCGGTCACGATCAAATCCATCCGCTGGATCAACTCGGCGGAGACCTCGTGCTTCACCGGCTGGTTGGCGCCCATCGAGATCACCAGGACTTCCGGCTTGAGCCGCGCGCCGTCGCTCAGCGGCGCGGCCGCGTCGGTAGCCAAAACGAGAATGTCCGACTCCGCTTCCAGCTCTTCGAGCGACGATGATTCTTTGAATTCGACCGAGAGTCTCCTGCTCATCTCTTTTATGAACGCCCGGATCTTTTTTGGATTGCGTCCGTAAACCGACACCTGCCTCACGGCGCAAGCGTGAACGATCGCTTCGACTTGGAAAGTCGCCTGCCATCCGGGGCCGATGATTCCCAGCACGTCCGTCTTCGCCGGGGCGAGATACTTCGCCGCCACGCCGCTCGCCGCGCCCGTGCGCAGGCTGCTGAGGTACGCGGCGTTCAAGATCGCGCGGATCTCGCCGGTGCGTCCGCTGTACAGTGTGATCGTATTCGACGCGCCGGCGTACGCGCGCAGGCAGAGCAAGTCCGAGTCGGCGTGCCAGGACGCCATGATGTTGAGCTGCTTCTCGCCGCCCTTGAGCCGGCGCCGCGGCAGGCTGCGCATTTTGCCCGCCGCTCGGTCGCGAAAAATCCGCTCCACGGCCTTGACCGCGCGCGGCATGTCGATCAGCTTCCGAGTCTCTTTTTCGCCGATGATTGAAGCCATTCTCTTTCTCCTTGCGCAACTGACTTAGCACAGGAGCGCTATCTTGGAAAGCAGCCGAAGGAAGTGCATAATACGATTCAGTCGAACGCAGCGTAAGCAGAAGGACCGTCCAAGGAGCCGGTATGGGAAATAAATATCCGAGATGGACTTACGTCGTGATCTTTGCGCTGCTCGCGATCGTCGTTGTCTTGACGGCGCGGGCTTTTGTCAGAAAAAAAAGTGGAGACATCGCGTCGGCACCGCCGGTGGAGCAAAACGCGAAGGATTCGATCGGCAAGGATTCAGCCGCCAAGGACCGGCAAATTCTGGACTTCAAAGGCGAAGTCGCCGAGCTGCGCAAGGAGACCGAGGCCAATTCCAGCAGGGTGAAGGAGCTGGAGGCCAGGTTGGACGAAACCAGGAAAGCGTTGGCTGCCTCGCAGCAAAAGCTGAAAGTGGCTCAGAGGCAAGGCGAGCGTATCGCTTCCGCTCCGCCTCCGAGCCGGAAACGCCCGGCCGAGCCCGGCGCTTATGAGATCATTCAAGACACGGCGGTCTTGGAGAAACCGTCGTCTTCTGCTCGTGAAGTGGCCTTGGTCCAAAAAGGAATGACGATCAACGTTGTCGGCTCTGAGGGAGATTGGCTCCAGGTCCGCTCCAAGCACGGAAAGCCGCCGGGTTATATCCGCCGCGACGACGCGATGTTCAGACAAGCATCGAGTGATAATCGATAACGCAGACTTCATAAGGAGAAAGATGATGAAGATTTTTTCTGCGATGAAGGCAATCCCAGCCATTTTGTTGTTGGTGGCGACGCCGGCGCTGGCGCAGGACTATAAGGTCATCCTTGCCAATCCCGAACGGCCGGAGGCCGAGCGGGCGCTCGACGCGATCCGCAAGCCCGATGAGATGCTAAATTTTTATGGCGTCAAGCCAGGCGACAAAGTCGCCGATCTCATGGCGAGCCGGGGCTACTACACGGCCATCCTGTCCCAGGCCGTAGGCGAGAAAGGCGTCGTGTACTCCGCCAATCCCACGGTGCGAGACGAAACACGCGAGCGTTTCAAAAATCCCCAGTACGCGAACGTGAAGGTGCTCGAAGGCGGCATGGGAGCCGTGGCTCTGCCCTCGGACGGCTCGCTCGATTTCGTTCTGATCAACCTGGACTATCACGAAGTCGCCGCGGCGGATCGGGCGTCGATGAATAAAAAAGTTTTCGCCGCTCTCAAGCCGGGCGGAGTTTTCGGCGTCGTGGACCACAATGCCGCCGATGGCGCGGGTGACGCGCCGGCGAAGACTCTGCATCGGATAGAAAAAGCGCTGGTGGTGAAAGAAGTGGCGGCCGCCGGTTTCAAGCCGGGCAAAGAAGGGGAGATGTTGAGGAGTCCCGAAGATCCACGGACCACGAACGCGATCAAAGAGGCGCGCGGCAAGAGCGATAGATTCGTTTTAAAATTTGAGAAGCCGAAGTAGAACTATCTTCCGTAACGTCCCACAAGCTCCGCCTCCGCCAGGATGTGGCCTTTCATCGCGTCGAGAAGCTGCTGCTTGGTGGAGCGCGGCTTTAGGTTCGTCGGCGCGTCCAGCGCGTAGAGTTTGAAAAAATAGCGGTGGGCCGGCCCGGGCGGAGGACACGGACCGCCGTAACCCACTTTCCGAAAATCGTTCAGCCCCTGCTTCGCGCCGTCGGGCAGCGTCTCGGCAGCGGCGACGCCTTCGGCGAGATCCTTCGTCGTCGCCGGTAAATCGTAAAACACCCAGTGGACCCAGGTCCCGACCGGAGCGTCGGGATCGTCGGCGACGAGCGCAAATGTCTTCGCTCCTGCCGGCGCGCTTTCCCAAGCGAGAGCGGGCGAGACGTCGGCGCCGTCGCAGGTGTATTTACGCGGGATCTCCGCGCCGTTTTCGAACGCCGGACTTTTTAATTCCATCTTCGTCGGACTCGCGGCGAAAGCGAGCGTCGCAGCGATCAGCGCGCCGAGTAAAAACGCCGCAGTTTTTTTCGTCAAGTTCATGAGCATGCACCTCGCGAAAAAAGATTTTCTAGCAACCCAGGCTGGATCTTGCTAATACTAACTTCGTTGCGTTTGCGAACGCAACGGCCGAGCGAGGAGGATTTTTGGAAGAACTATCGACGACGGAAGCGGAGGCCGGGATTGAATCGGCCGCTCCGGCATTCAGGCTGCGCACTTTTTCTTCGCTCCGTTATCTCAACTACCGTTATCTTTGGACCGGCACCGTGCTGATGAGCGCCGGGCAGTGGATTCAGCAGGTGACGCTCGGATGGCTGCTCTACGATCTTACCGGATCGGCGGTCCTGCTCGGCGCGCTGAACGGAGTGCGCGCTCTGCCTTTTCTCGTGGCGGGGCCGATCGCCGGCGTGGCGGCCGACCGGATGGACCGGCGAAAATTGATGCTCAACACGCAATACGTCCTCGTCTTCACCGCGCTTAGCATGGGAGTTCTGGTGGCTTCGGACTACTTGCAGGCGTGGCATCTCTTCGTCTTTACGCTCTTCACCGGAATGGCGTGGGCGTTCAACGAGCCGGTGCGGCAAAGCCTCGTTCCCGGCATGGTGCCCAAGCGCGAGTTGATGAACGCGATCACGCTGAACTCAGCGGGATTCAACCTCACCAAAATTATCGGACCGGCGTTGGGCGGCCTGCTCATCGCCGCGTTCGGCGCCGCGGGAAATTTTTTCGTGCAAAGCGCGGCCTACATGGGCGTGTTGGCGATGGTCTACTTGATGCGCGTGCCGCCGGCGTCGGACGAAGCGCGGAAATCATCCGCAATGGCAAATCTGAAGGAAGGATTCGCCTACGTCTGGTCCAATCCGACGGTGCTCGCGCTGATGGCGGCGGCCTACGTGCCGCGGGTTTTCGCGGTGCCTTACCAGGCGCTGATGCCGGTCTTTCAGAAAGACGTGCTGGGCGTCGGGCCGGGAGGATTGGGTCTTCTCATGGCTGCGCCCGGCGCCGGAGCGGTGTTGGCGGTGCTGCTGCTGGCGTCCACGGCGCACAGGATCAAACGCAAGGGACTGTTGCTGTTGTGGAGTCTCCTCTGCCTGGGAAGTCTTTTGATCGTGTTTTCGCGGATCACGTCTTTCCCGCTGGCGCTCCTCGCGTTGGTCGGCGTCGGCGCCTCGCAGGTCATGTTCATGGCGACGACGAACACGCTTCTGCAGATGACGGTGCCCGACGCGCTGCGCGGCCGCGTGATGAGCCTCTACATGCTCGATCGCGGGCTGATGCCGGTGGGTGCGCTGATGGCGGGAGTCACGGCGCACCTCGTCGGCGCGCCGTTGACGGTGGCGGCGATGGGCGGCATCGTGATTCTGCTCGCGCTGCTGGTTTCCTGGCGTGTGCCGGTGCTGCGGATGATCGAAACATAGCGTTCAATTGGAGTACTGGAGTACTGGAGTACTGGAGTAATGGATTTAAAACCCACCGCTCCAATACTCCAAAACTCCATTACTCCATTTTTTATGTCGAAGCGTACAAATTATCGATAAACCCGCTGTCGTCGATGGCGCGCAGGTGGTGCAAGTCCCACGTTTCCAACGGGCCGATGTGCTTCATCGCCGGGTCTTTTCCTATGTCGAGATCGTAGACGTTCTGAATGGCGCTTGGCAGGGGATACGGCTTTTTCGAGAGCAGCCTCGCCCATTCCCGCTGGAGATGAATGTAGTATTCGTCCTCGTTCAAGCCGTAGCGTTTGGACAAATTGGTTTTCAAAATCCGCGTCGTTTCTTCCGGTCTGGTCTTGAAGAAGTGAATCGCTTCGATGAAGCCTTTGAGGAAGCTCGTAACCGTGCCGTCGTTCGCCTTGATGTAGTCGGTGGTGGCGAGCAGCGTCGTGTTATGGATGACGGGCCGGTCCGGCAGGGCGACGACGTGGAGCCCTTTTTTCTGCCCGTAGAGATCGAACGGCATGTCCACCAGCGCCGCGGCCGCCTCGCCGGAACAGACCCGCTCGATAAATTCTAAATGTTTTCCCGAGGAGACTTCGCTCGCTTCGATTTGAATCTCAGCCGGCTTGAGGCCGCAGGTTTCCAGGACAGCCGCCAGATTGCCGGCGACGCAAGGGGCCTTGGTATGGCAGATAATATTCTCGCCCCTCAAGTTCTCGACGCTTTTGATTCCCGGGCCGGCCATGAGCCGGTCGTCCCAATTGTTCTGCGCCTGCGCAAGATAGACGAGCCGCTTCTCACCGCGCGCGCGTTCGCGGTAGGTCTCGTGATGCAGGCCGCTGACAAAATCGATTTCTCCGGCGAGCACGAGCTTGGCGCGGTGCGCCATCGTCGGGGCCTTGGCGTCGCCGACGATGGCGAGCTCGAGCTCGAAGCCGTATTTTTCCATCACCCGCGATTCTTTGAAAACCGTGAGCAGCGGCAGGTGAGACGAATCGCTGGCGAGAAGTTCCAGAGTTTGAAGCATGAAATTCCTTTCCTGGTGTCGATGTTCTTGAGTTAAAGCGATTCTATTTATAAGGACAGTTGGATACAACTCACGGCAGGCCGCAAAGCAGACTCGCTTCAATCCTGCCGTGAGCCTACGACGTAGTGATATTCATCCATAAGCCCGAAGCGAAGCGCCCAGCGCCAAAGATAGGTCAGGTCGATTCGGTCCTTCTGAGCCTCAAAGATCCCAATGCAGTCCTCAAGGTCCCGCTCCCGTCCTGCTTTCATCTTTAGCAGAATGAGATCTTCGGGTTGCGGAATAAATAAGCGGAGGCCAAACGCCCGGACTATTTGTCTCCGACGCAAGGCGAGCCCGTCATGGCGATCGCGGGAACGAATAAGATCGACATGAATCAAGCCCATGCGCATTCGGACCATCATACCTCGGAGCATCGGATTGGCCTCGAGAAAGCTTTCTACCTCTTGTGCACCGGCTTTTTTCAGAGCCGAACTGATTTTCGTGATCCCCTGACTTCCTCCGCCGACTAGAATATCGATGTCCAGAGTTGCGCGCGGGCGTCCCAAGATTCCGGATGCCACCGCGCCGATAACCGCATAGGCGACTGACGATCGGTTCAGAACAGGAAGGATTCGCTTAAGAGCCGAAGTGGGAGAGCTAGACATGGGGGCGACGGTTCAGCTGCTCTCTCTGGGTCAAACGATTAAGAAAATCTGAGAGTTGGTTGAGAATCTCTGTCGGCGAACAAGAACGCTGCTGCTTAATAAGCGCCAACTTGGTTCGTAAGATCGCGGAGCTCCAATCGCTGACGAGCCGACTCTTCACCTCGGGCGTTTCGTGCAGCGACGGATCGGACTGGATCTCCAGCCGCTCGGCGATCAAAAGGTGCCCTCTTTTGTTCCATTTAGCTTTCATGTGGCATCTCTTTCGACTATCTTAACTTCCTCGTCGGTCAAATCATAGAGCCTGTAGACAATGAGGCCAATGAGCTACTGGATTCCCAGTTCCTTTTGCACTTCTCTCAGCAGCGTCATGTCGTGCGCCACGGACACCGGGACGTTGGTCTTCTTCGTTTCCTGTTGGATGAAGCTCCATTCGATGCTGAGATCTTCGTCGGTGAGCAGGCCGTTCGCGCTGAATCCCGCCTTGGAAAGATCGTAGACTCGCGCCGCGTCCCGCTCGTTGATGTTGGTCCACGCCGTGATGATTCTTTGAGTTTCGCCGCGATTGTTGCGCACGAACAGAAGACCCTTGAGCGCGGCGCGGAGCGCCCGCTTGACCGTATCCGTCTGCGTTTTGATTTTGCTCTCGTGCGTGCCCAAACCGGCGATGGGGTGGGCGATGATCTCGGCGGTATTGCCGAGCAGGCGGTAGCCCTGATTTTCCATCATGACGTTGGCCGGGGGAGGCATCAGGCTTCCTTGCGCAAGATTTTTCTCCATTGCGGCAATCCGCGCTCCGGTCGCGCCCATCGCGAGCAGTTGATACTCGCCCTTTTTCAATCCCAGGTGTTGCAGGTGCTTTTCCGTCAGGATCGCCTGCGTGTTGCCGAACGAGCTGACGGCGAACACCTTGCCCTTAAGATCCGCGGTGGTTTTGATCTCCGGCCGGACGGTGAGCGAGAAGAGCGGGCGCGTGTTGAGACCCGCGACGAGCTTCAACCCGAGGCCCTGAATCGCGCCGTTAAGCACCGGAGAGATGTTCAGAGAAAAATCGAGATCGCCGGTAACAAGTGCAGTGGTCGCGACGTTGCCGCGCATTTGAATGAGTTGGGGCTCCAAACCCTGTTCGCGAAAGAAGCCCTTTTCCACGGCGACCTTGACCGGGAGCCAGGTCATGCTCACGGCGGAATAGGAGAGGGTGATTTTTCTCGGCGTCTGCGCCGCCGCTCGAGTCGGTAGAGCTAAAACGACCGCCGCGACGCATAGCGCCAGCGCCAAGCGCGGAAAATGTCCAAGCCTTCCTTTTACTTTTTCTCCCACGGCTTTTCGATCGGCAGGTCGAGCCGGTCGCCCCATTCTTTCCACGAGCCCAAATAGTTGCGGACTTTGGGAAAGCCGATCAATCTCAGGGCCAGATAGGTGTGCGCGGCACGATAGCCGCCCTGACAATAGGGGATGACCTCTTTGTCAGGTGTCACGCCGAGCTTTTGATACATCTCACGCAGCTCGGCTTCCGGCTTGACCCGGCCATCGGCGTCCAGGTTCCTGGTCCATTCGAGGTGCACGGCGCCGGGAATGGCGCCGCCGCGCGCCGCGCGGATCAGCCGCCCCATATATTCATCATCGCTGCGGGTATCCACGATGCTGACTTTTTCTTTTCCGAGAGAGCGCAGCACGTCTTCGGCCGTCGCCAGCAACTCCCGCTTATCGGCGGTTTTGAATTCCGTAGTCTTCGGCGGCACCGCCTCGGTCGTGACCGGATGGCCGCCTTTCTTCCACGCCTGAATGCCGCCGTCAAGAACGGAGACCCGCCGGTGGCCGAAGTATTCCAGAAACCACAGCCCGCGCGCCGCCTTCATGCCGGAATTCTCCTCGTAGAAAACGACTTCCGTGTCGAGATTGACGCCGCGCAGCTCGAAGAGGTGCGCGATCATCGACATGAACGCCTTAAGCGGCGCGGGGCTCGTATCGATCAGGCTGATGCCGAAAAGATCGAAATGAATCGCGCCGGGGATGTGGCCCTGGGCGAACACTTCGGCCTGGCGCGTGTCGATCACGATGAGATTCGCCTTGCCTGATTTTTCTTTCAGCTCTTCCGGGGTTGTGAGCAGCTCCGGACGGGTGTATTTTTTCTTTTCCATGTCATGCGTTATAGCACCGGTAAAGTCGGCGCTCAAATCATGCCGGCGTTTTCTTAAGATACTTGTGCTGGGGCTGATGGCCTCGTCGTTCACCTATCAGCTCGCCGTTCCCGGCCGGGCGGTCAAATTTCCTCAGGACCATTTTTCCCATCCCGACTTTAAGACCGAGTGGTGGTACTACACCGGCCATTTCGAGACGGAGTCCGGCAAGAGCTACGGCTATCAGGTGACTTTTTTCCGCTTCGGTCTGCGCGACCGGCAAAAAGAAGTGAAGAATGAAGCACCCTTGTTCACCGATCTTTTCATGGCGCACTTCGCGCTCTCGGACAAGAAAGAAAAAAAATTCTCCGTCGCCGAGCGCGCCAATCGCGGTTACGGCGACAAGGCCGGCGCCGCCACCGACCGCTATTGGGTCTGGAACGAAGATTGGAAAGTAGAAGCTCAAGGCGAGAGCCACGTCGTTGAAGTTGCGGATAAGGATGTGAAGTTGAAACTACGCCTCACGCCGGCGAAGCCGCCAGCGCTGCACGGGAATAAAGGCTTGAGTCAGAAGGCCGAAAGAAACGGGAGAGCGTCCTATTATTATTCTCTGACGCGGCTCAAAACCGACGGAGAGTTGGAAATCGCGGGAAAAAGCGAAAAACTCCGGGGCCAAAGCTGGATGGACCATGAGTTTGGCAGCAACCAATTGGCGGAAGACCAACTCGGTTGGGACTGGTTCAGCATCCAGCTCGATAACAACGTCGAGTTGATGCTGTATGTCATGCGCCGCAAGGACGGGTCGGTCGATCCGTATTCGAGCGGCACGCTGGTTTATTCCACCGGCGCGGTCCGGCATCTCGCGCTCCGCGACTTTCAGATCCAAGCGCGGGAGAAATGGAAAAGCCCTAAAAGCGGCGGCAATTATCCGATGAAATGGAAAATCGTAATTCCAGGCGATGGAATCGAGCTGGAAATCGTTCCCTTCTTCCCTGATCAGGAGCTCGACACGCGCAAAAGCACCAAGGTCACTTACTGGGAGGGAAGCGTGCAGGTTCGCGGAACTTTTCAGAACAAGCCCGTCGCGGGTCTCGGCTACGTCGAGATGACCGGATATGCGGGGAAGCTGAAGGTATGACGAGCCAAGTTGTGGCTTTCGGTGAAGTTTGAGATACTGCCGCCGTGGCGACAACGGAACATGAAGATTGGAAATGTCTGAATGTTACAGTCAGCAATAAAGAGTCCAACGCAGTCATCGAATACAAAGTTCACTTTTACCGCAAGACGAATGGATGGTACGATGAAGTGCGATATGACAGCCACGAAATCAGAAAGGGCAGAAAAATTCTTGCGCCGCACTTGCATGTCAAGCTGGCAACGCCCTTTAAGGATACTAAGCAGGGCGAAGAAGGGCTGAAAAGGATCATCGACAAAGTATTACCAGAAGTAAAGGAGATCGTTCAGTGAGCCGTATATTAGCTATCAGAGGGACGGACGGGGAAAGAGAGGTGGATTATTCCTCTCTCTCTCTCAAAGAAATCCAGAAAAGAATTAAGACCTACGAGAAGAGGCACGGCAGCTATCCTAGGTTTTTGAAGAGCTACGACTGCGAATCCAGCCCGCCTGAGGACTACCTGACGCTTGTCGATTGGGAATGCCTTGCAGATGAGCTTAAAAGCAGGAAAGGCAGAGCGCTGTCACTTGTTAAAGGCAACAAGGGAAAATCGCGCTGACGCCCCCTTTGCCCGTGTAGTTCTCGACACTATATTACCTCCTTGATTTGCCTCTCGAAAACGCACAGAATCTCTCTTGTGCGTTTCGCATCGAAGGTCAAAAAAACCATCCAAAAATACCGCATGCTGTCTCCATGCGATCGTGTGCTGGTCGCCGTCTCCGGCGGGCCGGACTCGGTCGCGCTGCTGCATGTTCTCTGGAAAATGAAAGATGAATTCAACTTGCGCTTGGAAGTCGCGCACCTCGAGCACGGCATTCGCGGCGAAGAGGCGCGCGAAGACGCGCGCTTTGTCGCCGAGCTGGCCGACCGGTTGGCTGTTCCTTTTCATCTCAAAGAGCTGGAGCTGCCGAAAATTAAAGCGGAGCGGAGAAAAGGCAATCTCGAAGAGATGGCCAGAGAGGCCAGGCGTCATTATTTTGCCGCGCTTGCCGGCGCGCGGGACATTCAAAAGGTAGCTCTCGGTCATACGCGCGACGATCAGGCGGAAACTTTTTTAATGCGGCTTCTCCGCGGCAGCGGGAGAAAAGGTCTGGCGGGGATGGCTCCCGTTTCAAGCCTGAGCGAAATCGCAGGTGGCCCTGCGCTGATTCGTCCATTGATCGAGGCTTCAAGAGGCGAGATCGAAAATTATCTCGCGGCCGAGAAACTTCAATACCGCCTCGATCGCACCAACCTCGATCCGGCGCTGCTGCGCAACTGGATTCGGCTCGATCTGCTTCCGCGGCTCCGGGAGAGGATCGATCGGCGCCTCGACGCAAGATTGGCGCGCTTGGCCGACGGGATGCGCGACGAAGAGAAATTTTTGCGCGACCTTACGCGGGAGTTACTGCCGCAAATCACGCACGCGGGACAGCTCCTGCGCGGTCCGCTGCTCGCACAGCCGGTGGCGATGCGGCGGCGGCTGATCCGTCTCTGGCTCGAAAAAGCTTTTGGCAATTTGCGCGGCGTCGAGTTCGATCACGTCGAAGCCATTCTCGGCTTGATCGCCGACGGCCCGCCGCAGGGGCGCGTCGCGATTCCGAAAGGCCGCGAGGTCGTTCGCAGCTACGATACCCTGAGTCTCGAAAAAAAAATCCGCGTGCGCCGCGCCGCGTGCTACAGCTACACGCTTCCACAGGGCGGAGATCTCATCGTCCTTGAAGCCGGCGTGAAGATCGCAAGCGCGCGAAGCTCTTCGATTTCACGGCCGGATAACGAACTCGACGCGGTGTTCGATTCGAAATCTTTGCCTGAAGTCCTGACCGTGCGCAATTTTCGCAACGGCGACCGCTTTGTGCCGTTGGGAATGACGGGCCGCAAAAAAGTCAAAGATCTTTTCATCGACAAGAAAGTTCCCCTGAACGTTCGCGCGACGCTGCCGCTCGTCGCGGCCGGGAAGGAAATCCTCTGGATTCCCGGCTTTGCCCGCAGCGAGATCGCCAAGATCGGGCCGGCGACGATGGAGGTTTTAAAGCTCAAACTAACTACTCTCGCCGGGCAAAAGCGGGCGGGAGAAATTCGCCGAAAGTCGCCGGCTAAACGTTGAACTAACCCATTGCGTGTGTTAACCTTTTTAGGGTTTCTCCCTCGATAGGGATGTAGGAGGCTTAGTTTTGAATCAGATGTCGAAAAATCTGGCCTTGTGGCTGGTCCTGGTGCTGATTTTTCTGTTCCTTTTTAACATCTTCAGCAAACAGCACGGGCGCGAGCCGGAGATCATCTTCAGCGAATTTATCGCCGCCGTGGATCGGGGCGAGATTCAGGAAGTGACCATCCAGGGCCACAACATTCAGGGGAAATACCGCAACGGCGAGCGCTTCAAGACCTTCGCGCCGAACGACCCCGACCTCGTTAAAATGCTGCGCGACAAGAAAATGAAGATCGCCGCCAAGCCCGAGGACGAGTCTCCCTGGTACATGGTGCTGCTCGTCAACTGGTTTCCCATGCTGCTCTTGATCGGCGTGTGGATCTTCTTCATGCGCCAGATGCAGGTGGGCGGCGGCAAGGCGATGTCCTTCGGCAAGAGCCGCGCCAAGCTCCTTACGGAAAACCAGCACAAAGTGACCTTTAACGACGTGGCCGGCGTGGAAGAAGCGAAAGAAGAGCTGCAAGAGATCATTGCATTTCTGAAGGACCCTAAGAAGTTCACCAAGCTCGGCGGAAGAATTCCCAAGGGTGTTATTCTCGTGGGCCCTCCGGGCACCGGCAAGACGCTCTTGGCGCGCGCCATCGCCGGAGAGGCGGGAGTGCCTTTCTTCAGCATCAGCGGTTCGGATTTCGTCGAGATGTTCGTCGGCGTCGGCGCCTCGCGCGTGCGCGACCTTTTCGTCCAGGGTAAGAAGAATGCGCCGTGCATCATCTTCATCGACGAGATCGACGCGGTCGGCCGCCACAGAGGGGCCGGGCTCGGCGGCGGCCACGACGAGCGCGAGCAAACGCTGAACCAGCTTCTCGTCGAGATGGACGGCTTCGAGACGAACGAAGGCGTGATCCTGATCGCGGCGACCAACCGTCCCGACGTGCTCGACCCGGCGCTGCTCCGTCCGGGAAGATTCGACCGGCGTGTGGTCGTGCCCCGGCCCGACGTCAAAGGGCGCGAAGGCATTCTCGCGGTGCACACGCGTAAGGTGCCGCTGTCGGCGGACGTGGATATCAGCGTGCTCGCCCGCGGCACTCCTGGCTTTACCGGCGCGGACCTGGAGAACCTGGTCAATGAGGCGGCGCTGCTGGCGGCCCGCAACAACAAAGAAAAAGTCGATATGAATGACTTCGAGCTGGCCAAGGACAAGGTGATGATGGGCTCGGAGCGCAGGAGCATGATCATCAGCGACGAGGAGAAGCGCAACACCGCGTTCCACGAGGCCGGCCACACGCTGGTCGCCAAGCTTATTCCGGGGACCGACCCGATCCATAAAGTGACGATCATTCCCCGCGGAATGTCGCTGGGCCTGACGCAGCAGCTCCCGATCGACGAGAAGCACACCTATCCCAAGGAATACCTGCTCAACAACCTTGCGATCCTTTTCGGCGGGCGCGTCGCGGAGGAGCTGGTTCTGAAATCTACGACGACGGGCGCGGGCAACGATATCGAACGCGCCACGGACCTGGCCCGCAAGATGGTTTGCGAGTGGGGGATGAGTGAAAAGCTCGGGCCCATGACCTTCGGCAAGAAAGAGGGGGAGATCTTTCTGGGACGGGATTTCACCCAGCAGCAGGACTATTCCGAGAGCACGGCCGTTGAGATCGACGCCGAGGTCCGGCGCATCATCCAGGCAAGCTATCAACGGGCCAAGGACCTGCTGCATACCAATCTCCAGTTGCTGCACAGGCTCGCCGAGAGACTCCTGGAGAAGGAATCGTTGGACGGCGCCGAGATCGACGCCTTGATGCAGGAGTTCGGGGGAAACGGCGGAAGTCCGATCTCTCCCATGCCGGTCGCGGCTGGGCATGCCTGAATCGATCCGTTTGAATTCAGCACTCCACCCTCAACTCAAGCCTTAAAGGCGAGAGGCACTAGTCAGTAGGCAATAGTCTCGGTCTGGCCATGGAGAAGAGCCCGCCGGAATCTCACAGCCATCGATCCAACGCGCGTCCGGGCGTTTCCGCCTTGGTGATTGCGACCCGCCACGGACCGATCGACATGAGCCGGCGCACCGCGGTCATGGGAATCGTCAACGTGACGCCGGATTCTTTTTCCGATGGGGGAAGATATTTCGATGCGGCGCGCGCCGTTGCTCATGGAGAGCGGATGGCGCATGAAGGCGCGGATTTGATCGACGTCGGCGGAGAGTCCACCCGGCCGGGAGCGCGGCCGGTCCCGGCCGAGGAAGAGATCGCGCGCGTGATTCCCGTCATTCGCGGACTGCGCCGTAAAATCTCGCTTCCGATCTCCATCGATACGATAAAAAGCCAAGTCGCGCGCGTCGCCTTGGACGAAGGCGCGGACGTGATCAATGACATCAGCGCGCTCGGCTTCGACGCCGCGATGGCGTCTCTCGCCGCGGCGGAGAAAGTTCCGGTGGTACTCATGCACATGCAGGGCACGCCCCGGACGATGCAGCAAAGTCCGTCTTATGGCGACGTCGTCGAAGAGGTTCGAACGTATTTACACAGCCGCATGCAATTTGCCGTCGAGTCGGGCGTGGAGACCGAGCGGATCGTCATCGACCCGGGCATCGGCTTCGGCAAAAATCTGGAGCACAACCTGGCGCTCTTGCGCGGCCTCTTCGCGTTGACCGCTCTGGGCCGGCCGGTTCTCGTCGGGACTTCGCGCAAGACTTTCCTTGGCAAGCTTCTCGATGCCGCTCCCGAAGAGCGGTTGGAGGGGAGTCTGGCCGCGGCGGTGGCCGCGGTGCTCGCCGGGGCGAACATCGTCCGGGTTCACGACGTGAAAGAGGCCGTCCGCGCCGTTCGCATCGCCGACGCGCTGCGCTTCCCTTCACCCCTCACCCCTAACCCCTCACCGGTGAGGCGTAAGGGGTAAGGAGAGGGCATGATTGAAATCTTCACCCAGCTCCGCTGGCAGGATGTCCTGGACATCGGCATCATCGCGTTCATCGTGTACCGTCTTATCCGCATGATGCGCGGCACGCGCGCGATGCAGATGGTCATCGGCCTGGTGATCGTCCTGCTGGTTTACGTGGGCTCGGCGCAGCTGGGACTGTTCACGCTCAACTGGGTGCTGGATAATTTTTTGGGCTCGATCATTCTGGTCGTCATCGTGATTTTTCAGAGCGACATCCGGCGCGCGCTCACCCAGGTCGGCATGGCGCCGCTGTTCAGCGGGCCCGAGCGGATCGAGCACGGCCAGGCCTTGGAAGAGATCGCCAAGGCCGTGGTCTCGATGGCCGGCAAACGCGTCGGGGCCCTGATCGTCCTCGAGAGAGAAGTGGGACTTAACGATTACATCGAGGTCGGCACGCCGCTCGACGCGCGCGTTAGCCGGGAGCTGGTCGAGAGCATCTTTTTGCCGCGCTCGCCGATCCACGACGGAGCTCTCGTGATACGTAGAGGCAGGATGGCCGCGGCGCGATGCATCCTCCCCTTGAGCGAGGATTCCACGCTGAGCCCGGAGCTCGGCACGCGTCACCGGGCGGCCGTAGGCCTTACGGAACAGACCGATGCCGCCGCGGTCGTGGTGTCGGAAGAGCACGGCAAAATCTCTCTCGTAGTGGACGGAAAGGTGACGCAAAATCTCGACGAACCCCAATTGCGTAGCGCGCTCAAGCGGCTCGTGGCGCCATGAAGCGCTCGTGGGAAAAACTGTTCTCCTGGGCCAGCAGCGACGTGGGCCTCAAGCTCTTCTCGCTGCTCTTCGCGCTGGGCCTCTGGCTCTTCGTCAATGCCGGCCAGAAGCCTACGGAGAAATCCCTCGTCGTGCCCGTCGAGTTCCGCAAACTCCCGGCGGATCTCATGACGATCGGCCCGGCGCCGGGGCCGGTCGAGGTGCGCGTGGCCGGCCCGCCGGCGCTCCTCTCCACGCTCGACCCGGATTATCTCAAAGTCATGCTGGATCTGGACGGCGCGCGCGCGGGCACATCGACCTATCGCTTGAGCGCGGATTTTTTCAGTCCGCCGCGCGGGGTAAGGATCACGCGCATCAGCCCCGCGGTGATCAATCTCAGGCTGGAGCCGAAAGCGGAACGGTCTCTGCCGGTGACCGTGCGTCTCGCAGCGAAACCTCCGGCCGGTTACAAGGTTGTCCGTATGGACCCGATGCCCGACACGGTCAAGGTTCGCGGTCCCGCGAACGTGGTGAAT
The DNA here is from genome assembly GCA_964572145.1 of uncultured Syntrophobacteraceae bacterium. Classification (GTDB taxonomy): domain Bacteria; phylum Desulfobacterota; class Binatia; order UBA9968; family UBA9968; genus JAJPJQ01. Next base: position 18,642 of record CAZNES010000022.1, read on the forward strand.
CGAATGACGTCGGTCGAAACCGCGCCGCTCGAGCTGGAATCGAGCAAAGGGCAATTCACGCGCGAGCTTCGCCTCGGCTCGACCGACGAGACGCTGACGTTTTCACCCGACCGCGTGACCGTGGCGGTGGCGCTGGAAGAGGAGATCATTACCCGAGAGTTCGGCCGCTTCGAGGTAAAGGCCAAAAATTTTTCCGGCAAGTACAGCGTGAGCCCGCGGCAAGCGCAGTTGAAGCTCTCCGGGCCGAAGCGTATTCTCGGCGAGCTGCAGCTGGGACCCGACCAGGTTTACCTCGATTTGAAGGGACTGAAGCCGGGAACTCATTCGGCGCCGCTCGTCTTCAATCTGCCGCGCGAGGTCAAGGTGCTGGAGCAGAAGCCGGACCGCTTCCGCGTGACGATCTCCGGCTAGGCGCGTCATTGATCCACCATAGAGGAGCGAGAAGAAATGTCTTCGGAAAAAATCAAAAAGATGAGCCGCAAACGGCAACTGTTCGGCACCGACGGCGTGCGGGGAGTGGCGAATCAGGAGCCGATGACCTCCGAGATGGCGCTCAAGCTGGGGCGGGCTCTGGCCGCCGTCGTGCACGACCCGCGCTCCGATACTTCCGGGGCGCCGGCCTGGAGCAAAGCCCCATCGCCGGCCAAGCTCCGCGGCGTCCATGGACGCCACCGCTATAAAATCCTGATCGGCAAAGACACGCGCCTCTCGGGCTATATGCTGGAGACGGCGCTGGCGTCGGGCATTTGTTCCATGGGCGCCGACGTGCTTCTCGTCGGGCCGCTGCCGACGCCGGGCGTGGCGTACCTGACGCGCAGCATGCGCGCCGATGCCGGAGTGGTGATCTCGGCGTCGCACAACCCCTTTCAGGACAACGGCATCAAGTTTTTCTCTTACGACGGCTTCAAGCTGCCGGACGAGACCGAGGCGCGGATGGAAGAGATGATTTTCAGCGGCGAGACCGAGCGCCACCGGCCGACGGCGGATGAGATCGGCAAGCAGTCCCGCGTCGACGACGCCGTCGGGAGATACGTCGTCTTTCTCAAGAACACTTTTCCCCGCCATCTCACGCTGGAGGGGATGAAGATCGTGGTGGACTGCGGGCACGGCGCGGCCTACCGGGTGGCGCCCGCCGTCTTGACGGAACTCGGCGCCGAGGTGATTCCGATCGGCGTCCGTCCGGACGGAGAGAACATCAATCGCGGCTGCGGCGCGCTCTACCCTGAAACGGCGTGCCAGGCGTTAATGGAGTATGGAGCGGACCTGGCGCTCGCCATGGACGGCGACGCGGACCGCGCGATCTTCATCGACGAGAAGGGCGAGATCGTGGACGGAGATCAGGCGCTCGCCATATGCGCGAAGGAAATGCGCGACAAGAAAACTCTCAAGGGCGGGACGGTCGTCGCAACGGTCATGAGCAATCTAGGCTTGGAATTGGCTCTTCAAGGAATGGGGTTGAAGCTTGCGCGCACTCAGGTGGGAGATCGCTACGTGGTCGAGGAGATGTTGCGGGGCGGCTTCAATCTGGGCGGCGAGCAGTCCGGCCATCTTCTCTTTCTCGACCACAACACGACCGGCGACGGCTGTGTTACGGCCCTCCAGCTCTTGGCCGTCATGGTCGAACGGGGACGGCGGCTCGGAGAATTGAAGAAGGTCATGACCCAGCTTCCTCAGGTGTTGCTCAACGTGAAAGTCAAAGAGAAAAAAAATATGGCGAGTTTGCCGGGTGTGCGTGCCAAGATCGCCGCCGTGGAGAAAGAGCTCGGCGCGCGCGGCAGGCTTTTGGTCCGCTACTCCGGGACCGAGTTGCTGGCGCGCGTCATGCTGGAAGGAGAGAACGAGGACCGCATTCGCCGGATGGCGCAAGACATAGCGGAGGAGATACGCAAGGAGATCGGAACTAAATAACGTAAGGGGTTAGACGTGAGGGGTGAGGGGACCTCGCCTTACGCCTTACGTTTCACCCCTAACGAAGGAACAACAATGTTGCGTCTTGGAGTGAATGTCGATCACGTCGCCACCGTCAGGCAGGCAAGAGGCGGCGAGATCCCCGATCCGGTGGAAGCGGCGCTTTTGGCCGAGAAAGGCGACGCCGACGGCATCACCGTCCACCTGCGGGAAGACCGCCGCCACATTCAGGAGCGCGACGTCGAGCTGCTGCGGGCGAGAATAAAGACCAAGCTCAATCTAGAAATGGCGGTGACGCCGGAGATGGTGCGCCTCGCGGAGCGCTTCCGGCCCGACGACGCCTGTTTCGTTCCGGAACGCCGTCAGGAGCTGACGACCGAGGGCGGCCTCGACGTACCGTCGCAAAAGTTCAAGATTCGCGACGCCGTCAAGCGGCTCCAAGCTCGCGGTATCCGCGTCAGCCTGTTCGTGGATCCGGACGGGAAGCAGATCGAAGCGAGCAAGGAGACGGGCGCACACGGCGTCGAAATTCATACCGGCAGCTACGCCAATGCCGGCGGAGACCGGTCGAAGGAGATCGGCGCGGTCGCCGCGGCGGTCGCACTGGCGCGCCGTCTCGGTTTGGAAGTCCATGCCGGACACGGCCTGAATTACGACAACGTGATTCCCATCGCCCGCATTGCGGAGATCGTCGAGCTCAACATCGGCCACAGCATCGTGGGCCGCGCGATCATGGTCGGCATGGAGCAGGCGGTGAGGGAGATGAAGGACGTGTTAAATCGCGCTCATGACTCGTGCTCGTGATAAGAGCACGAGCCTTGGCCGACACGAACCACGAACACGATCACGAAAAATGCTTGTCGTTACTTCGCAAGAAATGCGCGCGCTGGACCGGCTCACGATCGAGAAATGTCGCGTGCCCAGCCTCACGCTGATGGAGAACGCCGGCGAGGCCATCGCGCGGGCGCTCCTCAAGCGCTTCGGCAAAGCGGCCAAGGGCGGGGTCCTCGTCGTTTGCGGCAAGGGAAACAACGGCGGCGACGGGCTCGTTGTCGCGCGCCATTTGAAAAAAAAAAGCATCCCGTGCGCAGTCGTTCTGCTGGCGCGGCAGGAGGATTTAGCGCCCGACGCGGCGGAAAATTTCCGCGCGTACCTCAAGATCAAAGGGACGATCTTCGAAGCCCGCGAAAATTCTCTCGCCCTGCTCGCCCGGCATCTGAAGGGGAAGAAGCTGGTGGTGGACGCGATCCTCGGCACCGGGCTCAAAGAAGAGGTGCGCGGCGCTTATGCCGAGGCGATCGCGCTGATCCAAAGCTCCGGCCTGCCGGTCGTGGCGGCGGACGTGCCTTCCGGTTTGGACAGCGACAGCGGCAGGCCGCTCGGCGCCGCCATCAAAGCGGAGATGACGGTTGCTCTCGGCTATCCGAAATTAGGGGAGGTTATCCAACCCGGGCTTTCCTACGTGGGAGAGCTGGTCGTGGCCGATATCGGCATTCATCCCGACGCCGTTAAAGAAGTCGCTCCTTCCACCGAGCTCCTCGAAGATGAAGAGATCGGCCGGCTCGTTCCCGCAAGAGAGCCGGACAGCCACAAAGGAACGTACGGGCACCTGCTTGCGGTCGCGGGCTCGCGCGGCAAGACCGGCGCGGCGATCCTTGCCTGCCGGGCTGCGATGCGGGTCGGCGCCGGACTCGTGACGCTCGCGGCGGCGCGCTCTCTCAACGATATTTTCGCCGGCGCGCTGGTGGAAGTCATGACCGAGCCGCTGCGAGACAACGCCCAAGATGAGATGGGTGAGGTGGGGACGCTGACGGATCGCGAGTGGCGCCGCATCCTGGAAAAAAAGAGCGCCGTTCTCTTCGGTCCCGGAGTGGGAGTGAACGACTCCGCGCGCAGCGGCCTCTGGTGGCTGCTGAAAAATTTGGACGTGCCGTTAGTGATCGATGCCGACGGGCTCAATCTCCTGGCGGGAGATATCGAGCGGCTCGGCGGCGCCGGGCAGCCGCCGGTTCTTACGCCGCATCCGGGCGAGATGGCGCGCCTCATCGGCGGCGACACCGCGGCGGTCAATCACGACAGGGTCGGCGTCGCGCGCGCGTTTGCCGGCCGCCACTGCTGCTACGTCGTGCTCAAGGGCGCGCGCACCGTCATCGCAACTCCCGCGGGCCGGGTGTTCATCAATCCGACGGGAAATCCCGGCATGGCGAGCGGCGGGATGGGTGACGTGCTCGCCGGAATGTTGGGAGGACTCCTGGCCCAGGGTTTTGCAGTCGAGGACGCGCTTCGGCTGGGCGTATTTCTCCACGGTTTTGCCGGCGATCGAGTCGCCGCGGCAAAAGGACCGATCGGGCTCATCGCCTCGGACGTAATCGAAGCGCTTCCGGAATGCCTGAAGCTGCTTAAAGCAGCCAGGCATTCCGAATGATGAATTATGAATGCTGAATTTTAAATTATGGGAATGGATCCGAAAATTCAAAATTCAAAATTCAAAATTCAAAATTCCGATGTTTTTACCACGATATCGCGATCGGCCGCTCAAACCCGCGCCTGGGGAAAAAAGTTGGGGCGGCTGTTGAAGGGTGGGGAAATTATCGGACTGACAGGCGAGCTGGGAAGCGGTAAAACCTGCTTCGCGCGCGGCGTCGCCGAAGGCTTGGACGTAGGTAAAGAGGCGTGGATACGCAGCCCGACGTTCACGCTGATCAACGAGTACGATGGCCGGCTGCCGATGTACCACATCGATCTCTATCGCATCGGCAACGCGCGCGAGCTGGAGGAGTTGAGTCTCCGCGAATATCTTTTCTCGGGCGGCGTGAGCGTCGTCGAATGGTTCGAGCATCTTCCCGCGGGAGAAGTCGATGAGTGGCTGCAGGTCGACTTTGAACATTCGGGTCAACGTGAAAGGCGATTAACTTTTACCGCTTGCGGTAAGCAATACGAAGAACTGTTGCAGGGTTTAAAGGTTTAAGGGTTTAAGGGTAAAATACGCGGAAGGAAACTGAAGTCTCTAACCCTGCAACTCTTTAACCCTTCAACCCTGAAACTGTTGGGAGGGCGGTAGTGGGTTTAGTGGTTCAAAAATACGGCGGCACGTCGGTCGGCAGCGTCGAGCGGATCAAAAACGTCGCCAGAAAAGTCGTCGCCGCGAAACAGGCGGGTCACGATCTGATCGTCGTGGTCTCGGCGATGGCCGGCGAGACCAACCGGCTCGTGGGACTCGCGCAACAGATCTCGGACGCGCCCGACGAGCGCGAGCGCGACGTTCTGCTCGCTTCCGGCGAGCAAGTCTCCACCGCGCTGCTTGCGCTCGCGATCAAAAGCCTGGGTTATAAAGCGCGCTCGCTGCTGGCGCACCAGATGCGTATACAAACGGATAAGGCTTACGGCAAGGCGCGGATCAAGAGCATCGACGCGGCGCGCGCGCTCCAGTCGATCAAGGACGGCGAGATCGTGGTCGTCGCCGGATTTCAGGGAGTGGACGAAGAGGACAACATCACCACGCTCGGCCGGGGTGGCTCGGACACCAGCGCGGTGGCGATCGCGGCGGCGCTCAACGCCGAGACTTGCGAGATCTATACCGACGTCGAGGGGGTTTTCACCACCGATCCGAATATCTGCCCGGCGGCCAGGAAGCTCGACCGGATCTCCTACGAGGAGATGATCGAGATGGCCAGCATGGGGACCCAGGTGCTGCAGATCCGCTCCGTCGAGCTGGGCATGAAATTCAGGGTGCCGATCCATGTTCGATCGAGCTTCACGGAGGCCGAAGGGACATGGGTGGTCGAGGAGGATGATACCATGGATGCGGTTTTCGTCTCGGGCGTGACCTACGACAAGGACGAGGCTAAGGTGACTCTGCTCGGCGTTCCGGACCGCCCCGGACTTGCCGCGCAGATTTTCGGCCCGATTGCCGAAGCGAATATCGTCGTCGATATGATCATTCAGAACGCCAGCGCGGCGGGGACCACCGATTTGACTTTCACCGTGCCCAAGGCGGATTATAAAAAGGCCATCGCGGTGGTCGAGAACATGGCGGACTCGATCCAGGCCAAAGGCGTCACGGTCGATCCCCACATCGCCAAGGTTTCGATCATCGGCGTCGGCATGCGCACGCACGCCGGCGTCGCGGCGCGGATGTTTCAGGTATTGTCGCGCGCAGGCGTCAACATCGAAATGATCTCCACGTCGGAGATCAAAATTTCCGTGGTGATCGACGAAAAAAATACCGAGCGCGCGGTCAAGGCGCTGCACAAGGAATTTATCGAGAACCAGGCGGCTGTATGAAAGACGTTCTGATCTACGACACGACGCTGCGAGACGGCTGCCAGGCGGAAGATATCTCCTTCACGCTGGAAGACAAGCTTCGCATCGCCGCGAAGCTGGAGGAAATCGGCGTCGATTACGTCGAGGGCGGCTTCCCCGGCTCCAATCCGCGCGACGAGGAATTTTTCAAGGCGGTCAAAAAGCTCAAGCTCAAGCACGCGAAGATCGCCGCTTTCGGAATGACGCGCAAGCCCTCTTCGAAGCCGTCGCAGGACTTGAGCTTGAAGACGCTGCTCGACGCGGACACGCCGGTCGTGACGCTCGTGGGAAAGACGTGGGACCTCCACGTGCGCGACGACTTGCGCATCAGCATGAAGTCGAACCTGGAGATCATCGCCGAGTCGATCGCCTATATGAAGGAGCGGGTGGACGAGGTGATCTTCGACGCGGAGCATTTTTTCGACGGCTATCGGTCGAATCCCGAGCACGCGCTGGATTGCTTGAAAGCGGCCGAGGAGGGCGGCGCGGACTGGATCGTGCTCTGCGACACCAACGGCGGCCGGCTGCCGGGCGAGATTCGCGCCGCGATCGCCGCGCTTCAGGGAGTGATCTCAAAGCCGCTCGGCATCCACTGCCACAACGACGGCGAGCTGGCGGTCGCCAACACGCTCACCGCCGTGGAGATGGGCGTGCGCCAGGTGCAAGGCACCATCAACGGCATCGGCGAGCGCTGCGGCAATCTGAACCTGTGCTCGGCGATCGCGGACCTCCAGCTCAAAATGGGGAAGAAGTGCGTCGAGCCCGAGCAGCTCAAAAAATTGCGCGAGGTCTCGCACTTTTTGTACGAGCTGGCCAACTTGAGCCCGAACAAGCACCAGCCTTACGTCGGCGCCAGCGCTTTCGCTCACAAGGGCGGGATGCACGTGGCGGGAATTCTCAAAAACCGCGAGACCTACGAGCACATCGATCCCGAGCTGGTCGGCAACCACCAGCGCGTGTTGGTCTCCGACCTGTCGGGACGGAGCAATATTATTTACAAGGCCAAGGAGTACGGCATCGATCTCGACCATCAGGATCACGCCGTGCAGCAGATACTCCGCCGGATCAAAGACCTCGAGAGCCAGGGTTATGAGTTCGAGGCCGCCGAGGCGTCCTTCGAGCTGTTGATCCAGGAGGCGCTGGACCGGAAAAGAAAAAATTTCCGCCTGATCGGCTTTCGCGTGATCGACGAGAAGAGAAAAGAAGGGGAGCCGCCGATCTCCGAGGCGACGATCATGGTTGAGGTGGACGGAGTCATCGAGCACGCGGCCGCGATGGGCAACGGTCCCGTGAGCGCGCTGGACAGCGCGCTGCGCAAAGCGCTGACGAAATTCTACCCCGGCCTCAAGGAAGTGGAGCTGCTCGACTATAAAGTCCGCGTGCTTTCCTCGGGCGAGGGGGCCGGCGCATCCGTGCGCGTCTTGATCGAGTCGGGCGATAAAAAAGATCGCTGGGGCACCGTCGGCGTCTCGCACGACGTGATCGAGGCGAGCTGGCAGGCGGTCGTGGATAGCATCGATTATAAACTCTACAAAGACTCAAAAGCAGGCGGTAGGCTGTAGGCATTAGGCCGTAGGGCGAAACATTTTGTCTTAACCTATCGCCTACGGCCTACCGCCTAACGCCTTTTTTATGTGGAACACTCTTAAAGAAGACATCCAGGTCGTTTTCCAGCGCGATCCCGCGGCGCGGAATATCTGGGAAGTCGTCTTAACCTATCCCGGCTTTCACGCGATCCTGATCCACCGGCTGGCGCACTGGCTGTGGCAGCAGCGGCTCCCTACGCTTGCGCGCTGCGTGAGCCACGTTGGCCGTTTCCTCACCGGGATCGAGATCCATCCCGGAGCGAAGATCGGCCGGCGGTTCTTCATCGACCACGGTATGGGCGTCGTCATCGGCGAGACCGCCGAAATCGGCGACGACGTAACGATCTATCAGGGGGTCACGCTCGGCGGCACTTCGACCGAGCGCATCAAGCGCCACCCCACGATCGAGGAGTCGGTCACGATTTTCAGCGGCGCGACGGTGCTCGGGCCGGTGACCGTCGGCCGCCACAGCCGGGTAGGCGCGGGCTCCGTGCTGGTGACTTCGGTGCCGCCGCACTCCACGGTAGTCGGCGTTCCGGGCAGGGTGGTCAAAATCGAAGCGAAGCACACGCCTACCGGCAAGGCGATTATCGACCTCAACTCGGCCGACCTGCCCGACCCGGTGCAACGCGCGCTTACCAGCGCGCTCGAGCAGGTCGAGCAGCTAGAGAAACGCGTCAGTGAGCTGAGCGCGCGCCAGGGCGGGCTGGAAGAAAAGCAGGCCGAGGACAACGAGGCGCTCAGGAAAGTCAAAGAGCTGCTGAAAACGCAGGAACCTGGAAGCTAGCAAAAGACGTAAGGCGTGAGGGGTGAGGAGTTAGGCGATCCCCTTACCCCTCACCCCTTACGATTAACGAGCTTTATGAGTTTCGGTCATCGGAGAACGAAGGTGGTTGTGGCGATGAGCGGCGGCGTGGACAGCTCCGTCACGGCGGGATTGCTTCTGGAGCGCGGCTACGACGTGGAAGGCGTGTCGCTTCGTTTGTGGGAAGGAGAGCGCCAGCAGCGGAGTTGTTCGGACCACCGCGGCGCGGCCGAGGTCGCGGCGCAGCTCGGAATTCTCCACACGCTGATCGACGCGCGCTCTGAATTCGCGCGCTCGGTCGTGCAGTCGTTCGTCGGCGATTATATTCAAGGCCGGACGCCCAATCCTTGCGTCGCGTGCAACCGCGATTTCAAGCTCGGCGTTCTGCTCGATTGGGCGCGGGCGCGCGGCGCCGACTACGTCGCGACCGGACATTATGCGCGCTTGGCGCGGGACCCGGCCACCGGACGCGCTGCGCTCCTCCGCGGCGCCGACCGCAACAAGGACCAGTCCTATTTTCTCTTCGCGCTTTCGCAGGATCAGCTTGCCGCCACGCTTTTTCCTCTCGGCGATTTGCAAAAGACGGACGTGCGCGGCGTGGCCCGCCGTCTCGGTCTCCCGGTCGCGGAGCGGCCGGAAAGCCAGGATGTTTGCTTCGGCGAATACCGCAGCTTCGTGGAATCTTTGGCCGATCCGGAAGACATTCACGGCGGAGAGATCGTCGATCGCGCCGGAAAAGTTTTGGGACGGCACAACGGCGTTCACCGTCTGACTATCGGACAGAGAAAGGGTCTGGGGATACCCTCCCCTCATCCGCTCTATGTGCTGGAGATCGACGCGACGACGAACCGCGTGGTCGTGGGACTCAAGGACGAGTTGAATTGCCTGGGGCTCGTGGCGCGCTCGGTCAACTGGATCGAGCCGCCGGCCGAAGACGAATTTTTAGCCGAGGTCCAGGTGCGCTACCGCTCGCCCGCGATTCCCTGCCGCGTCCGCATCCATGACGATGGAAGTTGCGAAGCGCGCTTCGACGAAGCCTTTCCTTCGGTTGCTCCCGGCCAGGCCGCGGTGTTCTATCGCGGAGAAAAAGTGTTGGGGGGCGGGTGGATAGAAAGAGCAATAAATTAAAAAGGCAAATTGCAAACTTCAAAATGCAAAATGACCGGGACTACGGAAATTTTGACTTTTGCACTTTGCAATTTTCATTTTGCAATGGATCGAAGGCCGCCTTGACATCAGCGGCCCCCCGGTAGTAGCGTCCCGCCATCTCTTGTCGTGCGGGGGTTTCATGATTGGACTCCCATTCAAACGCTTTCCGTTTCTGCTCACGACCGCGCTTATTCTTTCCCTTCCCTGCGTTGTAGCTGCATCGCCGGATTCTCACAAATTGATCGTGCAGGGCGCCGCCGATCTGGAGGCGCAAAATTACGCCGAGGCGCAAAAAAAATTCGCGGCGGCGTCCAAGAGCGATCCGAAAGACTCCGAGGCGGTATATTTCCAAGGGGCGGCGCTGAACCGTCTGGGCCGACCGCAAGAGGCGCTTCAGCAGCTCGAGCAGGCCGCTAAGATGGGCTTTAGGGGAGTCGGACTCACCTTCGACACCGGCTGGGCTTTGCTTCGACTCGGCCGATGGGCGGATGCCATCGCCCAGTTGGAATATTTCGACAGGGTTGTCTCCGGGCGCGGCAAGACGAGCGAGTTTCTCGGCCGAGCGTATCTCGGGCTCGGCGACTACGACCGGGCCGAAGCGAAGTTGCAGGAAGCGATCGAGCGCGATCCCGAACTCAAGCCCACGGCGCTCTTATATCTCGCAGCGCTCGAGCAGGAGCGCAAAAACCCGGAAGCAGCGCGACGGTATCTCGAAACTCTCGTACGCGAGGCGCCGGAATCTCCGATCGCGCGAAGCTTGATGCAAAAACTCAAAGAGCAACCCCGCCCGGCGGAAAAAGGAGGATTGAAATGAAGATCACTTTAAGCGAGGGGGTCAGATTCCTACGACTCAACAATTTGAAAAGAAAGTCGAGAAATAGAAGTCGGACCCCCTCACAGCAGATTGAAAGCGAAAGGAGCGTGTCTCATGAACAGCAAAGGTCGATCTGCCAATCCGGGTCTTCTTGTAGTCTTGTTGGTTCTCTTCGTAAGCCTAACCCCTTTGCCACGATCTACGGCGGCGCAGACTTCTCAAGTGAGTACCACCCACCGCGGTATTCTCTTCCGTTGCCTTCAAGATAAGAGGCCTGATATTAGAATCAGTGGTGACGGTGATCAGGCATTCATTCCCGAGACAGGTCAGAATCTCGCATGGGACAGCGACAAGAAAACGTGGATAGATACAAAGACTCTCCAGCCCGTCACGGGGGTATGTAACACTTTGCGAGGCGCGAGCTTCAGGTACTGCCTCCAGAAAAAGTGGCCTGATATTAGAATCAGTGGTGACGGTGATCAAGCATTCGTTCCGGAAACAGGTCAAAATCTCGCATGGGACAGCGACAAGCAAGCGTGGATCGATACAAAAACACTTGAATGCGTTTGCCCACTATGCCCGGCCAGTCAAGCGGCCGTACTCATCCCCGACTATCTTATTCTTGACATCACTCCGTCCAGTCCCATCCTCTACGTTGACATACTCAAGGCAGATGCCAGTACAGCGGGGACACCGAAACCTTCTGAGGAAACCCAGAAGGTCGAGGAGAAAAAGCAGCCGAGCTGGTGGGAGTCCTTGATTCCGGCCCTGATTCCAGAGATCGGCATAGGCGAGAGAAGAGAAGATAGGGAAAGAAGATTCCCGGACGATCGCAGAAGATAGCTGCCTCATAACAAGGCTGAGCATTTTTCCTCTTTTAGCCCCGCATTTCCTTGCATTGACATCTCATTCCTGCGGCGCATATATAAGAAAAAGCCATCAGCAAAGAAGCTGTCAGCAGTCAGCCTAAAACTCTTGGCTGAAAGCTGATTGCTGATCGCTGAAAGCTATCTTATGCGCATCGCCATCACCACATTGGGGTGCAAAATCAATCAGTATGATTCCGCGGTCATTCAAGGCCGGCTGGAGAACGACCAACATGCGTTTGTGCCTTTTGAAGATAACGCCGACCTCTACATCATCAACGCCTGCACCGTGACCGACCGCGCCGACTGGGAAGCGCGCCAGCTCGTCAGACGAGCCAAGCGGCGGAGCCCGGCGGCGCGTGTCCTGGTGACGGGTTGTTACGCGCAGACCAAGCCCGGCGAAGTCGCGGAAGTTCCCGGCGTGGATTACGTCGTGGGACTGAACCGCGTGCCGGACCTGCTGCGCTTCGTCAACCGAACGGAGTCTTTGCCCGCCGGCGAGCGGGTCGCCGTCGGCGACGTGAGAAAAGAACGCGGAGTCGCGGTCATGGGCGCAAGGGCACTTCCCGGACACACGCGGGCGTTCTTAAAAATTCAGGAAGGCTGCAATTATTCCTGCACCTATTGCATCATACCGTCGGCGCGGGGCTTAAGCCGCAGCGTGCCGCCGGAGGAAATTTTGCGCGAAGTGCGCGCGCTCGCGGAGCGCGGCTTCAAGGAGATCGTGCTCACGGGTATTCATCTCGGCGGCTACGGCCACGACCTCTCTCCGAAGGTGGATTTGACGGCGCTGCTCGAAGAGATTCTCGAAAAAACTCCGATCCGCCGTCTCCGCCTGAGCTCGCTCGACCCGCGGGAGGTTCCCGACCGGCTGCTGAGGCTCATGGCGCAGTCGGAAACGCTCTGCCCTCATCTGCACATCTGCGCGCAAGCCGGAGACGATTGGATCTTGAAACAGATGCGCCGCAACTACGACACGGCGTATTACCGGGACATCGTGGCGCGGGCGCGCGAGCTGCTACCGGACGCCGCCCTGGGGAGCGATATCATCGTCGGATTCCCCGGCGAGAGCGAAGAGAGCTTCGAGCGCCAGATGGAATTTTTCGACTCGCTGCCGTTGACTTACTTTCACGTTTTCCCATACTCCGTCCGCTCAACGACTCCGGCGGCCGGGTTTCCCGACCAGGTTCCGTACGCTGCGAGGAAGGATCGCGCGAAAAAAATGCGCGAGCTGGGCGCGCGGAAGAAAAAAGAATTCTACCGCCGTTTTTTAGGCCGGCGGGCTTCCGTTCTTATCGAAGGCAAAATAAAATCCGGCGCGCTCGGTGGCTATAGCCGGAACTATCTGCCGGTGTCGGTCGTGGGCGAGGACGTCGAGATCAACCGCGAGGTCGAGGTTTCGATCGATGGATTTGAGAGCGGATCGCTTATTGGTACGGCAACGAACTGAAGGAGGAGGCAGCGATGGGTTTGACAGCGAAGGAATTGTGGACGGCGATTCATGGGATGCTCCTGTGGACTATTTTTCTGCTGGCGTTCTCCAGTGGACTCATTGGACTGTGGAATCTGCGGCCCGAGTGGATCACGATCGCCGGCTTCCCGCAGCGGCTCGGCCGTCTGCTGGCCGGCGTCTGGGTTGCGGCCGTTGCATCCTGGCTCGCCGTCCTCACCGGCACCTACGTGCTGTATCCGTTGTATCGGGCCAGACCGCCGGAGGGCGCGGACCTTTCGAAGTTCCCGCGAGCTTACTTGCAAGCCAATCCCGATCTTGCGGAGTGGCACGACGGAATGGAATGGAAGCAGCAGGTTGCGTGGCTGGCGCCCATTCTAGCCACGGCGGTGGCCTACGTCGTTATCCGTTACGGCCCGAGGTTGGCCCACGAAGAGAAAATTCGGCACGCGCTGATCGCGCTCCTCACGATTGCGTTTTTAGCGGCGGGCGTCGCGGGAGTGGTCGGGACGTCCATCAATAAGGTCGCTCCCATGCGCTAGGAGGAAACGAGTTATGCCCGTGAGGGAAATTTCCACCAACGGCGAGGCGGCGGCGGCGATTTTAGCCGCCGGGATCGGCAGTCTGGCCCTGGGCGTTGTCGCCAGCTCGTCCGAAGTGGCCGGGAGCCTCAGACCGATGCTGGCCTTCTACCGGCCGGTCGGGCCGTTGAGCGGACGCACGACCGTCGCGGTCGTCATCTGGCTCGTGAGTTGGTTGATCCTGCATTTCAAGTGGAAGGATCGCCAGATCGACTTTTCTAAAATTTTTGTCTGGACTTTGCTCATGGTTGCCGCCGGACTGGTGGGCACGTTTCCGCCGCCGTTTGAAAAGCTGGGTGAATTGTTAAGATGTCTTTGGGGTAATCAACCGAAGTGACTTGGGAATCCGACGTAGCTTCGCTGCAAAAGGAACTCGGATATTCCTTTACCGATCCCGCCGTCCTCTCGCGCTGTTTGACGCACATCTCCTCCGGCCGGGGCAAAGCGGCCGCTCACAATGAGACGCTGGAGTTCCTCGGTGACGCCGTCCTGGACTTGGCCGTCAGCGACATTCTCATGCGCCGGTTTCCCGAGAAAAGCGAAGGCGATCTCTCCAAGATGCGCGCCGCGCTGGTAAACGCGGCCGCTCTGGCGGAGAAGGCGGCGCAACTTAACTTGGGCGAGTCGCTCAGGATGGGAAAGGGCGAAGAGCGCAGCGGCGGCAGGAAAAAAAAGTCGATCCTCGCTGGCGGGTTCGAGGCGCTGCTCGGCGCCATCTACTGGGACGGCGGCTACGAGCCGGCGCGCCGGGTGGTGGAGCGCTTCTTCGCGCCCGACATCGAGGAGACAAAGCTGGGCCAGCAGGACTACAAAACGCGCCTCCAGGAGATCAGCCAGATGTTGTTTCACGAGCCGCCGGTCTACAAGCTCATCGCCGAGACCGGGCCCGATCACGAAAAACGCTTCGCGACCGAGATCGTCGTCGGCGGCAAAGTGCTCGGTCGCGGAGAAGGCAAGAGCAAGAAGCAGTCGGAGCAGGAAGCGGCCGAGAGAGCGCTCGACGGCCTGCAGAATGCCAAGCCCGCTTGACCTTTAACGTGAAGGCGGGCGTCAACCGATTCGCCGCCCCCGGTGGAACAGGGCAGGGAACGATCTCAGGCGAATATCCACTCGCGTCCCTTCAGGAGAGGGCAAATCGCTCGGCTGCTGCGCGCGCAACTCACTGCCGCTGGGTAAACGAACCGTGTAAATAACTTCCGAGCCGCGGAACTGCCTTAACACGATCTCGGCATGAGAGTCGTGGTTGCCGGCGCCCGCGATCGGTTTCAGTTCGACGTCTTGCGGCCGGATCATGACGTCGACGTAGTCGGCGCCGGATTGGCTCAACAGCGGGTGCGCGTTGAGCCGCGCCGGCAACTCTAGTTCTCCCAATTCCGTAAGCAGCAACCCATGCTTCACGGCGCCGCGTAAAAACTCTGCGTCTCCGACGAACTCCGCCACGAACTCGGTTGCCGGGAAATGATAAGTATTTTCCGGAGTATCGAGCTGCTCCAGTTGTCCCTCTCGTAGCACGGCGACCCGGTCCGCCAGCTCCATGGCTTCCGCCTGGTCGTGAGTGACGAACAACGACGTGCTGCCGAGCTGGCTCAAAACTTTTTTCAATTCCCGCCGCATCCGCGGGCGCAAGCTCGCGTCGAGATTCGAAAAAGGCTCGTCGAACAGGATGACGTCCGGTTGGTGCGCCAGCGCGCGGGCCACCGCGACGCGCTGCTGCTCGCCGCCTGAAAGCTGGTGCGGGTAGCGGTCGAGCAGGTCCGTCAGGCCCAGTAATCGAAGCAAGTCATCCGCATGGCGAATTTGCGCTTGGCTGAATGGACTCAAACCGAACACGACATTCTGCCGGACGGTCAAATGGGGGAACAGTGAAAAGTCCTGGAAGACCATGCCCACGTTTCTGTCTTCCGGCGGCACCCAGGCGTGCGCGCTGGCGACCGTGTTTCCGTGCAGCAGGATCTCGCCGGAATCCGGCCGCTCCAGGCCCGCAATCAGACGGAGCAGGGTGGTCTTGCCGCAGCCGGAGGGCCCGACAATAACGAGCAGCTCGCCTCGACGCGTATCAAAGGAGATCGGCCCCACCGCCGTGTGCAGCGATGCCCCATACGTTTTGGAGATATCCTTCAACTGGACGACCGGCGCGTGATCACCCATGGAAATCGACCTTCGTGCGTCTTTCCGGGCTTAGTAAAAAGAGGAGCGGCAGCGACAGAACAATCAACAACAAAGCCGCCGGTGCCGCTTGGGTCAAAAATCCTTCGCCGGTAGCGATCCAGATGCGTACCGGCAGCGTATCGAATCCCGCCGGACGCAACAGCAGCGTCGCCGGCAGCTCTCTCAGCGCGTTGGTAAACACCAGGACCCAGCCCGCCGCCAGCGCCGGCAGCAGCAGCGGCAGCGTCACTTTCCACCAGATGCTGATTAACCTTTGGCGCAGCATGCGCGCCGACTCTTCCAAATGCTCGGGCACTTGAGAAAGCCCCGATTCCAGCGCCTGAAAACCGAGAGGGAAAAAAAGCACGACGTAGGCGATGACCAGAATGACGACGTTGGAATACAGAGGGGGCGCATAGCGGTGCAGCGCAAAGGCCAATCCCAGAGCGACGAGAACGCCCGGCAACGCAAATCCGACCTGGGCTGCCCAAGACAAGGCGCCTCCCCAGTGATGCACCCTGTGCCGAACGGCCAAATACGCCATCGGCATGGCGCATATCACCGTCAGTGTGGCCGCTAATCCCGCGCTCAAGAAGCCGTGCCACGCATAGCGCAGAAGATCGAGCCAACCGGTTCCCCACAACGCCTGCGCATTGGAAGGCTTGAGCCAGCCTTCGATCATCCAGTAGCCGAAGACCGCCATCGGCGCCAGCAGCGCGACCGTGAGCACGGACAGGACAAAAAGCCATGCCGGCCAGCGCCAGGATTTTAATTCCCGGCGCGCTTGCGGGCGGCGATCTGCGCGGTAGTAATGTCGTCCATGTCCCCAGGCTCGCAGTTGCGCCCAGAGCAAAACGAGAGTCCCCGCGATGAGCACGGCGGAGAGCGCGGCGGCGGTGGCGCGGTCGAAGCGGCTGGTGAGTTGATCGTAGACGGCGGTCGTGAACGTCGGAAACTTCATACGCTCGACGACGCCGAAGTCGGCCATCGCAGTGACCGCGACCAGCAGGGCGGAAGCGGCGAGCGCGGGGCGGATGAGCGGAAGCGTCACTGTCCAAAATATTTTCCACGGCTTGAGCCCGCACGTGCGCGCGGTGTCTTCAAACGATGGGTTGACGCCCCGAAGCGAAGCCCTGACAAGTAAATAAACATAAGGGTAAGTGCCCAGCGTCAGCACGAGCGCGGCGCCGCCGAAGCCTTCCACCTCGGGAACTACGGCCACAAAACAAATCGCTCCCAGCGCCTTCAGCCCGTCCGCGATGAGACCCCACGGTCCCATGAGGGACTCGTAGGCGATGGCCACGAGGTAGCTGGGGATGATGAGCGGCGCGGCGAGCAGCGAGCTCCACCAGCGGCTCCCGGGTATTTTGGTTCGCTCCACCAGCCACGCGAGCGCGACGCCCAAAACCAGAGCGCCCAGCGTCGTAATTGCGGCGAGAAGAAGGGTGTTCCAAACAAGAGTCTGCACCCACCCGAGACGCCATAGCCGTTGCCAGATTTGAGGATCGGCCGACAATCCCTGATAGAGAATAAAAAGCATCGGCGTAGCCAGGGCCAACGCGATCGTCCCGGCAAAAATGAGCAAAGGCCAAGGCGTATGCCTTGGCCTTTGCCTAAAAAGCCGGGAAACGAAGGACGTCAACTTTAACACCTCTTCGCGCCTAAAAGCCGATCACATCCACGCCGGTCTTGTCCAGGAAGTTGAGAGTGTTCTGCAGCTCTTGACCCAGCTTGTCCAACGACACCGGAGTTTGCTTCAGCGTATCGAGCGGGCGCACTCCGTTGGCCGTCGCAACACCCGGCAGGAGCGGCCACTCGAAGTTGAGTTCCGCGAAAGTCTTCTGAGCCGCAGAAGAGACCAGGAAGTCGAGGAAAGCGCGGCCTTCCTTGACGTGCTTCGCTCCTTTGACGATCGCGGCGCCGGCGGCGTTGACGAGGATGCCGGTGTCGTTCGGCCCCTGGTCCGGGTAGTGGATGCCGACCGGCGTCTTGTTCGCGTTCAACTCCAAATTATAGTGGTAGTGGTTGAGCAGCCCGAGCGCGACTTGCCCGCGCCCGACGGCCTTCCTGACCTCGGGGCCGCCGTCCAAAAAGACAGCTTTGGTTTCTTTCAGCTTGAGCACGAAATCGCGGGTGAACGGCTCGCCCTTGACCATGCGCACCGAAGTGATCCAGGCCAGCGTGCTCTCTTTGCGCAAGCTGTCGAGGCCGACCTTGCCTTTCCATTTCGGGTTGACGATGTCGAAGACCGATTTCGGCAGGTCGTCCGGTTTGACCTGATCGGTATGGTACATCATCGCGCGCCCGCGGCCCGAGGCCCCGACCCAGCTGCCGTCCGCCGCGCGGAAGCGGTCCGGAATCTTGCGAATGGTCTCCGAAGAATAATTTTGCAGAGCCCCTTTCAAGCGGAGGAATTCCAACAGGCCGGAATCGACCGTGAGGTAAACGTCGCCGATCGGGTTCGGCTGTTCCTGAAGAACCAGTTGCGCCAGCGGCTGGTCCTCGCCGCTTTTGAGCGTTACCTGGATTCCGGTCGCTTTCTTGAATAGGTCGATCACCGGCATGATCAACGGCTCGCGGCGTCCGGAATAGATGACCAGCTCGCCGCCGCTCTGGGCCGACGCCACCGACATACTTCCGCCGTTCAGTCCAAACGCCAGCAAGATGAAAGAATAGCACGCTCCGGTCCACAACTTAGACTTCGCCATCGATAAGGACTCCTTTGTATTTAAAAACTTCCCGTTGGAGAGGAATGAGCCGGCGCGTTCGTCTGTTGCAGCTACTTTTCTCCGCTGGGTTGCGACAAGATAACGGTTAGCCGCAGCGGTGTCAAATCAAGAAAAACAAGTAGTCGCCGACTGCAAAAAGCGCTTCGTGACCGAGATCGTCGTCGTCGGCAAATTACTGGGCCGCGGCGAGGGCAAGAGTAAGAAGCAAGCCGAGCAGGAAGCGGCGCGGCACGCGCTCACGGGATTGCAGAGGAGTGAAGAAGGCAGGTAACAGGGTTGCTGCGGTAAAACCGCGAATCGCGGTCTCAGTTCAAGGAATTCGACCAAACCGAACTCGGCCGGGTTGAATGACGGTAAACCTTCCTTTAAGGCGTTCACCTCGTCTTCGGACAACGTCTACAACGGTTTTGGCGAGGCTTGACCGCGCCTTTGCCGGAAAGCGAAGAAAAAGAACACCTCCCGTTGCCTGTTTGCTTGCATACACGAGCTGACCGAAATCTTTATCTTCAGTTATAAGGATACGCTCTTCTTGAAGTGCGCATTTCATGACGTTGTAGTCTTCCTCTCGGGGAGAGATCTCCGCAATGGCGGTAACATCGTGTCCAGCAGTTCGAAGAGCGATAACGACGCCGAAATCACAGCTTTCATCGGCCAGAAAGTGCATCGTTTAACGCTTTGAACGCTTGCGCTCCGGTGTCAAGATGAGAGTTTCTTCGTGGGCGACTGTATCTGCGGCGAATCCGATGGCAGCCTGAATATCTTCGCGTGTAAGGCGCGGATAGGCATCCAACAGCTCAGACTCCACGGCGCCCTCGCTTAGCTTACGCAGGATCAACTCGACTGGAATCCGCGTTCCTCGGATCACCGGTTTTCCCAGCATCACTTTAGGATTGATCTCAATTCGGTCCGTGATCGTCATGGACATCTCCTTTGCTCGTGGCGAGTTATCATTGTGCCAGAATCGTGGCAAATTGTCACATAATCGATGCACATGAGAGAGAGCGTGTGTTACGTGGAGATGGCCCCGACCACGAAAAGCGCTTCGTGACCGAAATATTCGTCGGCGGCAAATTACTGGGCCGCGGCGAAGGCAAGAGTAAGAAGCAAGCCGAGCAAGAAGCGGCGCGGCAGGCGCTCGCGCGCTTGCAGCAGATCGAAGCTTGACCTGAAGATCTTTGCGTCGCTAGGCGTTCCCTGTTCCGGCCAGCCAGTTTCCTTCCCGGAAAATCGACTCCAACTGCCGCACATCGTAGGCGCCGGGGAGAACTTCTTCCAGGTATTTTGGGTATTCCTCGGCTGAGAGCCGTTCGCCGTACACGCTAAACTTCTGGTCGGCGTAATCTCCTATCTTTCGGTTGAACTTGACGTCCGGAGCGCGGAGCTTCGACTGTCCGTCCGGGATCATCTGATTCAGGCCCTTGATGATCTCGCAGTCCTCGTTGTAGTAGTGCGTTCTCGCTTCTTCGTTGACGCGTTCGAGATCTTTCGGCGGCGACGCGGCGGTCGCTTCGTCGAATCTTCCCTTGAAGCCCCAGCGATAGAACCTTTGCGCCGAGCCGGAGCGATCCTTGCCGAAGAGGTCGTAACCCGTCGAGAGCCACTTGTTGAAATATTTTTGGATGATCTCGATCGGGACTTTTCCGGCCTTCACGACGCGCTGGAGTCCGCTCTGTCCGGTGAAAAGGTGAAACGCCTCTTCCTTCAACATCGGTCCCATGCTCTCGGACAGCGGCGCAAAGCTGGAGTGATGGAGCATGGTGAGCTGGTATTTGCCGTCGCGGTCGATGAAGCAGGTGTAGGTAAAGAAATCGAGCCAATGAGTCACCGGCTGGTTGAATGCCCCCAGGAGGCGACTTCCATCGTACGCTCTCCGCTCCAGGAGCTTTCGCGCTTCGAGCTTTCCGTCGCTGCCGAAATGATTGACGAGGATGTGGCTCATCTGGCAGCCGTGACGCATCTCTTCGCGCATGACGCGGAGCAGGCACTGGTGGTCATGAGTACTGGGAGCGGTGTTTAGCAGGCTGCGCTGTTGCTCCGAAGAGGCGAACTCCGTGTCGCCTTGATAGACGATCAGATGGAGCAGGGCGTCGCGCATATCCTGCGTGGGGACTTGCAGAATATTGTCCCATTTTTTCCTGCCGGCGAATTCGCCGAACTCGATCTCGGGGTGGGTCCCATCGTCATAAAGCGCGTCGAACTTGAAGTCCTTGACGAGCGCGTTGTCGAAGCCGATGTCTTTCTGCCATTTGCGAAATAAATCCGTCCAGTCGTCGAAGGTTGCGAGTTTGCCCATCAGGTTCCTCCTCGTCGTTATTTTCGACGTAGGAGTGAGCAGGTTTCATGCCAAGGATTTTTCTTTGGAAAGGTCGGCATCATCCGGAAAGGTGGGGATCGCGGCCTCCCAAACTTGAGAAAAAAATAAGCCGTTATTCCCGGTTCTGGGATTTCTCAAATCTCGAAGCGTGTCTGAGTAACCTATTTTCCTTGTCTTTCCCCGGCACGCCGTAGGCTCTAACTACAAGTCGTAAATCGGCGCGTGCAGGCCGATATGCTTTCCCGTGGCGATCGCGCCGACGATATCGGCGCGGCTCACCAGGCCGACCAATTTTTGCCCGCGCATCACCGGCAGCCGGCTGATCTTGTGCGCCGTCATGAGCGCCGCGATCTCTTCGACGGGAGTATCTTCGGCGATGCTGGAGACTTTTTTGCTCATGATGTCTTTGACCTGCTTGCCCTTGTTCGCGACGATGTCGGCCTCGGAGACGACGCCGACGATTTGACCCTTCTTGTTCATCACGGGCGCGCCGCTGATCTGCTGCCGCACCAGCGTCTTGGCAAGCTCTTTCACGCTAGCCGCGGGGCTGACAGCGATGACGTCTTTGGTCATGATATCTTTTGCAATCATGTTTCCTTCCTCGCCTTAGGAATCGGGCGCAGGCCGGCAATCGCCGGGCTAGCCGAATTCCTGGGCTATCTTGAGGTATTTTTCGTGAACGCCCGAACCCATCTCTCTCAGCTCGTGCTCTTCAAACTCGCGCAGCAGCTGCTTCTGCTCTTCAGAGTTCAGGACCTCGTCGGCCATTTCAAACAGGACGTCGTCTTCCTTTTGTATGTGCTGGCGCAGAAGACGCACGTACGCGATTGCCGTCTCGCGTAGAATCTGCCGCGCGCCGGCGGGATCTTTGTCCGCCGAATCCAGCGCAGCGGCCATGGCGCGCACATAGCCGCGCCCTTCCTCGTGCTCCGCCAGCATCATGCCGATCGGTCCTCCCTCGCGCGGAATGCCGCGCTCTTCCAGCGCGGGAAAAAGCAAATTTTCTTCTTTTAAGTGATGGCATTTATCGGCGAAGTTGCGGGCAAAGTCAATCGCCTTCGTCCAGTCCGCCAGCAAAGAGCTTTCGGCGGTCTTCGCCAGCTTCTCCAAAGCGTCGAGGACCTTTTCGATCACGCGGTGCTCGGACTTCAATACTTCGGTAGCCGTTTCATAATCGCGATGCTCGTGGGTCGCGCCATGACACGCAACGGTATGACTTTCCATAGGACCTCCTGATTTCTACCTCAAAATGGATCTTTCCCCTTGAAATATACGGCAAAACACATGCCACTCCGGCGAGAAACCTTTTCATTGGAATCCGGCGGCTTTTTCAAGCTCTCAAGCGGAAATTTTCCCAAAACTAAGATGGAGGCGGAGAAAAAAAGCAGATTTGAGAATGGATGGGATGCTCAGCCCGTCCGCGCGAGCCGGACCGCGTGGACGTTGTTGAGCAAAAACAATAGAACCGACAGCGCGTTCAGCATGCTGCCCCATTGCTGCCAGGACGGCGATTCGATTAAATCTCCGCCGACCCGGAGCAGCAGCGAAACGTGAAGCAAAATCAGGTGGGCGTAGAACACGAGCTGAAACGGCATCGCCAGGCCGGTGATCGAGGGAAAGATGATCGGCGCATGGGCGAAGATCATCGAAAAAACAAAACCCAAAAAAATCGCGTGCAGCATCGCATCGTAATACGGTCCGGAAGAAAAAGAGTCGGCTAAGAAAATCCACAGCAGGCCGCCGAAGACGAGCCAGACGTAGCCACAGAGGAGAGCGCTCGCCATGAAGCGCGGCAGGCCGGGCTCGCGCAGATTCAGCCGGGCGATATCGTAGCGAAGAAGCCACAAGCCCAGAGCGATGAGGCCGCCGCCGCAAAGCTTTACGCCCGCGGTAAATGTTACCAGAGATACCGCAAGACCGGACAAGAAAAGAGTCGCGCCGAGCGCGAATTTGGCGGAGATCCATTGCGATAAGCGCCGCACTCGCGAAAGTTCTAATCGCTCGCCGGCGATCATCAGGACCAGAAAGCCGGCCCACCAGGGCACGGCCTGGTGAAGCGGCAGGCCCGCGTGCCAGAGAAAGTTTCCTGCCAGCCATAGGACGGCGCTCGTTCCCATCGCGGCGAAAAAACCGCTGGGACGTTGGCGGTAGAGCGAAACGAAAATGGCGATCAGAAAGAAGCTGCTTGCCGTCGCGAGAATGGGCGCGATGTCGGACGGCGGCAAGATGAGCAGCGCGAGCACGCTTAGCGCGGCGAAGAGCGGCGCGCCGTAGGGCCATTTTTTTTCCAGCGCCACCGCGCGCTCCAGGCCGATGAGCGTGCCGAGAAAGCCGCTTATCATGAGCGGCCCATGCGCCGCGGGAAGCGGCACGCGCGTCTGCGGCAGTTGCCAGCCGAGCCGCAGCAATCCGACCCAGAGCCCAGCGAGCAGAGCGATGCCTGCCAAAGCCATCAACGTCAAACGCCAACGATGTTGCGACATGATCGCCTCAATAACCGCTACGGACACCCGCAATCTTTATACCACGAACACATCGCGTTTTTAAAAAGGCACGAGCGACCCCCGCTGCCGCGCCTTTTCCTGTGGATGGGAAAAAAGCCGGGAGAAGTTCCGAAATTCAGGAAGAAAAGGCGGGCCGCCGACGATTTTTCCTTCCCGGACGGCGTCACGCGCTGGCCTGAGAGTTGCTCATTCCTCGTTCAGCCGTTGTTTCGAAAGGAGAAAAGCATGTCGAGATGGTTGGTAGGACTTTTTGTTGTAGCGCTAATCTATGGAGTGTCGGTTTTCTCTCGATCTCTGGCCGCCGACGCGACCGGGACCATAACCGGCCGCGTGGTGTTCACGGGTGAAATTCCCCAAGCCAAGAAGATCAAAGTAACCAAGGATCAGGAAAAATGCGGCCAGGAAAAAACGGCGGAGGATTTAATCGTCTCGCCGGAGCGCGGGATTAAGAACGTTGTCGTCAGCCTCGTCGGCCTCAAGGGGCCTCTCCCCAAAACGGAGGCGAATCCGGCTATAGATCAGAAAGGCTGCGCGTTCAGCCCGCACGTTCTGATCGCGCCGGCGGGAGCGCCGGTCGATATCGTCAATGACGACGGCATCCTGCACAACTTCCACACGATCAGCGCGAAGAACGCGGTCATCAATAAAGCTCAACCCGGATTCAAGAAGAAGATGACGGAGACTTTTTCCCAGGCGGAAATTATCAAAATCACCTGCGACGCGCACGGCTGGATGTCGGCATGGCTCGTCGTTACCGACCATCCATATATATCCGCGACCGACGCGGCGGGCGCGTTCAAGATCGCGAATGTTCCGGCGGGCGCGCAGAAAATCGAGATCTGGCACGAAACGCTGGGAAAAATCACCAAAGAAGTGGCCGTGAAAGCCGGCGAAGAGGCGAAAGTGACGATAGAGCTGAGCAAAAAGTAATCCGGAGGCTGAGCGATGAAAAGGATTTTTTCTCTCGGCGCTGCGGCGCTTCTTCTGCTCCTCGCGGCGGTCATCGAGACGGCCGAGATCAAGTCGCCTCCGTCCTCACAAAAACTCCTCGCGCTCGGAAAACAAATCTACGGCCAGCAATGCGTCGCCTGTCACGGGCCGCAAGGCAAAGGCGATGGCGAAGCGGCTTATCTTCTCTATCCCAAGCCGCGCGATTTCGTCGCCGGTAATTTCCGGTTGGTTTCCACCTGGGACCGCGTGCCGACCGACCAAGATCTTTTCAATACGATCACGCGCGGCATGCCGGGCTCGGCGATGCCGTCGTGGGGACACCTGCCCGCGGAGCAACGCTGGGCGCTCGTTCATTATGTGAAATCTCTGACGCCGAAATCGCTCGCGATAAAACCGCAGAAAGATCCTCAACCCGACGGCAGCGGCGGCGAAGGCGTCATCAAAGTTCCACCCGAAGCTCCTTACAACGAAGCCGCAAAGGCGAAGGCGCTGGAGCTTTTCAAAGATGCCTGCGCCTCCTGCCACGGCGCAACGGGGAAAGGCGACGGCGTGCAGGCACAACTCGATGCCGAGGGCTTTCCTACTCGGCCGCGCGATCTCACGGCGGGCGTCTTCAAGGGCAATCCCGATCCGGCGGAGCTGTATCGCCGCATTCTCGCCGGCATCCCGGGAACGCCGATGCCGATGAGCGATTGGGCCTGGGGAGAAGACGCCTGGCACCTGGTCCACTACGTGCGCTCGCTCTCCAGCGACACGCAGCGCGCGCGCGCCGAGATGAAAAAGTTCGAGATCACGGCCACGCGCGTGAAGGAGCTGCCGGATCATCCCGACGCCGGCATCTGGCGCACGACGCCGCCGGTCAATCTTCATCTGATGCCGCTCTGGTGGCGCAGCGACCGGCCCGAAGAAGTGACCGTGCGCGCTCTCCACGACGGCAAAGAAATCGCTTTGTTGCTCGTCTGGGGCGACGAGACCAACGATCACACGGCGATGCGGCCGCAGGATTTTCGCGACGCCGTCGCGGTGGAGTTCTCGCTCACGCCGAACCCGCCGTTTTTCGCCATGGGCGAAAAAGGCAAGCCGATCAACATCTGGATGTGGAAATCGGAGCGCCAGGCGGACATCGAAATGCCGTTCCATGACCTGGAGACGGTCTATCCCAATCTCGGAATCGATTCTTATCCCAATCTTCTCAAGTCTCCGGTCGAGCAGCCGTCGCGGCACGCGCTCACGCTCGAATCGAACAAAACCTTCATCACCGGCTGGGGCGCGGGCAACATCGTCTCCGATCCGCAGCGCAAAAGTCCCGCCGAGGATTTGACGGCTCAAGGGTTTGGGACGCTGCGGGCGCGGCCGATGATCGACCAGAAGGTCGATGCAAAGGGCGTCTATTCCGCCGCTTCCTATCGAGTCATGTTCCGCAGGAGCCTCAATCCGACCGGCAAGGGCGCAGTCGCGCTGCGTCCAGGCACGGTTGTGCCTTTGGGTTTTGCCGTTTGGAACGGAAGCGCCGGGGATCGTGATGGGAAAAAATCGGTAACGATATGGCAGGAGTTAAAAATAGCAAAATAGCCGTCAGCAATCAGCGCTCAGCGAAAAATCTCCGGCTGAAGGCTGACTGCCGACTGCTGATAGCTGAGCGCTAGGAGAGAGCGATGAGCGATGCAAATGCAAAAGAGATCTTGAGTGTAACCCGCCGTGACTTTCTCAAGTGGATGGGCATCGGTACCGGACTGGCCGGCATCAGCGGAGGCTTGGCGTTTAAGTATCTAACCCCCGTACAGGCGTCGGACAACCCACTGGCCGGATCGATAGATCGCTCCTGGGAGAAAATCTACCGCGATCAATACAAATACGACTCCACGTTCGACTGGGTCTGCTCGCCGAACGACACCCACGCCTGCCGCGTGCGCGCCTTCGTCCGGAACGGAATCGTCGTCAGACTCGGCAACACCTACGATTACCAGAAATACGCCGACCTCTACGGCAACCATGCCACGGCCAACTGGAATCCGCGCCAGTGCGCCAAGGGTTATACCTTCCATCGCGTGATCTACGGGCCGTACCGTCTGAGACATCCGATCGTGCGCAAGGGCTGGAAGGCCTGGGCCGATGCGGGCTTCCCCGAACTCACGCCGGAGAACAAGACCAAGTACATGTTCGATAACCGCGGAGGGGACGAGTTCGTCCAGATCTCCTGGGAAGATGCCTTTCACGACATCTCCAAAGCTCTGGTCGCAATCTCGACGCGCTACAGCGGCGAAGCGGGCAAGAAGCGGCTGCTGGCCCAAGGGTATCAGCCTGAGATGGTCGAGGCGGTAGGCCAGGCCGGCACGCGCACCATCAAGATGCGCGGCGGCATGGGTTTGCTTGGCGTCATCGGCAAGTACGGCATGTACCGCTTGAACAACTCGCTGGCTTTGCTTGACACTAAGGTCCGTGGGGTGAGTCGGAGAAAGGCGCTAGCTGGGCGAAACTGGTCCAATTATACCTGGCACGGTGACCAGGCGCCGGGCCATCCGTGGGTGCATGGCCTGCAGGCCTCGGATTGTGATTTCAACGACCTGCGCTCCTCCAAGCTCATCATCATGGACGGCAAAAACCTGGTCGAGAACAAACTCACGGACTCGCACTGGTTTATCGAGTGCATGGAACGCGGGGCCAAGATCGTCGTGATCGCGCCGGAGTACGGTCCCCCCTCGACCAAGGCGGACTATTGGATCCCCATCCGCCCCACAACGGACGCTGCGCTCTGGCTCGGTATCACCAAGTTGATGATAGACAAGAAGTGGTATGACGAAACATTCATCAAGCGCTTTACAGACTTCCCGTTGCTGCTCCGTAAGGACAACCTCAAGCGTCTGCATGCGCAGGAAGTTTTTCCGAACTACAAGACCGCGCTCTCTCCGCAGGGGCCGTCGATGAAAATCCAGGGCCTCACGCCGGAGCAGCACGCCAAGCTCGGCGACTTCGTCATCTGGGATCAAAAGAAAAACGTCCCCGCCGCCGTCACGCGCGACGACGTGGGCGACACGATGGTGAAAAAAGGACTCGACCCGGCGCTGGAGGGAACTTTCAAGGTCAAATTGACCGACGGCAAAGAAGTCGAGGTCGCAACGCTCTGGACGCTCTATCAGACGCATCTCAAAGATTACGATCTCGACACCGTCGCCGACATCACGCAGGCGCCGAAAAATTTGATCGAGCAGCTCGCCGAAGACATAGCGACGATGAAACCCGTGGCCATTCATCAGGGCGAGGGCATCAATCACTGGTTCCACGCCACCGAAATGAACCGCGCGGCGTACTTGCCGCTCATGCTCACCGGCAACATCGGCAAGCCCGGCGCCGGCTGCCACACCTGGGCCGGCAATTACAAAGCCGCGCTGTTCCAAGGCTCGCCGTGGACCGGGCCGGGATTCAAAGGCTGGGTGGCGGAAGATCCGTTCGAGATCAACCTAGATCCCAAGGCGCACGGAAAAGAGATTCACGCGCACGCTTACACCAAAGACGAGGAGCCGGCCTACTGGAACCACGGCGACAAGGCGCTGATCGTCAACACGCCGAAGTTCGGGCGCAAGAATTTCACCGGCGACACGCACATGCCGACGCCGACCAAGGCGATGATCTTCTCCAACGTCAACCTCATCAACAATGCCAAGTGGGCCTACGAGATGATCAAGAATGTCAACCCGAACGTGGAGATGATCGTCTCGATCGACATCCAGATGACCGCGTCGATCGAATACGCCGACATCGCGCTGCCGGCCAATAGCTGGCTGGAGTTCGAGGGGCTGGAGATCACCGCGAGCTGCTCGAACCCATTTCTGCAAATTTGGAAGGGCGGCATACCGCCGGTCTTCGACAGCAAGGACGATCTCATGATCCTGGCGGGGATCGCGAATGCTCTCGCCGACCTGACCGGAGACAAACGCTTCCGCGACTACTTCGCCTTCTCCTCGCCCGACAAGCGCGGGATTTACATCCAGCGGCTGCTCGACACCTGCACCACGACCGCGGGCTACAAGCTCACAGACATCATGGCCGGCAAGTACGGACCTCCCGGCGGCTGCCTGATGAATTTCCGCACCTACCCGCGCATCCCGTTCTACGAGCAGGTGCACGACTCCGAGCCGTTCCACACCGACACCGGCCGCCTCCACGCCTACGCCGACGTCCCGGAGGCGATCGAGTACGGGGAAAATTTCATCGTCCATCGCGAAGGGCCGGAAGCGACGCCGTATCTGCCCAACGTGATCGTGAGCTCCAACCCGTACATTCGCCCGGAAGATTACGGCGTCCCGCTTAACGCCGAGCACTGGGACGACCGGACGATCCGCAACGTCAAGATGCCGTGGAGCAAAGTGAAGGAGACGAAGAACTTTCTCTGGGAGAAAGGCTTCCAGTTCTACTGTCTCACGCCGAAGACGCGCCATCGCGTGCATTCGAGTTGGTCGAACGTGGACTGGCACATGCTCTACGATTCCAACTTCGGCGATCCGTATCGCATCGACAAGCGCGCGCCTTCGGTCGGCGAGCATCAGCTCCACATCAACCCGCAGGCGGCGCGCGATCTCGGCATCAACGATGGCGACTATGTCTACATAGACGCCAATCCGGCCGACCGCCCGTATTTAGGGGCGAAGCCCGACGATCCTTTCTACAAAGTCTCGCGCTGCATGCTCAGAGTGAAATACAACCACGCCTATCCGTACAACATCGTCATGATGAAGCACGCGCCGTTCATCGCCACCGAGCGGAGCGTGAAGGCGCACGAGACGCGGCCCGACGGCCGCGCGCTGTCGGAGAACACCGGCTATCAGGCCAACCTGCGCTACGGCTCGCAGCAATCGATCACGCGCAACTGGCACATGCCGATGCACCAGACCGACACGCTGTTCCACAAAGCCAAGGTCTCGATGAGCTTCATCTTCGGCGGCGAGGCGGACAACCACGCGGTCAACACCGTGCCAAAGGAAACGCTTGTGCGCGTCACCAAGGCGGAAGACGGCGGCCTCGGCGGGAGGGGAATTTGGAAACCGGCGACGACCGGATTCACGCCGGACAATGAGAACGATTTTATGAAAAAGTATCTGGCGGGAGAACTAACGAAGGTGAAGGAGTAGGAACAATGCAAAGTACAAAATGCAAATTGAAAAATGCAAAATGAAAGAAAGTAAAGAAATTTTGACTTTTACACTTTGCAATTTTTATTTTGCAATCAGGGAGGAGAGCGACTGTGCCCTATAACGATCCCGATCCGACCGATCCGAATGTGCTAGTCGGCGTGATGCTGCCTGCCAACGCCGAGGCGACGACGGAAATGGCCTATGTCTTCGCCGAGGAGTTCGCGCGCATGGGACACGACAAACAGCAGATCCTCGCGCTGTTTAAGAATCCATACTATGGCGGCGCCCACGGCGCGTACAAGGCGCTTGGCGAAGAAGCGATTCAAGCGATCATCGATGAATGCATCGGCGCATGGGGCAAAGTGAAATTTTCGATTTTAGAAGGGAGCGATAGCGATGGCTAAGGTCCACAACTGGCAGATCGGGCGGGAGATGAACTACCCGTATGAGGCGGCGTTTCCCAAGCGCCAGTTTGCCTTCGTCTTCAACATCAACCGCTGCATCGCCTGCCAGAGCTGCACCATGGCCTGCAAGTCCACCTGGACTTTCAACAAAGGCCAGGAACAGATGTGGTGGGCGAACGTCGAGACCAAGCCGTACGGCGGCTATCCCCAGTCCTGGGACGTCAAGATTCTCGAACTCTTGGAGAAGGCCAATCCAGGAGGGCAAAGCTGGTCGGGGAAGTCCTCCAAAGACCCTAAGCGGCCCTACGGCCAATTCGACGGACAGACGATCTTCGAAGCGCAAAAGATGCTCACGCCCGACAGCGCGCGCGTGCTCGGCTACCTGCCGACCGACGAGGAGTGGAACTCGCCGAACATTTACGAAGACAATCCCGTCGGAAAAAAAGGCGTGCGCAATCAACTCGACAAAGAAGGAGTCGCGCTGCCCGAGCACAAGACCTGGTTTTTTTATCTCGCGCGCATCTGTAACCACTGCTCGTATCCCGCGTGTCTCGCCGCCTGCCCGCGCAAGGCGATTTATAAGCGGCCGGAAGACGGCATCGTGTTGATCGATCAGGAGCAATGCCGCGGCTACCGCAAGTGCGTCGAGGCCTGTCCGTATAAGAAGACGATGTATCGCGGCAACACGCGCGTCTCGGAGAAGTGCGTCGCCTGCTACCCGCGCGTCGAGGGAAAAGATCCGGAGAGCGGCGGCCAGCCGATGGAAACGCGCTGCATGGCGGCCTGCATCGGCCAGATCCGCATGCAGGGGCTGGTGAAGATGAACCGCGACGGCAGTTGGACCGAGGACCGCTACAATCCGCTTTATTACATGATCCACGTCGCCAAGGTCGCGCTGCCGCTCTACCCGCAATTCGGCACCGAGCCCAACGGCTACTACATTCCGCCGCGCTGGGTGCCGCGCGATTATCTGCGGCAGATGTTCGGTCCGGGTGTGGATGAGGCGATCGAGCGCTACAGCTATCCCGACCGGGAGCTGCTCGCGGTACTGCAACTCTTCCGCCGCTCGAACCGAATTATTTTCCGCTACGAGATCAAGGAAGGGCCGAAGGTTTACGAGGCGACGCTGCGCGGACGGAAGATCACGCTCTACAACGACACCGTGATCGCCTACGGCCAGGATGGAAAAGAAATCTTTCGCACGACGGTGGATGAGCCGCTCCACGTGCGGCCGGCCGTGCATGCGAATTCGATATGAGAAGGCAACAGGCAATAGGAACGCACAATGAAAACTGAAACGTTAGCGCCAAGCCAAACCGCCGAGATCGACATCGCCCTCTGCCGCGCCACCTTATATAGCGCTATGGCGCTGGGGTTTCGTCCGCCGGAAGCGGAGACGATTGTCCGTCTGTGCTCGACGGACGGATCGACGGCTTTGGCCGCCGCCGCGGCTATCCTCGATCCCGACCGGGAGTCGGGTCTCGCCGCCGCCTGTTCACTGCTCACGGCTCGCTCCTCACTGCTCACGTTGACCGAATCATACCGCCGGCTCTTCGGCCACACGGCGCGCGGCGGCGTGCCGCCGTACGAAACCGAGTACGGCGCCGAGGCGCTGTTTCAGCAGCCGCAGGAGATGGGAGACTTGATGGGCTTTTACAACGCTTTCGGTCTCGCCTTGAACGATCGGCAACACGAGCGCGCCGATCACGTCAGTTGCGAATGCGAGTTTCTTTCTTTTCTCGCGCTCAAGGAAGCGTATGCGCTGGAGCGAGGCGATGCCGCGATGTTGGAAGAAACGCGCCGGGCCGAGCGGCTGTTTCTGCGGGATCATTTGGGACGCTTCCTGCCGGCATTCGCCAAGAAACTCAGCCGCGAACAAAACGAGAGCTTCTACGGCAGCCTCGGACAGTTGGCCTATGACTTCATCGCTCTCGAATGCGCGCGCTTCGGCGTTCGGTTGGGACCGGAAAACCTCACGCTCCGGCCGGCCGACGACGAGCGCGTGCCGATGGCCTGCGGCAGCGGCGAGTGCCCGGCGATGCCCGGCGTGTCGGAGTTGGATGAAGCGGAATGAACGCGATCGCGGAAAGCATTGTGCGGTACGAGCCCGGCTTTGTCGAGTCCGCGGTGTTTTTTGCCGTGCGCGAAAGGCCGGAGGAACGCGTTTATCACCGCGAGCGCAGCCGGCTCTACGGAATCGGCGATCCGGAGAAACGCGATCGCGCGTTTCACAATCTCGACGCGCAATGGTTCGCTCGTCTGGGCTTGGCCGATCCGATCGAGACGGCGGTCGGCGAACAACCGCTGGTGTTGTCGAAAGTCGGCCACTGCCTGGTGGCCGGCGCTCCGGAGAAGAAAGCGGAAGGAGCGGAGCTTTTCGTGACGCCCGAAGCCGCCGGCGGCAAAGAGACTAAACCGAGCGCGTGCATTCTGCTGCAACCCGCGTCGCTCCTCGACGCCGCGAGCCTGCTGACGTTTCTCCGCCACGAGATGCTTCACATCGTCGACATGATCGATCCCGGCTTCGGCTACGAGCCGGCGCTTCCGCCGGCCGAAGGCGGTCCCACGCACGACGCGCTGCTGAAAAATCGCTATCGCGTTTTGTGGAACACGACGATCGACGGCCGGATGACGCGCCGCGGCTGGGCCGAGGCGGCGCTCCGCGCCGACCGCCTGAATGATTTTGCGCGCGAGTTTCCTATGCTCGGCGAGCGAACGGAAGATTTGTTCGGCGGTTTTTTCGACCGCGAGTCCCACACGCACGCCGAGCTGGTCGCCTTCGCTCGCGATCCGAGGAACGGCGCGCGCGATTCCGCGGCGACGGTTTCGCCGGGAAGCCGCTGCGCCCTCTGTGGCTTTCCCACGTTCGATTTTGAGCCGGCGCCCGAGCGCCTGCCCGAAGCGATGATCGCGCGCATCGCCGCCGATTTTCCCCAATGGCGTCCCGAGCGCGGCCTTTGCGGCCAATGCGCGGAGCTATACCGCGTCCGTGAAATTTCTTTGTGCGCCGCGCGCGAGCTGCCGAGGGCAGGATAGGAACATGCGCTCTTTCGACGAGCTGCTGAAAGAATCCGCTTCGATTCACGGCCATCTCTGCGCGGGTCAGGTGTTGGGGGTGCGCATGGCGATGGCGGGCTGCCGCGAGGTCGGCATCGACGAGCCGAGGGCATCGAAGAAGCTCGTGGTCTACGTGGAGATCGACCGCTGCGCGACCGACGCGATCCAGGCGGTGACCGGCTGCTCGCTGGGGAAGCGCAGCCTAAAATTTCTCGACTACGGCAAGATGGCCGCGACGTTCGTCAATCAGGAAACGCAAAAGGCGGTTCGGGTGCTTGCCAGGGACGAGGCGCGGTCGCTGGCCGCCTCTTATGCCGGCGACGCTCCCAACCGTCACGCGGCCGAAAGACAGGCTTACGTCGTCATGCCTGAAGCCGAGCTGTTTTCCTTTCGGCCCGTGGAAATTCAAATCCCGCCGGCCGAGAGGCCGGGGAGCCGCGGCGAGCGGGTATCCTGCGGCAAGTGCGGCGAAGGAATTAATTTTCAGCGCGAGGTGAGAAGAGACGGGCAAATACTCTGCATCCCCTGTGCCCAGGGAAGTTATCTTCCCGTTCGAGGAGAGCAGGCGATGAACGGGCGGCCCAAACTGCTTTTTATCGGCGGGCCGTCGAACAGCGGCAAGACGACGCTGATCGAAAAACTGATTCCCGAGCTGCGCTCGCGCGGCTATCGCGTCGGCACGGTGAAACATCATCACGGGCCGGACCCGCTCGTTTTCGACGGCGAAGGCAAAGACTCGCAGCGCCACAGAAAAGCCGGCGCCGCCGCTGTCGCTCTGATTTCTTCGGATGAGCAGATCGTGTTTCGCGATCTCAATGAAGGCGCCGGCATCGACGCCGTTCGCGGCGATCTTGCGGATGTCGATATCGTGCTGGTCGAGGGTTTTCACTCGGAGCCCGGCTTGAGAATCGAAGTGCGGCGCGCGAACGGCTCGGGAAGCGAGCGCGAAAAGATGAACGGCGCGCCGCTTGCCGTGGTCGAGCGCGAGAAATCCAACGGCCACCCTAGTTACAAACCTGACGATATCGGTCCGCTCGCCGATCTGATTGTGCGGGAAGTTTTGAGCTAACCTTCGTGTGCTTCGTGCTCTTCGTGGTGAGAGGATTTTAACCACGAAGGACACGAAGGTCTCGAAGGAAGAGAACGCAACTCGCGCGAAGGCGCCCAGGGAGCAAGTCGCCGAGATTGATAATCAACGGCGCGCGCGATCAATATCCTTTTTTCAGCCACCAGTTCGCGATCTCGATGCGGCGCGCGAACCAGACTTTGGAAAATCCCTGCGCGTAACGGATGAACTCTTCGATCACCTTGGTCCGGTACGGAACTCCCGAGACGAAGGGATGCAGGTTGAACGCGAAGAATTTCGGCGCGCCTTGCTCGCCCTCCCAGTAGAGATAGTCGAACTGGTCTTTCATGATCTGCAAAAGATCTCTCGGCGTCCGGCCGGTGCCGTAGGTCGAGTAGTCGTTGCAGCCCGGAACGTTGTAGGGAACGACGATGACCTTTCGTCCGCGCGCCTCCAGCGTGTAGGGATTGTCGCTGTTCAGCGGATCGGCCCACCAGACAAAGCCGGCGTCGGCGACCAGCTCCAACGTATTGTCGGTCGACGCGTGGCCGGGCGAAAGGTATCCGGTCGGTTTTTGTCCCAGGACTTTTTCAAAGGCGCCGATCGTTTTGCGGATCGATTCGCGCTCCTCCTCCTTGGTGTACATGAACGAATACTCGTGCTCGTATCCCTCGGAAGAAAATTCGTGGCCTTGCGCTTGGAATTCTTTGACCTCGTTCGGGAACTGCTCAACCTTGAGCCCGTTCATGAGAAAGGTAACCTTTAGCTTGTAGCGGTCGAACAGTTCGATCAGCCGCCAGATGCCGACGCGGTCGCCGTATTCCCGCTCGGTGACCGCGGCCATGTTTCTTTTGAACACCGCGTTTGCGGGCGGAATCGTATGGCTCGAATGGCGCTGAAGAGACTCGCGCGTGGCAAAGTTCTCCGGCCACACCTCCCACGGCACGATGAAGGTCACGCAGATCTTGGCCTTCTCGGGCTATTCGATCACTTTGGGTCGCGCCATTTTCCCCCCTTCGAATGCAAAATTTTGCAGGAACCGTCCTGCCGCCCCTAGTTCGTTGCCTTTTTGGCTCTGGAACCAAGCTCGCGATAGAAGATCGTCGTTTCTACCCTTTGAACCGGCCTCTCGTCAACCGCGCGTCCTCTGGCTTGATATCTTTCACCTTGGGATTCGTCATGGCAAGGAGCCGCTGCATGTTCTGGATGCCTTTCAAGTTGGGCTTGATGTCGAGACTGTATAGCCACTGCAGCACTTCGTACCCGCTCTCGGCTTCCTGCAAGCTTTTCAGTCTAAGATTCTTGAAAAGGGATTTCAGCACGATCTCTCGTTTAGCCGGATTCTGAATAAAGGCCACCGACTCAAGCGCGCCGCTAAGGACCGAATCGATCATTTGAGGGTTTTGCCGGAGATAGGGGCGGCGCGCCGCCAGCGCGAGGCCTTGATAAGCGATCGGCGCTTTCCCTATATCCAGGAGAACGCGAAATCCTTTTTCCTTCAAGAGAGTGCTGAACGTTTAGCCCAGGTAGGCCGCGTCGACGGCGCCGACCGACATCGCCTGCGTCAAAACAGACTGGTCACCCAGGACCATCATGAGGATTTTGTCTCTGGTCGGCTCCAATCCCAAGTGCTCAAGGGCCAGCATGGCCAGAGACCAGACGCCGCCGCCGATGCTTTGAACGCCGACTTTTTTTCCTTTGAGATCTTCAGCGCTGCGAATATTCGGCGCGACGACGAAATCGCCGTCGGCGCGGTTGACCAGTCCGCCGAAGAACGCGACGTCCATCCCCGCGGCGGCGGCGCTCAAAACGGTGCCGGGGATTGTGTAGGCGATCTGGATCTCGCCCGAGGCGAGCGCGGCAATCGTCTGCGGGCCGCTGCGGATATTGATCACTTCGACGTTAAGGCCGTGCTTGCGAAAAAATCCCTGCTCGACGCCGATCCAGAGCGCCTCCACTTTCTCGTTGAACGTGCCGTGGGCGATGCGGACCAGGGGAAGCTCGGCCGCGCGAGCCAAGGACAGCGCCAGCATAAGGGAAAAGACTCCGAAGCCGACGGAGAGAAGAAACTTGGCCCGGCAATGCAAGAACCTTAAGAGCGATCTTCCCGGAGCATCCATGTTCAATCTCCTCTCGACGATCCTTCCGCTAATGGCCCCCCTTGAGCCTGGCGAGCTCGGTGTCCAGCTCGCGAATCCGGTGCGACATCTGCTCCAGGATGCGGAATGCCAAAGATGGGTCCTCGTGCACGCGGCGGAGAAAACTCTTTTTATCCACCGTGAGTACCTGCGCGTCGCCCAGCGCGCGCACGGTGGCGGACCGGACTTCGCGGTCGAAGAGCGCCATCTCGCCGAAAAAATCCGTTTCGTGCAGGACCGCCAGCCGGATTCCCCTCTGTTTTTCATTGTCCCGAATCACCTCGACCTCTCCCGCCTGGATGACAAACATGCAATTCCCCGCCTCCCCCTGGCGGACGATCACCTCACCGTCCCGGTATGTTTTGCCCAACGCGCTCGTTTCCATGGCATCCTCCAATCATCTTGCTCCAGGCTCCGGCTGCTATGGCCCAGACGAAACCGCCCAAAAAAGCGGGATGAAGAGTGCGCAAGAGAATATCCTTGTAAGGAGCACTGCCGGTGAAAATATCCCACAGCACCATGCTCATCCGGCGGCGGCCGCCCTCGTGGCGTTGTTCGCGTGCGACCATACGCAAAACGCCGCGCCGATCATGCGGCCACTTTTGAATGTGCCGCGTGACGAAGAAGATCAGCTTTCCCAAGAGATTGTCGTTGGAGATCGTTCGGCAGGCCGGCCAAAAATGGCGGCGGAAGTCCTCGCCGGATATGCCTTCGAAGACGGCGGTCACGGCAGCGGCTTTGGCGGTGCGGTAGGCGGCGCCTATTCCATCCTTATATAATCTCGTCGCCCCGGAATCGCCGATGAAAACAATCCGGTCGGCGAAAGGCTGGACCGCGCTTTGCACATTTATTTTAGGAGAGCAGTGGCAAAACTCTTTCAACTCGCGCCAGTTCGGAGGCAGGCATTGGTTCACGACCGGCGTATTGAGAAAAGATTCCACCAGAGAACCGTCGACCTCCTCGCCCAGCAGAACCAGCGTGACGTAGTCGCCTTTGGGAATGAAGGCGGCGAATTCCAGGCCCGGCATGTTGAGAAGAAAGACATGCATGGAACTGCCCAAAAATTCTTCGATAGTTTCGTGGCCGAAATAAAACTCCCGGATATAAGTTTTCGCGGTCTGGGGAGCTTTATAGCCGATTCCAAGGTCCTCGAAGAGTTTTAGCGTGCCGCTATTCACGCCCACTCCTACGGCAAGCAGATCGTACGTCTCGGACAGGCCGCTGCGCGTCTTGATCTGCGGCCGGCCGTTGTCCCACGCAACGCCATCCACCCTTTCCCGCACTGCGCGCGCGCCTTTATTCACCGCTAGCTCCAAGAGATAGCCGTCAAGGCTGCGCCACTTCTTCTCCTTGATTCCGCGCGGGCCGTTGCCGCGATGGACCGCGGCAATTCTTTTTTCGTGCAGCGGCGTCTCGATACGGACGCTGCCTTCCTCCATGTGCAGGACGTAAGAGTCGATCCCCCTCTGGACTACGGTAGGGGGAAGATTGATGCCTTCCACTGTCAGAGCCTGTACCAGCGACTCGGACATAATCCCGCCACACATGTTGCACCCTTGAGGAGCGGGAAGGGAAAAATCCCTCGCCTCGTAAATATCTACATGGAGATCTAACCCCACCCTCTGCGCCATGTGCAACAGGAAGTAACTAAAGAAAGCGCCGGCCGGGGCGCCTCCGATCACGCCGACGCGAGAGCCGTCGTCCAATTTGAGGTTTGGAGCCGCACCTTCTGCAAATGAACTTGGGTTGTGCATCGGCGTCTTTCCGGGTTTTTGCAATCACCTTTGCGTCGAGCGCCGCAATGAGAACTATTTTCTCCTGACGGCTCCCGCGCCGGCCATAAGGGCATTCGGTTCGCAGCCGGTGCCGAAGCGGCGGTCAACCGAGGCTGCCGCTTCCTTTACGAATCGATCCAGGAGAATGTCTTGGACGGCGAAATTTTCCGGCAGCTTGCCCGCGGCTTTTTCTTCTTCGATAACCTGCTCCAAGCCCTGGACTCCCACCGCGCCGTCGAGAGGGATTCTCTCGAACATGTGGTACTTTCCTTCCCACAGCGATGCGTCCATATCCTTGTCCAGCTTGTAGCCGGCGCGCGCGATGATCTGGAGAGTTTCGGGATAATTCCGATTCATGAAGCGATAGGCCCGAATCAGAGCGCGCAACAGCGCCGTCAAGCGCTCGGGTTCTTCCCGCATCACTTCGCCCCTCACGGTCGTGACCCGCACCGCGTAGCCGTGGGGATAGACCTCGCGCAGGTCCGCGAGGAGCGGATAGCCGTCTTCGATCATTCCCGGGACGTCTCTCTGGATGACCATCGCCGCGTCGATCTCACCGGAGTCGAAGAGCGGTTGCTGAAAGCGCCGCGACGGCGAGCCGTTGCAGACCCATTTGACCATCCGGTCGGCGTCGAGCCCTTGCCGGCGGAACACTTGGCGGGTAAAGCGGCAATCGATGCCGTCGGGTTCGCGCACCGAAACCCGTTTTCCTTCGAGGTCGGTGAGCGCCTTGACGCCTTTGCGGGCCATGAACGCGTAGGCCGGGCTGTTGAGAAAACCGCCGACGATAAAAAAATCCGCCCCCTTGGTCTTGGCTTCGAAAAGCAGAAACGGTTTCGGGTCGAGGCCGACTTGATAAAGACCTTCTTTCATTCCCGCGATCGTTTTTGCGTCGCTGCCGGTGGAAAAAAAGTCGCACTCCCCGGCGCCTTCGGCATCAAAATATCCGCGCTCGCGCGCCACGATCGCAGCCACGATGTGAAAGAGATGATGGTGCCCCGCCGCCAAGAGCCATTTCTTCATCCCTCAACCTCCGATGTAGAAGACGGAAGGATTGAGGCCCTTTTCCGGCAACAGCGGGCGCGCTTTTTTCGCCGCGACGAGCTGCGAGACCTCGCTTTGAGGATCGTCGAGATCGCCGAAGAAGCGGCATTCGGTCGGGCAGGTCTGCACGCAGGCGGGATCGAGCCCCTGATCGACGCGGCCGACGCAGAAGTTGCACT
>CAZNES010000023.1:0-52033 GCA_964572145.1 uncultured Syntrophobacteraceae bacterium
TTTCTCATGAATAGAGCAATACCTTTTGAGCATTATTCCCATTCTGAGCGGAGCGCAGAATCTCTTCTTTCCAGCGCGTTCACTCACCATTTTGAAAATAACTTATGAATTCGTCATCTCGATCAGCCGGTCGAGCTTGGCCAGGGCCTTTCCCGAGTCGATCGACTCGGCGGCGAGCCGCATCCCTTGAGCGATCGAGCCGGCGGCGCCGCCGACGAAGAGCGCCGCGCCGCTGTTGAATATCACAATGTCGCGCTTGGGACCCTTTTCGCCGCGGAGGATTCCTCTGAGAATGTCGGCGCACTGCTCCGGAGTTCCGCCGCGGAGATCCTCCAAGCGGCAGCGCTTCAGTCCGAACTTCGCGGGCGTCAGCGTGTAGTTGCGCACCCGCCGGTTGCGCAGCTCGGAAACCCGCGTCGGCCCGCAGAGCGAGATTTCGTCCATTCCTTCCACTCCGTGAACGACCATGGCCCTGACCGCGCCCAGATTTTTGAGCACGTGCGCGATCGGTTCGGTAAGCTTGCCATCGTAGATGCCGGTCAACTGGTGCGTGGCGCCGGCCGGGTTGGTGAGCGGCCCGAGAATGTTGAAGATCGTCCGGATGCCGATCTCGCGCCGCGGCTGGACGGCGTATTTCATCGCCTCGTGCAGCAGCGGCGCGAAGAGAAAGCCGACGCCGATCTTCTCCAGGCACTCTTCGACCTTTTCTTTGGCCGCATCGACCTTGACGCCGAGAGCCGCCAGACAATCCGCGCTGCCCGACTGGCTGGAGACCGCGCGGTTGCCGTGCTTGGCCACGGTCAGTCCCGCGCCCGCCACGACAAACGTGGAAGCGGTCGATATGTTGAAAGTGCCTTTGCGGTCGCCGCCGGTGCCGACGACGTCGAGCACGAGATCGGCTTTGACATTGACGCGGTTGACTTTCTCGCGCATGACGCGCGCGGCGCCGGTGATCTCTTCGACCTTCTCGCCTTTCATGCGCAGCGCGGTGAGAAACGAAGCGACCTGGATAGGAGTCGCCCCGCCGCTCATAATCTGGTTCATGACGGAGGCCATCTCGTCTTCGGTCAGGTTTATTCTGTCAACCACTTTCGCAATGGCTTCTTGGATATCCATAAATCCCCCCGCAATATTCCCCCGCGCCATTTTGGATTTTGGATTTTAGATTTTCGATTAAATCCAAAATCGGCTCTGCCACAAATCTTGGCGGATCCGCCTCTGGCGGAAATCCAAAATCTTCAGCCAGAGGCTGATCCGCCTCAGGCGGAAAAATGGACTACCGGCCCACGATGATCGCTTTGAAATTCTCTTTGGTTTGCAGAGTCTCCAGCATTTCCTTGGCCTGGCCGAGCGCGGCGAAATGACCGACGCGAACGCGGTACCAATCGCGGCCGTTTTGGTTCGTCGTGACTATGTAAGCATCGTAGCCCTTCTGTTTCAGCCTCTCAACCAGTTGTTTCTGGGACTTTTCATCGGGAGAGGCGTTGACCTGAACCGTCCATTCCTTCGGCGCCGTCTCGCTCTTCTTTTTTTCTTCTTCTATAGGCTTCTGGGGCGTCGCGGACTTTTTCGACTCCACCGCCGCGCTCTTTTCCGCTGCCGCCTTTTCCTTTGCTTTTGGCGCGCTCGACGGCGTCTCTCCCGGGACGCTCGCCTTCGCCGTCTTGATTTCTTTTGTTTCCTTTGCGGCCGGCGGCGATTCCTTCACCGGCGTCGTTTCCTTCGCGGGCTTCGCCTCCTTCGCTTGCTTCACTTCCGGCTTTGCCGTCTTCTCCGCACTCTTTAACTCTTTAGCCGGCTCCGGCCGGGCAGGCTGCGCGCCGGAGGGCGTTTTCGCTAGCGTATCGTAAAAAGTGAGTTCGTCTTTGGCCGCCGCGCCCGAGCCCGATTTCGAGCCCGGCGTCAAAGGCTGCAACGGCACTTTGACCAGCGGCTCTTCCTGTTTGAGGAGTTTTCTCTCCTCGACTCCCTGGCCGATCAGAATGCCAAGGAGGAAAACCAGCACGCAGGTCACGGCAAATCCCGCCCCTACGACAACGAGCTGAGTTTTGCTGAAATAGTAGAGACCGCCGTTGTCTTTTCGATTCTCCGCCATGGAATTCACTCCTGATTCAACAATTCATTTCACCGCCGCATCGGAACGCGCGGCCATTTTCAACGGCGCCGTCACTCCCAAAAGAGTCAAACCTCTGCCAATAACCTTTTGCACATTGCGCAGGAGAATCAGCCGGGCCCAGGTCAGATCCGCATCGTCGGAGACCACCCGGAACCGATTGTAGTACCGATGGAACTCGCCGGCCAGTTCCAGCAAGTAGAAAACCAGCCGGTGCGGCTCCAGCTCGTTGACACTCTCTTCGACCGCCTCGGGCAATTGAATGACGTGCTTGATCAATGCGAGCTCCTCCGGCTCGGACAAGCGCTCCAGCTTCACAGCGCGCGCCGACCTATCGGTCATTTCCACCCCGCTCTGGTGCGCCTGCTCGAAAATGCTGGCGATCCGCGCATGCGCGTACTGGACGTAAAAGACCGGGTTCTCGCTCGACTCTTTCTTCGCCAGCTCGAGATCGAAATCGAGATGGCTGTCCGACTTGCGCATTAAAAAGAAAAACCGCGCCGCGTCCTGGCCTACCTCCTCCAGCACTTCGCGAAGCGAGACGAATTCTCCCTGGCGCTTGCCCATCCTCACCGGCACGCCGCCGCGGGTGAGCTGCACGAGCTGCACGAGAACGACTTGCAAAGCCTCCGGATCGTAGCCCAACGCGCCGACCGCCGCTTTGAGACGGGGGACATAACCGTGATGGTCGGCGCCCCAGACGTTGATCAATTTTTTGAAACCGCGCTCCAGCTTGTTTCGATGATACGCGATGTCGCTGGCAAAGTAAGTCAGCTCGCCGTCGCTTTTGACGAGCGGCCGGTCCTTGTCGTCGCCGTAGGCGGTAGATTTGAACCAGCGCGCGCCCTCGTGCTCGTAGAGCATATTTCGGCTCGCCAAAAGCGCGATAGTTTTTTCCACTTCGCCGCGCGCCCGGAGATCCTTTTCGCTCACGAAAGAATCGAAGCCGATGCCGAACCGGGAGAGATCGTCGCGAATCGTCGCCAGCAGATTCTCGCCGCCGTATTGGCTGAAAAATGCCGCCGCCGCGTCTCGCGGCTCCGAGAGAAACTTCTCGCCCCAGCGTTGCCTGGCCTCCATCGCCAACTCTCTCACGTAGTCGCCGGGATAACCGCCTTCGGGAAAATCGATTTTTTCTCCGAAAAGCTCGCGATAGCGAACGTAGATGGATTGTCCCAGCTTCTCCATCTGGTTTCCGGCGTCGTTGACGTAATATTCCCGCTCGACGGTGAACCCGGTCGCGGCCAACAACCGCGCCAGAACGTCGCCGATCACGGCGACCCGCCCATGTCCCACGTGGAGCGGCCCCGTGGGATTGGCGCTGGCAAACTCCACCTGGACTTTCTCGCCCAGGCCCAGGTTCGGCGTCAATTCTTGCCGCGCTTCATACTCTTGCAGCCGCTCATAGTAAAATTTGGGCGCGAAAGAAAAGTTGAGAAAGCCGGGGCCGGCGATTTCCACCTTGGCCAATATTCCATCCCGGTCGTCGAGATTTTTTACAATCGCCTCGGCGATTGCCCGCGGCGGTTTTCTTCGCTGCTTGGCCCAGACCATCGCCACATTGCAGGTCAGGTCGCCGAACCCTTTCTGTTTCGGCGGCTCAAGAAGCAAAGGGGGAAGATCTGTCATTTCCAGCTCTTCCCCCTTCGCCGTTTTTTCGATGGCCAGGATCAACAGTTCTTTAAGGTGACTTTTCATCTCTCGCTATTTTCTTCCCTCGCTTTTCGCGGCGCCGCCGCCACAGGAGGAGAATTCTATCCGCGCTCGGCTGCATCTTGATCATTTTTATAGCGGCATTCCTGCACGAAAGTCAAACCAAGGAGAGCTAAAACAACCCGTCGTTCGCTGCGTTTTAGCTCTGCTGCACGGAAAATTTTCCGCCGATCCAGCGCGCGAGCAGGCTGATCGCGAGCAGAACGACGACCAGGCTCATCCCCAAAGCGGAGAGCTCGGGATATTGGCCAGCGTCCCACAGCTCGAGAATCACAACCGACAGCACTTCGGTCCCGCTGCGATAAAGCATGATGGACGTGGAAAGCTCGCGGAACGAATGCGTGATCACGTAGATCCAGCCCGCAACGAAGCCCGGCAACAAGAGCGGCAGGAGCACGCGCGTGAAGGTGTAAAGCCATGACGCGCCGCTGATCTCCGACGCCTCTTCAAGCTCCTTTTGAATCTGATTCATCGAGTTGGAGCACGCCCTCATTCCGTACGGCAGGTATTTGATGACGTAGGCGATGAGAAGTATCCAGAGCGTGCCGTAGATCGGGATCGGCAGCGTCAGATACAGCCAGAGGATGGCGATGCCCAGGACCAGGCCGGGAATCGCTATCGGCATAAAGGCAAGAAAATCCAGCGTTCCTCTCCAGCGTGATCGCGTGCGCACAACGATCCA
Organism: uncultured Syntrophobacteraceae bacterium; assembly: GCA_964572145.1. Taxonomy (GTDB): domain Bacteria; phylum Desulfobacterota; class Binatia; order UBA9968; family UBA9968; genus JAJPJQ01. The sequence goes on from CAZNES010000023.1 coordinate 4,509, forward strand.
GGCGATAACGGCGGTGAGCAGCATGACGATCGTGGCGCTGCCGACGCCTAAAACCAAACTATTCCAAAACGCACGGCTGATCAGCGGGAGGTTAAACAGTCTTTTGTAATTGTCCAGGCTCAGGCTCGCCAGCGCTTCTTTCGACGGCGGCATATAGTATGGAAGAAACGAAGACCAGATCACGGTTAAGACCGGAAGGATAAAAAGCGCAAACGTAAAGACCAACGTCGCCACCGCCATGGGGTATCGCCACCGGCCCAGGTCAAAGGCGACGGGACGATAGCCCTTTCCGGTGATGGTGGTGAAGCGCTCCGACACTTTGGTCGCCCTCAAGTAGAGCACGATGCCGATCGCGGTGATGACGACGTAAACCACGGCGAAAGTGCTGGCCAGACCGAAGTCGGTCGGCACTTTATGCGTAGCGAGGTAGACCTCGGTCGCGAAAACCAAAATCCCCGCGGGTATGCCGACCAGCGCCGGCACCTCGAAGTTCTCGATCGCGCGCACGAAGCTGATCATCCATACCGCGAGGATCGCCGGCAAAAGAATCCTCAAGGTAATACGAAACGTCGTGCGCACGATGCCGGTGCCGGAAATCACGGCGGCCTCTTCCAGAGCCGGATCCATCGAGCGAAAAGAGGCGCTCAGCAGGAGAAACGACAGCGGGATTTGGTCGGTGCCGAGCACCCAGATCATCCCGGGCATGTTGTAGATCTCCAGAGGCTCTTCGAAGCCAAAGATTTCTCTGGCGATCAGATTGACGAGCCCCAACCTGCGGCTGAACAGCATGATCCAACCGATCGTCGTCAAGAGCCCCGGAACGATCAGCGGGACGAGAATGGAGCCGTAGATCGCTTTCTTAAGAGGCATGTTGGTCCGCTCGGTCACCCAGGCGAGATAGACGCCGCCGGCAAAAGCCAGCAGGCTCGTGCCGAGGCCGAAGACGAGCGAGTTCCAGATCGAACGGATCATCTCGGGACGCTGAAAAAGCACGGCGTAATGATCCAGCGTAAAATGGCCCGCGACGCCGGGCGGGCTGCTTTTGAAGCTGCCATAGACCAACATGGCCAAAGGAACGACGGTCAGATACGCGATTACGAGCGCGGCGAAGAACAGCACTATGGAGCCCGGCTGAAGACGGATTTTATATCGCGACATGATTTCGGTTCGAGGAACGATTTAATTTTGCCACAGAGAAAGAAATCTGGGCGGGATCTCGCCGGCCAGGTAAAGCGGACCGGAGGCGTAAAAACGAATCCCGCTCGAGTGGGCCGCGAGAGAATCGACGACGAGAATCGCCGGATTGGCATCGCGCCTCTGTCCGACCGCCAACGCCTCTTCGAGAGACGCGCTGAGATGAACGTAAGTGCGGCCGCTCGGCTTGAGTCCCTCGCGCAGAACCGTTTGTGCCAGATCGCGAGCGGTGCCGTGGTAGAGACGCGCCGGCGGCTCTAGGCTCTCGACGCCGATATCGACAGGAAAGGAATGGCCATAGGTGGCGCGCACTTTGTTTTCGCGCATCTCGAAGCGTTTTTTGTCCGAGCCGGCGATCACGTTGCGAATCTCCTCGTCGGTGACATCGGGAAAGCGCGCCTCAACTTGCTCCTTCAAATCGCCCCAGGAGACAAACCCCTGCCGGTCGAAGTCGAGCGGATAGTCCCGCGGGCGATGGCGCAATAGAAAACTCAAAAATCGAGAAAGCCGGTCGAGCGGCGCCAATGACGCACTATCCTTTCTTGTCTCCGGAGATCAACTGATAAACATGATGGGCGATGCCGGTCGCCTCATACCCATCGAGCCCGTTGGCCTGCGCGATGCCGAACATCTGGTACGCGAGGGCGCTAAACGGCATCGGCACTTGCATCTCGCGCGCCATGTCCAAACCAAAGCCGACATCCTTAGGCATCCACGACTTCCGCGGCTTGAATTTTCGGCTTACCAGCGTCTGGCACATCCGCTCGATCCCCTCCGAGTGACTCTGCGAGTTCTGCAACACCGCGTGAAAGGTTTGTTCCGATACTCCGCCCTTTTTGAGCCAGGTGGCTATCTCCACGAGCCCCATATGTTGGATCGCGGCAAACATCGCCATCGCATTTTTCACCAGCTTGGCGTTGCCCAAATCCCCGACGTGCATAATATTTTTCCCCATCGCTTTGAGGATCGGGAGATGACGCTCGAATTCGTCCTTCGGTCCCGAGAGCCACAAGGAGAGCGTGCCCGCGGCCGCCTGTTCTTCCACGCCGCCCGCCGACGCGTCGAGAATCTTCCAACCTTTTTTTGCCAGCGCTTCGTTGGTCTCCAAAATAGTTTTTTTGTCGATGCTGCTAAAGTCGATCCAGGTCTTCGCTCCCTTGGTCGCCTCGTGGAGCCCGCCCTTGCCTAAACCCACCTCTTTGACCGCTTCGTTGTAGGGAAGCATGGACAGCACCAGTTCCGAGGCCTCGGCCACCTCCCGAGGAGAGCCCTTGAACTCCGCACCCTGGCTTTCCAGATTTCGGGTTACTTCACGCCGCAGATCGTTGATGACCAGGCGATGCCCCGCCTTGATAAGATTGGCGGCCATGCCGCTGCCCATACCGCCGGTGCCGATAAATCCTAAAGTTCCCATGTTTTTCCTCCCCGGTTAATCTAGTACGGTGCTTCTTATACCTCAAGCTCACGTTCGAGTGTAGTCATTGACCGCCCTAAGAGGTGTTACTGGGGCCTCGCTCTGAAATGCCCCGTGCACCCATTGCGTTTGCCCTCAATTGACGATAAACCTGTCAGCATTTGGCTCTAGTTGACAGCTAATGTCATTATAATATATAACCTTGCAGTGTTAATTCACGTGCTCGGACTACCAACGAATGAGCTCGGCTAGCGCGTATGAACACGTGTGGCCTAGGGTGCATGAACTAGCGGAGCAGACGTCATATTAGGAAGACTTATGAGAAGTGTTCCTGTCCACGTGCAGAAACTTCTCCAGCTCCGGCAGCTGCGGGATGAAGGTTCCTACTCCCTGGGGAGTATTGCATTAGATTCTCGCGTTCTCATTATCGAAGGAATTTCAGGGTCTGGCAAAGACACGTTCCAGGCGTACTTAAAAGAGAAGCTCAAGGACCGAGATGTGTACGACTATTCCGAGGGCGAGCTATTGCAATCGTGGAACCAATTACAGATTGGGGGCATTTTCAAATTGCGAGTTAAGTTTATGAAGCTCTTCGTAAACTATGTTAAAGATATCGTCAGTCGGGACGAGAACGCCGTTTTTCTTTTGAACAGATTCCATTTGTCTGCGTACGTGATGACAATCATTCAACAACCGAAACTTGAAAGAGAATACGATGAGATCATCAATGTCTTGAGAACGCTGCCTGTTCATGTCTTTATTTTGCAATTGGACGAGAATGAAATTGAGAAGAAAACCTTGCATCCAGAGAGGTCTACCGCATGGCAGAAGTTTCAACAACAGATAGTGAAGAAGGAGGGCTTCCGCGATAGGGTGGAAAGATATATTTGGCAACAAGGATTAATGTTAGAGGCGGCAGAAAGACAACAGATACCCTACTCTATAATAAAGGTACCCTCTGCGCCTGAAATCGGAGGCGGATGGGTTAGTGTCCCTGAAGCTCGAAGTAGCTTTCGTCGTGGCGTACGAGTGAAAGCTGCTGATGCAAAAATCTCCCCGCGAAAGCGAGATCATCCAAGAACTTTGTAGGAAGATAATTAAGCGACTCGTGCAAGTTGAAAATAACGTTCCCTCGATTTCTCTGGGTGAAGAAAAAGGACGGAGGAGATGCTAGTTACTGACAAGTTCGTATTTGTGCACCTACCACGGTCTGGCGGTACATTCGTTTCCGCGATTATCAGGAAATTCTTCCCATCAGCTCACGAAATCGGCTATCATTTGCCACGAACTCTTCTGCCCAGAGAGTACTCTCACCTCCCTGTTCTTGGTGCAGTCCGTAACCCTTGGGAATTCTACGTCTCATGGTATCATCACGTGTGGCCCAGAGATGCCGCCACCACATTGGTCGCCTGGCTGAGCGAGAACGGAAAGCTCGGTTTCATGGGTACCACTCGAAACGCCCTGAACCTCGGTGTCAACGACGAACGACTCGATGTTCTGATCGAGATGCTGCCCGAGCAAGTTGACTACCGCGGGAGAAATATTCCTAACATAACTAAAGAGGCAATGCGCAGAGTTCGCGGCACTGGAGTCGGTTACTACACCTTTCGCTTCAACCAACTCTTCGGAAATGCGGACGACGTGTTTGTCTGCCGACTTGAAACTCTGAGACACGATCTGGTCAGCTTCTTCGAAGGGATCGGCGCAGCAACCGATGAATTGCGGGATTACGTGATCCGTCTGGACAAGAAGAACATTGCTGAGTACCTTCACTACTCGACCTATTATACGCCGGAGCTCGCAGAGCTAGTTTCAATTCGCGACCGCCCATTGATCGAGAGATTCGGGTATGTCTTTGAGCAAGCTTCTTCCGATAATCCGCGACTGGACCGCTCCCAAAACTTGTAGAATAAACCCACGGAACCGTTGGGTCGGTTAGTTCGAGGTCCACTTCATCGCAAGCCTCAACCCATCGCACAAATGGGCGCACACTCGGACGGCTGCCCTCGTCTGCCCAGCGATTAGCGGCCATGCCACCACCCATTTGCTGGGTCGATAAAACCTGGCGTTCCCGTATTTTCCTCCCCCGCCTGATCTGGTATGGCGGTTCTCATACCTCAAGCCGCTGCCGAGCGCAGTTCAAGACTAGCCAGCCGAGGCCGCGCAGAGGCCACAAGCCCCTACCACAAATCTCCGGCGATGTGTTATACTCCATCCCGTTTCTCGCATGAGAGACATCACGTGAATCCCGTGATCCAACCTGAGACCATCATTTACGCTTCTGAGCAACTAAATTGCCAATGTCATCTCATCGGTATGTGACGTTCGTCATAACGCAAGAACTCGCGAACAGGGGCATGCGGTGATTTACAACTTCGGAGAATTCGCGTTGGTCTAATAATCAAGACATGAAAAGGCGCCAAACCCTTCTGACTTGCACATGGAGCGCCTCATGAGTTAACGATAATAATCAGGAAGAAACTCATGAAAGAAAAGATCGTCCTTTCAGTAGTAGCTACGTTCATTCTGGTGTCTTTCTATCTAGCCGAGGCTCAGCAGACGACCAAGGCCATGCCCCGGATAGGGTTCATATCCTCCACGGGCACTGCTGAAAGTCCTTCACCATTGTTCGAGGCATTCCGGCAAGGGCTCCGCGATCTCGACTATGTGGACGGCAAGAACATCGTCATTGTGCACCGGTATGCGGAGGGCAGGTTGGATCGAATGCCCCCGTTCGTGCACGAGTTCATACAGCAGAACGTCGATGTTATCGTGGGGGTTAATAATGTGGTGATACGTGCCGCTAAAGAAGCGACCAAAACAATCCCTATTGTGATGGTAAGTTCTATCGATCCCGTTGCTGCTGGGTATGTGGAGAGCTTCGCACATCCTGGCGGGAATATTACGGGACTTGCTTGGCTCAATCGCGATATAAGCGCGAAACGCCTTGAACTGCTGAAGGAATTGCTTCCCAAGCTGTCGCGGGGCGCTATCCTCTGGGATGCTGATGGTCCAGGACCGGCCGTCGCGTTTAAAGAGTACACGGCCGCGGCGCGGGCTTTTAAACTGGATCTTCGATCTCTTGAGGTACGGGGCCCCAACCCTGATTTCGCGGCGGCATTCCAGGCCGCAAGGATCGACCGCACGGAAGCGCTCATCGTCGTCGGAAACCCATTGATGTCTCAACACCTGAAATCAATTTTCGCGCTCGCGACGAAACATCGCTTGCCTTCGATGACCGAAGAGGATCGATACGTAGAAGCCGGCGGGTTGATATCCTACGGAGCGAACTTCGCCTATTTATACCGGCGCGCCGCCGAATACGTCGTCGAGATCCTGAAGGGGGCTAAACCTGGCGATCTTCAGGTCAAGCTTCCGGAAAAATTCGAGATTTTCGTCAACCTAAAGACGGCGCAGCAAATTGGCCTTGTGATACCGCAGCATGTGCTGATCCAGGCAGATAAGGTAATCAAGTAGCCGTGCCGGTTCGTTGAGTTCTATATCCCGACAGAATAGTATTGACGCCGGGGCCATCAAACCGCTCTTGCTAATGAGGAATTGGAGGAAAATAGTCCGAGTTCCGCTCGGCGGCGGCGGTATCCGTCGCCGCCTCCTCGTCTGGGGCCTTAGCCTTTTCGGGATCGCGTTGGCGGTTGTCGTTTTCGCCGGCTATTCTTATACAGTCAAGCAGATCAAGCGAGATGCCACCGAGTTGCAAGCGGAGCTTGCGTCGGTCACCGCTGAGCGCATTCACAACTTTGTTCGGCGCAAGATCGAGCGATTTGCCGATACTGCCAATGCAGCAAGTCTCTATCCGTTGGGGAGCAAAGAACAACAGTTCCTCCTTCGCTTGCTGGTAAAAAACGACAACAGTTTTACCGAAGCTTCGATCATCGATGCTCGGGGCAGGGAAGTGGTGAAGGTATCCGACCGAAAAGTTTATTTTCCCACGGACTTTTCCGACCAAAGCAAATCAGAGAAGTTTAACAAAGCTGTGAAGGGGGCGGATTATATAAGTCCAGTCCACACTTCGGACAGGGCTCAGCCATACGTGACGGTTGCAATTCCGCTTTGGGGCGCCGCTCAAAGTATCGTCGGCGTGGCATCGGCCGAAGCCGATCTGTCCTTTCTGTGGGAAGTGATTGGAAAAATTCATTTCGCCACTGCAGGCTACGGGTATTTGGTAGACGAGCATGGAAACCTAATCGCCCATAAAGATGCGGCGCTGGTATTAAAAAGGATGGACCTCAGGCAAGTTGCGGGAGTCCAGAGATTTCTGCGCAATCCTACGCGCTCAGATCCCACCCCTGCTCAGGAAGGGCAGGGATTGATGGGCAGCCCCGTGTTGGCCACCTATTGGCCGGTCCCCGAGTTGGGCTGGGCGATTATCTTGGAGGAGCCCCTCGATGCGGCACTAGCCAACGTAGAAACATTAAAACGTTATGCGCTGGTGCTCCTCGCAATGGGGCTGTTCGTCGGAACCGCTGTTATCGTTTGGGTAAGCGGCAGAATGACCGGGCCGATTCGAGAACTCCATCAAGGGGCGCAAATAATTGGGAGCGGGAATCTTGACTATCGAGTCAACATCGATACGGGAGATGAAATCGAGTGGCTGGGAGAGGAATTCAACAAGATGGCGGGAGAACTCAAGGTCTCTTATGCCACCTTGGAACAAAAAGTGAAGGACAAAACCAGCGAGTTGGAGAAAGCCAACTCAGAGCTTGAACAGGCATACCGTAGTCTGCTGGTGGCAAACAAAGCCAAGGATGAATTTTTAAGCGTCATGTCCCACGAATTGCGGACGCCGCTCAATGTTATCATGGGTTACTCTGGGATGATCAAGGAGGAGATTCTCGGGAACGTCAATGTCGAGCAAGCGCGGGCGCTGGAAAAAGTCATAGGGCGCTCCGGCGATTTGTTGATCATGATCAACCAGATATTGCAGGCGACCAGCCTCGAAGCCGGCAAGGTGCAAGTCGAAAAGCACGACGTCCCGCTGAAGAATTTTTTGGACAATCTCAAGTCCAATTACGATCTTCCCATGAACAAGGGAATTGCCGTCCACTGGGACTATCCGGTGGATTCGGTGAGGATCCAAACCGACGGCGCAAAGTTAAAGCACATACTTCAGAATCTCATCAACAATGCGATCAAGTTTACCGCGCAAGGTTCGGTAACTATCACAGCCAGATATATTCCCGACGCGCTAGCGGTACAATTCCAGGTGAAGGACACGGGGATCGGAATCCCTGGGGAGATGCTTCCCGTTATATTCGAGATCTTCCATCAAGTGGACAGCTCCGAAACGAGGACATACGGCGGGGTGGGCATAGGCCTCTATATCGTGAAGAAATATACCGACCTGCTGGGCGGGGAGATTGAAGTCAAGAGCGCTCTTGGCGAGGGCACAACGTTTACTTTGACCATCCCCGTCGATTCGATTCAAAAACCGTGCGGCACCTAGATGATCGTCCCCCGCGGCTACTGTGATTTTTTTATCTGGAGCGGAAGGATTTTTCCCCTCGCACTTGCAAAGGGCGTTTCCCGCTTGATTCTGAGCGTCCCCGCGCCGTCCCAAACGCGGGTCTGAAACTCATTCCCCCAGGAACCCCGGCCCATCGCTTCCCGCAGCCTGGATGCTAGCTTCTCCTGATCTATCTCGCCCGCCTCAGGATGAACCCGCAGCGTGATCCGCGTTTGACCATTTTCGTCCTCCTCCTCGACAAGCTGATAATCCCCCGGTCCGCCGCCAAATTCGGCAGGCAGGATCTTTTCGAAAAACTCGTACAGGTCGCCGTAAAAATAATTCATTCCCTCGCTGGTGAACTTCTCATAGCTGCGGATGTGGTGAAGGTGAAGGGTAAGACCCGCTCTCTGCAGCCGGCATCCACAATTTCTCTCTTCGAACGTCATATAATCCCCGTTGGCGACGTTAAGAAAAAACATGGGGAATGAAGAATGTAGGGAGGTAAAAAAAACCGGCCGGACCGGCTCCTCAGCGCCAAAAATAGGCTTTGGATGGGCAATGACGCCAAGCATATGCGTGGCGGCGTGAAGGTCATCAACCCAGGCAGGATGGGCGCACCCGTATCCGACCGTCCCCCCCTCTTGGAAGGAGTATCTCGGGATAGCGGCGCCTTCGACTTTCTCGATCGCTTCTCTTTTTGCCGCCGTAAAGGGTTCGCCAATGACAATGAATTTCGTTCCCCTCAGGGACACTCCCATATCCAAGGCCGTCCGGGCAATCCTCACCGCATTGCTGGAAGCTGTCGTGATGCAGCAGAGCCGCCCTTCCCGCCGCCTCTGCAATATCCAACGGACAATTCTGTCAATATCTTCAAGACCGACGAATTCAGGCGCCGGAAACGCGCACCCATAGAACTTTCCCATCAGAACGACGAGATAGGTATTGATATAATGATAACTCGCCGCCAGCCAGCGACTCTCGGGAACCGTGCGGGCAAACCAACGATCGGCAACAATTTCCAGCCTGGCATAATAGGACAGGTGGCTGGACGCCGCGATTCCGGGAAGGATCGCGTCATAGACCGCGTGGGAATAAGAAAACAGATCGTGGGCAGAGAGAAAGACGGCTTGCCCGAAGGTCAATATGCGAAGCCAGTCCAGCGAATAGGTGGACGAAAGAGGTTTGTTGCTGGTGCCGCTGCTCTGGCTGACCAATCCCGGCAGTGAACTCTGACTCTCAAAATCCCCGGGGGCGACTCGAAACGAGTGCCCTCGACGCACCACTTCCACCTTCCCCTTAAACTCACCCGTGGTCAGATATACCCCTTCCCCCGCGAGCTTCTCTAAGGTCGCCTCTAAACCATAGCGAGGGACTTGCGCTTGAAGATCGGAAAACTCACACCCCGCGATCTTCATCAGCTTTAGATACGGACTGGCTGGACGCTCGTACACCTGACGAAGGATCAGCTCCAGAAATCTCTGCTCGCGGCTCTCCAGCGCCCTTTTGATTTCCTCCTCCGCTCGCTCCACAGTCACCCGCTCGCGGAAAAACTCCGGCATCGCCCGAGCAAGTCGATACGTTTGCGTCAGGCGATCTCCAGCCCTGGAGAAGAACCCCAGAGGATCTCTCAATCGAGGCCGCTGCGCTGCCATGTCCGCAAGCAATTCCCTATTCCAAAATCTTCACGCCTTGCGGCCAAAGAACCAGTACTACAGTCTCTCCGATGGCGCGCGGCGTATGGATCGAGTGAGGATCCAAGTAGACTACATCGCCCTTCTCGTAAAAGCCGGTCTCGTCCTCGATCGCGCCCTTGAGCACGAGATAGAATTCGCCGCCGATGTGCTCATGCTTGAGAAATGCCTTCGGATCGGCGTCCGCCTCGATGCGATAGAGGACCAGCTCCGTCTTATTTTCCCTGGCGAGCCGCGCCATCAAAAGCCCGTTGCCGAAATCCTTCCACGGAAGCCGAGCCAGCGCTCCGTCGTTGAGTTCGATTCTAATGAGATCGTTAAGCCCGCGGCGTAAAAGCGTCATGACTTTTCTCCTGCCAAAGCGCTCATATCACGCCCCGACGGGCGGTGAAAGAGCGGGGAAAGCAAGAACGTTGGTTGCAGGCAGAAAACGGAAGGAAGAAATTTACGCGGAAGCTTTTTTGGCTGAACGTCGCGGCGCCGACTCTTTCTTGGCGCCGGTGTCGGCATCTTTTCGCGACCGTCTCCGGCTCTTTTTTTGTCCGGGAGCTGAGTCGGCTTTGGCCTCGGCGGGCATCAACTCCACAATGGATACCGGCGCGCAATCTCCCCGCCGCCATCCGATTTTAACGACTCGGCTGTAACCGCCGGGGCGATTTTTAAAGCGCGTCGCCAGGGCGTCGAAAAGTTTGTGCACGACGTCCTCGTCTTGAATAACCGCAAGCGCCTGCCGCCGCGCGTGCAGCGTCCCCTGCTTGCCCAATCCGATCATGCGGTCGGACCAGCGCCTGAGCTCTTTGGCCTTAGCATCGGTCGTCTGTATGCGCTCGTGACGCAGCAGCGATGTCACTAAATTGCGCAACAGGGCCCTGCGATGGCTGGCGCTGCGATTGAATTTTCTTCCTGCTTTAAGATGACGCATAGATCACTTTTGTTTCAAATGAATTAGGCCGTTTCCTTCTCCCTCGCCCGCCTGCGGCTCTCGATCTCCTCCCGCGGCGAGAAGTGGTCGATCTTCATGCCGAGCTCCAGCCCCATCCCGCGCAAGATTTCCTTGATCTCGTTGAGCGACTTTTGGCCGAAGTTTTTGGTTTTCAGCATCTCCTGCTCGCTCTTCTGAACCAGCTCGCCGATGTACTTGATATCGGCGTTCTGCAGGCAGTTCTGCGAGCGGACGGAAAATTCCAGCTCGTCCACGCTGCGATAGAGATTCTCGTTGAGCGGAATCGAGGGCGCCTCTTCCCTCGTCCTCTGCTCCGGCTCTTCGTTGAAGTTGATGAAAATCTGGAGTTGGTCCTGAAGGATCTTGGCCGCATAAGCGACCGCATCGTCCGGCTTCACGCCGCCGTCGGTCCAGACCTCGAACACGAGCCGGTCATAATCGGTCCTCTGACCGACGCGCGCATTGATGATGTTGAAATTGACTTTGCGGATCGGCGAGAAAATGGCGTCTACCGCGATCGTGTCCACCGGCGCGCCTTCTTCCTTGTTCCGCTCCGCCGGCACGTAGCCGCGCCCGAGCTTCACCACCATTTCCATCTCGAGCTTGGCGTCGCGGGCAAGCGTGGCGATGTGCTGGTCCGGGTTGAGTATCTCGACGTTGGGGCCTGCCGTAATGTCCTTGGCCTGAATCGTCTTCGGGCCTTTGGCTTCGATACGGATTGTTTGTTGTTCGGCATCCATCAGTCTTAGCCGGACCTCTTTGAGATTGAGAACAATGTCCGTCACGTCCTCGGTGATCCCGGGAATAGTCGAGAATTCGTGCAGGATTCCTTTGATGCGAACCGAGACGATAGCGGCCCCCATGAGCGAGGAGAGCAGCGTCCTTCTAAGCGAATTGCCGATAGTCGAGCCGAATCCGCGCTCGAAAGGCTCGGCATAAAATTTCCCGTAAGTGGAGGTCAGATTTTTCTCGTCCACCTCGAGTTCCTTGGGCTTGATCAGATCGGTCCAATGCCTGTGCATAGCCAACTCCCTCAATTCGACGTTACTTTGAATACAACTCCACGACCAGTTTTTCGTTGATCGGCGCCGTGATGTCGCTTCTCGTAGGCAGATATTTGATTTTGCCGCTAACAATGTCGCGGTCCAGTTCAACCCATTCCGGCACGCCGCGCCGCTGCGCGGCCTCCATCGCCGCCAGCACGCGCACCAATTGGCGATCGGACTCCGCCACCGCCACAACGTCGCCCGCGCGCACTAGATACGACGGGATATCGACGCGCTTTCCATTCACCGTGACGTGCCCGTGCCCCACAAGCAGGCGCGCATCCGCCCGGGAGCTGGCAAAGCCCAGCCGGTACGCGACGTTGTCCAACCGTCTTTCCAATAGGATCAACAGCGTCTCGCCGGTGATTCCCTTGACGCGCTCCGCCATTTCGAAGGTGCGGCGGAACTGTTTCTCGAAAAGGCCGTACATGCGCTTGATCTTTTGCTTCTCGCGCAACTGAATGCTGTATTCGGAAAATTTCGGACGTCCCTGGCCGTGCTGTCCCGGCGGATAGTTCCTGCGCTCGATGGCACACTTGTCCGTGTAGCAGCGCTCTCCTTTGAGGAAGAGCTTCAAATTCTCGCGCCGGCAGAGACGGCAAACCGATCCGGTGTACCTGGCCACTGTTTACGCTCTCCCCGTTACTGTGACTTTCATCATCATACTCTCCTCCGTTTGGGCGGGCGGCAGCCGTTATGCGGTATCGGCGTGACGTCCTTGATCAAGCTGATATGGATTCCCGCCGCCTGGAGCGATCTCAACGCCGACTCTCTTCCCGCGCCGGGGCCGCGCACAAAAACCTGAACGCTGCGCATGCCGTGGTCCGCGGCTTTTTTTGCCGCATTGTCCGCCGCCTGCTGCGCCGCGAACGGAGTGCCCTTGCGCGATCCTTTGAATCCCATGGTGCCTGCGCTGGACCAGGAGATGACGTTCCCCTGATAGTCCGTAATCGTGACGATCGTGTTGTTAAAGGTCGAGTGGATGTGCACGACGCCCTCGGAAATATTTTTTCTGCCCTTCTTCTTCCGCGCTGCCCGCTCCGCCGCCTTGTCTCCCGCTTTCTCGCCGGCTTTCTCCTCCGGGCGGCTTTCGGCCTTTTTTTCTTCAGTTCCCTGATCGTCCTTCGCCATTACTGTGCTCCTACTGTAGGGGCGCGATGTCAGCCGCAGGCTGATCAGCCTCAGGCTGAAATCGCCGCGCCCCTACCTTTATTTATCCTTTCGACGGCGCGGTCTTTTTTCCGGCCACGGTCTTACGCGGCCCCTTGCGCGTGCGCGCGTTGGTGTGCGTCCGCTGTCCCCGCACGGGCAGGCCTTTACGGTGCCGGAGCCCCCGGTACGATCCCACGTCGACGTGGCGCTTGATGTTCATCTGCACGTCGCGTCTGAGATCGCCTTCCACTTTTTGCCCCTGATCGATGATCTGGCGGATCTTTACCACCTCATCGTCGGTCAAGTTGTCGGTCTTCGTATCAAAGGAAACTCCGGCCGACTGGAGAATTTTCCTCGAAGCGCTCCGCCCGATACCGAAAATATAAGTGAGCGCGATCTCCATCCGCTTGTTCTTGGGCAAATCCACTCCGGCCATGCGCGCCATTTCTACCCTACCTCCTTATCCCTTCCCCATTTTGGATTTTAGATTTTCGATTTTAGATTCAATCCAAAATCCCAAATCCAAAATCCAAAATTGTCTATCCTTGCCTCTGTTTGTGCCGGGTGTTGACGCAAACCACACGCACGACACCCTTGCGCCTGATCACTATGCACTTATTGCAGATCTTCTTAACCGATGTTCTTACCTTCATCTCTGGCCTGCTATCTTTCCCGGTAAATGATTCTGCCTCTGGCGAGGTCGTACGGGGAGAGCTCTATTTTGACTTTGTCGCCAGGAAGAATCTTGATGTAATGCATCCGCATTTTGCCCGAGATATGAGCCAGCACTTTGTGGCCGTTGTCCAGCTCCACGCGGAACATGGCGTTCGGGAGCGTTTCCAAAACCGTGCCGGTTACCTCGATCGCATCCCCTTTAGGCATACGTGATTCGTTGGTTCGCGCCGTGCCGATTTCTATACTACAGTCGGCTCAAAATATACGGGCCATTTTGTGTGATCGCCACGGAATGCTCGAAATGAGCCGAGAGACTCCCGTCGCCGGTCACCGCCGTCCAGCCGTCTTCTTTCATCTTCACTTCGGAGGTCCCCGCGTTCACCATCGGCTCGATGGCTAAAACCATCCCCTCCTTGAGTCGAATTCCTCGCTCCGCCTCGCCGTAGTTCGGCACGGGAGGGTCCTCGTGCAGGCGTTTGCCGATGCCGTGACCCACAAACGACCGCACTACGGAATATCCAGCGCCTTCGATCGTTTGCTGAATCGCCGAAGATAAATCCCCGAGCCTCTTTCCATCCCGCAGGTGCTCGATCCCGCAATAGAGCGCCTGTTCGGTCACCTGCATCAACCGCCGGGCGTCCTCGGAGATCGCGCCGACTCCGACGGTGACCGCCGAGTCGCCGTAGAATCCTTCGTAGATGACGCCGAAATCGAGTCCTACGATATCGCCGTCTTTCAACACCCGTCCTGAGGGAATGCCGTGGACGATCTCTTCATTCACCGATACGCACAGCGACCTGGGATAAACTCTGCCCGCCATTTGGTAGCCTTTGAACGCCGGGGTTGCTTTTTTTTTATAGCTCAACTCCTCAGCCAACGAATCCAATTCCAGCGTCGTGACACCGGCGGCGACTTTGTCTCCGAGCTCTGCGAGAATCTCGGCTACGATCACGTTCGCACGCCGCATCACCTCGATCTCACGCGCGGATTTGAGGGTGATCATGTTTCAACCGCTTTGAGCACCCGTTTGCCGACCTCCTCCACGCTTCCCACTCCATCGATCTCGTTCAGCAAGCCGCGCTTGCGATAGTACTCTTTGAGCGGCGCGGTTTGATTTTCATACACCCGAAGCCGCGCGGCGATCATCTCCTCGCGATCGTCTTCGCGCTGATAGAGCTCGCCGCCGCATCGATCGCATATTCCCGGACGCGCGGGCGGATTAAAGACCAGATGATGAAGGCTGCCGCATTGTTTGCACGTACGCCGCCCGGATAAACGCTTGATAATCACGTCGTTGGAAGCCTGCAGACAAAGCGCGGATTTCAGCGCGAGTCCTGTGCCGTCGAGCATCTGCTCCAGTTCGTCCGCCTGCGCAAGGGTTCTGGGAAATCCATCCAGGATAAAACCGCTCCGGCAATCCGGCTCGCGCAGGCGCTCGGCGACTAGTTTTACCATGACCTGGTCGGGGACCAAATCTCCCCGATCGAGGTAGTCCGCCGCCTGTTTCCCGAGCGCGCTTTGTTCCCGCGCCGCCCTTCTCAGTATCTCTCCGGTCGAAACCTGGCACGCTCCAAACTTCTGCTCGAGAAGTCTGGCTTGAGTCCCTTTCCCGGCCCCCGGAGGACCAAAAAAAACCACGCGAAGTACGCTCACTGGTCGATCCTAGCCTCTTCTCCCCCTCAAGCGGCCCCGTTTCATGAATCCTTCGTAGTTCCGGGTGATCATATGAGTCTCCACCTGCGCCACAGTATCCATCGCCACTCCCACCACGATCAGCAGGGCGGTTCCGCCGAAGTAAAACGGCACGTTGAACTGACTGATCAGCATCGTCGGCAAAAGCGCGACCGCCGATATATAAATCGCGCCGCCTAAAGTGATCCGGGAAAGCACCCGGTCGATAAATTCCGCAGTCTTTTGTCCCGGCCTTATGCCCGGGATGTAGCCGCCGAACTTCTTCATGTTCTCCGCCACATCGACGGGATTGAAGACGACCGCGGTATAAAAATAACAAAAGAAGATGATGAACCCGACGTAGAGCACGTCGTGAAGCCACTGCCCGGGAGCAAGATAACCGGCCGCGGCCTGGGCCCACGGATGCTGCACAAACTGAGCGATGGTAGCCGGAAAGATCAGAATCGATGAGGCGAATATCGGCGGGATGACGCCTGCGGTGTTGATCTTCAGCGGAAGATGGGAGCTCTGTCCTCCGTACATTTTTCGGCCCACCACTCTTTTGGCGTACTGGACCGGAATCCTTCTCTGCCCGCGCTCCATGAATATGACGAGTCCCACGACGGCCACGACGATCGCGGTCACGAGAAGAACCACGAGCACGCCCAATTCTCCCTCTTGAATGAACTGATACGTCGAGGTGACGGCCGACGGCAGACGGGCGATGATGCCGGCGAAGATAATCAAGGAAATTCCGTTGCCGATTCCCCGCTCGGTGATCTGCTCTCCCAACCACATGATGAACGCAGTACCGGAAGTCAGCGTAATGACCGTCATCAAGCGGAACTTCCAGCCTGGATCGAGCACGATGGGCTCGCCGCCGGCGCCGCGCGTACCTTCCATCCCCGCGGCAATCATCAGACCCTGGACAATAGAAAGGACGATCGTGCCGTAGCGGGTATATTGAGTAATCTTTCTGCGGCCGGCCTCGCCTTCCTTGGAGAGTCGTTCCAGATAAGGAAAAACGACCGTCAGGAGTTGCAGGATGATCGAAGCGCTGATGTAGGGCATGATGCCCAGAGAGAAAACTGAGAACTGCTCCAAAGCGCCGCCGGAGAAAAGATTGAACAGACCGAAGATGGTATCTTTCACCCGGTCGAAAAAGGACGCGAGCGCGACGCGATCGATTCCCGGGGTCGGGATATGCACTCCCACCCGATAGACCGCGAGCATGGCCAGGGTGAAAAATATCCTGCGCCGAAGCTCCGGAATCTTGCCCGCGTTTTGAAAGCCTTCAATCATGTTCAAATCCAGGCGTTAGGCTGTAGGCATTAGGCGGTAGTAAAGCATCTTGGTTTTCATCTTTTCTCGCTACCGCCTACCGCCTGTTGCCTATCGCCTTCTTGTATCAACTCCGCCTTGCCTCCCAGAGCTTCGAGTTTTTCTTTCGCCTTGGAAGAAAACGCATGCGCCTTGACGATCAACGGCTTGGTGAGCTGCCCATCGGCCAAAATCTTCACCGGCTCGCCCTTGCGCCGAATCAGCCGTCGCTCGAGCAAAAGCTCGGGCGTAACTTCGCTGCCGGAATCGAAGATCTCCAACTGCCCTAGATTGACCACCGCCGAAGTCTGCCGGAACGGGTTATGAAAGCCGCGCTTGGGAATGCGGCGTTGGAGCGGCATCTGGCCGCCTTCAAAACCGGGAGGCGTGTTGCCGCCCGAACGAGACCCCTGTCCCTTGTGGCCTCGGCACGACGTCTTGCCGTGGCCCGAGCCATCCCCGCGCCCAACCCGTTTTCTTTTTTTCGTCGAGCCGGGCGCCGGCTTTAAATTACTCAAGTCCATAATTTTCAGCGAATCTCCTGCAACAGCTTGCCTCTCCGACCGGCTATCCCCTCCGGCAGCTCCAGAGCCCTCAGCGCTTCAAAGGTAGCTTTCACGCTGTTGTGAGGATTAGTCGAGCCGATGCACTTGGTGAGGACGTTGTGAATTCCCGCGGCTTCGACGACTGCGCGCACGCCGCCGCCGGCGATGACGCCGGTTCCAACGGAGGCCGGTTTCAATACCACATAACCCGCGCCGAAACGGCCGGTTACTTCGAATGGAATTGTTCCGTCGATGATCGGTATCCTAATCAAACCTTTTTTCGCCTGCTCTAAACCTTTACGAATCGCCTCAGGCACCTCTTTGGCTTTTCCCATGCCATAGCCGACTACCGCCTTGCTGTCTCCCACAACCACGAGCGCGTTGAAACTGAAGCGGCGCCCGCCTTTGACCACTTTGGCGACCCGGCTGATGTGGACGACCTTCTCTTTCAGTTCCAACCCTTGAGGATCGATTCGTTCCATTTTCCCTCGGCTAGAATTTTAACCCGGCCTCGCGCAGCGCTTCCGCCAAAGCCTTTACCCGGCCGTGATAAAGAAATCCGTTGCGGTCGAATACCACGCGGGAAATATTTTTCTCCTTGCACGCCTGAGCAAGCAACTGTCCGACTTGCTTTGCCGCCGCCACTCCCTTGGTGGTCTTGAGCTTGCCCTTCAGCGCAGGAGACAACGTCGAGACGGAGAGGAGCGTAACGCCTTTTTCATCAGAGATAACTTGCGCGTAAATGTGCTTGACGCTTCGATAGACGCAGATCCGCGGGCGCAGATCGGTTCCCAAAACCTGCTTGCGCACCCGCTGCTGGCGCCTGTGACGTCCGATTTCTCTCCGACTGTCCAACATAAATAGTTCCCGTTACTGCGACGATCCCGCCGCTCCGACGGCCTTTCCTGCCTTGCGCTTGATGACCTCTTCCCGATATTTCACCCCTTTGCCTTTATAGGGTTCCGGCGGTCTGAAGCCGCGGATAACCGCCGCGGTCTCTCCGAGCAGGCGCCGGTCTGCGCTCTGGAGCGTGACGATGATCTGGCGTTCCACTGTGGCCGTCACTCCGGCGGGCAAAGGAAACAGGATCAGATGGGAGTAACCCAACGTAATGTGGAGGTCCGTCCCTTTGACCTCTGCTCGATAGCCTACGCCGTTAATCTCTAAAACTCGGGTGAAGCCCCGGCTCACTCCCTCGACCATATTGGCGATCAACTTGCGCGCCAGACCGTGCAGCGCCTTTACGTTTCGCTCTTCAGATTGACGCGCGACCTTGACGATTTTCCCCTCGACGTTCACCTGGATTTGAGGCGGAATTTCGGTCCGGAGTTTACCCTTGGGACCTTCCACCCGCACCGCTCCGTCTTCCAAAGCGACTTTGACTCCGTCGGGAATCGATATCGGTAATCTTCCTATGCGCGACACGTTCTATCTTTCCACTTACCAAACCGAGCAGATCAGCTCTCCGCCGACTTTCGATTTTTTGGCCTCACGGTCCACCAGAAATCCTTTAGGCGTCGAAAGCACGTTGACTCCAAGCCCCTTACGAATCGGAGCGATCTCGGCAACGCCCACGTACACTCTGCGGCCCGGACGGCTCACGCGCTTCAATCCGGTAATGACCGGCCGATGTTCCCTGTCAAATTTCAATTGAATGCGCAGCAGCTCGCCCGCGCCTTCTTTCACCTTCACTCTTTTGACTTCCTGCAAGTAGCCTTCGGCGATCAACACTTTGACGAGCGACTCCTTCACCCTCGAGCAAGGCACCTCCACGCTCTCATGCCCGGCGCGCAAGGCGTTACGAATGCGAGTCAGCAGGTCGGCAATCGGATCGGTCATTCCCATTTTTTGCTCCAGAACGGCTACCAGCTCGCCTTGATCAGCCCGGGGATCTGGCCTTTCCTGGCATTATCCCTAAGACAGAGCCGACACATGCGGAAGCGTCGGTAAAAGGCGCGCGCGCGCCCGCAGAGCGGACAGCGATTGTATTGTCTCACTTTGAACTTATTCGGCCTTTCCGCCTTGATCCGAAGACACGTCTTAGCCAATGGCTTCCCCTCCAGCGCCTAAGCGGCAAACGGCATGCCCAGATACCTGAGCAATGCTCTACCTTCCTGATCCGTTTTCGCGGTGGTGACGATCGAGACGGTTAGTCCCCGCGACTTATCGACCTTGTCGGCCACGATCTCGGGAAAAATAATCTGGTCGCGCACCCCCAGCGAGTAATTGCCGCGGCCGTCGAAGGATTTGCCCGGGATTCCCCTGAAGTCGCGCACGCGCGGCAAAGCGGCGTGGATCAACCGGTCCAAGAATTCGTACATTCGATCGCGCCGGAGCGTGACCATGCATCCGATCGGAACGCCCTGGCGCAACTTGAAGTTGGCGATCGCCTTCTTGGCCCGGGTGATCACGGGCTTCTGACCCGTGATGGCCATGAGCTCCGCGGCCGCGGTATCGAGGACCTTGGCGTTTTGAACCGCCTCGTTGAGACACATATTGAGCGTGATTCGCTCCAATCGCGGCACCTGAAGCGAGTTCTTGTAGCTGAACTCCTGCATCATCGCAGGAACCACTTCTTCCCGATATTTCTTTTGTAAGCGGGCAGCCATAATTCAAATAATTATGAATTTTGAATTTTGAGTTTTGAGTTTTGAATTAGAATTCAACATTAAAAATTCAACATTCAACATTCGCATTTAGTCGAGCGGGTCGCCGCAGCGGCGGCAAAGACGCGCTTTCTTTTCGTCTCCCATAATTTTTCTCCCGACCCTGACCGGCGCATTGCACTTGTCGCACATCAGCATGAGATTCGACAGCGGGATCGGCGCCTCTTTCTCCACAATGCCGCCGGGCTGCTGCGGCCCCCGGGCGCGTGTGTGGCGCTTGACCATGTTGACCCGCTCGATGATCGCGGCGTCTTCTTTGGGCATGACGCGCAGGACCTTTCCCGTCTTGCGCCGCTCTCTGCCGGCGATTACCATCACGCTGTCGTTTTTCCGAATATGCATGGCCCCTGTCGCCTCTCGCCTTCTTTACAGCACTTCGGGCGCGAGAGAGATGATCTTCATAAATTTCTTCGCCCTGAGCTCCCGCGCCACCGGACCGAAGATGCGCGTCCCGATGGGCTCCTTCTGGTTATCGATGAGCACGGCGGAGTTCGTATCGAACCGTATGTAACTACCGTCGGACCGCCCCAACTCCTTTGCCGTTCGCACGACGACGGCCCTGGTCACCTCGCCCTTTTTCACCTTGGCGTTGGGAATCGCCTCTTTGACGGACACCACGATGATGTCCCCGATCGAAGCATACCTGCGCTTGCTGCCGCCGAGCACTTTGATGCATTGCACCTTGCGCGCCCCCGAGTTGTCCGCCACATCCAGAACCGTTCTCATCTGAATCATAATTCGATCCCGTCACGAAGGAACTCACGCTGAGGGCGTAGCACCAGGGGCCGCAAGTTCGTCGGTCACCGCGCGCTCGAGAACTCGGCTCACGCGCCAACGCTTCTCACGGCTAAGCGGCCGGGTCTCCACTATCAGCACCCGATCCCCCACCCGGCACTCGCTCTTCTCGTCGTGCACCTTCACCTTGGTGCGGCGCTTGAGATACTTAAGATATTTCGGATGCCGCACCGTCCTCTCCACTGAGACGACGACCGTCTTCTGCATCCGATTACTGAGCACCACTCCCTGGCGCTCTTTGTGCATCCGCCGTTGTTCCATTTAGCCTTCCCTGCGCTTGAGCTCTTTTTCTCTCAAGACGGTCTCCAGCCGCGCCAAGTCCCGCCGGTCATGCCTGAGCTTCATGGGGTTCTCCAGCCTGCCCGTTGCCCGCCTGAGCTTAAGATGGAAGATCTCCTCCCTAATCTCGGAGCGCTTCTGCGCGAGCTCTTCGTCGCCCATCTCTCTTAGCTGCTTAGCTTCCATGCGCTATTCCTCTCCGCTCGACAAACATCGTAGAAAGCGAGAGCTTATGAGCGGCCAAGCGGAACGCCTCGCGCGCTAAATCGCGCTCCACTCCCTCCATCTCATAGAGAATCCTTCCCGGCTTGATGACGGCCACCCAACCTTCGGGCGCGCCTTTGCCTTTGCCCATGCGTGTCTCGGCAGGTTTTTTCGTGATGGGTTTGTCGGGAAATATCCGAATCCAGACCTTGCCGCCGCGCTTGAGATAGCGCGTCAAGGCAATGCGCGCCGCCTCGATCTCGCGCGCTCCCAGCCACCCTCTCTCGAGCGCCTTGAGCCCGTAGTCGCCGAAAGCGAGGGTAGATCCGCGCATGGCCATGCCGGCCCTTCTGCCTTTTTGCTGCTTTCGGTATTTAACTTTTTTCGGCTCCAGCATTCTTAATTCCTAAGTTTCTTCCTAATGCCTGTTTCAGCCGAAGGCTGATCCGCCAGTCATTGTGGCGGAGCCTATCGCCTATTTAGCCGCCCATTGCCGTCTTTTGCTGCTGCTCTTCTTCGGTCAGCACTTCGCCGCGGAAGATCCACACTTTGACGCCGATGACGCCATAGGTGGTCTTCGATTCGGCAAAGCCGTAGCTGATATCGGCGCGCAGCGTGTGCAGCGGAACCCGGCCTTCGCGATACCACTCGGTCCGCGCGATCTCCGTTCCGCCCAATCTTCCCGCGCACTGAATTTTAATTCCCTGCGCGCCCATCCTCATCGCCCGCGAGACGCTCTCTTTCATCGCCCGGCGAAACGCCACCCGGCGCTCGAGCTGCAAGCCGACGTTTTCGCCCACGAGCTGGGCATCCAGATCGGGCCGGCGCACCTCGATGATATTGAGATAAACTTCCCGCCCGGTCAGCCGGGACAATTCCTTCTTTAACTTTTCGATCTCGGCGCCCTTCTTGCCGATCACGATTCCGGGCCGCGCCGTATGGATATTAATCTTGGCTTTGTTGCCCGCGCTTTCGATCTCAATTTTCGAAATCCCCGCGTGATAAAGCCGGCTCTTCAAAAATTTCTTGATTTTAAAATCCTCGTGTAACAGCTTCGCGTAGTCGTGGCGCGCGAACCACTTGGAGTCCCAGGTGTCGATGACCCCGATGCGAAATAATTTCGGATGCGTCTTCTGGCCCATCAGGGCTTGCTCCTCTCATCGACCACAACCGTGATGTGGGCAAGCCGCTTGCGGACGCGAGTGGCCCGGCCCATGGCGCGAGGCATAAAGCGCTTCCACATGCCCGCTTCGCCCACCTCCACGCGCTTTACATAGAGACGATCCACGTCCACGCTCTGCGTGCCTTCAGCATTGGCCACCGCCGATCTCAATGTTTTTGCGACCAGCGCCGCCGCGCGCTTCGGGACGAATTTCAGCTCGTTTAACGCCTGTTCGACTCCCTTGCCGCGGATCTGATCGACTACCAGCCTGACCTTGCGCGGCGAAAGGCGGACGAATTTTGTGACAGCGCGCGTCTCCATTTCAGTTACGCTCCCGCTTTCGGAGCCGGCGGCGCTTTCGGAGCCGCCCCTGGAGCTGCCGGCGCGCCCGGCGCCGACGGCGGCGCGCCCGTCACTCCCTCTTTCGCTTCTCCCTTGCGGTCCCCGGAGTGAATGTAAAAGGTCCGCGTGGGCGAAAACTCTCCCAGTTTGTGACCGACCAGATTCTCCGTGACGAAGACCGGAATAAATTTTCTGCCGTTGTGCACCGCGATGGTGTGGCCGACCATCTCCGGAGTGATGGTCGAGCGGCGCGACCAGGTTTTCACCACCCGCTTTGCGTTCGACGCGTTCATCACCTCGATCTTCTGTTTGAGGTGCTCGTCGATGAAGGGACCTTTTTTTACCGAGCGCGCCATCGTTATCTGGCCTCTCTCCGTTTGACGATATATTTATCCGACTGGTGGTTCTTACGCGTCTTGTACCCCTTGGTCGGCTTCCCCCACGGCGTCATCGGATGATTTCCCTTGGAGCGGCCTTCCCCTCCACCGTGCGGATGGTCGACCGGGTTTTTGGCGATTCCACGGGACCACGGCCGTTTGCCCAACCATCGCGAGCGGCCCGCTTTCCCAAGAGAGATATTTTCCTGTTCCAGGTTTCCCACCTGACCGATCGTCGCCCGGCACTCGGCGAGCACGTTACGGAGCTCGCCGGAAGGGAGCTTGACCAGTGCGTAACCGGCTTCCTTGGCCATGAGCTGTGCGCCCGCGCCTGCGCTGCGCACCATCTGTCCACCCTTGCCGATCTTGAGCTCGATGTTGTGGATCACGGTGCCGACGGGAATGAGCTTGAGCGGGAGGCAATTACCCGGCTTGATATCGACGCCTTCGCCGCCGGAGACGACCGCGTCTCCCACCTTGAGCTGATCGGGCGCGAGGATGTAGCGCCGCTCGCCGTCGGCATAACACAAGAGCGCGAGCCGGGCCGAGCGATTGGGATCGTACTCGACGGTCTCGACGCGCGCGGAAATATCCTTCTTGTCGCGCTTGAAATCGATCAACCGATAGAGCCGCTTGTGGCCGCCGCCGCGATGGCCGCTGGTAATCCGGCCGGTATTGTTCCGTCCGCCGCTGCGCTTGATAGGACGGACCAGGCTCTTCTCGGGCCTGTCTTTAGTGATCTCTTCAAAACCAAGCCCGGTCCTGAAGCGCATGCCGTGGGAAGTCGGATTGTATGTTTTAATGGCCATTGCTTTTCAAATCTATGCGGCGCCGAAAAAATCGATCTTGTCGCCTTCCTTTAAAGTCACGTACGCCTTTTTCCATTGCGGCAAACGTCCCGAGTTTCTGCCCACGCGCCGAATTTTGCCGAGATACCGGGCTATCCGGACTTTCAGAACCTTCACCTTGAACAGCGACTCGACCGCCTGCTTGACTTCGATCTTGTTGGCGTCGGGACGAACCCGGAACAAGACCTGATTGTTCTTTTCCGAAAGCACGCTCCCTTTTTCGGTCACGAGCGGCGCCTGAATGATCTCTTGAGGGCCTCTCATGCCGCCAGCCTCTCCTCTATCAGCCGCAGCGCCTGCTCGGTCATGATGAGATGCTCGTAACGAAGCAGGTCGTAAACGTTGAGCCCCTCGACGCGGAGCGCCTTGACCCTCGGTAAATTACGCACCGAGAGCGCCACCTTCGCATCGCCTTCGGGGAGAACGATCAAAGCGCTTTTTACCTGGAGCTCTTCTAACATTTGCCGCATGAGTTTGGTTTTGACCTCCGCGATCTCGAGCGCGCCGAGCACGATGATCTTACCTTCTTTGTGCTTCAAGCTGAGCGCCGACAGCAACGCTTCGCGCCGCGCCTTTTTAGGCATACGGTAAGAATAGTCTCTCGGCTGCGGACCGAATATCGTCCCGCCGCCGACCCAGAGAGGCGACCGGATGCTTCCGGCCCGGGCTCTACCGGTACCCTTCTGCCGCCATGGCTTCTTGCCGCCGCCGCGAACAAACCCCTTGCTCTTGGTCGCGGCGGTGCCGGCGCGCCGGTTGTTGAGCTGCATAACGACCGCCTGGTGCAAGAGATGCGGGCGCAAGGCGGCGCCGAAAATTTCCTCGTTAAGCTTCGGATGAACGACTTCAGCGGCCATGTCTACTTACGGCCTTTCGCGGCCTGGCGGATCAAAAGCACTCCGCGCTCGGCCCCGGGCACGGAGCCTTTAACGAGCAGCAGATTATTATCGGCGCGGACCTCGATGACCTCGAGATTTTGTATCGATATCCGCTCATCGCCCCAATGGCCCGCCATCTTCTTGCCTTTGAATACGCGGCCCGGATAGGATCGATTGCCGATCGATCCTCCATGACGAAAATATTCGTGGGTACCGTGCGAACCCGGAAATCCCGCGAAGCTCCAACGCTTGATCACGCCGGCAAAGCCCCTGCCTTTGCTGATTCCGGCGACGTCCACGCGGTCGCCTGATTTAAAGAGATCGGTAGCCTTGATCTCCTGACCCAGCTCGTACTCGCCGACTTTGTCCGTGCGAAACTCACGAAGCACTTCGAACGCGCCTTTGCCGGCCTTGGCGAAATGACCCTGCTCGGGCTTGTTCACGCGCTGCGCTTTGCGGCTGCCGAAGCCGACCTGCAGCGCGTTGTACCCGTCTTTGGACGTTTCCTTTTTTTGCACGACAACGCAAGGACCGGTTTGAATGACCGTTACGGGAACGACAGTGCCGTCGGCGCCGAACACCTGAGTCATGCCGATTTTCTTGCCAATTAGTCCAGTCATAAACTCTTATGGAGTGATGGAGTGATGGAGTAATGGAGTAATGAATAAAGCAGAACTCCGACTTTCCAATACTCCAATACTCCAGTACTCCAATACTCCATTCTTCATTGGAGTTTGATCTCCACGTCCACGCCCGCAGCCAAATCCAATTTCCCCAAGGCGTCGATGGTCTGCTGGGTCGGCTCGAGAATATCGAGCAGCCGCTTATGCGTGCGAATCTCGAATTGCTCTCGAGATTTTTTGTCCACGTGCGGCGAGCGATTCACGGTGAATCGCTCGATGCGCGTCGGCAGCGGAATCGGTCCCGCCACGCGCCCGCCGGTGCGTCTTACGGTCTCGACGATTTCCCCGACGGACTGGTCGAGCACGCGATGATCGTAAGCTTTGAGTCGTATGCGAATCTTTTCGTTCATGGTCTTAAGTCAGGATCCAATGGGTTGCCGGATTTGGCGCTGATCTCTTCGGATATGGAAGTCGGCACCGGTTCATAATGGGAAAACTGCATCGTGTACGTCGCTCTGCCTTGAGTCATAGAGCGGACATCCGTGGCGTAACCGAACATCTGCGCCAGAGGAACCTGCGCCTGGATCACCTGAGCCGTGTGCCGCGAATCCATGCCGAGAACCTTGCCGCGCCGGGAGCTGATGTTCCCGATAACTTCCCCCATAAACTCCTCGGGAGTCACCACCTCGACCGCCATGATCGGCTCCAAAAGCACCGGCGAGGCTTTCCGCGTCGCGTCTTTGAAGGCCATCGAGCCGGCGATCTTAAAGGCGATCTCGGAAGAATCGACATCGTGATAGCTGCCGTCGAACAGCGTCACTCTGACATCGACTACGGGATAGCCCGCCAACGGCCCGTTGTCGAGCGCCTCGCGAATTCCTTTTTCCACGGCCGGAATGTATTCCCGCGGGATGCGTCCGCCTTTGACCGCGTCGACGAACTCGAATCCGCTTGCCACGGGCAGCGGCTCCGCCGTGATATAAACATGACCGTATTGACCGCGGCCGCCGGTCTGGCGAATAAACTTGCCTTCCTGCTCAACTTTTTTACGTATCGTTTCTTTATAAGCGACTTGAGGCTTGCCGACGTTGGCCCCGACGTTGAACTCCCGCAACAGACGATCGACGATAATCTCGAGATGCAACTCGCCCATGCCGGAAATAATGGTCTGACCCGTTTCTTCGTCGGTACGGACCCTGAACGATGGATCTTCAGTAACGAGTTTTTGCAGTGACAAGCCGAGCTTCTCCTGATCGGCCTTGCTCTTGGGCTCGATGGCGATGGAGATGACCGGCTCGGGAAAGTCGATCGATTCGAGTACGATGGGCTTGTCCTCGTCGCACAGCGTCTCGCCGGTGGCGGCGTTCCTCAATCCGACGGCGGCGGCGATATCGCCGGCGTAGACCTCTTTGATTTCCTCTCTCTTGTTGGCGTGCATCTTTAAGAGGCGTCCGATTCTCTCGCGCCTGCTCTTGGCTGGGTTATAGATGCTCGATCCCGAGAACAGCGCGCCCGAATACACGCGGAAAAAGGTCAACGTGCCGACGTAGGGATCGGTCATGATCTTGAAGGCCAGAGCTGAAAACGGCGCCTCGTCGCTGGCCGGCCGCTCTTCCTCTTGTTGAGTATCCGGATTCTTGCCCCGGACCGGCGGGATGTCCACCGGAGACGGCAGGTAATCGACGACCGCGTCGAGCAGCGGCTGCACGCCCTTGTTCTTGAACGCGGCGCCGCACAGCACCGGCACCAGCTTGAGCGCAATGCCGCCCTTGCGAATCGCCGCGCGGATCTCGCTTTCGGCGACCTCTTTTCCCTCGAGATACTTTTCCATCACCGGCTCATCGCAATCGGCCGCAGCCTCCAGGAGCTTCTCGCGGTACTCGTCCGCCTGCGCCTTCAAATCGCCGGGAATAGCCTCGACGTGGAACTTCGCTCCGAGACTCTCTTCGTCCCACAATATGGCCTTCATCTGCACCAGGTCGACGATTCCCTTAAAGTTGTCTTCGGCCCCGATCGGAAGCTGAATTGCGACGGCGCGCGCGCCGAGGCGATCCTGGATCATCTTATGCACGCGGAAAAAGTCCGCGCCGACACGATCCATCTTGTTGATAAAGGCGAGCCGCGGCACACCGTACTTGTCCGCCTGGCGCCAGACAGTCTCGGTCTGGGGCTCGACGCCGCCGACCGAGCAGAAGACGGCGACCGCGCCGTCGAGAACGCGCAGCGACCGCTCGACCTCGATAGTAAAATCGACGTGGCCGGGCGTATCGATAATATTGACGCGGTGGTCGCGCCAGAAACAGGTGGTTGCGGCCGACGTAATGGTGATTCCCCGCTCTTGCTCCTGGACCATCCAGTCCATGGTCGCCGTGCCATCGTGCACTTCGCCAATCTTGTAGTTGATTCCCGTGTAGTAGAGAATCCTCTCGGTCGTGGTAGTTTTGCCCGCATCGATGTGCGCCATGATGCCGATGTTGCGGGTCTTGTCGAGTGGAACCGTTCTTGCCATTGCTATCTTTCCGGAAAAAAAGAAGGCGGTCATCCCGCCTCCTCACTTCTCGAACCTCCTAAATTAGCTACCAGCGATAATGCGCGAAAGCCCGGTTGGCCTCCGCCATTCGATGAGTATCTTCTTTTTTCTTGATCGCTCCTCCGCGATTGCTCGCCGCATCGATCAGTTCCGCCGCCAGCTTTTCTTCCATGGACCTGCCTTCGCGGGTCGATGCCGATTGGACCAGCCAGCGCATGCCCAGAGACAACCGCCTTTGTGGCCGAACCTCGACCGGAACCTGATAGGTCGCCCCGCCGACCCGCCGGGAGCGCACCTCCACGGTGGGTTTGGCATTTTCCAGGGCGCGCTTGAAGACAGTCAGCGAATCCTCCTTGATCTTAGCTCCGACAAGATCGAGAGAACGATAAAAGATTCCTTCCGCGACGCTCTTCTTGCCTCCGGTCATGATCGTGTTGATGAACTTGGCCACCTGCTTGTCTCCATATTTCGGATCCGGCAGGCCTTCCCTTTTCTTGACTTCACCTTTGCGCGGCATGTGTTCGTTACTCGTTGACTCGTTATGGGTTGACTAGTCTAAGAACTAGCGCTGTTCGTCGATTCGTTATCCAGTGAACCAATATACCAATAACCATTAACCTAGTTACTTCGGTTTTTTCGCGCCGTATTTGGAACGGCTTTGACGGCGTTCCTGAACGCCGATCGAATCCAAGGTCCCGCGGATGATGTGATAGCGCACGCCCGGAAGATCTTTCACCCGGCCGCCGCGGATCAAGACCACCGAGTGTTCCTGCAGGTTGTGGCCGACGCCGGGGATATACGACGTCACTTCGATGCCATTGGTGAGGCGAACGCGCGCGACTTTGCGCAACGCAGAATTCGGCTTCTTCGGCGTCGTGGTATAGACGCGGATGCACACGCCTCTTTTTTGTGGACATCCTTGAAGCGCCGGCGCGGTGTTTTTCCGCCGCTGCTTTTCTCTGCCGCCTCGAACCAACTGACCGATTGTAGGCATCACTCTCCAGTTCCCGGTTCACGAATGAACGCGGGCATATTGTTCACTACTCGGTAAAACCGAATATTAATAACAGACCGTCAGCGCATTGTCAAAACAATCAAGCCTCCGCGGCCCGCGAGACCTCCAGCTCTTCGGCTTCCGGCTGCTCGATCTCGATTTCCACCTGGGTATATTTCTTCAAGCCGGTGCCTGCGGGGATCAAACGGCCCATGATGACGTTCTCTTTCAGCCCGCAGAGAAGGTCCACTTTTCCCTGAATCGCCGCTTCGGTCAGAACTTTCGTCGTCTCCTGGAACGACGCGGCGGATATGAAGCTTTCCGTGGAGAGAGAAGCTTTGGTAATTCCCAGCAGTAGAGGCTCTGCGATTGCGGGCTTCCCGCCTTGGGCAATCACCCTTTGGGTCTCTTCCTCAAAACGCCACTTCTCGACCTGATCGCCGATGAGGAATTCGGTGTCGCCGACTTCCTTGATGCGAACGCGGCGCAGCATTTGCCGCACGATCACCTCGATGTGCTTGTCGTTGATGCGCACTCCCTGAAGTCGGTAAATCTCCTGCACCTCGTCCACCAGGTATTTGGCCAGCGCCTTTTCTCCCAGAATGTTCAGGATGTCGTGCGGGTTGGAAGAGCCGTCCATCAGAGCTTCTCCGGCCTTGACGCGATCTCCCTCATGCACGCCGATGTGCTTGCCTTTCGGAATCAGGTACTCTCTGGGCTCACCGACTTCCGGCGTGATGACGACC
Organism: uncultured Syntrophobacteraceae bacterium; assembly: GCA_964572145.1. Lineage (GTDB taxonomy): Bacteria > Desulfobacterota > Binatia > UBA9968 > UBA9968 > JAJPJQ01. Next base: position 34,071 of record CAZNES010000023.1, read on the forward strand.
TTGCGCTTCCCCTTGGTGTCTTTCCCGAAAGAAACCACGCCGTCGATCTCGCTGATGACCGCGAACTCCTTCGGCTTGCGCGCCTCGAACAGCTCGGCCACCCGCGGCAGTCCTCCGGTGATGTCCTTGGTCTTGGTCGTCTCGCGCGGAATTTTGGCCAGCGCGTCGCCGGCAAAAACCGACTGCCCTTCCTGGACGTTGATATGGGCGCCGACCGGAAGCAGGTAGCGCGCCTCCAACATCGCGGAGAGCCTGGCCGTCTGTCCGCGGGTATCTTTAATCGAGATGCGCGGCCGCTTTTCCGTGTCCTTCGAATCGATGATGACCTTGGTCGAGAGACCGGTTCGCTCATCGACTCTCTCCTCCATCGTGATGGCTTCGATGATGTCGCCGAATTTGACGTTTCCGGTCACCTCGGTGAGTATCGGGATGGTATAGGGGTCCCACTCGGCCAGCAGCTCGCCGGCCTTGATCTTTCCTCCACCTTTTTTCTTGAACTTCGCGCCGTAAACGACCGGATAGCGCTCCCGCTCTCTTTCTCTGCCCTTTTCTCCTTCCGGGTAATCGACGATCGCGACTTCGCCGTTCCGGTTCATCACCACCAGATCGCCCTCTTTGTTGGCGACGGTGTTGACGTTGATAAATTTGATGAACCCTTCGTTGCGCGCTTCCAGGGTCGTTTGCTCGGCTCTGCGGCTGGCGGTTCCACCGATGTGGAACGTGCGCATCGTGAGCTGGGTTCCGGGCTCGCCGATCGATTGCGCCGCGATCACGCCGATCGCCTCGCCGTGATTCACCATGTGACCGCGCGCCAGATCGCGGCCGTAACACATCACGCATATCCCGCGCTTGGATTGGCAGGTGAGCACCGAGCGAATTTTGATCCGCTCCAGGCCCGCATCTTCGATGCGCTGGACGAGCTCTTCGGTAATCTCCTGATTAGCGCCGACGATGGCGGCCCCCGTGAACGGGTCCTTGACGTCCTCCAATGCGACCCTTCCGAGCACGCGGTCGCCGAGCGGCTCGATGATCTCTCCTCCCTCCATCAAGGGCGCCATCTCGATCCCGTCCAGCGTGCCGCAGTTGTCTTCCGAGATAACCGAGTCTTGAGCCACGTCCACTAGCCGGCGTGTTAGATAGCCGGAGTTCGCGGTCTTGAGCGCCGTGTCCGCCAGACCCTTGCGCGCGCCGTGGGTCGAAATGAAGTACTGCAGCACGGTCAACCCCTCGCGAAAGTTCGCCGTGATCGGCGTTTCGATGATCTCGCCCGAGGGCTTGGCCATCAGCCCGCGCATTCCGGCCAACTGGCGGATCTGCTGGGCGCTGCCGCGCGCGCCGGAATCAGCCATCATAAAAATCGGGTTAAAGCTTGGCACCGTGACCTTGGCGCCCTTTTCGTCCGTAATGGTCTCGGTTCCGAGATCGCGTAGCATCTCGTCCGCGATGCGGTCGGTTACCTCGGCCCAGATATCGACCACTTTGTTGTACCGTTCGCCGTCGGTGATGAGACCGTTCTTGTATTGCTCTTCGATCTCGCGCACGTCGTCGTGCGCCGTCTTGAGTAAAACCTCCTTGCTCGGAGGAATCACCATGTCCTTGATCGCGATCGAAATTCCCGCCTTCGTCGCATAGTGGAAGCCGACGTCCTTTAGCCTGTCGGCGAAGATGACCGTCGCCTTGTTACCGGCCATCCGATAGCTGAATTCAATCAGGTTGGCCAGCTCTTTTTTCTTCATCACCCGGTTCATCTCTTTGAAGGGAATCTCCGGCGGCGCGACTTCGTAGAGAAGCACCCGGCCGACGGTCGTCTCAAGTCTTTCTTTCTCGACGCGCACGGTCACCGGGGCCTGCAGATCGACGGCGCCCTGGTCAAAAGCAATGCGCACTTCCTGAAAATTGGCAAAGAGCTGACCGGCCCCCTTGGCGCTCGAGCGCTCGCGGGTCATGTAATAGAGACCCAAGACAATGTCCTGCGTCGGCACGATGATCGGCTTGCCGTTGGCCGGCGACAGAATATTATTGGTGGACATCATGAGCGCGCGCGCTTCGACCTGAGCTTCGACCGAAAGCGGCACGTGGACCGCCATCTGGTCGCCGTCGAAGTCGGCGTTGTAGGCGGCGCACACCAGAGGATGAAGCTGGATCGCCTTTCCTTCTATGAGTATCGGCTCGAATGCCTGGATGCCTAGGCGATGCAGCGTCGGCGCGCGGTTCAGCAGAATCGGGTGCTCCCGGATCACTTCGTCGAGAATGTCCCAGACCTCCGGTCGCTCCTTCTCGACCATTTTCTTCGCGCTCTTGATCGTGGTGACGAGACCGCGCTCCTCGAGCTTGTTGTAGATGAACGGCTTGAAGAGTTCGATCGCCATCTTCTTCGGTAAGCCGCACTGATGAAGTCTCAGCTCCGGGCCGACGACAATAACCGAGCGGCCGGAGTAATCGACGCGCTTGCCGAGAAGATTTTGACGGAAGCGGCCGGTCTTTCCCTTGAGCATGTCGCTCAGAGATTTGAGCGGCCGGCGGTTTTGTCCGGTGATCGCCCTGCCACGGCGTCCGTTGTCGAACAGCGCGTCCACGGCCTCCTGCAGCATGCGCTTCTCGTTGCGAATGATCATGTCGGGAGCGTTTAACTCCATCAACCTTTTGAGTCGGTTGTTCCGGTTGATCACGCGGCGATAAAGATCGTTCAAATCGGAAGTCGCAAAACGGCCGCCATCCAGAGGCACCAGCGGCCGGAGATCGGGAGGAATAACAGGGATCACTTCCATCACCATCCATTCCGGATGGTTGCCAGAGTTTCTGAAGGCGTTCATAACCTTGAGCCGCTTGGCGAGCTTCTTGCGTCTGACCTCCGAGTTCGCGTCGCGCATCTCCTGGCGCAGTTCTTCGCCGAGCTTGGCGACATCGACCGCCTTGAGCAGTTTACGGACAGCCTCCGCTCCCATCTCCGCGCTGAAATTCGCGCCGTATTCCTCTAGCGCTTTGCGATAACGTGCCTCGGTCAAGAGCTCCTTGTACTCCAACGGAGTCGAGCCCGGCTCCAGCACGACGTAGGCCTCGAAGTAAAGAATCTTCTCGATGTCCTTGAGCGACATGTCGAGGAGCGCGCCGATACGGCTCGGGAGGCTCTTCAGGAACCAGATGTGCACGACGGGAGTGGCCAGCTCGATGTGGCCCATGCGTTCGCGACGGACTTTCGATTGGATCACTTCCACGCCGCATTTCTCGCACACCACGCCGCGATGGCGCATTCTTTTGTACTTGCCGCAATTACACTCGTAATCTTTGGTCGGACCGAAAATTTTCGCGCAAAAAAGACCGTCGCGCTCCGGCTTGAAGGTGCGATAGTTGATGGTCTCGGGCTTTTTCACTTCGCCGTGAGACCACGAGCGGATCTTTTCCGGAGAGGCGAGGGAAATTTTGATCGCGTTGAAGCTTAGCGGATTCTTGGGTTTTTCAAAAAGATTGAACAGATCTTCCATTTAATCACCTCTTTTGGATTTCACCTTTTTCCTCCACCAGCTCCACATCCAGACCCAAACTCTGCAGCTCTTTTACCATGACGTTGAACGATTCAGGGAGTCCGGGCTCGAGAAGATTGTCGCCCTTGACGATCGCCTCGTACATCCGGGTCCGCCCCACGACGTCGTCGGATTTTACCGTCAGCATTTCCTGTAACGTATAAGCGGCGCCGTAGGCTTCCAGCGCCCAAACTTCCATCTCTCCCAGACGCTGGCCGCCGAACTGGGCCTTACCGCCGAGCGGCTGCTGGGTGACGAGAGAGTAGGGTCCGGTGGATCGGGCATGAATCTTATCGTCCACCAGGTGGTGGAGCTTCATCATGTACATGACGCCGACCGTCACCTTCTCGTCAAACGCCGTTCCGGTCCGGCCGTCGCGCAGCGTCACCTGCCCGGTGGCCGGCAGACCGGCCTTTCTAAGGAGATTGAAAATTTCTTCCTCGGTGGCGCCGTCGAATACCGGCGACGCCAGATGGAAACCGTCGCGATACTTATGTGCGAGACGGACCAGATCCGCGTCTTTGACGCCATCGATGAATTCACCGACATCGCGCGCGGCCAGATACTCCTTCATGCGGCGGCGAACCTGCTCCATGTCCGGGCGCCCGTTGTGGATCAGCTCTTCGATCTGCTGTCCCAGAGTGCGGGCGGCCCAGCCCAGATGGGCTTCCAGAATTTGCCCCACGTTCATTCTCGACGGGACACCCAGCGGGTTGAGCACGATGTCTACGGGAGTGCCGTCCTCGAGCAGCGGCATGTCCTCTTCCGGCAAGATGCGCGAGATAACGCCCTTGTTGCCGTGGCGGCCGGCCATTTTGTCTCCGACCTGAAGCTTGCGCTTGATCGCGACGAACGTCTTAACCATTTTGATGACGCCCGGCGGGAGCTCGTCGCCGCTCTTGAGTTTGTTGATCTTGTCCTGGAAAACCACCTTGATCAGCTCCACCTGCTCGACGGTGCTTTCCACGATCCGCTTGAGCTCCGTCTCGACGGACTCGTTATCGACCCGGATCTCGCCCCAATAGGGCATGGTGATTTCGTCCAGATCTTCCTCGGTGATTTCTTTCCCTTTGTTGAGCAGGACTCTACGATTATCGTCGCGCACCTGCGCCGCCGTGCGGCGGCCGACGAGCAGCTTTTTCAGCCGCTTCATCGCCCCGTCCTGGAGGATGCGAATCTCTTCGTGCTGATCTTTCCTCAGACGGCTGACCTCCTCATCCTCGATGACCTTGCTCCGCTCGTCCTTGCCCAATCCTTTGCGCGAAAAGATCCTGACGTTGATCACCGTTCCTTCGACGCCCGGAGGGACACGGAGCGAAGTGTCGCGCACTTCGCCCGCCTTCTCGCCGAAGATCGCGCGGAGGAGCTTCTCCTCGGGCGAGAGCTGCGTCTCGCCTTTGGGCGTGATCTTACCGATAAGGATGTATCCGGGCTTCACTTCCGCGCCGATGCGCACGATGCCGCTCTCGTCGAGATCGGCCAGCGCCTCGTCGCCGACGTTGGGGATGTCGCGGGTGATCTCTTCGGGGCCGAGCTTGGTGTCGCGCGAGACGCATTCGAACTCCTCGATGTGGATCGAGGTGTAAATGTCCTCTTTGACGACGCGCTCGCTGATAAGAATGGAATCCTCGAAGTTGTATCCGCCCCAAGGCATCAGCGCGACCAGGACGTTGCGGCCCAGAGCCAGCTCGCCCATTTCGGTCGAGGGCCCGTCGGCGATCACATCGCCCGCCTTGACGTGGTCGCCCACCATGACGATCGGCCTCTGGTTCATGCAGGTGTTCTGATTGGACCGCTGGTACTTCACCAGGCCGTAGATGTCGACCCCGGTGTCGCGGTGCGATCCGGAAGTCTTGTCGGCCTTGACGACGATCCGCGTCGAATCGACGCTCTCGACGATGCCGTCGCGCCGCGCGACGATGGTCACGCCCGAGTCGCGGGCGACGACTTTTTCCATGCCCGTGCCGACAAGAGGAGCTTCGGTACGGAGCAACGGCACCGCCTGGCGCTGCATGTTCGAACCCATGAGGGCGCGGTTCGCGTCGTCGTTTTCCAGAAACGGAATCAAGGAGGCGGCAACGCTCACCAACTGGTTCGGGGAGACGTCCATGAAGTCAACTTCTTCCGGGCGCGCCATCACAAATTCTCCACCCTTGCGCGAAGAGACGAGATCCGCGGTAAAGGCTCCGCGGTTGTCGATCGGCGCATTTGCCTGCGCGATGACGTGGTCCTCTTCTTCCAACGCCGATAGATAGCGAATCTTATCGGTCACCCGGCTGTCTGCGACTTCGCGGTAGGGCGTCTCGATAAAGCCGTACTCGTTGACTCTTGCATAAGTTGTCAGCGAGGCGATCAGACCGATGTTCGGTCCTTCAGGGGTCTCGATCGGACAGACCCGGCCGTAATGGGTCGGGTGCACGTCGCGGACTTCGAAGCCGGCCCGCTCGCGGGTAAGACCGCCCGGGCCCAATGCCGAAAGCCGGCGCTTATGCGTGATCTCGGAGAGCGGATTGGTCTGATCCATGAATTGCGAGAGTTGGCTCGAGCCGAAGAACTCCTTGAGCGCCGCCGACACGGGCTTATAATTGATGAGCTCCTGGGGCATCAGAGTCTCGATGTCCTGGAGGCTCATCTTTTCTTTGATCGCCCGCTCCATTCTGACCAGTCCGACGCGGAAGTGATTTTCCACAAGCTCACCGACAGCACGCACACGCCGGTTGCCGAGATGGTCGATGTCATCGACGGAGCCGATTCCGTTTCGCAGCTCCATCAGATAGCGCACGACCTCGAGAATGTCTTCTTTGCGGAGCGTGCCGTGCTCCAGAGGCACGTTGAGCTTGAGTCGGTGATTCAGCTTCAGCCGTCCCACCTTGGAAAGATCGTAGCGGTCGGAGTTGAAAAACAAGTTGTGGAAAAAATTCGTCGACGACTCTTTGGTGGGCGGGTCGCCGGGCCGCAGACGGCGGTAAATTTCCAGGATGGCGTGCTCGATCGCTTTTTCCGGCTTTTTGTGTTCGTCCTTGTCCGATTGATCCAGCCTGTCCTGCAACAAGGTCGTGCGCAAATAAGGACCGACGCGCGACTCGTCGATGAATAGAACCTCGAGCCGGTTGATTCCTTTATCCCGCAAAAGATCGAGTTTTTCCTGGGTGATCTCCTGATTGCATTCCACCACGACCTTGCCGGTCGCGGTGTCCACGATATCATGCGCGGCGACGCGCCCGATGACGTCCTCCAGGGCTATCGGCACCTGCTTGATCCGCGATTGCTCCATCTGGCGGATCAAAAGACGAGTGAGTTTTCTGCCTTCGCGGACGATCAGCTCGTTGCTCTTGGGATCGCGGACGTCGGACCCGGCTTTGACGCCGATCAGATGCTCCGGCTTGAAGATGAGCTGCGCTTTGCGCCCATCCAGGACAATCGTGTCGGTCGTGTAAAAATAGTTCAGCAGATCTTCCGTGGTCATGCCCAGAGCGCGGAGCAACACCGTCGCGTGGAACTTGCGCCGCCGGTCGATGCGCACATAAAGGATGTCTCTCGGATCGAATTCGAAATCGAGCCACGAGCCGCGATAGGGAATGACGCGGGCGGAGTAAAGCAGCTTGCCGCTGGCATGCGTCTTCCCCTTATCGTGCTCGAAGAACACTCCGGGAGAGCGATGGAGCTGGCTGACGATCACGCGCTCGGTCCCGTTCACCATGAAGGTGCCGTTCTTGGTCATGAGCGGGACCTCGCCGAAGTAAACTTCTTGCTCCTTGACGTTTTTGATGCTTCTGCTCTTGCTCTGCGGGTCCATATCCCACAGAACCAATTGGACGGTGACTTTGAGCGGCGCCGCAAAGGTCATGCCCCGCTGATGGCACTCGTCCACGTCATACTTCGGCTCGCCAAGATTGTAATTGACGAACTCAAGCGAGGAGGTTTCGTTAAAATCCTTGATCGGAAACACCGACTTGAAAACGCCCTGAAGCCCCGTGCTCTGGCGCTGGTCGGCGGTAATATTTTTTTGCAGGAACACGTCGTACGAGTTTTTCTGGATTTCAATCAGGTAAGGCAGATCGATGATTTTTTTGATCCGGCCAAAACTGCGGCGAAATCTCAAATTGTTTGCCACTTGAAACGCCATGATACTCCTCTTTGACTAGGTTGAGATCAACGACGATAAAATCCGCCTACTTAATCTCCACCTTTCCGCCAACCTCTTCGACCTTCTTCTTGATGTTTTCCGCATCGGCCTTGGAGACTGCCTCTTTGATCGGCTTGGGCGCGCCGTCCACCAGGTCCTTCGCCTCTTTCAGGCCGAGTCCCGTCAGCTCGCGCACGACCTTGATGACCTGAATCTTCTTGTCCCCCACTTCGGTCAAGATGACGTTGAATTCCGTCTTCTCCTCGGCCACCGCGGCAGGGCCTGCGACCGCCGCCGCCATCGCCACGGGCGCGGCTGCGCTCACGCCGAGCTCCTGTTCCAGCTCTTTGACCAGCGCGGCGATCTCCATGACGGAACTCTGTTTGATAAATTCCTTAACCTGCTCTCTTGTCACTTCCATGGCTTCCTCCTGTTTGGATATTTCAACTCTGCGATTCTTTTTGTTTGCGAACGGATTCCAACAACCGCACCATCATGCCGGCCGGCTCCTGCATTAAGCGGACAAGCTGAGTCACCGGCGCCTGCATGAGCGCCAGCAGTTTGGCCTGCATCTGGGGCTTGCTCGGCATTTGGGACAGGACCTTGACCTTGGCGTGGTCCATGAACTGGCCCTCGAAGAGCGCGCCTTTGATGGTCAGTTTTTCGTTCTCTGCGATGAACTTGATCAGCGTCTTGGAAACCGCAATCGGATCTTCATAACCGAAGACCCATCCGTTGGGGCCATCGAGCAGACGGCCCAAGTCCCCGTATGCGGTATCTTTGAGTGCGCGGCGCGCCATCGTGTTCTTGATGACGTGATATTCTCCCGCCACTTGGCGCACCTCCCGCCGGAGGCGGGTCATCTGTGCCACGCTGAGACCGCGATATTCCGTCACAATAGCCACCTTGGCCGCTTTGAGCTTTTCATGGACTTCCGCCACCGTCGCGGCCTTTTCCGCTTGAATGGCAGTATTTTTCGACAATTCAGCCAAGTTGTTTTCTCCAGCGCAATTACGCCGCCAGAGCCCTCACCTGGGACAGATCGATTTTGATTCCCGGCCCCATCGTCGTGGATAGGGTCACTCCTTGAACGTAGTTGCCTTTGGCCGAAGCCGGCTTGGCTTTCACCACGGACGTGAGAACCACTCTGGCGTTGTCCAGGAGCTTCTCCACGCCGAACGAGACCTTACCGATCGGAACATGAACGATGCCTGCTTTATCGACTCTGAATTCCAGCTTACCCGCTTTTATCTCTTTTACCGCCTTGGCGATATCCATGGAGACGGTTCCGGTTTTTGGATTCGGCATCAATCCTCGTGGGCCGAGTATTTTCCCTATCCTGCTGACCACCGCCATCATATCCGGCGTAGCGACCGCTTTATCGAAATCAAGCCAACCCTCGGAGATTTTTTTGACCAGATCCTCGGTGCCGACGAAATCGGCGCCGGCCTCCTCGGCTTCCTTTGCCTTGTCGCCCCTGGCGAAAGCCACGATCCGGACAGCTTTCCCCATTCCATGGGGAAGCACTACCGTCCCGCGGATATTTTGATCCGCCTGCCGCGGATCTACTCCCAGGCGGACCGCCAGCTCGACGGTTTCATCAAACTTGGCCCGCTTGGTCTCGTGAACCAAACGAAGCCCCTCTTCCAATGGATACCTGCTGGTGCGGTCCACTTTTGCCAGAGCGGCATTATATCCCTTGCCTCGACGCTTCATGGTCTCCTCAATAATCCTAGCCTTCGATTTCCAGACCCAGGCTGCGTGCCGTGCCTTCCACGGTCTTCACGGCGGCGTCCAAATCCTTGGCGGTCAGATCGCGGAGCTTGATTTGAGCGATCTCTCGGATCTGCGCGGGCGTCACTTTGCCGACCTTAATCTTGCCCGGCTCTCCGGAGCCTTTTTCCAATCCGGCGGCCTTCTTCAGGAGCACAGCGGTCGGCGGCGTCTTGGTGATGAAAGTAAAAGAACGGTCCGCGTATACGGTCACGATGACAGGAATGATCATGCCCTGCTGCGACTGAGTCGCCGCGTTGAAGGCCTTGCAGAATTCCATGATGTTCACGCCCCGCTGGCCCAACGCCGGCCCTACGGGGGGACTCGGATTCGCTTGTCCGGCCGGGATCTGCAACTTGATTTCTCCGATTACCTTCTTGGCCATGTCAGTTCCGCTCCACCTGCACAAAATCGAGTTCGACCGGCGTTGCGCGGCCGAAGATGCTGATCAGCACTCGAAGTTTTCCCTTCTCCGGGCGGACCTCCTCAACAATTCCATTGAAATCGACAAAGGGACCGTCGACCACTTTCACGCCCTCTCCCACCGAAAAAAGGACGCGCGGCTTCGGCTTGATCGCCCCCTCTTCCATCTGCTGCGTGATGGCCTTGATCTCCTCGTCGCTTACGGGAGGAGGATGGGTGGTGCCGCCGACAAAACCGGTCACCTTCGGGGTCTCTTTGACGACGTGCCAGGTCTCGTCGTCGAGCTCCATTTGAACCAGGATGTAGCCGGGAAAAAACTTTCTCGAAGAGGTTTTCTTTTTGCCCTTGACCAGCTCCATCACTTTCTCTACCGGAACCAAGATCTCACCGAATTGTTCCGCCTTGCCCATGCTCCTGACGCGCTCCTCCAGGGCTGCTTTGACTTTTTGCTCGTAGCCGGAGAACGTATGCACCACGTACCATTGCTTAGCCATACAGGATGACCCAGAAATTAGCTGACGATGGCCTGAATGGCCCGGGTCAGCCCGAAATCCACGACCGCCAGAAAAATGGATATGAGCATAACAACGACCAGAACGACCAGGGTCGTCACATAGGTTTCCTTCCGCGAAGGCCAATGGACCTTCCTTATTTCCTGCCAGGCATCCTTAATAAACTCGACCGAGCGCCGAACAGCATCCGCAATTTTTTGTGTCCATTCTCCCATGAGAATGCTGAACGAGATGAGATGGCGGGTCAGGCAGGACTCGAACCTGCAACAACCGGATTTGGAGTCCGGCGCTCTAGCCAGTTGGAGCTACTGACCCTGCTCTCCTCTACAGTTTCACCTCTTTGTGTTGAGTATGAGCCCGGCAAGAAGGACAGAATTTTTTAAACGCCAACTTGTCCGTAGTCGTCTTCCTGTTTTTGCTCGTCGTATAATTTTTTCGCTTGCATTGGTCGCACGCAAACCCGATAAGTTCCCGCATGACTAGCCCTCGATTCGACGGTTACTGAATAATCTTGGTCACGACTCCGGCGCCGACGGTCTTGCCGCCTTCCCGGATGGCGAACTTGAGCCCCTCTTCCATAGCGATGGGGGTAATCAAAGAGATCTCCGTGCTGATGCTGTCTCCGGGCATAACCATCTCGGTGCCTTCGGGCAGCTTCACGACGCCCGTCACGTCGGTCGTTCTAAAATAGAATTGCGGACGGTAACCGTTGAAGAAAGGCGTATGCCTGCCGCCCTCTTCCTTGGTCAAGACATAGGACTCGGCATTGAATTGCGTGTGCGGGGTGATGCTGCCGGGCTTGGCCAGTACTTGCCCTCGCTCCACCTCTTCTCTTTTGGTCCCTCGGAGCAGCACGCCGATGTTGTCCCCAGCGCGCCCTTCGTCCAAAAGCTTGCGAAACATCTCAACGCCCGTTGCCACGGTTTTTGTGGTAGCCCTAAATCCGACGATCTCCACCTCTTCGCCCACTTTGACGATTCCTCGCTCCACTCGTCCGGTCACAACGGTGCCACGACCGCTGATCGTAAAAACGTCCTCGACCGGCATGAGAAACGGCTTCTCGATAGCTCTGACCGGCTCCTTGATATAGCTATCGACGGCATCCAGCAGCTTTATGATCGCCGGCTCGCCCATGTCCGAGCTGTCGCCCTCCAATGCTTTCAGCGCGCTGCCGACCACTATCGGCGTATCATCGCCGGGAAAGTTATACTTGGAAAGCAATTCCCGCACCTCCAGCTCCACCAGCTCGAGAATTTCCTTATCGTCCACCATGTCCGCTTTGTTGAGGAATACTACGATGGCAGGAACGCCGACTTGCCGCGCAAGCAGGATGTGCTCGCGGGTCTGCGGCATCGGACCATCGGCCGCCGAAACGACCAGAATGGCGCCGTCCATCTGCGCTGCACCGGTGATCATATTTTTAATGTAGTCAGCGTGGCCCGGACAGTCGACGTGAGCATAATGCCGCGAGTTGGTTTCGTACTCGACATGGGCAATGTTGATCGTCACGCCCCTTTCCCTCTCCTCAGGGGCCTTGTCGATCTGGTCATAGGCCATGAACTTCGCCATCCCTTTTTTCTCCAGCACTTTGGTGATCGCGGCAGTCAGGGTGGTTTTTCCGTGGTCCACGTGACCGATTGTGCCGATGTTCAGATGCGGCTTCTTGCGCTCAAATTTCTGCTTGCTCATCTCACCCTCCTATTATCCTTTCCCATTCTATGATTTTCCGTTCGTGATTCCGAAGCGCACTGCCTACCAAACTTTGCCGTGTTGTTCCGAGCAAAAGCCCAGGAGCGGGATCGAACCGCTGACCTCGTCCTTACCAAGGACGTGCTCTACCGACTGAGCTACCTGGGCAACAGCCGGGACCCTGCACAAGTGGAGCGGGAAACGGGACTCGAACCCGCGACCCCGAGCTTGGAAGGCTCGCGCTCTACCAACTGAGCTATTCCCGCATGATGGTGGAGAGGGGTGGATTCGAACCACCGAAGCCTTACGGCGGCAGATTTACAGTCTGCTCCCTTTGGCCACTCGGGAACCTCTCCTGCTCTGTCTTGGAAACAAATCGTTCGATCGTTCACAGTTTTGCTTAACAACGCCACGAGTTTATTTGCACTGGAGCTGGCGATAGGAGTTGAACCTACAACCTGCTGATTACAAATCAGCTGCTCTGCCGTTGAGCTACGCCAGCTTTTGAATTCGGAACAGACCCTACCGCGCGCCGACGCGAAACTCTCCTGCTGACCTCAAATAAATAAATGATAGTCCGTTCAGAAAGTATGGGACAACGGCCTTTAGACAGATGAAAACCAAAGGCTAGCTATCGTAAACTCTTATATAAAGCACCTTCACAAACCGATGTCAACTGTTTTTTTGATTTTTGCCACACAAACCCGCCAGTTAGGCCCGCCGACTACCCCGATGGACTGCTCAACCCCCGGCTTCTTTGTCTAACCAGTTCGTAAAGGAATATACCACCCGCCACCGCAACGTTTAGGGAAGCCACCTGGCCCAGCATCGGTATGGAAGCTAGAAAATCGCACTCGCGCCGGATCAACGGGCGCAGACCCCGGCCTTCCGATCCGAGGATAATGGCCACCTTTTCGGGATAGAGCCGGTCATAGATACATTCCGGCGCGCCGGCGTCGAGACCTGCAATCCAACACCCGGCTTCCTTAAGGGCCTGGACGGCACGGCTGAGGTTTGAAACCCGGTAAATTTTCAAATAGTTGGACGCCCCGGCCGAGGTTTTGACCACCACCGGAGTCACGCTGACAGATCGATCTTTGGGAATGACGACATGATGAACGCCCGCGCCTTCGGCAGAGCGCAACAGCGCGCCGAAATTGCGCGGATCGGTCAATTCATCAAGAACTAGGACACGCTCTTGCGTTTTAGATACCAACGTCTGGAGCAGGTCAGCGAACGGAAGATACAAAATCTGCGCGACGCTCGCTGCGACTCCTTGGTGCACCCCGCCGCCGGTCAGAAGATCAAGCCTATGGGCGTCTACGTAATGCACCGGCAAGCCCCGGCGCCGAGCTTCTTCGACAACCAAGCCGACACGCATACCTCCTCCTCGCCCCTTGACGATCATGAGCTCAAACACTTGATCGGGTGAGCTTTTCAGTTTTTCCAACACGGGATTGATGCCGAAAAGGACCAGCGGTTTTTCCGGTTTCTCAATCATTTCATTCTTTTTCCAGGCTTCGTTTTACAAAAAAGGCTGCACCAGTTAACATGTTCACACTGTGAAACGAACGCTGACGACCTATCTCGCCGCAGAGGTGCTTCCTCCCTTTTTGTTCGGCCTCATGGCCTTCACGCTGATTCTGTTGATCGGCCGAATCCTTAAGCTCGTCGAGTTGGTGGTCAACCGCGGTGTTCCTATTCTACAAATTGGCAAGCTGTTCGCGTTGATTCTACCTACATTTCTGGAAATGACCGTGCCGATGGCGCTCTTGCTGGGAATATTCCTGGGACTTGGCAGACTCTCCAGCGACCATGAGATCCTAGCGCTCAAGGCTTCCGGAATAAGTCCCGTTCAGATTCTTTTACCGGTCGGCGCTATCGCTCTAATCGTTTCTTTGGCTACCTTACTCCTGACCACCCAGGTACGACCGGTCGCAAACGCCGCTCTCCGGAAGGCGCTTTACAACATCGCGAAGAACCGTGTCGCAAGCGGGTTGAAGGAAAAAGTTTTCAACGACGATTTTCCTAAAATTCTCATCTACATCGAAGAACTGGTCCCCCCGGGAGAGACCGCCAAGGGCGTGCTCATCGTCGATCGGCGCAAATCCGACCACGAGCAAGACATCTTCGGCAAAGTGGCCTTCATATTTTCAGATGAAGAAACACAAAGCATAAATTTCAAGCTCTTCGACGGCACCGTCTACGAGAGACAACAGAAAAAGCCCGGCTTCAGCCGAACTCGATTCAACACGTATGATTTCAGGCTCGATCCCGAGGACATCTTGGGATCCCGCCAACAAAAAGATCCCGAGCCCAAAGAAATGTCGCTCCGACGTCTAAGAAAAGCCATCCAACTCAAAGTAGAACAAGGCTTGACGCCGACCCCCGAGCTGATTGAATTGCATCGGAGATTCTCTTTTGCCTTCGCCCCGCTCACGTTATGTTTTCTTGCCGTCGCCCTGGTCATGGTGCCGACGCGCTCGCGCGCGAGCCGCTCCTGGGGTTTCGCCTTGTGCATGTCCTGGCTCCTTACCTACTATGCCTTGCTTTCCTTGGGCAAGGCTTTGGGGGAGAGGCAGATGCTTCCCGCGGTCCTTGCCGCATGGCTTCCGAACATCATCCTGACCCTCATCGCGCTTCATTTTTTCCGCAAGGCGCTGAAAGAATCCCCGTTTTTAATCCAAACCAAGCTGGAAGATTGGTCTCTCTTGTTGAAGCGCCGAATGGCGATCATACGACAGAAAAGAACCGTCTGATCCGACCGCTATGGAGAAAATTGCGGCTATCGCTTCCTGGTCTTTCGGCGGCATCCTGGACCGCTACCTCATACGCGGCTTTTTAAAGATCGTCGCCATCAGTCTGCTGTGCACCACGGCCCTTTACTTCATCGTCGATTTTTTCGACCGAATCGACAGCGTGCTCAAATCGGGCGCGACGATGTGGACGGCAATGCGTTATTTCCTTTACAAGTTGCCGGTCCTGATATCGCGGGTTTTTGGATTCGCCGTTCTTTTTTCCACGTTGTTTTCTATAGGTATGCTGTCGCGAACTCAAGAGATCACTGCGATGCGCGCCGGCGGCCTCAGTGTCTACCGGATTTCGCTGCCGCTGTTCATCTCGTCGCTCCTGATCTGCGCCCTGAATTTTGTTTGGAATGAGGCGCTCGTGCCCGCCTTCACCCGGGAGTCTCAATACATTTACAAAACCGAAGTGAAGAAGAAAGAACCGAAGAGCCTTCTCGGCACCAAGGACATGTGGATCCGCTCAGAGGAAGCTTTCATCAGCGTTGACCGTTTCGACACCAAGAATAGCGTTCTCGAAGGAATCACCGTGTTTCTTTTGAATCGGGATTTCACATTGAGAGGGTTTATCGAAGTACCGTCGGCGCGCTGGAACGGCACGCGTTGGCAGCCTCAGCGGTCTATCGAGTGGGTATTGCGCCCAAACGGAGAAATGGACCAGCGCGAGGGCAACGTCACCCTTCCCATCTCCGAAACGCCTGAAGATTTGAAACTGCTGGCCCGCGATCCGGAGGAGTTCAGCTTCCTTGATCTTAAAAAGCAGATTGTAGATCTTCAAGGAAAAGGAATCGACGCTACGGAGCAGAAGGTCGACCTCCAGGTGAAAATGGCCGTTCCGTTTGTCTCTATCCTGATGGCTGTTTTGGCTATTCCCTTTGCCACCCGCTACAGCCGTGGCGGCGGGCTTACCCTCAGCTTCGGCCTGACCATGCTGATCGGTGTCGGCTATTGGTTCTTGCTCGCCTTTTGCATTTCACTCGGCCATAGCGGCGCCATTCCGGCCTGGCTGGCGGCCTGGATTCCGAACATCACCATCGCCATGGTCGGATTATTCTTTTACTCCGCCGCGGAAGACAGTCGCTAGGGAACCAGGGCCGTTCCCTCGATGCCTTCGGTCTCCGGCCAACCGCACATTAAGTTCATATTCTGCACCGCCTGTCCGGCAGCCCCTTTGACCAGGTTGTCGATCGCCGTGATCACCACCAGCCGCTCGGTGCGAGAGTCGTAACGGAATCCGATAGCACAGTCATTCGATCCTCGAACGTCCTTGGTTTGCGGGAACGTGCCGGCCGGCAGGATACGAATAAACGGTTCATCCCGATAAAAATTTCTATAGAGCTTCGTAAGGCCGTTTTCTTCAGGGGTTTTCTTGAGCTCTACATACATCGTGGAGAGTATCCCACGGTTCATCGGAACGAGATGCGGCGCAAATAGCACGGAAACAGCCGCACCGCCAAGCTCGCCCAATTCCTGCTCGATCTCGGGCATATGCCGATGAACGCCAACGTTGTAGGCTTTGAAGTTTTCATTGACTTCACTGAAGGAGAGTTCTACCGCGCTGCTTCGGCCCGCTCCGGTCGTTCCGGATTTCGCATCGATCACAACCGTTCCCCGAACCATTTTTTCGCCGAAAAGAGGCGCCAGCCCCAGCACGGCGCCCGTGGGATAACAGCCAGGGTTGGCGACCAGGCGGGCTTTTTCGATCGCTTTGCGATGGATCTCCGTCAGGCCGTAAACGGCTTCGCGCAGCAACCGAGGAACCTTGTGCGGGCGATACCAGCGCTGATAAGCTTCCGGATCGTGCAAGCGAAAGTCCGCGCTTAAATCGATCACCCGCTTTTGGCGCTCCAGCAATCCGGCAACGACGTCCATTGAGGTTTCGTGCGGAAGAGCGGCGAAAGCAAGCTCGGAGCGGGAAGCAACTTTGTCGATGCGCAACTCTTCCAATATGAGATCGCAGCGTCCGGCGAGCGAGGGGTAAACGTCGCTCGCCCGCTTGCCGGCATATTGTTGCGAGGTAACGGCGGTGAGTTTTACTCGGGGATGTCGGATCAGGATTCTTAAGAGCTCGACGCCGGCGTATCCCGTAGCACCGAGAACGGCCACAGAAAGAGATTCTTGCTTGACGGCCGATTTTTTCCCAGGCAAAGCTTTCAACGCTTGGAGTATTGAGGACGTTTCCGCGCCTTGTGGCGGCCGTATTTCTTGCGCTCGACCGCGCGCGGGTCACGAGTGACAAAGCCGGCTTTTTTGAGCGGGCCGCGGAAATCGGGACTCACTAGCATTAGAGCGCGGGTGATCCCGTGCCGGATCGCGCCCGCCTGACCCGAAATTCCACCGCCACGTACGTTGATCTCCGTATCGAAACTACCCGTCGTCTGCGTCAACTGAAAAGGCTGCAGCACGACCATCCGGGCCGTCTCACGACCAAAGTATTCTTCGAGGGTCCGGTCGTTGACCAGCATGTTGCCTTTACCCTCTTTTAAATTAACCCGGGCCACCGACGTTTTGCGTCGCCCGGTAGCCGAAAAAACTTTTTGCGCCATTTTAATTCTACTCCTAAGCCCGTACCGTCAGCGGCTGTGGTTTCTGCGCTGCATGGGGATGCTCCTGGCCGGCATAAACCTTCAGTTTGGTGCGCAGCTTTCGACCGAGGCGGCTCTTGGGCAGCATTCCCTTGACCGCCAACCGAACGAGGTGCTCCGGCTTCTCTGCCAGCATCTTCTCCGCAGCGGTAACCCGAATACCGCCGGGATATTCTGAATGCCGATAGTACAATTTTTTCTCTGGTTTTGTCCCGGTGAGCTTGACCTCGCGCGCATTGATGACGATGACAAAATCACCGCCATCTACGTGGCGCGTGAAACTGGGTTTATGCTTTCCTCTCAACACCCTGGCAACCTCGGTGGCAAGGCGCCCCAAAACTTTTCCCGTGGCATCGACGATAAACCACTGTCGCTGCGCCAGGGCCTCGCTTTTTTTCATCTGAAACGTGCCCACTTTAGTTCTCACCCTCGTTTGACGGCCGGAACGTCCAGGCTCCGGCGTCAGGCTAAAAAAATGGCGGGGCCGACGAGACTCGAACTCGCGACCTCCGGCGTGACAGGCCGGCGTT
>CAZNES010000024.1:0-48315 GCA_964572145.1 uncultured Syntrophobacteraceae bacterium
AGCGCGCGCCTCACATGCGCGAGGTCGTAGGTTCAACTCCTACTGCGACCACCATCCTTAACTCTGCATTCTTTTGCCTTTCAAAGTGGTTATAAATCGCCGTTGACACGGTGTAGCCAATTGGCTACAGTCGGATTTGAGGCATGCGAGAAGTCGTTCCGAGGAGAGTTGAAAGCTATGTGACACGGGATGGAAGGGACATATTTCAGAGATGGCTGGACGGCCTGGCCGATCAGCGGGCAAAGGCGCTTATCGACAAGACAGTGGCAAAAGTGCGGCTGGGCAATCTGGGACAACATAAATCCGTTGGGGAGGGAGTGGAGGAGATTGTTTTGGACTACGGGCCGGGCTACCGAATCTACTTCGGCGAACACGGAGCGACGCGGGTCATTTTGCTTTGCGGAAGCACGAAAAAGAGGCAGGAAGAAGCGATCAAGGAGGCGAGACGATATTGGCGGGATTGGAAGGAAAGGACATTGAGATGAAAGGCAGACAAAAAAAGGTTTATCCGGCCAGCAGGGCCTACGAGGAAGGTTTGGATGAACGCCTCAAGAGTCCGGAATACGCAATCGGATACCTGAATTCGATTCTCCAAGAAAATGATCCAGACCTATTGCTTTTGGGGCTTCGAGACGTCGCGCGAGCCTATGGCTTTACGCACATCGCTGAATCTACGGGCCTCAATCGGGAAAGCCTTTATAAAGCGCTTTCAAAGGGCAGGAATCCAAGAATCGGGACCGTCATGGATGTTTTGTCCGCCATGGGGTGCCGGATCAGGTTAGAGTCGTCCAGGAGAACAAGACGCAAGGCGGCGTGACCCCATAATGGCGCCGCGACCCTTTTCGGCTCCTTCGTTGGGCCATTGCACCTGAGCCGATTCTTCCATTCACCGCGATCCTATTGCGCGCTGCCTACTCGGTGCCCGCAAACTTCGGCAGCACTTCCTTCGCCATAATCTCCATCGAGGCGAGAATTTCTTTCTGCTCCAGCGTGGCGAAGTTCATCATGAAGATGATGTAGCTCGTTCCGGTCGCGCGGACTTCTTCGATCTGCTCGATCAAGCGCCTCGGGTCGCCCACCATCACCATGCGCTCTCGGTAAAGCTCGTCGTAACTTCTCGGCCTGACGCTGATCCGCGCGGCGAGGAGCGCGGCGATGCCCTGCTTTGCGTTTCTCTCAGCCTCGGCATCGGTCTCAGCTACGCTCGTATGGAAGCACTGAATGACGTCGAATGGCTTCGGATCGTGGCCGCTGCTTGCGAGGTTCTCCCGGTAAAATGCGATCTTCGTCCGGAGGTCGGCGATGTTTTTGCAGCTTGCGTAAGGAATTCCGAGGATGGGATAACCCATTTCGCCGGCGACTTTATAAGATCCCTCGCTCAGCGCGGCGATGAAAAAAGGTGGCGTGGGTTTCTGCACCGGTCTTACGTTCAGCGACACTCCGTCGATTCGATGGTGCTTGCCCCGGTAGAAAACTTTTCCCTCGCTCCAGGCCATCTTCACGACTTCGACGCTTTCAACTAGCAAGTCTCGGTTGTCTTCCTTCACTCCGAACGCGGCCAACTCCGGCGGCGTTCCGCGGCCGACGCCGAAGTCTAATCTCCCATTGCTCAGCACGTCCACCATCGCGTATTCTTCAGCGACGAAAATCGGATTTCTGTAGGGAAGAAGACAAACGGCGACTCCTAAGCGGATTTTTTTCGTGGCTTTGGCGGCGACGGACATGAGGACGGGCGGAGACGGGATGACGCCGGAAAAGTCGAAGTGGTGCTCGCCGAACCAAAAGCATTCGTAGCCGAGAGTCTCGGCCCATTTTGCCTGCTCCACCATCTCGTCATAGTAGTCAGCCAGGCTCTTGTGAGCCTCGGGGTGGTTGTCGCCGATGACGAACATGCCGAACTTCACCCTTATACCTCGGCTTTCACGGGCTGCTGCGTCGCGGGAGCAGACCTGTTCCATTCCCACAGGACGACGGCCACACCGAGAGCAAGGCCGGCGGCGTCGGCCACGAGCCAGATGCCGCTCCACGAGGGAAGAAGGAGAAGAAGTCCGGCGAGCCAGAGCATGCCGCGCTTGCCCCAACCCAACGGGCGGAAGAGATAGCCCGCGCAACCCACGCCGAGAAAGATCACGCCGATCGACGCGGTAACGATCGCAAGGACGATCTCGCCCGGCGTTCCTATGAGAATGAGCGCCGGGTGAAGCGCAAAGGCAAAGGGGACGATATAGGCCGCGATCCCGAGTCTCATCGCGGTCCAGCCGGTCTGCCAGAAATTCGCGCCGGCGATGGCCGACGCGATATAAACCGGCAGGCAGTCTGGCGGCGTGATCAATGAAACCATGCCGAAGTAGAAAAGAAACAAGTGCGCCGCCAACGGCGGGATGCCTAGCTGCACCAGCGCCGGGGCGGCCAGCACGGCGAGCGTGATATAGACGACGGTCGTGGGCAGCGGCAGTCCCAGGAACAGACAACCCAGAGCCGTAATCACGAGAAGCAGAAAAACGTTGCCGCCCGAGAGCGTCACCAGAAGCAAAGAGATCTTGAAAGTGAAACCGGATAAATGAAGCGCGCCGATCACGATCCCGGCCAGCGCCGTGATAACCGTGATGTCGAGGAGAATTTTGCCGGTCTCCTGGAGGGCCGCCACAATTTTCGCAAACGATGCTCTCGTTTCCTTTTGCAGCGCGCCGACCAGGAAGACGGCGATCACGCCGGCCATTCCCGCCCGTCCCGCTTCCCAGTTCTCGATCATCAACGTGTAGATCAAAATGAAAAGCGGAATCAAAAAGACCCAGCCGCGGCGCATCACGCTGTGCAGTTTCGGAATCCGGTCGGCCGGCAGGCCGGCCAATCCATGCTTGGCGGCTTCCAGATCGATCTGGGTGAACAGCGCCAGGTAATAGAGACCGGCGGGGATCGCTGCCGCGAGCGCCACCTGGCCATAGGGAATATTGAGGAATTCCGCCATGAGAAAAGCCGCCGCGCCCATGACCGGCGGCATGATCTGGCCGCCGTTGGATGCCACCGCCTCGATCGCCGCCGCCATATGCGCTGGGAAGCCGGTGCGCTTCATCAACGGAATCGTGATCGCGCCGTCCACGACGACGTTGGCGACCGCGCTGCCCGAGACGGTGCCGAAGAGGGCCGAGGAGACCACCGAGACTTTGGCCGGCCCGCCGCGATAGCGGCCCGTGGCGATGAGCGCGAGATCAGTGAGAAATTTATCGCCGCCAACGGCGTAGAGCGCCTGGCCGAAGAAGATGAAGGCGACCACGACGCCCGCGGCTACGTCGAGCGGCAGGCCGAGCAGCGCGTTGGAATCGAGATAGAGATAGCTCGCAATCCGTTCCCAGGAGGAGCCTTTGTTGTAGAACATACCGGGGAAAAGATAAGCGAACTTCGCGTAGAGAATGACGCCGAGCGCGAGCCAGGCGAGGGTCCCGCCGGCGACGCGGCGCGTCGCCTCAAGGACGAGAACGATAGCGAGACCGCCGAGCAGCGAACGGTCGAGAGACAAAATTCCGAGCCGGTAAGCGATCGTCGGGTACATGACCATGACGTACAAACCGACCGCCAAGCCGCCTGCGGCCAAAAACCAATCGTACCACGGCACTCGATTCTCGCTCTCTTTCGCCCGTGCTTTGACGGCGAGGAAAACGCTGCCAAGCGCCAGCGCGAGAAAAAGCGCCAGGTATTGCTGCTTGAAGAAGCTCCACGGCAGGTAGTGATGGAATTCCAACGCCCAGAGCGAGCCCACGAGGGCGAGCGCGATGAGCAGCGCGCGCAGGAGCACGGCAGGCGCTCCGCTCAACGAGCGGAACTTCGAAGTGGCGGCGAACTCGTCACTCATTTAAACAATTGGAGTAATGGAGTGTTGGAGTACTGGAGTATTGCGCCCTCAACCATCACTCCATGACTCCATCACTCCAATCTTGTCTGGTTATGGATTCATGGCCAGGAGCCTCTGCTGTACCTGGTCTATCTCGCCTTTCCACACGCCCTTTTCCCGATAAAACTTGACGGCTGCCGGATGATAGGGGATCGTTACGTCGGCAGAGGCCGCGCGATCGCGCGTCCAATCAGCGAAGTTCGGGTGGAGCGGCTTGAGCTGGTCGATGTTGTCCCAGAGCGCTTTGAGGACCGCGGCGACCACATGGTCGGGGGCGGCCTTGTGTGTGATCAGATAGATGTCGTAGGCGATAAAGCAGGTGTCTTCGACGACACCGGTGGAGGCTCCGGTCTTGAGGACGCGGGGGTAGTAGCCCGGGACGGCCGAGCGCAAACGGTTCTCGCCCTGCGGCGTGCAGTCGATGGAGACATAGCGAATTCCGATCGCCGCGTCCGCCTCTTTGACCTTCGCGGAGCCGAGCGCGTGAGTGCTGACATCAGCGCGTCCCTGGATCAGCGCGTCCATCCCTTCGTTCACCGCAGGGACCGGCACCACTTTGACGTCCTGCCACGTGAGGCCGGCGCTGGCAAGGATGCCGTACATGTTGTACCAGACGGCGAGATGCGCCGGGTACTCGCCCGTCACCCGCTTGCCTCTGACCTCGTGGACGGTCTTGATCGGCGAGTCCTTCCGCACGATCGCGGCGAGCATCAGGGGGGCTCCGCGCATCAAGAGCCGGGTGTTCGGGACGTGCGGGAACGGGTTTCTGCCGCCGACGTTGAGCTTTTGAGGCCCCACGTACGCGAGCCCCATATCCACGCCGTTCACGAGGCCGAAGTCGAGTTCGCCACTATCGACGAGGGGGAGAAAGGTGCTGGTCCCAGTGTAAGGCTGGAGCGAGACCTGAACGGGCGTGGCCCCGCTGACCACCTTGGCAAGCCCGCCGGCGAGCGAGTAGAAGAGCGTGCCGGGCGTGTTGGTCCCAATGGTAGCTGCGCGGGGAAGCTGCTGCGCCTGCGCGGCGCCGGTTTGGAGCAACACGGCTAAAAGAACAACGACGAGTATGGAGCGCATGGATGTCCTCCTTTTCGACTCAAATTGTTATGCGGGGCTTCATGCCGTGGCGACTTTGGAAATCACCTCGCGCGGCGGAAATTTTTTGTTGATTAGCTTGTACTGAAAAGCCACGTCCATTAACGGCTGGAGATCGCTTTCCTGGATCCTCTTCTCGAAAGCGGGCAGCGCCATCAGCTGCAGGAACTCAGGCTTGAGCCCCGTGTTTTTCGCGATCGTTGCCTTCGCCTCTTCGGGGTTGGCGTTGTGGGCGTCGATCCCTCGACCCAAGGCGGTGATGAACGCTTTCACGGCATCCCCGTTCTTCTGAGTCCACGCGTCGCTACAGAAATAGGAGGCGATCAGCAGCCGCGGGGCGATGCCGCCCAGCGGGTAGCCGAGCACCCTGGTCTTGTTGTTCACCTTGGATGGAACCGTCACGAACGGCTCCACCGCGACGAAGGCGTCAATATTCTTCTGGACCACCGCCGGCTCCATCTGCGGGAAAGGGACCTCGACCCACTTGACCTTGGAAGAGTCGCCGCCGTTGCTGTCGATCCAGTGCATGCCGGAAGCTTGGATGATATTGCTCAAGGTGTTGGCGGCGATGGTCTTGCCGGTGAGATCTTTGGCGCTCTTGATCGGCGAATCCACTGCCACCTGGAAGCCGAAGACGTCATTGGTGCCGCGCTTGTTGATCGCGCCGTTGGCGATAAAGCGATAGTCGAAGCCCTCCAGATGACCTTGGTAGACGGAGATCACGTTGGACCAGCCGATGTTAAGGGCTCCGGAGGCGAGCGCCGGCTGTATCGCCGCTCCGCCGACCATCGCGGTGACGTTGATATCAAGTCCGGCGTCTTTGAAAAAGCCCTTCTCCTGGGCCAGGAAGAAAGGCGAGAGATCGCCGATCTTGATCGTGCCGACTTGAAGCTTGGTCTCGGCCGCAAGCAAAACTCTCGGCAATAACATAGCTCCCGCGGTTGCGAGAGTCCCGCCGAGAAATTGGCGCCGGGTCAAAGCTCGCGCGTCGATCCCTATGATGATTTTCTTCATCCGAGACCTCCTGAATATGATCTGCATTCTAGGGTCAAAATTGTCCCGCTCGCAAGATGCAGGGTCATACTTGAATAGAGGCAAGACAGCTATCCAATCTTGACTTTTCTGTCAAGACAGAAGAATCGCGCCGAATCGCTGCGGTCTTGACAGTGAGCAGCCTCGCCGAATAGATATGAACAACGATTGGAGGAAGAGCGATGGCTTCATCTCACCGAGCGGGCGTTCCCGCGTTCGATGCCGCCGAGCTCGATGAGCTCAAGCGCAAGCTCGTCACGGCTTGCCACATCCTCGACCGCGAGGGCATCACCGACGGTTACGGCCATATCAGCGCGCTCGTGCCCGGCGCGAATGCCTTTCTGACGATCGCCAATGTAAGTCCCGGCTGCGCGACCATGGAGCGGTTGATTATGCAGGACTTCGACGGAAAGTATCTCGGCGGCGCGGAGACGCCGCCGAACGAGTGGCCGATCCACGCCTGCGTTTTCAAAGTTCGCCCCGACGTGATGAGCGTGGCGCACACTCATTCGGTGTGGAGCACGTTGTTCAGCATACTGCCGATCAAGCTCCGGCCGCTGCACCACTATGGAAAATTTCTCTCGGCCGACGGCCCGCCCGTATATCAGGGAGTGGGACTGGTGCGCACGGTGGAGCGCGGCGAGGATTTGGCAAGAACGCTGGGCAAAGGTCCCGTCGTTTTGATGCGCTCTCACGGCGACACGGTCGTCGGCGACAGCATCGAACAGGTTGTCCAGCGGACGGTTCGTCTGGCGAAGCTCGGTGAGCTGGCCCATCTCGCGCTGCTTCACGGCGCGCCGCGCTATTTGAGCACCGAGGAGCTGGAGACCTTCAGCGCGGACGAGCGGTTCCCGCTGCGGGGTTGGGAATATTTCGTCAGCCGATTGAAAAATAGGGATTAGGAAACGGAATTCGGAGGAACAAGCGATGGCGCCGCAATCTGAGATGATTTCGTCAGTGGAGTTCGTGCGACAGCTCAAAAAAGAGATTCAGGCGTTTCCCAAGATTCGCATCAAGCATCCGTTCTTGAAAGCGGTCTGCAACGGCACGGCGACCATGGAGCAGATACGCGCCTGGGCGATCCAGGACTATCAGTTCCGCGCCGCCGTGCCGCGCATCGCGATGATGCGCTACTTGGCGTGCAACGATCCGGAGATCGCTCAGAAACTTTGGGGCGTGGTCGAGGAAGAAACCCGCGGCATGGACACGGGCAGCGCCGGCCACAACGAACTGGCGATCCGATTCGCCGAGTCCATCGGTCTCACGAAGAGCCAACTGGAGAACGCCGAGCTTCGCCCCACCACCGCAGCGCATCTTTACTACGTCGAGTTGATTATTCATACGCTGCCGTGGTTTGTCGTCATGTCGATCCAGATCGGAGCCGAAGGAACCTTCGGTCCCGCCGCGGCGGCGTTAGGCCAGGGGTTCATGAAAAACTACAACCTGAAACCTGATGACGTCCGGTTTTTCACCGTACATACGGAGGCCGATGAAGCGCATGGCAGTCTCGCGGAGGAAATCGCGGTCCGCTACATCACTTCGCCCCATCTTCAGGAACTGACGCGCAAGCATACGTTTCGAAGGATGGAGCTGCTTTACGACATCTGGACTCTTTAGCAGGACGGTGAAAACGCCCATATGCGTCGTTGCGCTTGAATCGCCTCGCTCGACGTACTGAAAGAGTACGCCTGCGCTCGTCGATTCGGCGCGCGCCTCGCCTATGGAGCGTTTTGACCGCCCTGAAAGAAGTTCAACTAGAAAGAGTTCTATAGAAGTGGTTACTCGGCTGCGCCGATATTTAGTAGCCTGCGGAACCCTTCAACCCTGAAACCCTTCAACCCTGAAACCCTTAAACCCTTAAACCTTCCTACAAGTCCCGCGTGCTCTCAGCGAATAATTCTTCGATCTTTACCTTTTCCTTCGTCAGCCCCTGGTCGTGCGAGTAATCGACCAGTCGCTCGAGCATCGGCCGACTCGCTTTAACGCCGTAGGTAAACGGGTCATCACCGACTATCTCTTTCGTCATCGCAAGATATTCGCGGCCGAAAAAAAGCGCCGAGGGAATTCGGTCCAGAAGTTTTTCCGCCGCCAGCGCCTTGGCCTTGACGAAACCGCTGTACAGGTTGAACGCGACCCAGGGATATTTCCGATAAATGTCGCCGCGGATAATGTAGGTGTGGTTGGCGGGAAGGAAGCCGTGCTTTTTGAAGAAGCGTCCGCTCTCCGCCATGCGATCGGGAAACAATAGTTTAATCTTGCTCCAGTCGCCGCTCCCGGGGATGCGGCTCGAGCGATCGACGACGCTCGCCGATCTCGTCCACGGCCCGACCACCGCCGCCGCATCCAACTCATGAGCGAGCAGCATCGACGCCAGGCTTTTCTCCGGCGGGATGCGGTGAAAAGAAATTCCCGGCGGCGGCGTAAAACCGGTGGCCCCGCCGTGGCTCAGCTCTTCGCTACGCTCCATGTGCCAATGGACTTTGTATTGCGACACGCCGAAGTCGTGCTCCAAAATTCCGCGCGTCCAGAGCGCGGCTGTCTGTTGGTATTCGGCGACGCCGATGCGCTTGCCCACAAGATCCTTTGGCTCTTTGATTCCCGAGTCGTCGTGGTACGCGACCTCGGTGTGAAATAGGCGCCGGCTCGGAAAAACCGGAATCGCGACCATGTCCACGCCGCGCGAGCGCGCGATGAGATACGACGAGAGCGACATCTCCCCGACGTCGAATTCCTGAAACTTGAGCTGGCGCCAGAAAGTCTCGCCGGGATGCGAGTAGGTCGGGATGAGCTCGACTCCCTCGATCTCGACCGTGCCGTCCATCAGTGGCTCGACACGCTCGTTGAACGCGGAAACAAAACTTAACGTTAATTTTGGCATGACATGCTGTCTACTACCGTCGAGCGATGCCGTCAAGCTGGCGCGGTTCAAACAGCCACGGTGTCATGCTTTCTTCCTTTGCCCTCTTCCTTCGTGTGCTTCGTGTCCTTCGTGGTCAAAAAGTTTATCACCACGAAGAGCCTAGCGCGGCTACGCCGCAACCAAAGTAGAAACAGACATTTCACCACGAAGGTCACGAAGAGCACGAAGTTCAAAAGTTATAAAATTTACGAATCCTTCGTGGCCTTCGTGTGCTTCGTGGTGAGATCGTATTTTCTTGTCGATGCCGCAACTTAGGATCGGTCGCAAGAAAATTTGTGCAAACCGCGAAAACTTTCAGGCATAGTATTACGAAGGCCACGAAGTTTTTAAGTCCTCGCGCCAAGACGCAAAGAATGCAGCGTGTCACGATTTTTCCTCGGTCGATAATTATCCTAGGTGTGAATTTTCGTGTTGACGCACATCATGCATTCACCTATTTTCGGATCGTGTCCAATGAGTTTCGCGATTTCGAGCATGCCGGCTGGGAAACCGTCGTTGCCGAGTACGACCACTCGTTCGGTAGTCTGACCACGCAAGCCATCGAACCGCTTTTGGACAGCGTCGGTGCGGGCAGCGGCGTGCGTTTGCTCGACGTCGCTACCGGTCCCGGCTATGTCGCCGCCGCCGCAGCAGAGCGGGGGGCCGTGGTTACCGGCGTCGATTTTTCGGCTCCGATGATAGCGGAGGCGAAAAGAAGGCATCCGGCGGTCGAGTTTCGCCATGGCGACGCGGAGGCGCTGCCGTTTCCCGACGCGAGCTTCGACGCGGTAGCGATGAATTTCGGCGTGCTGCATCTCGGCCGGCCGGATCAGACGCTCCGCGAAGCCTGCCGGGTGCTGCGGTCCGGCGGGCGGTACGGCTTTACCGTGTGGGCCAAGCCGGAGGAGACGGTGGGCTTCGGCATCACGCTGGGCGCGATTCGGACCCACGGTAACATGAATGTTCCGCTGCCCGATGGGCCGCCGTTCTTTCGCTTCAGCGACCCGGACGAGTGCGTTCGCTCGCTCGTCAGCACCGGCTTCGCCAACCCCCAAGTCATTAAGATTCCCCAAACCTGGCGTCATTCTTCCCCCGATTCCCTGTTCGAGACGATGCGAACCGCCACCGTGCGGACCGCCGGCCTGCTTCGCGGACAGACTCCGCAGGCCCTCCTTGCCATCCGGGCGGCGATGGGGAGCGCAGGCCGCGCTTATGAAAAAGCCGGCGTTATCGAACTTCCGATGCCGGCGATTCTAGCGTCGGCTGTCAAACCGTGAACCGCTACGGCAGCGTCGCTATAGTTTTGCCTGAGGGTGCCGATTTTCTGACGTGTCAGTCTCCCTGATTACAATTTAAACTCGAAAGTATCTTTTAACTTCTTCACCCGCTTCGATTGAATTGATTCCGCCTTCCCGATTTCGCGCCGGAGTGTCTCGACGTTTGCCACCACGCAACAGAATATTGTTCTTAGGTCTGTCGTGTGTGACGGTTTACGTCATCCACCACGGAGTAGAACAACGAAAGTTTTCGATCCCGCTTACACTAAATCGTTGGCACATTCATTGCTCAGGTAAGCTGGCGAGATTGGATGAACCTCGGAGGTTACGATGCTTTTGTTGGGTTCTCTGCTGATTTTGCTTGTGTGGCTTAGAGTGATCGAGGGGCCGCGCACGGACAAATCCGCAGGGGCAAGAGGTCGGCAGCCCGGCGCCCGTGGGGGAACTGACCCCACCTCAGCCGTGAGCCCTGATTAGGAGGAATTTCCGCAATGGTTTATGTCGTCAAGTTTCGGCCCAAAGGCGACGGTAATAGTTCCCACCGCAAAGTCGCCCGGACCGTGTTCGCTGAATCGGCAGCCAAACCCAGCCGGGAAAAGGCGGTCGAGCTCCTCACCAGCGTCACGGGAGGCGATTTTTTGGTAGATACGATCGAAATCCGCGAGCTGCGAGATTTTGACCCTATCGAGGTCAAAGGCCAGGGCGGCACGGTTTTTAGCCTTTAACCGCCGGCGTTTTTTTAACCGTCCTATAATAATTTCCCCTCTCCTCGTTCCGTTTTCTCGTCTTTCACGTCTGCTCCCAACTTTTTGATGTAACCCATTTTTCCGCTCCCTGCGTCTAATATGTAACCCAGAAAGGAGAGCGGGAGATGAACAAGACTAAAATGCTCTTGGCCGGCGCCTTGATGGCCGTGCTTTTATCTTCGATCGGCGGCTGTGTTTATTATGTCCGTGGGCCGTATCCCCTCATAACTATTCATCGTCCCGGCGAATACCGCGACTGCCGTTACTCCCGCGATTGTTAGTCTAAGATAACCGGTCGGGAGAGGTTAACGAATTGAGAAGGCCCGAGTGTGGTGACTCGGGCCTTTTTGTTTTTGCGGTTTCGCTAAGGGCCAGCGCCTTGGAAAAGCGGCCGATTTTTTAAGCTTAACTATTTTGGCTGCTCGTTCGTCTAACAGGGCAGAAAGGAGGATGGGAAGATGGAAAAGGCAAAAAAGGTGTTGACGGTTGTTTTAATGGCGGTCCTCTTGAGTTCGATCGGGGGCTGTATTATCGCCGACAGACGCGGCTATGATTTCCGTCGCGGTGACGGTTACGGGCGCTATGATCACCGTGATCACGACTGGGATCGCCGATAGGGCAGAGTGAACCCTGTACCACGGACATACGCCCGGGGGGTTCTGAGGTCCGGGGTGAATTCGGCCCGGTCGGTCACAAAAGGGAGTAAAATATGGCGGCGAAGATCGATTCTACAACGTGCCGAAAGCGGCCGAAGAAGCGTTAAGCCGGATGGATTGACTGGTATATAGTCCGGTATCATTCTAACAAGGAGGGCAACTGATGCGTTGGTTCCAAACGACTCTGGCAACTGCATTTTTCGGGCTCCTACTCATGGGCGTCGTGTCGGACGCAGCCGCCGCGGAAGGGCAGCGCGGCGCATGTCGCAGGGGCGAGCGCCTCAACATTCAGGATCTCGATGTGTCTCCGGACCCGATTATAGAGGGACAGCGCATCCGCAGCTGGAAAGTGAGAATCCGCTTGGATGCCGATCGTGAATGCGACACCGAGATCGAGATCCGCGAAGGTAACGAATTGGCCGGCGGACCGCGCCGCTATACGCTCCGGCCCGGAGTCAACGAGATCGAGATGCCGGCTGCGGAGAGATACCGATTCCAAGCCCGAGAGCATTGCTTCAGTGTCGTCGTTGACCTCGAAGGGACGCGCCGGCCTGTGGATGCGGGTCGGAAATTTTGCGCGCAACAAAAGCCGAGCTGGTCGTTGCGCGAGCCTGGCGACCGCCGTTAAACCTGGTCAATACGCTTCGTTCAGGTCGCAATGAACAAAAAGGCCCGTCCGCCTATCATTATGGCGGACGGGCCTTTTTGTTTTTGGCGGCTTGAAAAGCTCCGTCGAATTCTCGTAGGATTCCAACACCTGTACAAACATCGACCGTCGCCAGGGAGCGCGCGTGCGCCTATACATCAATATCCTCACCACTTATTTTCCTGATCTCGATCCGCCCTATGACGTCTACTATCGGCAAATCCTCGAAGAGATCGAGCTGGCCGAAGAGCTGGGGTGGGAATGCTTCATGCTGAACGAGCACCATTTTCTCGGCTACGGCGGGCTGGTCCCCAATCCGGCGGTGCTGCTGGCGGCCGCCGCCGCGCGCACCTCGCGCATTCGGCTGGGCCCATGCATTGCGATTCTCTCGCTGCGCCACCCGCTGCAGAGCGCGGAGGAATACGCGCTGGTGGACGCCGTCTCCGGCGGGCGGCTCGAATTCGGCATCGGCTCGGGCAACACCGAGTTGGATTACCGGGTGTTCGGCGTGCCGGAAGAAGAAGGACGGGAACGGATGCAAGAAGCGCTCGCCGTCATTCTCAAAGCCTGGTCGAGCGAGCGCTTCAGCCATCACGGGAAATTTTGGCGCTTCGAGGAGATCACGCTCTACCCGAGGCCCGTGCAGCAACCCCATCCGCCCGTCTGGGTGGCGGGAACTTCGCCGGAGAATTTGGCCTGGGCCGGCCGCAACGGCTATCACATCATGACCGTCGGCCATCCGCATGCGCCGGAAAAAGTCCGCGCCGGCGTCGCGGCATGGAAGCGGGGCTTGATTGCCGGGGGACACGATCTCAACAAGAGCCACTGCCAGTTTCACGTGCGGACTTTCGTGCATGAGAAGAGAGAAAAGGCCCGCGCCGTGGCCGGAGAGGCGATCGGCCGCTACGACGCGATCTCACGAATCGGCCGGAAATCTTCGCTGGTGGAAACGGATCATTACGATTGGCAGGGAATGCTGGCGGCGGGCCGGAATCTTTACGGCGATCCCGCGGAGTGCGTTCAGATCATCCAAAACGCCACGCGTCACTACGAGTTCGACACGCTCACGACGACGTTCAACTTCGGCGGCATTGCGCACGAAGAGATTAAAAAGTCGATGCGCCTTTTCGCCAAAGAAGTGATGCCGGCGCTCCGCTGAGAAGGACCGGCGTCTTTTTTCGTGTCAACGAGGAGGGTTATCTTCTTCCGCCGAAGGTGCGCCGAAAATTGGGGCGCTGAAAACTCTCCTGGGTCGCCGCCGATTCCTTCAACATCCTGGCGGTCTTGTTGCCCATCACGTCCACGACGTGGATGTCCATCATGTGATCGCGCGTGTTTTTGATCTTCTGCCGGAGTGCGTTTCGCCGCACGACGTCCTGCGCGGCCGATTTTAAATCTTCGAGCGGCAGCGAGACGTTCGCCTGCCGGCCGCGCAGAGAGAGTTGAACCGTAAATCTCGGTCCTTCGTTCTGAGCGCCGTCTGTCGTGGCGTAGTCGAGGTTCTTGTCGATGCTGCGGATGATTCCTCGGAGAATCGCCTCGTTATTCTTGAGCACTTCACGTCCATTCATGGGTTACCTCCAGAGCCGCCAATTTCCCAAAAATCTTGCGTAAAATAACTGTAAGGGATTCTCTCCCAAAGTTCAATCCGAACGAGCGCGTCTTTTTCTTCTTGACCCTGCTATGCAGTTGCCTTATTTTAACCATTTTGAAGCCGGCTCGCGATGAGGAGACCTCGATTCATGAACATCGACCTGCACTCTCATTTTTTCCCCGTCGCAGCATTTCAGAGCGCGGGCAAATACCGTGACAAGGCGCCGCAGGCCGCGCTGCAAAACGGCCGCTTGACCGTCACCTCGGGCGGCGGCATGAGGGGAAATTTGGCCGCGGGATCCTACGACGCCGCGGCGCGAATCAAAGACCTGGACAAGATTAACATCGACCTGCAGGCCATCTCGCCCTCCCCGATCATGCTTTTCTACTGGGAGGAGCCGGCCGCAGCCGCTTACTTCTCGCGCCTTCAGAACGAGGCGCTCCAGGCCGTCGCCGCGAAGCATCCGGACCGCTTCGTCGCCTTCGGCAGCGTGCCACTGCAAAGCGTGCCCGAGTCGATCGCGATCGCCGAAGAGGCGAAAAGATCGGGCCTCAAGGGATTGGAGATCGGGACCGCCGTCGGCGACAAGCCGCTCGACGATCCGATCTTCGAGCCGTTCTTTGAAGCTGCCGAGGCGCTCGACCTCCTGCTCTTCGTCCATCCGGTCGAGGACGGCCTCGACACCGACGATCCGCTGAACGCGATGCTCGGCAACGTGCTGCACTTTCCCTTCAGGACGACGATGATGATCGAGCGCATGATCCTCAAGGGCTTGTTCGAGAAATTTAAGAACCTTAGGCTCTGTCTCTCTCATGGCGGCGGGCTGGTCGCCTACAACATCTGGCGGCTCGATCACGCCTATGGGCAGAGACCGGAGTTTAGAAAAAACATCGCCCAAAAGCCTTCGACGTATCTCAAGAAGATTTACTTCGATACGATTCTCCACTCGGTCGCCGCGATCGAATATTTGATCCGCGCCGTCGGCGCCGACCGAGTGGTGATCGGATCGGATTATCCGATGGCGATGGGCGACTTCGATCCGGTCGGGAGAATCAGGGAATTAAAAATTTCCGACGGGGAGCGGAGCCAGGTATTGGGTGGCAACGCCGCCCAAGCGATAAAACTGTAACCGACGGAAGGCGATAGGCATGAAGGCAGAAATGAAGGAGAACGCAACTAAAGGCCCGCTCGTCTGGCTCGACATGGATCAGAGGGAGCTCGACGACGCCTACGATCAGGCCTGCTGGGCGCCGAATCGCGAGCACATTGCGCAGCGCCGCCGCCTCGCGAGCCAGCGCATAATTGACAGACTCGGCACGCCCGAGCGAGTCGCCTACGGTCCGACCGAGATCGAGAAGCTCGACATCTACAAAACCAAGCGGCCGAACGCGCCGATCGCTATCTTCATTCACGGCGGCGCGTGGAAGAACGGCGCGTCCAAGGATTCCGCCTACATGGCGGAGATGTACCTCGCCGCGGGCTCCAATTTCGTTATCCCCGACTTCGCCGCGGTGCAGGACGCGGGCGGCAGTCTTATGACGATGGCCCAGCAGGTGCGCCGCGCGGTCGCCTGGGTTTACAAGAACGCCGCGCGCTTCGGCGGCGACCGGAGCCGGCTCTATCTCATGGGCCACTCTTCGGGCGCGCATCTCGGTGGCGCCATCGTGATCACCGACTGGCAAAAAGACTTCGGACTGCCGCCGGACATTCTCAAAGGCGCGCTGCTCATCAGCGGCATGTACGACTTGAAGCCCGTGCGGCTTTCCAAGCGGAGCAAGTACGTGAACTTCGACGACGCGACCGAAGAAGCGCTCAGCACACAGCGCCATATCGACAAGATCGTCACGCCGCTCATCATTGCGCACGGCACGCTGGAGTCGCCGGAGTTCCAGCGCCAATCGCGCGAGTTCGCCGCGGCGGTGAAGGCGGCGGGCAAGCCGGTCGAATTTTTCGTCGGCGAAGGCTTCAACCATTTCGAGATGCAGGAGTCGATGGGAAACCCGTTCGGCCTCGGCGGCCGCGCCGCGCTCCGAATGATGAAGTTGAAGATTGGATAGGCGTGAGGCGAGAGCCGAGAGGCGTGAGTAAGATTTAAGAAAATGCGGGAGGTGACAATCGTGAGTGAAGAGCTAAAGGAAATCGAGAAAGTAAACAGCTATAAGCAGCTTCTTGTTTGGCAAAGGAGCGTGGATTTGGTGGAGACGGTTTACCGGATCACAGCAAAATTCCCGCCCGCTGAACAATGGGGTCTTATCTCTCAAATGCGACGAGCCGCTATCTTTGTTCCCTCGAACATCGCAGAAGGTTATGGACGGTAGGCAACGGGTGAGTACCGGCATCATCTTTCTATAGGCCGTGGCTCATTACTGGAGTTGGAAACACAGATAATCCTGTCAGGCCGACTTCGGTACTTAGGTGCTGACGAGACCAAATCTATTCTCGCCGAGATCGAAGAGATCAGTAAGATGCTTGCCACCCTCATTTCCAAAATCCGTTAATTTGTTCTCGCTATCTTTTGCTTCGCTAGTTTTTGTTTTTACTTCCGCCTTTCGCCTCTCGCCTCTCGCCTCATGTCTCACTCTCATACTCTCGCCTGTTGCCTCTCGCCTCTCGCCTTGATAAGCCCTCGTCATGGCTTCGAAGACAAAGTTTCGCGAGCTTCTAAAGCGGCCCGAGCTGCTCGTGATGCCCGGCGGCTTCAGTCCGCTGCACGCGCGCATGTCCGAAGCGCTGGGCTACGAGGCGTTTTTCATGGCCGGCTCGCAGATCGCGGCTTACATTTATGGACTTCCGGACGTCGGCATCATCAGCATGAGCGAGATGGTCGAAGCGGCGCGGCGGTTAGCCGCCGGCTCGAACATCGCGATCTTCGCCGACGCCGACACCGGCTACGGCAACGCCGTCAACGTTTACCACACGGTCCAGCAATATATTCGCGCCGGCGCCGCGGGACTCCACATCGAAGACCAGGAGGCGCCCAAAAAATCGGGAACTCAGGCCGGGCGGCGCTGCATCTCCGTCGAAGAGGCGATCGGCAAGTACAAAGCCGCCGTCGCGGCGAAGAACGAGCTCGACCCGGATTTCGTCATCGTCGCGCGCTGCGATGCGATCGGCTCGGAGCACGGCAGCTTCGAGAGCGCGATCGAGCGCTCCGTGGCTTACGTGAAAGAGGCGGCCGTGGACGCAATTTGGGTAAACACGTTGAGATCGCGCGAGGAGATCAAGGAAGCCTGCCGGAGAATTCCCGCGCCGGTGATCGCGCCGTACTATGGCCCGCCGCCGTCTCCGACATTGGAAGAATTCCAAGCTCTCGGCGCGTCCGCGGTACTGTTCCCGAGTCTCACCACGGCGCACGGCCTTCAGGCGACGTGGGACCTGATGCACGAGTTCAAAGAGCGCGGCCCCGCCGCGTTGGAAGAGTGGAACGCGCGGGCGCAGAAGAGTAAATGGGGCGTGGTCCCGCGCGCTCAGGAGCCGCTCCTCGATACGAATAAAATCCGCAAGCTCGAAGAAGAATACATCCCCGAGTCTCTCCAGCGCGACTACGAGAAGACGTTCGGACACAAGAAGCACTAAATTCAGCTTCTCTTGGCCAGGCGCCTCCGCATCACGGGATGATGGGCTGGGGCTCTTCCCGCGGGATCACGGTGATTCCGCTCTTGGTTACGAAGTAGCGCTCGCGGTCTTTTTCTGTGTTGTAGCCGATCTCGGTGCCCGGGGGAATGTAGAGGTTCTTATCCAGGATGACCCGCCTCAGCCGGCAACCCCGGCCGATTTCCACGCGGGCCATAATGACGGAGTCTTCGATCGTGGAGTAACTGTGGATGCGGACGTTGCGGCCGATAATCGAGTTGCGCACGAGGCTGCCGGTGACGATAGTTCCTTCCGCGACGATGGAGTTTAAAGCCATGCCGCGCCGCCCTTCTTCGTCGAAGACGAACTTGGCCGGCGGGTCGCTGTAGCTGACGGTGCGGATCGGCCAACTGCGATTGTAAAGGTTCAGAGAAGGGTCCACATCGCGCAGCTCCATGTTGGCATCGTAGTACGCCTCGACCGTCCCGATGTCGCGCCAGTAGCTCGGCTCCTCCCCTTTGGCCGAGATCGGGATGCGGTTGGTCCTAAAATCATAGGCGAGAATATTTTTCCCCGCCTTCAGCAATTCAGGGATGATATCGATGCCGAAGTCGTGGCTGCTCTGGGCCTTGGGCGCGTCGTTCTCCAGCGCCTGCAGAAGAAGCTTGGTCTCGAAGATATAATTGCCCATGGAGACCAGCGCCCACTCCGGCTCTCCGGGAATCGGCTTCGGCTTGGCGGGTTTTTCCTCGAAGCCCACGATGCGCCATTCGTTGTCCACTTCCATCACGCCGAACTGCGAGGCCTCTTCGATTTTCACCGGCAATGCCGCGACGGTCACCTCGGCGTTTTTTTGCCAGTGACATTCCGCCATCTGGCGGATGTTCATCTTATAGACGTGATCGGCGCCGAAGACGGCGACGGCCCTGGGGTTGGGCCGCTTGATCAGGTGGACGTTTTGATGGACGGCGTCGGCCGTTCCGCGGTACCAGTCCACGCCCGAGCGCATCTGCGCCGGCACCGGCGTGACGAAGTAATCGCTCAGCAGGCTGCCGACCTGCCATCCTTCCTGGAGATGCTCCATAAGAGATTGGGCTTTGAATTGAGTGAGAACGTAAATCGAATAGATCCCGGAGTTGACGAAGTTGGAGAGGACAAAGTCGATGATGCGATATTTGCCGCCGAAGGGGACCGCCGGCTTGGCGCGGTCTCGCGTCAATGGGTAGAGCCGTTTGCCGCGGCCCCCGGCCATGACCATGCCGAGTATTTCCACGTTCTCTCCTGACTCAAACTATATCGTCGGACCGACGGCGAGTCAATTTAGCGCAGGTCGCGTTCGGTTTGAGGGGCGCCCTTACGCTGGAACTCTCCCGTACAGCGCGCCCAGTTTTGCGAGCCTTGCGCCGAGCGATGGAGGGACCTGCTTGGGAACGAACCGCCACGCCCAGTTTCCCTCGGTGGTCGCGGGCCGGTTCATCCGCGCCTCTGCGCCGAGACCGAGCAGATCCTGCAGCGGCACGATCGCCGTGTCGGCGACCGACATGAAGCAGAGCCGCGTGAAATCCCAGTGAACGTCTTTGGCGGCGACCTTGTGGCCGACATAGGCGGAAAGCCGCTCGCGCTCCGCGGCGCCGGCCTCGTTTATAAACCAGCCCTTCGCCGTATTGTTGTCGTGGGTTCCCGTATAGACGACGGAATTTTTCTCGTGGTTGTGAGGCGCGTAGGGGTTGACCGCCATGTCGTCTCCAAACGCAAACTGGAGCAGCTTCATTCCCGCAAAGCCGAAGCGCTTCATCACCGCCCGGACATCGGGCGTAATCAGGCCGAGATCTTCGACGAAGAGTATGCCGGGAAATTTGCGCAGGAGAGTTGCAAAAAACTCGTCCGACGCGGCCTTGACCCATTTCCCGTTCTGCGCCGTGCGCTCGCCGGCCGGCACCTCCCAATAGGCGACGAATCCGCGGAAGTGATCCAGGCGCACGCGATCGAAGCAGGCGAGATTGTGGCGCAGGCGTCTGAGCCACCACGCGTAGTTCGTCTCTTTCAGAACGTCCCAACGATAAACCGGATTGCCCCAGAGCTGGCCGGTCGCGCTGAAATAATCCGGCGGGACTCCCGCCACCGCGGTCGGGCGCTTTTCCTGATCGAGCTTGAAGAGCCGCGGATTCGCCCAGACATCGGCGCTATCGCCGCTTACGTAGATCGGCATGTCGCCGATAAAAAAAATCTTCTTGCCGTTCGTGTACTCTTTGAGCGCGGTCCATTGCTTAAAGAAAACGTACTGGAGCCACCGCTCCTTCTTCATCTCCCCGCGGCATTTCTTTTTCCACTGCCCGAGTGCGCTCTTCTCCCGGTCTCTGAGCGGCGCCGGCCATTCCGTCCAGGACGCGCCCTGAAAGTGAGATTTCAACGCGACAAATAAACTGTAGTCATCCAGCCACCCGGCGTGTTGGTGGCAAAATTTTTCGAACCCGCCGTCGGCCCCGCCGCAGCCTTGAAAGCGCTGAAACGCCTTGTCGAGCAGCCGCGCTTTGTACGCCGTGACGGTTTTGTATTCGACGCGGTCGTCCGGAAAGGGCGGATGCACTTCGAGGTCCTCCGGCTTGAGCAGTTCCTCCCGCAGCAGCAGCTCGGGGCTGATAAGAAGCGGATTGCCCGCGAATGCGGAGGGACTGTCGTAAGGAGAGTTCCCGTGCGCGGAGCTGGTGGCGGTGAGCGGCAGGATTTGCCAATAGGTCTGGCGCGCTTGGGCAAGAAAGTCCGCAAAGCGGTAGGCCCCCGGCCCGAGATCGCCGATCCCGAAAGGTGAGGGGAGGGAAGTGATGTGGAGGAGAATGCCGCTCGCTCGGCTCATTGCTTCTATATCCTTCGGTGTCTTAAAGTCCCAAAAAATATACGCTCTTTTCTCTCCTCTCTCCAGGCCGGCGGGTTCATTGCGCAACCGATCGGTTGCGGCCGGTTGACACGAACGGCGCGCAGCGGATAGTTTTCGAGGTGACGGAGAGCAAAAGACGGGAGGTGTCCAATGGCATTTCAGATCAACCATGTGCACATCAAGACTGCCGATCCACGCAAAACGGCCGAGTGGTTCGTGCAACATCTCGGCGCGAAGATCGTAACGGAAACGCGCAGCGGCGAGCGCGTCGGCTTGCGCCTGGATCTGCACGGCCTCGGCTTGAACGTGACGGATTTTTTGGCAGGGCAAAAGCTCGCGCAGCACTACGGAATGGAGCACCTGGCGCTGGATACCGACGATATCGCGGGCGAGGTGCAAAAGCTCAAAGCCGCCGGCACCCGCATTCTCGAAGAGCGCCAGCTTCCCGACGGCCGGCACGTCTGTTTCTTCGAGGGGCCGGAAGGGGTTCGGCTCGAAGTCATGGAGTGGAGGAAGTAAGCGGAGGCGGACGACGATGACGAGTCTGCTTCTTAAAGGCGGCCGTCTGCTCGATCCCGGCAGCGGACTCGACGGATGGCTCGATGTGCGCGTCTCAGACGGGCGCATCGCAGCGATCGGGCCCGATCTTCCTGCCGACGGCGCGGCGGTTCTCGACGTCAAAGGTCTTTTGGTTGTTCCCGGATTGATCGACGTCCACCTCCATTTGATGAACGGCCTGGGCGCGTTCGGCGCCGACCCCGACGTTTTTGGCGTCGGCTCCGGCGTGACCACAGTGGTGGACGCCGGCAGCACCGGCCACAGTCTCCTGCCGGTTTTTCGGCGCTACATCGCCGCGCCGGCCAAGACGCGCGTGATGGCCTACGTCAATCTCTCGACGCTCGGCTCGGTCGCGGGCGCCGGTTACAGCACGCTCGCCGATCCGCGCTTGATCGATGAAGAGCGCATCGAGCAGGCCGTGGAGGCGAATCGCGACATGATCGTCGGCATCAAAGTCATGGCGACGGGCGCGGCGCTGGGATCCGCGGGCCTCGAACCGCTGCGTCGCGCGCGGCGGCTGGGCGACAATCTAAAGCTTCCGCTCTTGGTGCACATCGGCGAGAGCTGGAGCAAAACCGCCATGCCGCCGTCGGTGGGCGAAGTTCTATCCTGTCTCCGCTCCGGGGACATCATCACGCACATGTTCACGGCCCACCCGGGCGGTCTGCTGGATTCTAACGGCCGGCTCTGGCCCCAGGTGCGCGAGGCGCGCGACTCAGGCGTTCTTTTCGACGTCGGGCATGGGCTTCATAACTTGAACTTCGACGTGGCGCGCAGAGTGCTCGATCAAGGTCTCAAGCCGGACGGAGTCTCCACGGACGGCCACCGGGGCAACCGCTCGGGGCCGGTCTACGATCTCCCCACGACGATGGCCAAGCTGATGGCGCTGGGTTTTTCGCTCTCGCAAGTCGTTGCGATGGCGACCGTCAACGCCGCGCGGCTGCTCAGACGGGAAGATGAATTGGGCTCGATTCGTCCCGGCCGCGCCGCCGAGATCTCCGTGCTGCGGCTCGAAGAGCGCGAATGGCAGGCGATCGACTCTCAGAAAGGTACGATCGCGGCGCGCCAGGCGTTGACACCGGTATTCGCCGTCCGCAACGGCGAGATCTATGAGCCGCTTCCGAGCGGGCGCCCGTGACTTGCGTCCAATATTAAATAGGTGTAGCTGCTAGCAGGCGCATGGTTGCCGCTAGGCCGGTTATTAAAATTAACAAGGAGGGCATGATGACGACACGAAGATTACGGAATTCAGGGTTCGCGGTTCTTCTTTTGTTATTCTTTGCCGCCTCGACTTCGGCTCAAGATTCCTTCTACAAAGGCAAAACCGTCCGCATCATTGTCGGCGCCGCCGCAGGCGGCGGCTACGACACTTACTCGAGGACTATCGCCCGCCACATGGGAAAGCACGTCCCCGGCAATCCTACTTTCGTCGTGGACAACATGCCGGGGGCCGGCTTCCTGATCGCCGCCAACCATATATATAGGGTGGCCAAGCCGGACGGCCTCACGATCGGCCACTTCATAGGCGGGTTGTTTCTGCAGCAGCTTTTGGGGAAGCCGGGCATAGAGTTTGAGGCGCTCAAATTTGAGTTCGTAGGTGTTCCAACTCAAGACAACTACGTGTTAGGCATATCTAAATCGCTCGGCATTACCAGCATAGAGCAATGGCTGAGCTCAAAGACCGTCGTCAAGCTCGGCGGCGTGGGCGTGGGCTCGGCCACGGACGATATTCCCAAGGTCCTTAAGGAGGCGATCGGTTTGCCGCTCCAGGTTGTTTCCGGCTATACAGGAACGGCCACCGTGAAGCTCGCGTTCAATAGTGGTGAGGTCCAGGGAGTCTGTAATGCCTGGGAGTCGTTTAGGGCGACCTGGCGCAACGAGATAGTCAATAACCAACTCACCATTGTCTTGCAGCACACCCCCAAACCTCACCCAGAGCTTCCCAATGTCCCCGTGGATATCAACTATGCCAAGACTGAGGAGGGGCGGAAGATGATCCGTGCCCTGGTTCACAGCGTCGGGCCGACGGCCCGTCCGTATGTTTTGCCTCCGGGCACGCCCAAGGACCGCGTGGAGATTCTCCGCAAGGCGTTCATGGACACCATGAAAGACGCGGAATTTTTAGCCGATGCCAAGAAAGGGAATCTGGACGTCAACCCGCTGGACGGGGCGACGCTCGAGAAAGGGGTGCGAGAGGTATTCAATCTCGACCCGGCGCTGCTGCCGAAAGCGAAAGAAATCCTGAAATGACCGCCCCGGTCATCCTGAACGAAGTGAAGGATCTCGGCCTCACGCCGCCCGTGTTTGAAGCCGCTGCGTTTTCATGTTATAGATTTTGGCAGAGGTTGTTATGAAAGAAGGTATCCATCCAGAATACAAACCGGCAAAGATCCTCTGCGCCTGCGGGCATGTGGTCGAGACGCGATCCACGGTGCCCAGCATCCACGTGGAGATCTGCTCGGATTGCCACCCTTTCTACACCGGCAAGCAGAAATTCGTCGACTCGGCCGGCCGGGTAGAAAAGTTCAGGCGGAAATACGGGATCAAGAACACTGCGCCCGGTGGAGGTTCTTGAGACTGAATGTGATTTCTTAGCGAACTGGATTGTGGAAAGGGCAAAGGGAAAGATTTCCCCTTTGCCCTTTTTTATTTTTGCTGTAACGGTTAAGCCATGCTCGATAAACTTGAGGAAGTCGAAAAGCGCTACACGCAGTTGGAAGGTATTCTGAGCGATCCTTCGATCGTGGGCAAGCAGAGGGAGTATTCCAAGGCCGCCAAGGAGCGCGCGGATTTGGAAGAACTGGTCACCTGTTATCGGGACTGGAAGAAGACCGAGCGGGAGATCCTGTTGAACCGGGAGCTGCTGGAGGAAAACGAAGAGGCGATGCGCGAGCTGGCCAAAGAGGAGCTGGCGCTGCTTCGCGAGCGCAAAGAGCAGCTCGAAGAACGCCTCAAGCACCTGCTGCTGCCGAAAGATCCCAACGACAACAAAAACGTCATCTTCGAGATCAGGGCCGGAACGGGCGGCGACGAGGCAGCGCTTTTCGCCGCGACTCTCTCCCGCATGTACACGCGCTATGCCGAAAATAGAGGCTGGCGGGTCGAAGTGATGAGCTCCAACCCGACGGGAATC
The DNA here is from genome assembly GCA_964572145.1 of uncultured Syntrophobacteraceae bacterium. Taxonomy (GTDB): domain Bacteria; phylum Desulfobacterota; class Binatia; order UBA9968; family UBA9968; genus JAJPJQ01. The sequence continues at coordinate 23,971 of CAZNES010000024.1, forward strand.
GGCGGCCTAAAAGAAATTATCTTGCTGGTAGAGGGAAAGGGCGCTTACAGCCGGCTCAAATTCGAGGGCGGCGTTCACAGGGTCCAACGGGTTCCGGTGACCGAAGGCTCCGGCCGGATTCACACCTCTACGGTGACAGTGGCCGTGCTTGCCGAAGCCGACGAAGTCGAGGTGGGGATCGAGCCCAAAGATCTCAAGGTCGATGTCTTTCGCGCCTCGGGACCCGGCGGTCAGAGCGTCAATACCACGGACTCGGCGGTCCGGATGACGCACGTTCCTACGGGACTCGTCGTTTCGTGCCAGGACGAAAAATCGCAGCACAAGAACAGGGCCAAGGCGCTGAAGATTTTGAGCGCGCGCTTGTTGGAGAAAAAACAGGCGGAGCAGCGTTCCGAGATTGCGGCCACGCGCAAGCTCATGGTCGGCAGCGGCGACCGCAGCGAGCGCATCCGGACCTACAACTTCCCGCAGGGAAGGATTACGGACCATCGCATCAATTTCACTCTGTACAAGCTCGACCGGGTGATCGAAGGCGAACTGGACGAGTTGCTCGACGCGCTCAACACGCACTACCAGGCGGAAGCGCTGCAGGCCGGCTGAATACGATGAGAGCGGAAATGGAAAAGGCGGAGTGTCATTCAGACGCGCCTACGGTACGGCGGGCGCTGCGGCAGGCTACGGCGAGTCTTTCCGACGCCGGCATCGAGAGCGCGCGCCTGGATGCGGAGCTGCTCCTCGCCGAAGCTTTGGGCCTCGACCGGAGCAAGCTCTATCTTCATGATGAGGCGCCGCTCGAAGCGCGCGCCGAAGAGCGGTTTCGCTCTTTGCTGGCGCGGCGAGTTGACGGCGAACCGGCGGCGTATATCATCGGCCGGCGCGAATTCTGGTCGCTCGATTTTCTCGTGACTCCGGCGGTGATTGTGCCGCGGCCGGAAACCGAAATGCTCGTAGAAGTCGCCGTCGGCCTCTTCGAGGCCGAATCTCAAATCTCAGAGCGCAAATTTCAGATTTTAGATTTGGGAACTGGAAGCGGCGCGATATCTATCAGCCTGGCAAAAGGGATCGCCAACGCGGAGGTATGGGCCACGGACGTTTCCTCGGACGCGCTTGAGATCGCCTGCGCCAACGCCCGCCGGCACGGCGTGGAAGAGAAGATCCAATTTCTTCACGGAGATCTCTTCGAGCCGGTGAGCGATCGCGCGGAATTTTTCGACTTGATCGTCTCCAACCCGCCTTACGTGCGAAGCGAGGAGATCGAAACGCTACCGCGCGACGTGCGCGACTTCGAGCCGCGAATCGCTTTAGACGGAGGCGCGGACGGACTCGAGGTTTATCGGAGAATTATTCCCGGAGCGCTGCGCTATCTTACGATGGGCGGATTCCTCGCCGTAGAAATTGGCGCAGACATGGGAGAAGATGTTGCGCGTCTTTTTACCGACGCCGGCGGTTATGCGCCGCCGCAGTTGTACCGTGACCTCGCCGGCAAGCAACGCATCGTTTGCGCGCGCATGAAAGGTTTCGTGAGTGGATAAGATCATCGTCACGGGCGGTCGCAGGCTCGAGGGAGAGGTGAAGGTGAGCGGCTCGAAAAACGCCGCGCTGCCGATCCTCATTTCCTCGCTCTTGACCGCGGAGCCTTGCAGCTACCAAGGCATCCCCGATCTCATGGATATCAAGACGGCCTTGAAGCTGCTCAAATCGCTCGGAGTGACGGTTGACGCAGAAAAGGGTTCCGGCTGTCTGACGCTCAACACAAGCGCGATCGGCAAGCTCGAAGCGCCGTATGAGCTGGTCAAGACGATGCGCGCCTCTTTTCTGGTATTGGGTCCGCTGCTCGCGCGCTTCGGCCAGGCGCGCGTCTCCACGCCCGGCGGGTGCGCGATCGGAGCACGACCGATCGATCTGCACCTGAAGGGGCTCGTGGCGATGGGCGCCGAGATCGACCGGGTTCACGGTTACATCGAGGCGAAGGCGAAAAAACTCAAAGGCGCGAAAGTCTATCTCGATGTCCCTTCGGTGGGAGCGACGGAGAATCTCATGATGGCCGCCACCTTGGCACAAGGTACTACAGTCATCGAGAACGCCGCGAAGGAGCCGGAGATCGAAGATCTGGCTGCGGTGTTAAACAAAATGGGCGCGCAAGTTACGGGCGCCGGAACCGACATTATAAAGGTGGAAGGCGCCGAGCGGCTTCGCGGCGTGTCGCACCGCGTGATTCCCGACCGCATCGAGGCCGGCAGCTTCATGGTCGCCGCCGCGCTCACCCGCGGCAATGTCGTCGTCAGCGACGTGCGGCCGGACCATCTGGAGGCCTTTATTTCGAAGCTCAAGGAGACCGGCGTGGCGCTTTCCGTCGAATCGGATAAAGTCAGAGTAACGGGCAACGGAAGAGTAAAAAGCGTGGACATCACGACGCTGCCCTATCCCGGCTTTGCGACCGATCTCCAGGCGCAGATGATGGTTTTGATGGCGGTGGCCGACGGCGTGAGCGTGATCACGGAAAATATTTTCGAGAATCGCTTCATGCACGCGCAGGAGTTGAATCGAATGGGCGCGGAGGTCCGGCTGGAAGGAAATCGCGCCGTCGTTCGCGGGGTGGAGGGTCTTTCCGCCGCGCCGGTGATGGCGACAGACCTGCGCGCCAGCGTGTCGTTGATTTTGGCGGGCCTCGTCGCCAAAGGCAACACCGAAATATCGAGAGTCTACCATCTGGACCGCGGCTACGAGCACATCGAGAAGAAGCTCTCCGCCCTGGGGGCGGATATCAAGAGGTTGAAGGGTTAAAGAGTTGAAGGGTTTAAGGGTTGAGGGATGAGAATCAAATTGGTCAAGACGACCGACTCCGGCTTTCAAGCCGCGCTGAGAAAAATTATTCAGAGGAGCGCCGGCAAGGAGCAGAGCGTAGAGAAAAAAGTCGGCGAGATTATCCGTGCGGTTAAGACGAGGGGAGATCGTGCGCTGTTCCATTACACGCGCCTCTACGACGGCGTCCGGCTTAGCCGCCGCACCGTCGAAGTGTCAAAGCGCGAGGTGGACGAAGCCGTCGAAAAAATTCCCGCGCGCGATTTGAAGACTCTCCGTCTTGCAGCGAAGAGAATCGCCGCATTTCACCGCCGCCAGATGGAGAAGAGCTGGGGCTACCGCGATCCCATCGGTTTATATTTGGGGCAGCGCATCACTCCGCTCGAGCGCGTCGGCGTTTACGTTCCCGGCGGCAAAGCATCGTATCCGTCTACTGTCCTGATGAATTCGATTCCGGCTAGGGTCGCCGGCGTGAAAGAAATTGTCATGACTTCGCCGGTCGGGCGCGTCGGCGCGCTGCATCCTCTTATCTTGGCCGCGGCGCGGATTGCCGGCGTGAACCGGATCTTTCGCGTCGGCGGCGCGCAGGCGATTGCGGCGCTGGCCTTCGGCACGGAGTCGATTCCCAAGGTGGACAAGATCGTCGGGCCGGGCAATATTTACGTTGCCACGGCCAAGCGGCTGGTTTTCGGCGAGGTGAACATCGACTCGATCGCCGGCCCGAGCGAAATCCTGCTGGTTGCCGACGGCGCCGCCGATCCGGACCACGTCGCGGCCGACATGCTGTCGCAGGCGGAGCACGACGAGCTGGCGGCGGCGCTCTGCGTCACGCCGTCGCTCGCGCTCGCGCGCCGCATCCGCGCCGCGCTGGAGCGGCAGACTCGCGACACCAAGCGGCGGGCGATCACGCTGAAGGCTTTGGAAAATTACGGCGCGATCATCGTCTGCCGCGGACTACGGGAAGCGATCGATCTTGCCAACGCGATCGCGCCGGAACACGTGGAATTGTTGGTGCGCCGGCCGCAGAAGTGGGCGCGTTCGATTCGCAACGCCGGCGCTCTTTTTGTCGGCCCTTATTCCACGCCGCCGCTGGGCGATTACATGGCCGGGCCGAACCACGTTCTGCCGACCGGCGGAACGGCGCGTTTCTTTTCGCCGTTGGGGACGTACGATTTTCTCAAGCGCACGAGCGTGATTGTGGCGGAGAAGCGGGCGCTGCGCACGCTCGCGCCGGACATCACGCGCCTGGCGCGGCTCGAAGGGCTCGACGATCACGCGCGCGCGGTCGAGGCGCGGTTTAAAAGATAAGGAGAAAGAGCATGGGACGCACTGCGAAAACAGAACGGAAGACTAAGGAAACCGAGATCACGGCGGAGCTGGATATCGACGGCGGCGGCGCCGCGGAGATCCAAACCGGCATTCCATTTTTCAATCACATGCTGGAGATCTTCACTCGCCACGGTCTGTTCGATATCAAGATTCAGGCGAAAGGCGATATCGAGGTCGATTATCATCACACCGTCGAAGACGTCGGTCTGACGCTCGGACAGGCGTTCAAGGAAGCGCTCGGCGACAAGCAGGGGATCAGCCGCTTCGGCGAGGCAACCGTTCCGCTCGACGAAGCGCTCGCGCAGGTTGTGGTCGATTTGAGCGGCCGGCCTTATCTCGCCTACAACGTCAAGATCCGTCCCGGCCGCGTCGGCGATTTCGATACCGATCTGCCGCATGAATTTTTCCAGGCGCTGGCGAACCAGCTCGGCATGAACCTGCACATGAACGTGACGCAGGGGGAAAATCCGCACCACATCATCGAGGCCTGCTTCAAGGCGCTGGCGCGCGCGCTGGGAAAAGCCACGCGCATGGACGAGCGTATCAAGGGAGTTTTGTCGACCAAAGGAAGTTTATGATCGCGATCGTCGATTATGGCATGGGCAATCTCCGCAGCGTGCAGAAGGGCTTCGAGCGCGTCGGCTGCCAGGCGGAAATCACGCGCGATGTTTCGACTATTCTCGGCGCGAAGGGCGTCGTGCTTCCCGGCGTCGGCGCGTTCAACGCCTGCATGGAAAATCTCCGCCGCTACGGCTTGATCGAGCCGATCCGCGAAGTTGTCACGCGGAAGAAGCCGTTCCTGGGCATCTGTCTCGGCTTTCAACTTCTCTTCAGCGAGAGCGAGGAGTTCGGGCCGCAAAAGGGTCTGGAGCTTTTTTCCGGCCGGGTCGTGGCCTTTCGTCCGGACAACGGTCTAAAAGTGCCGCACATGGGCTGGAACACGATCGAAAAGAAAAAATCGTCGCCGTTTCTCGATGGAATTTCGGAGGGGGATTACGTCTACTTCGTCCACTCGTATTACGTGGTTCCGGAAGATAGCTCTTTAGTCGCGACCACGACTCCATACTCAGGCTCGTTCGCATCCAGCATCGCGACCGACCATCTCTTTGCCTGCCAATTCCATCCGGAGAAGAGCCAAAAAATCGGGCTTCGCCTCTTGGAAAATTTTGCTCGTTTTGCCGAAAGACGTTAGGCCAATGCAAATTGCAAATCGAAAAATGCAAAGCGCAGAATGCAGAAGACTTCATTTTGCCTTTTGCAATTTGCCTTTTGCATTTTGAATTGAGGTGCTTCGTTGTTAGTTATTCCGGCTATCGACATTAAAGATGGCCAGTGCGTCCGCCTGTATCAAGGCGAGATGGACAAAGAGACTGTTTACTTCTCCAGCCCAGTGGACGCGGCCAAACACTGGGTGGACCAGGGCGCGGAACGGCTCCACGTTGTAGACCTGAACGGCGCCGTCGAAGGCCGCTCCGTGCACAAGCGTGAGATCGCGGCGATCTGCATGGGATTTGGCGTAGAGGTCCAGCTTGGCGGCGGCCTGCGCTCGCTCGAATCTATAGAGGAAGCGCTGGCTCTCGGCGTTGCGCGCGTCATTCTGGGAACTGCGGCCTATGAGAATCCCGATTTTCTCCGCCAGGCCTGCAAAAAGTTTGCGGGAAGAATCATCGTCGGCATCGACGCGCGCGAAGGCCGCGTCGCGGTCAAAGGCTGGAAAGAGAATACTTCGATGGACGCGGTCGAATTGGCTGTCCGCTGCGAAGCCGACGGCGCTTCGAGAATTATCTACACCGACATCGACCGCGACGGCACGCGCCTCGGCGTCAACGTGGATGAAACGCGCCGCGTGGCGCGCGCGGTCAAGATTCCCGTCATCGCGTCCGGCGGCGTGGCGACGCTGGAAGATATCCGGCGGCTCAAGGAATTGGAGAAGGACGGCGTCGAGGGCGTAATCGTCGGAAGGGCGCTTTACACCGGCGCGTTTACGTTGAAAGAGGTGATAAGGGTTGTCCTACCGATTAATTGAAGTCGAACATTACAGACGTCTAAAGAAATAAAATTTTACTATTGACGGTCAAACCATCCGGTGGGAAGATCGCCCTTCTAATAGGGAATTAGGTACAGGAGAAAAAATCCATACGGCAGGGCACCAGGTCACTGCGATAGAGTCAGGCGTGGCTGACTTTTTGAATAGGGAGGATTATGAGATCGATTCTTCTAGTAGGCATTTTTTCCTTATTCGTGTCCGGTTGTGCTGTTGGGATGGCCGTAAGCGGGCACAGGGAGATGGACGATTCTATAGTTTTTCCTGGCTCTAACCGCGCAGTGATTATTTCCAAATTAGGCGCTCCAGAAACCAGCCAGAAGCTACCTGACGGAACGACGAAAGATTCCTATCTAATCAAAAAAGGAAATGAGTCCAGCAGCGGCCGGGCTTGGGCACATGCTGGTTTAGATCTTATGAGTTTCTTTATTTGGGAATTGGTCGCGTCGCCATACGAGCTGATGCAGACTGAGGAAAGCTACCGGCTTCTGATTACCTATGACCCGAGTGGAACAGTTACTGATGTACAAAAGCTAGGAGCGAAATCGAACGCATCGCCGGATAGTAAGTAAGGGGGGTTTCCACCAAGGATTTCTCCACCTCTCCACCTCCTCTGTAATCGTAACGATTTCAATCCCAAAGACTCGGGCGGGGTTGAAAGTAAGAGTGTTTCCACACGTCGCTGTCACTGCACTTTACCTGTAGTCACAATACGCACGGGGAACTCGGTACGTTTTCATTCAACAAGGTCACCCTTCCAATCGTTCGCAAAGCTCTGCTACAAATAGGAATATGACGGAGGAGGACAACCATGATCGATCTCTACACCTGGGTGACGCCGAATGGGCGGAAGATTTCGATTATGCTCGAAGAGATCGGCCTGCCTTACGAAGTCCATCCGGTGAATCTCTCCAAGGGAGAGCAATTCAAGCCGGAATTTCTCGCCATAAGTCCCAATAATAAAATCCCGGCGATCGTCGATCGCGACGGGCCGGGGAAAATGCCGTACAGCTTGTTCGAGTCGGGCGCGATACTTATGTATCTCGCCGAGAAAACCGGCAAGTTCATGCCAAAGGAGATCGTTCCGCGCTACGAAGTCGTCCAGTGGCTGATGTTTCAGATGGGCGGCGTCGGTGCGATGTTCGGCCAGGCGCATCAGTTCCTGCGCAACTCACCCGAGAACGAGACTTTCGGGCGCGAGCGCTTTTCCAAAGAAGTCGCGCGGCTTTACGGCGTGATGGACAAGCGTCTGGGCGAGAGTCAATTTTTCGCTGGCGAATACTCGATTGCCGACATCGCCACATACCCTTGGGTGGCGCGTTACGAGATGCACCGGACGAAGTTGGAAGATTTTCCCAACGTCAAGCGCTGGTACGACGCCATAAGTACTCGTTCTGCGGTACAGCGTGGTATGGATGTGCCGAAGACCTAGAGTGAATTATTCATCGATCGTGGAAAGATCCTCACAGACTGTCGGCCGCAGGGATAAGGCCGAAAGAGAGGCTCAGACAGTATTCTTTGCGCTCTTGGCGTTCCTTTGGCTTTGCTCAGGACAGGCTTGGCGCGACGAATGATCCAAACTTCGTGTGCTTCGTGCTCTTCGTGGTGAGAGGATTTTTACCACGAAGGACACGAAGGTCTCGAAGGAAGACGACACGACTCGCGCAAAGGCGCAAAGGCCGACAAGAGGAAAACGGCCCAGGTCGATGTTCAGCAATGAATAATCCAGGCTAATAGTCGTGGTTCATGTCGGACGAGCAACCATCTCACGTTTTCCCCTCTGACTATCTCAAAGATTTTTCTGCCAAAGTGTTCATGCACTTCGGCGTGCCGGCGGGCGACGCCGAACAAGCTGCCGACGTGCTTGCCAAGAGCGATTTGCGCGGCATCGACTCGCACGGTGTGGCGCGGCTGCATACGTACTTCGACATGCTCGAGCTCTGGAGAATCAATCCCAAGCCTCAAATCAAAATCGTCCGGGAAAAGCTCAGCGTGGCGACCGTCGATGGCGACAACGGCTTGGGTTTGGTCGTCGGGCCTAAAGCGAACGAGATCGCCATGGACAAGGCGGAAAAGTACGGCTCGGGCTGGGTGAGCGTGTGTAACACGAATCACTTCGGCATGGCGGGCTACTATCCGTTGAAAGCGCTCGAGAGAGATCTCATCGGCTGGGCGATGACGAATACGACGAAGCTGGTGGCGCCGCTATTCGGCGCGGAGCGCATGCTCGGAACCAATCCTATCGCCATCGCGTTTCCCGGCTTCAAAGAACCACCGATCGTGATCGACATGGCGACCAGCGCGGTCGCTTACGGAAAAATAGAAATCGCTCTGCGGAAGAAAACGAAGATTCCCCGAGGTTGGATCGTCGATAAAGAGGGCCGGATGACGAGCGATCCGCAAGACATGATCGCCGGCGGCGCTCAACTCCCTCTAGGTTCTGAAGCGGAGATGGGCGGACACAAGGGCTACGCGCTCGCCGCAATGGTCGATATCTTGACCGCTGTCTTGAGCGGTGCGAACTGGGGACCGTTTGCGCCGCCGTTTGCTCTGAGACAAGAAATCCCCACGCGTAGCGTCGGCAGAGGCATCGGCCACTTTTTCGGCGCGATGCAGATCGACGGATTCATCGACAAAGACGAATTCAAAAAACAGATCGACGAATGGCGGCGCGTCCTGCGAAATACCAAGCCCGCGCCCGGCACGAGCGGGCCGCTGATTCCCGGCGATCCCGAAAGAGAAGCGGAGGCAATCCGGAGTAAAGAGGGAATTCCTTTGCTGAAGCCTGTGGTGGATGATTTGCTGGATATCTCGAAAAAGACCGGCATTCCGTTCGAGGCGACGCGGTAGGGGCACGGCGCGCCGTGCCCCTACATTATTCAATTCTCCACAAGTACAACACGTGCTTGTGCGTGAACCCTTCAGCCCGCTTTTCGACGACCGGGAAATCCTCCATCCTGCTAGGCCGCCAGCCTTCGATGCCGTAATCGTGGCTCACGATCCGCGCGCCGCGCTTTAGTTCGGCCTTGAACTTCGGTCTCATCATTTCGTTGAACCACGGCAGCATGTAGAGCGTGATCACCGTCGCGTTCGAGAGATCGGCCACGGCCGCGTCTTCGATGCGAAATTCAACCAGATCGTCAACGCCTTCTTCCTTCGCTTTCGCGCGCGCGGCCGCCACGAGCCATGAATCCATCTCAATGCCGACGGCCCTGACGCCGTACTTTTTTGCCGCCCGAATTACAATCCGCCCGTCGCCGCTGCCGAGGTCGTAGATCAAATCTCCTTTTTTCACCTCCGCCATCTCCAGCATTCGGTCCACGACTTCAATGGGCGTTGGAACGAAAGGGACTTCATCGGGCGGCCAGGCGGCGGAAAGGCTCATGAGCACGGCGAGACCAAGCGTGATGACAGCGCGCAACAACCGACTTCTCCTTTCGAGTTCCTATATCGGAGCGGCCCAGACGATCTATCAATCCGGCTTCGCCGCGTCAATGACCGTTCCTCGTTGGAGGTCCTTCGCTTCGCTCAGGACGACGGCTACGCCGTCGGTTTGTGCTTTGGGGGGAATGGAGCTATTAGAAAAGCATGCAAACAGGTCAAACAACTCAGCGTCCGCCAATTACGACTTCTTTTTATTACGGTTGGGTGGTGTTGGCGCTCAGTTTTCTCACCACGCTGGTCGGTGCGGGAATCCGCTCATCGCCCGCGGTCTTGATCCATCCCTTCGAGCTCGAGTTCGGCTGGAGCCGCGCCGCCATCGCTTTCGCCGTCAGCATCAACCTGCTTCTTTTCGGGGTCGCGGCCCCGATCAGCGGCTGGCTGCTCGACCGCTTTGGCCCGCGCCGGGTGATGCTCGCGAGTCTGTCGCTTCTGGTCCTCGGCGTCACCGGCACGACTTACATGAAGGAGTACTGGCAGCTCGTCTTGTTGTGGGGCGTGATCGTCGGGCTCGCCGCCGGCGGGGTCGGCTCGGTGCTTTCCGCGACCGTGGCGAACCGCTGGTTCGTGCAGCGCCGTGGGTTGGTTCTGGGAATTCTCAACAGCGCCAGCTCGACCGGGCAGCTTATTTTTATTCCGCTTTTGATGGCGCTGATCGTATTCGGCGGCTGGCGTGTCGGCTCGTGGACGTTGGTCGGCGTCGCGCTCGCGTTGATACCAATCATTTTTCTTTTTATGCGCGACGACCCGGCGGATATGGGGCTGGAGCCCTATGGTTCGCAGGCTCCGGGCTCGGCCGCGCAACGGCTCGCTGCGGCGCGAGCAGGTGACGGCGCCGACATGCCGTTGTCTCAAGTGTTTCGTTCTTCCACCTTCTGGCTTTTGGCGGGCAGCTTTTTCGTTTGCGGCGGGACGGCGAACGGACTGATCGGCACGCATCTGATTCCACATTCCATCGATCATGGAATCCCGCAAGTCACCGCCGGCGCCATCGTGGGCATCATGGGCGGGCTTAACTGCGTCGGCACCGTGTTTTCCGGCTGGATGATCGACCGTGTCCAGCCGCGCAAGTGGCTGGCGCTGGTCTATGCGCTGCGCGGCGTCTCGCTTTTTATTCTTCCCTTTGTCACCGACTTTTCCGGCTTCTTTCTTTTTGCCGTGGTGTACGGCCTCGACTGGTTTGCCAGCGTGCCGCCGACGGTGGCGATTACGTCCGACACGTTCGGCAAGCGCGCGGTCGGCCGGGTATACGGCTGGATTTTCCTTTCTCATCAGGTCGGCGCGTCATTGATGGCGGCAGGCGGCGGTCTAGTACACGACTGGATGGGCAGTTACCAGTTCGCCTTTCTCACCGGCGGCGTCATGGCGTTTATTGCGGCCGGGCTGGCCTGGCAAATTCGCCCGCTGCGACATGAAGCGACGATCAGCACCGTAGTCGGCGAAGTCCCGAGCTCATAGGACGCATGGTTGAGTTTCCCGTCAGCGCCGATGAATGCGCGCTTTTAATCCCGTCTGGTTAGACGCGCTATGGAAAATCACAACTTCGTCGATTCGGTCATTCGTGAGATCGTTCAGCCGGGCGTCGAGCGGCTCATGGAGACGCGCTATTTCTCCGAGCTGCGCGAGGGCAAATTATCAAAGCGCCGGCTCCAGGGCTTCGCCGTCCAGCACTATCTTCACAACGTCGCGCTCTGCAAGGGGCTGGTTCTCTGCATGGCGAAGAACGCCGCCAACCCGGATCTCTACGAGCACTTCCGCGAGCAGTTCAACGAAGAACAGTATCATCCCAACCTGGCGAAGAAGTTCGGCATCGCGCTCGGGCTTCAAGAATCGGATTTCGCCGACGCGACGCCGATCTTCGAATGCCTCGCGCACACGAGCGTCGTGATTCGCGGCATGTTCTTGGGCTCGCCGGCCGAGACGCGCACCGGCGCGCTGGTCAACGAGAGCATGGTCTGCCGTTACTCGGAAGAGTTCGATACGCATCTGAGGCGCCACTACGGTCTGGGCGACAAGGAATGCCAGTTTTTCACGGTGCATCGCATCGCCGACCAGGAACACACCAAAGCCGCGGCTGAGGTCGTCGCGCGTTACGCGACCTCGCCCGAGCAGCAGCGCGCCGTGCGCGAAGCGGCGCGGAACATGGTGCGATTTAAGATCGCCAAGTTCGAGGGGATTTACCGCGAGTATAGCTAGATTCTTACGTTTAAAATGTTATACGCAACGACGACAAGAAAATTTATCGCGCCAAGACGCCAAGAACGCAAAGAGAGAAATATTTCTCCGAACTTGGCGCGCTTTGCGTCTCAGCCTGAGGCTGATCCGTCCTCTGGCGGATTTGCGCGAGGCATCTTTCTTCCGGTTCCGTAAGTCCAATCCAAGCGAAAAATTTCAACTATCTTTGGCTAGTTTTTTGTTGAGTGGTCAATCGGATTCCGTGAAATTGGAGACGCGCCATTGATCGCCGTCCCTCCGCGCCACGACGAGCCAGCGCCGGGTGAATTCCGGCGCGTCCTCCGCCTGAATCGTTCCTTCATAGAGAAATGATACGCGGCCGTCCGCTTCTTTATTTTCTAGGAGGCGGTAGTGGACTTTGGGCTTGCGCGTCGAGGCGTCGATCGCCTGGCCCGCGGTCAGGCGAATCTCGTCGTCGATCTTCTCCAGCGCGAGCCCGACGGCGTAGGCTTTCGCGTTCTGCAAATTGATCTCGACGTAATGTTGATCGACGAATTCCTCCGCGACGCCTTGTGCGGTGTGAAGGTCCCGGCGGCAGGCGGCGGACATAAGAGCCAGTAGGCCAATAACGAGGAGAGTTGCCCGCGACTTCAGATCGAACGTCCCATGAGATGAGCCGCAGTTCCCCCTCACCCTTCCCTCTCCCCCGTCGCGGGGGAGAGGATTAAGGTGAGGGGGTCTAAGCGAAGAGAAGAAGTTTTTCTTCATCACAAATTTTGCGTCAGCCAGTCGATAGACTCCGCGAGCGCTTTTTGCAAGTGCGCCGGCTCCGTCAGCCGGTGGCCTGATCCTTCGATAATGCAGAGCCGCTTCGGTCCGGCGAGCGCGGCAAAAAGCTCGCGGCCCTCTTTGACGGGCACTATGTCATCTTTATCGCCGTGAATGACGAGGACGGGACAGGAAATTTTTCGCGCGGCTTTTGGTACATCGAGGACTTCAAGGTCACGGAGGAGAGAAACATTGAGGCGGTGGCCATGATACCGGGTGAATCCCCGTGCCCGCCATTGTCGCGTCTCTTCCGGAGTTGAGAGCCGCTCGCTGAATCTCTCCGGGTGAACCGGCGCTGCGATAGTCACCAGCGCCGCTATGTTCTGCTCCTGAGCGGCGAACAGCAGCCCGACCGTTCCTCCCATGCTGGAACCAAGAACGCCGATCTTCTTCGGCCGGTATTTCATCACCACTTCATACGCCGCGCGCAGATCTTCAACTTCTCCGCTGTAAGTAATCTCCTCGAACTTTCCCTCCGACTCTCCGGAGCCGGCAAAATCGAAACGGAGAGCGATTATGCCTCGTTCCGACAATCGGCGGCTCAGCGTGACGAGCTTCTCGCTTTCTTTGCTCGACTCCATGCCGTGACACAGTATCACCGCCGAGGCCGCTTTACTGCGATCCGGCCGGTGCAGAATCCCGACGAGCCTTTGCCCGCGGGGGTTGGAAATACTGATTCGCTCTTCCTGCATGGATGTGTGAGAAGGATTCCTAGCAGGTCTGCGCAGGGAAGGAAACCGGCGTTTCCCAAGCTGTTGACATCGTCGGGACGGCGTATATCCTCGTGTAAATATGGAGGTGAATGGTGAAGGCAAGAACGACCTTTCGCAGCGGGACCAGGCAGACGGTAAGGATGCCCAAGAAAATTCAAATCGAGGCCGACGGGGTGGAAATCGTAAAGAGAAGAACATCGTTGTTGCTTCGGCCAAAAGGGAAATCCTGGGAGCCTTTATTTGAGAGCCTGGAGAAATTCACGGATGATTTCATGAAGGGTGGCCGGGAAGCAGCCGTGGTCCCCCTGTCTCTTGGCTCGACCAAAAAGCAGTTCTTGAGAACTTCCGGCGTTCTGATGTAGGCTGGAAACAAAAGTTCCCGAACTGGAGGTATCCTGACGATGGGGCATGGAGTGCAAAATGAAGAACGCATCCTGAAAGAGCTTCGCAGTTTACCGGAAGAAGCGCTGCCGAAGATCCTACGCTTCATAGCTCTGCTCAAGCAGGAATTTCTTAGACCCGACGCGGAAGCGGGTAGAAAGTCAGCCCACCCGAAGACGAACCACAAGAGGATACAGAAGCTTCTTGCCTCCTCAAAAACCAACTGGGCGAAGGAACTGACAGCCGAACGTGAAGACCGGCTGTGATCTCCTCGTTTTTCTTTGATACTTCAGCGTTGATCAAGCTCTACCACGAGGAAGTAGGCACCGAAAAGGTCGAGGACTGGTTTTTGTCTGCGCAGACGGCCGGCTTTTAGAAATCTGCAGGCTGGAGGGGCTTGAGATTTTAAATCCCGAAACCCAGTCTGAGAAATAAGCCCCTTGAGCTGTTAGTCTCTGTACAAGCTTCTCGCTCTCCTTGCTCGACTCCATCCCGTGACACAGTATGACCGCCGCTCGCGGCTCACGCGCTGCCGGATAATGCAGAATCCCGTGACCTGTTCAGAAGACAAAGGAGCAAACGAAGAAGTAAAAACGACGAAATTATCGTGTGGGCGTCTGTGGTTTGTGCAACTTGGTGAGGAGCCAGGGTGAGACGAGAAACGACAGACGAAGCGCGAGCGGCAGAGGAACATGACCCGAGAAAATGGGCTCAATCGCTCGGCCGATTAGCCGGCGACCGCTTCTTGCAGGGAAGGGCTGAGAAGCGTGGCGCCTATTCCCTCTTTTCCCGTAGTGATGCTGAGAAACTGGCTAACCGGGGGGGAGCCAAGAATGTGCAGGAGTAAGGGCTTAACATCAGAATATTCTTCGACTCCCGGCAAGAGAATCTCCCGCGAGGCGGACGCATGATTCGAGTAATTAAGAATCGTCAGACCGGAAGCCAACTGCGTCTTAGGATCGACCCGCAGCAAGATTTGGTCCGAGAGTTGATAGCCGGTGGATGCAGCCGGCTGCCCAAAGGTAACGTAGAGAATATCCCCCTCGGGGTCATAGGTAATGCGGGTTGCTTTCATCGATTGCGGCATCGCACGAGACTAGTCTCTAAAGTCAGCCAGCCTTTTCAATCACACAGCTCGTCCAACTGTTCAGGTGTTTTCGCCATGATGAGTGAGATTATAGGCAGCGGCTCTACTGACGGTCAAGGCACTGCGCTTATTTTGTCTCATATGTGTATCTGAACGAGTGCAGGAAGAAAGCATGGAGACGGGGCGATGGACCAGGTTTCGATGAGGCTGGAAAAGCGAAGCAACAGAAAAAGCATGAGCTTCAGCCCACAGATTCGCTTCAAGATGCAAAAGGACGGCGAGCCGGTTTGGGATCAGACTGTGATCGACCGCCTGTGGGTGACTACACAGCGAGAGGCCATGATCGAATCCGGCCCACCGGCAGAAAAACCGGCTGCCTCAAATCCCTCAGCCAAAAACGCCGACGAGCCTAAACCGAGATAACGGCACGTGACAAAAAGCAAATTACAAAAGCCTGACACTCGAACTGACACTCGAACCACTCGAGCCCAGCGCCGCGACGTTTTTCTCTTGAGCCGCGAACAGCAGCGCGACCGTTCCTCCCATGCTGGAACCGAGAACGCCGATCTTCTTCGGCCGATATTTCACGACAACTTCATACGCCGCGCGCAAATCTTCAACTTCTCCGCTGTAAGTCATCTCCTCGAACTTTCCCTCCGATTCTCCCAAGCCGGCAAAATCGAAACGCAGCGCGAGTATGCCTCGTTCCGACAATCGGCGGCTTAGCGTGGCGAGCTTCTCGCTTTCTTTGCTCGACTCCATCCCATGACAGAGAATGACGGCGGCCTTCGGCTCAGCCGCCGGATGGTGGAGAAACCCCACCAGCTTTTGTCCCCGACCGCTCGAAAAGACAACTCGCTCTTCATTTGCCATGGTACGAACGAAATTCGTACCAGTTTTGCTTAAAGAAGGGAAGTTGTGGGGACTTCCGAGGGCTCAAGGCCGGTCTAAAACCCCGCTTGACGGGTTCTATGGGCAATGGTATGCATAAGACCCTTTTTTTCAGAGGGCTGTAGAGAGATAGACGGCAATGGACTTGAATAGCATATCAGAAAAAATACTGACGATAGCCACCGTCTTGGTTTTTGCCGCGTGCGCTAACATGGCGTCCGTGCAGATGGGGGACGACTCCGCGCGGACACCTGTGACCGGCGCCGCCGCCGGATCGACAACGCAGAACGCTAACACACAAATCGAACGCTGCGATAAATCACTGGGAACGTTGGCTGTTGTGGAGGACCAGACGCAGCCCTGGTATTACCAGCTCACCTTCGACTACAAACTTACCTCGACTGTCCCGCTGATTCGCATGCTTATTCAGCAGTCCAACTGCTTCGTAGTTGTTGAGCGCGGGCGCGCGTTCGATCAGTTGGAATTCGAGCGCCGATTACGTCAGATGGGCGAACTGCGGGCGGAAAGCAATATGGGCCCAAGTCAAATGGTCGCGGCGGATTATTCTATGAGTCCCATGATCAGTTTTAGCCAGCAAGATGCGGGCGGTCTTGGAACTGTGTTAGGTCTCATCCCCTGGGTTGGAACAGCAGCGTCGTTGATAGTGGGTAATTTACGCTTTCGCGAAGCGGCGACAACGTTAACTCTCGTCGATAATCGCTCCGGAGTACAATTGGCGGCGGCTGAGGGAAGCAGTTCGAAAACGGACTTTGGCGCGTGGAGCGGTGTGTTTGGTTCTGGCGGCGCGGGGGGCCTTGGAGGCTACACGAATACGGCTGAGGGCAAGTTACTTGCGGCGGCCTTCGCCGATGCATACAACCGCCTCGTCGCAGCCGTAAGGAACTACAAGGCTCAACAAGTGAAGGGCGGGCTGGGAACGGGTGGCGAAGTGGGGGTGCAGGGCGGAACAACGCCGGCATCGAAAGCGTTGGATAACACCAAACCAGCGCCTGCCAAAATTGAGCAGCCTCCGGTCACTCCGCCAAGAAAATAGTCGGGTTTCGGAGTTTTTAAGAGGAGGCTCGTGGGATCACTGAACACTCGACAAGTTCTGAGTGATCACGCAAAGAGCGGCGATGATCGAGATAGGAGGAAGAGAAAAAAAGCATTTGCGTGGCCGGGGAACGTAGGTGCAAGGGAAGCTTGCTCGTTCAAACATTCAAGCCTAGACCGTCAAAACCCCCGATACCTATCCACCATTGAAGGAGATCTCCAGAAGGTACCGTCGCTCTGGGTTGGTCCATCGCACCAGAGTGCCGTGCAGGTCATGAAAAGACTCCCGACCCGTTTCTTAATGTCCGAATGAATAAAAAAATGAAAAAGGGCCGAAGGACGGTGAGCTGCTAGATGAAACAGTTAACAACCGCTGAGATATTACATCAGTGTCTTATCAAATTTATAGTTGTTGTAACCACCACGATATTTTCTCAAACAGCTATCGCCCAGAGTCCCCCAAATCCGACGGTGCCTCCGCCCTCTTCTATTACCCGAATTGCTCCACCTCCTCCGGTCTCGCGTGGGGTCTCACTACGAACCGAAGTAGAATCCCCAACCGACGTAAGAGTTAATACCAATAGTTCTACTCTGGCACGTCCTCAGGTCGAGCCGAGTGTGGCCTCCAATCCACAAAATCCTTCGCAACTGGTAACCGGGTTTGCAGATTTTCAGAATGATTCGATTGCTAATGACGCTGCGCCCGGGGTCGCACGTAGTACGGATGGCGGAAAAACATGGATTGCGCCGGACCAAGGGCCGATTTTGCCTAATCCCCCTGGTTTTATATGGGGCAATCGGAGTCTCGCGACTCATCTGGCGGCAGGAGACTCTGCGGTCGCCTGGGGGCTGGGCAACACGGTTTATTTCAGCACAATAGGATTTCACGATAACAGTAGTCCTCCAAATGGAAATTGTGCTAGCGGTGGCCTCTATGTCTACCGATCAAATGACGGTGGAAACACCTGGAACCTACCGGCCAATGGTTCGGCTGTCGCTAACACGCAAACCTTGTACCAGGATGGAGAGTACATCGCTGTGGACTCGAATCCAACTAGTCCTTTTACCGGAAGAGTTTATATGGTTTGGGACGAAGACGTCTATAGCGGTTGTCCGCAGAATTTTCCAGAGAACTTAGTTACGAGGAATATTCGCTTCTCTTTTTCGTCTGATGGTGGCGCAACTTGGTCCGCGCCAACGGTCCTCGCCACTGGTTGTCTTGTGAAAGCTGTCCCGGCGGTCGCAGCGAACGGTGATTTGCACGTCGTTTGGTACGACTGCAATGCTGGAATCCGGCAGCTTGTACGAAAATCCACCAACGGTGGCCTTTCCTTTTCGCCACCGGTCGCCGCCGCCTCAGGCTTAACTGCGCCTCCCAGCCCTCTGTTTGGATCGAATTTTCGTGTCAATGCTGCGTTTCCTGTAATCGCCACCGATCCCACTGACGCAAACCGCGTCTACGTCGCTTGGTCTAGCAACAATGGTGCGAGTCAAACCGACGTATTTGTCAGTCGTTCTCTTAACGGAGGCTCGACATGGAGCGCGCCGCTTAGAGTTAACGATGACGCTCCAGGAAATCCGCGTGATCAGTTTTTTCCTTGGATAGCTGTCGACGGTGATGGCACGGTGCGGCTCATGTGGGGTGATGATCGCTTGGATTCAGTAAATCCGGGAGGAAAACTCTACGATATTTTTATGGCAGAGTCCATCGACCATGGGGCCAGCTTCGGCCCGAACGTTCGCGTTACCACACAATCATCTAATCCAGACTTCGACGGATTCAGAGGCACGTTTATCGGTGATTACTTCGGTCTCTCAGCTTCCGGTGTGGCAGTATGGGGAGATACAAGAAATGGGAATCAGGACATCTTTGGGGGACCGCCGGTAGGTTCGGACATCGCAGCTACATTTCAATGGCCATTATCTCCCTTTACAACTGTACCGAACGTAACCCAGGACTATACTTGTAGAGGTATCACCTCAGGTTTTGATAGTTGCGTCAAGTCTGACCAGTACCATACTGGTATCGACGTGACCCCTACGTCGTCAGATCAAAATATCTACGCCTCCGAAGAGGGTACTGTAGTGGCGGCAGTTAATGATTGTGATCCAGGGGTTACTTCTTGTAATGGTGGATTCGGAAATACAGTTATTATCCAGCATGCTACGGGTCTCTATAGCCAGTACGGGCACCTGCAGAAAGGTAGTATTACGGTTGGAATGAACCAAGGAGTAATAAAGGGTCAAAAAATAGGTGTTATAGGGAATACAGGAAATGTAACCGGTACTCACCTACACTTTGAAATCAAGAACCATAGTAATTTAGGACCGGGTTACACTACTACCCCTCCAGATGTTAACGGATATTTTGATCCTTGGAAGTATATTTCCACAACGGCTGTTTCGCCCGTTCCCGTTAGGGTTATCAACTCCACAGGTTTGAGTGTTCGTCGAGGACCAAGCACAAGTTACTCAGTGTTTACTACGGTCAATTTTGATCAAACGTTCGTCGCGTTTGCGGCAAGTGGCGGCTGGTACCGCATTTATCTTCCGTGCAACAACAGTAACTCCTGCGCCGGCTGGATCGCAGGCACTGTTAGTGGAACAACTTTCTCGGTTGAAGATCAGTCGGCTACACAAGTTGAAGTAAAAAACACTGGGACCGCCGGACTATTTGTTCGGCCTTCGCCGGCAAGTAGCTCTTCGCTTGATAAGATTTGGGACGGCCAGAGATTTGTTGTCCTTGGTACGTCTTCACCTGCGGGTTCTTGCACGAATAATTGGTATCAAATTGATCTACCTGCTATTTCGGGAGCTTCGAATGGTTGGAGTTGTGGAGACTTTTTAACCGTTGTTCCTGGGAGTACTCCGATCACGCGGACTCTTGCCGTTGCATCATCTAACCCCAACACTGGAGTATTCATCACCGTGAGCCCCAACGACAATGATGGCAACGGTAATGACACAACGCAATTCGCACGGACCTATAACACCAACACGCCGGTGACTTTGACCGCACCCTCAACGACCGGGGGGAAGAACTTTGGTAATTGGAGTGGTTGCAACAGCGCCGTAGGACCCACGTGCAACGTAACCATGAGCACAGATAAGACCGTGACGGCGGCGTATGTGACGCCGCCACCTATCACGGTCCTCTCACCTAACGGCAGCGAGATCTGGAAAATCGGCACAACACACGCCATCCAGTGGACTACTAGCGGCATCACTGGCAACGTAAAAGTCCAGATTTCTCGCAATGGTGGTGCAACTTGGGCAAATATTTCTAAGAGCACCGCCAACGATGGAAACCAACCCTGGAAGGTAACGAAGCCGGCAACGAATCAGGGCAGAATCCGGATCTGCAGTGTGAAGACTCCCTCGATCTGTGACACCAGCAATGCTAACTTTACTATCCAATGAGTGAAGATGGTTGACTCCGCCCAATAGAGTCTTTGATTCCTGATTGACAATCTTTACCGATCACCGATCGGTACGTGTCCTCCCTCCAGGCGAGTTCGAATTTTGTTTTTCCTCCCGCCGTGTTATGCTAACATCACATCAGTTTCCGGGGGCCCATAAGGTTGGACGATTGGATAGACGAATATGCGAACTACCTCAAGTTGGAGAAGAATGTCTCGCCTCACACGCTGCGCAACTATCTGAGCGACCTGAAACAGTTCGAAGAGTTTCTCGATCAGAGAGCAAAAGAAAATGCAGAAAAGAAAATCCCGCTTGAGGCCGTAACCGTCCACGTCGTGCGCGCCTACCTCGCGTCGTTGTCGAAACACAACCGGAAGAGTTCGATCGGCAGAAAGCTTGCCGCGCTGAAGGGCTTCTTTCGCTATCTTTTAAGAGAAAAGAAGCTTCAGTCCGATCCGCTCGCATGGATCTCGACGCCGAAGCAGGAAAAGCCGCTGCCCGCGTTTCTTTCCGTCGATGACGTTTTTCTCCTGCTCGGCGGAATTCAAGGGGACGGGCTTCTCACGATTCGCGACCGCGCAGTCCTTGAAACGCTTTATTCCACCGGCGTGCGGGTGAGCGAGCTTGTCGGAGTCGATTGGAACGACGTTGACTTTCAGTTGGGTATCATTAGAGTGGTCGGAAAAGGATCGAAGGAGCGGATCGTGCCGATCGGAGAAGTGGCGCTCAAGGCGCTGCGCAACTATGGGGACGAACAGGCCATAAAGTGGGGGCGGGCGGCGAAAGGCGAGACGCCGGTGTTTTTGAATCACAGGGGAGGCCGCATCACGACGCGCAGCGTTGGGCGAGTGGTGGAAAAATATCTCAAGGCCGCGGGCATTGCGGTGCGCATGGGGCCGCACGGACTGCGTCACTCCTTTGCCACGCATCTGCTGAACGGCGGCGCCGACTTGCGCGTCATACAGGAGTTGTTAGGCCATGCCAGCCTATCGACGACCCAACGTTACACGCATTTGAATCTGGATCAGCTTACAGCCGTTTACGACAAGGCGCATCCGAGGGCATAAGAAGGCGGTAGGCTATAGGCGGTAGGCGGTAGGCGGTAGGAAGAACTGCCGCGCAATTTTATACCATTGAAAACATGTTTCACGGTACAACGATATTAGCGGTCCGCCACAACGGGAAGGTCGTCATGGTGGGCGACGGGCAGGTGAGCCTCGGGCAGACCGTGATGAAGCACACGGCGCGCAAGGTGCGTAAGCTCTTCCACGACAAAGTCATCGCCGGCTTTGCCGGCGCGACCGCCGACGCCTTCACGCTGTTCGAAAAGTTCGAAGCCAAGCTCGAGCAGTTCAACGGTAATTTAAAGCGCGCCGCGGTGGAATTGGCGAAAGACTGGCGCACCGACCGGGTGCTGCGACGGCTCGACGCGCTCTTGATCGTTGCGGACGTGGAGAATTCCCTGGTAATCTCGGGAGCCGGAGACGTGGTGGAGCCCGACGACGGCGCGATCGCGATCGGCTCCGGCGGAAACTACGCGCTGGCCGCGGCGCGGGTTTTGCTCAAGCACACCGCGCTCGACGCGCGGATGATCGCCGAAGAGGCGATGCTGCAAGCGGCTGAAATATGCGTCTATACGAACGACAAACTGAACTTTGAAGAGTTGCCCTAGCGCGCTTGGCGCGATTGCAAATTGCAAAATGAAAATTGCAAAGTTTAAAAGTTAAAGTCTGTGTCTTTGATCTCATTTTGCATTTTTCAATTTGCACTTTTCACTTTGCATTGAGGCTTGCTAGTGTAGTGTCTCAGAAAAAGCTTTACTTACCGTTCGTGGTGATCCCTCGACAAGCTCAGGGCGAACGGAATTGTAAAGAAGCGTTAGAGACACTACACTAGTTCCTATGAAAGATCCTCGTAAAGAACAGTTGGCGGAAACCGTGTCTCCTATGTCGCCGGCGCCGGTCATGACGCCGCGCGAGATCGTCTCGGAGCTCGACCGGTATATCGTCGGGCAGAGAGACGCCAAGCGAGCGGTGGCGATCGCGCTGCGCAATCGCTGGCGGCGCCAGCTCGTGCCGGAGGATCTGCGCGAGGAGATCGCGCCGAAAAATATCATCATGATCGGCCCGACCGGCGTGGGCAAGACGGAAATTTCCCGCCGGCTCGCCAAACTGGCGCAGGCGCCGTTCATCAAAGTCGAAGCTTCCAAATTCACCGAGGTGGGCTACGTCGGGCGCGACGTGGAGTCGATCATCCGCGATTTGACGGAGCTCGCCGTCAGCATGGTCAAAGACGAGGAGAAGCAAAAAGTTGAGATTCGCGCGCGCGAGCTGGCCGAGGAGAAAATCCTCGACATCTTGCTGCCGCCGCTCCAGCTCGGCAAGGCCGAGGGCGACGAGGCCGACAGCGTGCGGGCCGCCGGCACGAGAGAGAAGCTCAAGAAGATGCTGCGCGAGGGCAAGCTCGATGAGCGCTTCGTGGACATCGAGATGAGCCAGACCGTCATGCCGATGATCGAGATCATGACGCCGCAAGGGATGGAAGGCATGGAGTTCAATCTCAAGGAGATGTTTTCCAATCTGATGCCCAAGCGGACCAAGAAAAGGACCGTGAAAATTCCCGAGGCCCTGGATATTCTCACGCAAGAGGAAGCGGGCAAGCTGATCGACATGGACAAGGTGGTCTCGGAGGCGGTCCGCAGGGTCGAGCAATCGGGGATCGTTTTCATCGACGAGATCGACAAGATCGCCGGCCGCGAATCCGTGCACGGCCCCGACGTTTCGCGCGAGGGCGTGCAGCGCGACCTGCTCCCGATCGTGGAAGGATCGACGGTCAACACGAAATACGGGATGATCAAGACCGATCACATCCTGTTTATTGCCTCGGGGGCGTTTCATAGCACCAAGCCGTCGGACCTGATCCCTGAATTTCAGGGACGGTTCCCGATCCGCGTCGAGCTGGGATCGCTCGGCAAAGAAGAGTTCGTCCGGATTCTCACGGAGCCGAAAAACGCGCTCATCAAGCAGTATATCGCGCTGCTCGATACCGAGAGCGTGCGGCTCATATTCCGCGACGACGCCATTGTCGAAATTTCCCGGATCGCCGCGGAGGTGAACGAGCGAACCGAGAATATCGGCGCGCGGCGGCTGCACACGATTATGGAAAGACTGTTGGACGACGTTTCTTTCTCCGCGCCGGAGATGCGCGACCGGGAGGTCGTGATCGACGCGCAGTACGTGCGCGATCGGCTCGACCCGATCCTCAAAGACGAGGATCTCTCGCGCTATATCCTGTAACGGTGAGCTGATGGAAAAATTTATCGTGAAGGCCGAAGTGCTGATGGAGGCGCTGCCTTACATCCGGCGCTTTTACGGCAAGACCTTCGTCATAAAATACGGCGGCAGCGCCATGACCGACGAGGAGTTGAAGGACAGCTTCGCTCAGGACATCGTGCTGCTCAAATACGTCGGCGTCAACCCGGTGGTGGTCCACGGCGGCGGGCCGCAGATCAACGAGATGCTGGAGCGGATGGGAACGCCGACGCAGTTCGTGCGCGGCATGAGAGTCACGGATCAGGCGACCATGGAAATCGTCGAGATGGTGCTGGTCGGCAAGATCAACAAGGAGATCGTCAACCTGATCAACCAGCACGGCGGTCTGGCGGTCGGATTGTGCGGCAAGGACGGCGGGCTCATTAAGGCGCGCAAGATGAAGGTGACCGTGAAAAACAACGGGCAGGAGCCGGAGACGGTCGACATCGGCATGGTCGGAGAAATCATCGGCATCAATCCGACGGTGATCCATTCGCTCGACGAGAATAAGTTCATTCCGGTCATCGCTCCGATAGGAGTGGGCGAGGGCGGCGAGACTTACAACATCAACGCGGACCTCGTCGCCGGGCAGTTGGCCGAAGCGCTCGGCGCCGAGAAGCTCATCCTGCTGACCGACGTCGAAGGCGTCAAGGACAAAAAGGGCGAGCTTCTGAGCACGCTCAAGATCAACCAGGCGCGCAAGCTCATCCAGGACGGAGTCGTCGGAGAAGGAATGATTCCCAAAGTGGAATGCTGCATCGAAGCCTTGAAAGGCGGCGTGGGAAAAACCCACATCATCGACGGCCGGGTGAAGCACGCCGTGCTCCTCGAAGCATTTACCAAAGAGGGAGTGGGCACGGAGGTCGTGCA
>CAZNES010000025.1:0-48146 GCA_964572145.1 uncultured Syntrophobacteraceae bacterium
AAACCGGGGATCAATGTCAAGACTGTAATGATTGTTATGTCTGACCCCGTTTCCCCCGTTTCCGAGCGGCCTTTTTCAGCGGCCTGTTAGATGTGGTACATCTGCGCAGGGTCTTCCGGCTTGCAGAGGTCGGCGACGGAGAGCTCGTCGAGCATTTTTTCCGCGGTATCCACCGCCTGGGTCCATGCTTCGATGAGTCTTCGCGCAGGCGTAGAGATGGGCATCCGGTCGCGCGTGTTTCTCAAATCGACTCCCATGAGCGGACCTTCCAAGACCTTCAAGACCGCTGCGACGCTGATGCTCTCGGCGGGGCGGGCCAGACGGTAGCCGCCTCCGGGGCCTCTCGCGCCGTGCACCAGATTGGCGCGCTTGAGCAGCACCATGATTTGCCCGAGGTACTCTTCCGGGATTTTTTGCCGGCGCGCGATCTCCTTCACCTGCGCGAGCTGTCGTCCCTTGGAATATTGCGCCAAATCGGCCAGCGCGAGCAATCCGTAATAACCCTTGGAGCCGACTTTCATCGTAAACATGTTTACACATTCCGGCCCGAGAACGTCAAGGAGAGTAGAAGCGGCCCGTGCGCCGGCCCCTTCGAGCCGGCGTTTCGCGGCCAGCGCCCGTAAAATTCTCCGCGGCTGCGCAAGTTTGACAATCTCGCGCTTCGGGACTAAGTTAAAACGGTTTTTTACCGGCGGTTCATTCAAAGTATTTTCATTTTTTTCGGAGGAAAAACGGTGCGGCGAGAAAAGTCCAATTACGCGATTCAATCGGTGACGCACGCCCTCGATGTCATCGAGCAATTCAACGGCAACGCCGATGAAATCGGCGTGACCGAGTTGAGCAAGCGGTTGAAGCTCCACAAGAATAATATTTTTCGCCTGCTCGCCACGCTGGAGGCGCGCGGATACATCCAACAAAACAAAAGGACCGAAAATTATCGCCTCGGGCTCAAGTGTCTTCAGCTCGGCCAGATCTATATCAAACAGATGGACTTTCTGGTGCAGGCCAAGTCGATGTTGCAGGAGCTGGCGAAATCGGCCAATGAAAGTTGTTACGTGGCGGTGAAGAAAGGCCTGGCGATCGTGCCGCTCGATTTCATAGAGCCGGAGAATCCCGTGAGGGTGGTGTCGTTGCTCGGGAGAACCCTGCCGCTGCATTGCACCGCCGCCGGCAAGGTGCACCTGGCATTCGAGCCGGGCGAGGCTTTGATACACTCGCTGCCGGAAAAGCTGCAACGCTATACCGATAAGACGGTGGTCGATCGGCAGACGCTTTTACGCCAGTTGCAGGAAGTCGGCAGCGCCGGGTACGCCGTCGATGACGGCGAGTTTATCGAGGAAGTGATGTCGGTTGCCGTGCCGGTCCGCGACCACACGCGGGGCCTGGTCGGGAGCCTCACGATTTCCGGGCCGGTCCACAGGCTGACGCCAGAGCGCGTCGAAAAGGAAATCGTGCCTTTGATTACCAACGCGGGAAAACAGCTATCCAGCCGCCTCGGCTACCAACGATAAGCGCAGACACCGGAGTACTGGAGTGATGGAGTCATGGAGTGATGCATTTAAAACCCAGTACTCCAATACTCCCATACTCCAACACTCCAAAGAGCTAAGAACATCCGGGCGATGCTTACGACGATAGAAAAGGTTCTGTTTCTCCTTCTTACCTTCGGCGCGCTCTATTTCGCGGGCACCGGCTTCTACCAAGTTTACCAGACGATCCGGCGCGGAAAGCCGGAAGACCGCTTCGACCATCTGCCGAAACGTATCTTCAACGCTCTATGGAAGGTTCTCACGCAACAAACGGTTTTCAAAAAACGGCCGCTCGTCTCCCTGCTTCACGCGCTCGTCTTTTATGGATTTGTCTATTACTTCCTGGTCAACGTCGTCGATGCCCTGGAAGGATTCTTTCCGTTCCGCGCGCGCGGGACCGTATGGAATCCGTTCAACCTGATCGCCGATCTCCTCACCGCGGGAGTGCTTGTCGGGATTGTGGGGCTTGCGCTGCGACGCTTCCTGGTTCGGCCCCGCGATTTTTCCTTTGCTCCCAATGTGCCGCTGCATGAGGATGTGAAGCCGGGTATCCGTAGAGACTCGTCGATCGTGGCGGTTTTTATATTCATTCACGTCGGCAGCCGCCTTCTTTCCAAGGCGGCCGAGCTCTCCCGGAAAGCCGGCGATCCTTATCAGCCCGTCGGCTCCGCCTTTGCCGACGTCTTTGCCGGCGTCGATCCGGGCGCAGTCACGGCCTTCGAGCATCTCTTCTGGTGGGGCGCGTTAGGTTCCATCATGCTCTTCCTGCCTTATTTTCCCCGCTCCAAGCACATCCACATTCTCCTGGCGCCGATCAATCTTGCGCTCAAGAAAAAAAATCCCGGCGCCCTGGCGCCGATGGATTTCGAAAACGAGGAAACTTTCGGAGCGGCCAAGCTCGAGGATTTTCCCTGGCCGCGTCTCTTGGACGCGTATAGCTGCATCATGTGCAATCGCTGCCAGGACGTTTGCCCCGCATACGCTACCGGCAAGGCGCTCAGTCCGGCGGCGATTCTCATCAACGAGCGCTTCGAGCTAAACCGCATTCGCGGGGAGTTCAGCGCCGGCAAAGAGAGCCCGCGGCCGCTGCTGGATTTTGCGCTGAATGCCGAAGCGGCCTGGGCCTGCACGACCTGCAACGCTTGCATCGAAGTGTGTCCGGTCGGCAACGAGCCGATGCTCCATATTATAGATGTCCGCCGTGAACGCGTGCTGACGGCGACCGAGTTCCCCAACAACCTTAAAAAAGCCTTCAACGGCATGGAGCAAGTGGGGAACCCGTGGGCGATGGCCCCCGAGAGCCGTTTGGAATGGACCCGGGCGCTTCCATTTCCGGTTCCCACTCTCGAGCAGAACCCCGAACCCGAGGTTCTCTACTGGGTAGGATGCGCGGCCGCTTTCGATCCTCGGGCGCAGAAGATCGCGCGCAGCATGGCCGAGATCCTCAATGCGGCGGGCGTCAACTGGGCCGTACTCGGTCTTAAAGAGAAATGCACCGGCGATGCGGCGCGCCGGGCCGGCAATGAATATCTTTTTTCTCAACTCGCCGCGGAGAATGCGGAGACCTTGAATGCGCTCAAGCCCGGGCTTATCGTCACGACCTGCCCGCACTGTCTTCACACCATCAAGAACGAGTATCCTCAGTTCGACGGCAACTACGCCGTCAAGCATCATAGCGAGTTTATCGACGAGTTAATCAAGGCCGGAAAGCTGAATGTCCAATCCAACACCAATGGCGCAGCCACCTACCATGACCCGTGCTACCTGGGGAGGCACAACGAAATTTTCGCTGAGCCGCGCCGGGTGATCGAATCCGCCGGCGTCAAGCTCTCCGAGCCGGATCGAAACCGAAGAAATAGTTTTTGCTGCGGCGCCGGTGGCGCTCAGTTCTGGAAGGGAGAAGAGCCCGGGCGGGAGCGGGTGGCGGCTAATCGATACCGCGAGCTGAAAGCGACGGGCGCTCAAACCGTGGCCACCGGTTGTCCTTTCTGCATGCGCATGTTCACCGAAGAGGCGGCGCAAGACGAACAGGCCGCCCCCGAGATTTTGGATATCGCCGAGATCGTGGCTAATAACCTTCGGAGATAGCCATCGTCGCATCGGCTCGCCGGATTATACTCCAGTCAAGCATGAACTATTTGCTCGCCGGCTCAGCCGCCGTTTGTCTCCTGCTTGCCGTCGGCGTTCCTGCCTGCCGGTCCGATCCCAGAGCGATCGTCTCAACCAAGAGCGGCAAGGAATACGCCGCGCGCGTCGAGATCGCCGATACTCCGGCCAAGAGGGAGATGGGGCTGCAATACCGCAATGAGCTGGCGGAGGATCAGGGCATGCTGTTTTTGTTTCCCGCCGAAGAGACGCTCACCTTCTGGATGAAGAACACGCCGATCCCTCTCGACATGATTTTTATCGGGAGCGATTTGAAAATCGTCGGGATCGTCCACGATGCGGTCCCGTTCTCGACGACCACCCGATCGGTCGGCGTGCCGAGCCGGTTAGTGCTGGAGATCAAAGGCGGGCTGGCCAAACAACAAGGAATCGAAGTCGGCGCTGCGGTCCGCTTCGAAGGGGTCTCGCTGGAAGGGGTGAAAGAGTAATTCGCCTAACGCCTTACGCCTAACCCCTGACGTGAGGGGTAAAGGGTTAGGGGTGAGGGGAGACTTATATTTCGCTGAAGAAGTACGGCCGCAGGACTTCGAGCGGCTTCTCGTAGGAATCCGGATAGAGAAACCAGAGCGTCGCTGCGAGGCTGCTGAGGAGCGAGTTGCCGTCCTGCGGCGTGAAGCACATCCCGACCAGCTCGCGGTCGCCCTTCATCGTGAGCGTATTCGAGGCGAGCACGGTCTGGTTGAGTATGCGCCCGAAAATCCCGTGGTCGCGGCCGAAAGAAAAAACCGACGCCGATGATTTTTTGTTGGTGAGCGCGATCCGGGGATTGCCTTTGATCCGGCGCATCACTTCCTCCATCTTCACCGGCCGGTTGAGCGACAAATTGAAATAGATCGTGTGCATGTATTGCGTGTTGAGCTTGAGGGCGGATGAATAGATGTCCAGATCGAGCCCCAACGTTTTGAAAACGTAATGCGCGTCCCTTCCCTGGTGCGTGCCGAAGCGGGGATCGTCGTGCTTGAGCACTTCCGGCGCGGGAATGAAGTCTCCCTCCTGGCTCAGATCGTTGGCCCGCCGCATGCACACGAAGCGGCCCTCTTCAAGGTTGTTTTCTTTTTCCGGTCCGAGCGCGATCGTGTCGATGAGAACCGCAAGGTTGTGTGTGTTGCAGCTCACGACCTGAAGGAACTGGTCGGTGTCGCGATCGAGTGCCCGGTCGTTGATGCCGCGCGCGTACATTTTGCCGAAGCCGTATTCGCTTCCCTGAGCGATAAATCCCCGGCCGTTGTCGGCAAAGCGCTTGTACAATTTCTCTTTGTTCTCGTTACCGACCGGGGTGCAGTCGATCACGACGCTGGACCGGTCGAGCGCTTCCTCGGCGTCGTAGGAGGGCGTCATCCCCATCTGCTTAAAACTTTCCCAACGGTCCTTATCGACGCACAGTTTGGCGCCTTTCTGCGTGAGGACGGTCACCTTCGAGCGATCGGTCAAAAGGGGCGTGCGCTTATGGAAGGTCACTTCATCGAGGCCGAAGGCTTCGCGAAAAGTCGTGAGAATTCCGATCAGCGGCTCGCCGATGGTTCCGGTTCCGACCACGTGGACTACCTTTTTTTTCTGCGCGGTGACCATTTCATTCCTCGGGAACAGAATCGGGATTGGATCGGATTCGCGTAGGTCTTACACAACTTACTATATACTAGTTTGCGCCGGAGCGAAAGAGTTCTCGCGCGAAAACCGCCTTTCCACGCATGGGAAAAGGTGCTAGGAGTTTACAAAGAGGCACAACATGGCACAAGAGGTTATTCGAGCGGAATCTTTTTTCGACCGTCAATTCGGCGTGACGTCGCGGGATTTGGACAAAATCCTGGGACAGGCGCTGGAACGAAAGGCGGACTACGCGGATCTCTATTTCGAGTACCGCGTCAACGAAGCGGTCGGTCTGGAGGAGGGGCTGGTCAAGCAAGGATCTCGTTCGACCTCGAATGGAGTCGGCGTCCGGGTATTGGCGGAGGCCAAGACCGGATACGCTTACACCGACGACATCACGATCGAGAATCTTGCGGTGGCGGCGCGCGCGGCCGAGTACATCGCGCACAACCGCGAGTCGCAAACGCCGGCGAAAGTGGGAAAAGAGAAAATCGAAGCGCACGATCTTTATCCGGTGCGGGCCGCGCCCACGGACGCGGCGCTGGAAAGAAAGACCGCGCTGCTCTACGAAATGGACCGGCTGGCCCGCGCCATCGATCCGCGGATCAAAAATGTTTTCGTCTCTTTCGCGAGCGAGCAGAAGATTGTGTTGGTCGCATCTTCGAAAGGATGGGTCGCCGGCGACATCCAGCCGCTCGCGCGTCTCAACGTCACCTGCATCGCCGAGGAGCGCGGCAACCGGCAGGTCGGCAGCTACGGCGGCGGCGGTAGAGTAGACTTCGAATTTTTTACCGAGAAAGAAAATTACGAGCGCTACACGCGCGAGGCGGTGCGCCAGGCGCTGCTCAATCTTGTGGCCGAGGCCGCGCCGGCGGGAACGATGGACGTAGTGCTGGGGCCCGGCTGGCCGGGCATCTTGCTTCACGAGGCGATCGGTCACGGTTTGGAAGGGGACTTCAACCGCAAAAAGGTTTCGGCGTTCAGCGGCCGCATCGGCCAAAAAGTCGCCTCGGATCTTTGTACGGTGGTCGATGACGGCACGATTCCGTCGCGCCGCGGCTCGCTCAACATCGACGACGAGGGAACGCCGACGCGGCGCACGGTGTTGATCGAGAAAGGCGTGCTGCGCGGCTATCTTCAGGATCGGTTGAACGCGTCGCTGATGAAAATGTCTCCCACCGGAAACGGCCGGCGCGAAAGCTACGCTTGTATTCCCATGCCGCGGATGACCAATACTTTCATGCTGGCCGGCGAGAGCAATCCTCAGGATATCATCCGCTCGGTAAAAAAAGGTCTCTACGCGGTTTCTTTCGGCGGCGGCCAGGTGGACATCACCAGTGGCAAATTCGTTTTTTCCGCGAGCGAGGCCTATCTGATCGAAGACGGCAAAGTCACGCGGCCGGTCAAAGGCGCGACGCTGATCGGCAACGGCCCGGACGTGCTGACGCGCGTATCCATGGTAGGCAACGATCTCAAGCTGGATGAGGGAGTGGGAACTTGCGGCAAAGACGGGCAGTCGGTCCCCGTCGGCGTGGGGCTGCCGACGATCCGCATCGACGGATTGACCGTTGGCGGCACGAGCACATAACAAATTAATGTAGGGGCGCGATTCATCGCGCCCGTTAAAAATGGAACGCTTAGAATTAAATCAAGAGCTGGCGAGCGACATTCTCGAGCAGTCGAAGAGAAAAGGCGCGACGCAAGGCGACCTGGTCATGGCGGAGAGCGACAGTTCGTTCGTGGCCGTGCGTCTCGGGGAGATCGACAAAGTCAGCCAGGCGCAGGAGAAGCGGCTCGGCCTCAGATTGTTTTTCGGCGCCAGCTCGGCCAGCGCCTCCACTTCGGATATTTCGAAGAGCGCGATCGAGCGGCTGGTGGACGACACCTGCACGCTGGCCCGCGCGACCGCCCAGGACGCCTACAGCGGTCTCCCTGCTCCGGACGATCTCGCCCGGACGATTCCCGATTTGGATTTGCTCGACGACCGCGGCCGGTCGCTATCCATCGAGGAAAAAAGCCGCGTGGCGCTCGATGCGGAGAAGGCGGCGCTGGATTTCGATTCGCGCATCACCAATTCCGAGGGCGGCGAGTTTTCGGCCGGGATCAGCCGGGTGCTCTATGCCAACAGCCATGGCTTCTCGGGCGAGTACCGCGGCTCGTCGTACGGAGTATCGGTCGCTCCGGTGGCCAGCTCCAACGGTGCCATGCAGCGCGACTACTGGTACTCTTCGCAGCGAAAGTTCTCCAATCTCGAATCTCCTATAGCCGTGGGCAAGCGGGCGGCGGAGCGCGCGCTCAGAAGATTGGGCGCGCGCAAAGCCAAGACCTGCGAGTGTCCGGTGGTTTTCGATCCTGAAGTCGCGGCGACGTTGCTGCGCCAGCTCTCCTCCGCCATCTCCGGCTACGCGCTGTACAAAGGCGCTTCCTTTTTAGTGGGAAAGCTGGGAGAGAAGATCGCATCCGAGTTGGTAACGGTCGTCGATGACGGGACTATTCGAGGAGCGCTCGGATCGCGGCCTTTCGACGGCGAAGGGCTGGCGACGAGAAAGAAAACGATTGTCGAGCGCGGAGTGCTGCGAAGTTATTTATTGGATACCTACAGCGGCAAGAAATTGGGACTTCCCTCCACCGCCAACGCGGCCCGGTCCGTCGGCGACGCGCCGGGCGTCGGCCCGATGAATTTTTTCCTGCTTCCCGGGACGCATACTCCGGAAGAGATCGTCGCCTCGGTAGAGGACGGCCTCTACGTCACCGAGCTGATCGGTTTCGGCGTCAATCTCGTGACCGGCGATTATTCACGCGGCGCGGTGGGGCTCTGGATAGAAAAAGGCAAGCTCGCCTACCCCGTCGAAGAGATCACAATCGCAGGCAATCTCAAAGAGATGCTCGCCAACATCGAGATGGTAGGCAACGATTTGGAGCTGCGCAATCGGATCGCGGCCCCGACGATAAAGATTTCACGGATGACTGTAGCCGGGAATTGAATCGTGCTCGTGATCGTGGTTCGTGGTCGTGGTGGAGGTGAGGCGAACACGAACACGAGACTTCACAGGCCGCTTCGTAGTGACACGAGCACGTTTTTACTGGACCTGATAGCCCGCCTTCAAGACCGCCCTTAAAAGATCGTCCACCTTCGAGTGCTCGCCGTCGAATTCAATCACCGCGACGCTCCGCTCCAAACTAAAATCGACGCTCTGAACTCCCGGCACTGCGTTGAAGGCCTGCTTCAACACCGGAATCGCTTCCGCGTTCAAGTCTTTGACCGAGATGATGGCGGTCTTCGTTTTCATGTCCTACTAAGTTACAGAACGTCCCGTAGTTTGCAACGAAGGATTGCCCTTTCTTCCGGAACATGGAAGAAAGATCGCATGCCCGCCGAGTTCTTCGCGCTCGCCAACGCGTTTACGTTCGCGCTGCACAACATGCTGGCGAAAAAGGCGCTGCGCTATTCCAATCCGGCGACCGGCGTTATCACGAGCCTCGTCATCAATATAATTTTTCTCTGGGGCCTGTCGATTCTTTTCGTGCCGCTGGCCCCGCTCGGCACCGCTTCGATTCTGATCTTTGTCGCCGTCGGATTTTTCCAGCCGGGACTGACCCGCCTGCTGACTTACAAAGGCATCGACGCTCTCGGCGTTGCGATCACCGATCCGATTCGCGCCACGACGCCGCTTTTCAGCGCGATGATGGCGATTATTTTTCTCGACGAGAAAATCACCCTGGCGATTGTCTTCGCTACACTGATGATTATCGCAGGGATTACGTTGCTGTCCTGGCGGAGCGGCTCGATGAAACTTGCTGGCTCTGCGGTCTTTCTGTGGTACCCTATCGCCGCGTCTGTCCTGGCGGGAGCTTCTCAAGTCGTGCGCAAATTCGGTTTGGCGGCGGTGCCGCATCCGATCCTGGCGGCGGCGGTGACCGCGACCACCTCCCTAGTCGTGTCTCTGCTGACTCTCTGGTACGTCGAAAAGAGTCAAGAGACCTGGAAAATGAACCGGCAGTGTTTCTGGTGGTTTCTCGCCGCCGGTATCACGATCAGTCTCAGCATGATCTGCATCTACTACGCGCTGGACCTGGGTAAAGTGTCCGTCGTTATTCCGATCAGCAGCACCGGTCCGTTCTTCTCGCTGATCTTCACCGCCTTTTTTTTACGCGATGTCGAAAAGGTGACGCTGAGAATCATCTGCGCCGCGGCGATGATTGTCGGCGGGGTTCTGCTGATTACGATGTGGAAGTGAGAAGAAGGCGGTAGGCTGTAGGCGTTAGGCAGTAGGAAAAGAGAGTCGATTGTCTTCCTACCGCCTACGGCCTATCGCCTACCGCCTGTTTGTCAGTTAGGCAGACGGTCTTCGATCTCGAAGCCGAGGTCGGCGATCATGCGATGGGCCTCGCTAGCTTCCTGGCCTGGCGTCGTTAAATATCCGTTCACGAAAATCGAATTCGCCGGGTAAAGGCTCATCGGCTGGAGCGATCGGAGGTTGAGCTCCCGCCCGCCGCCGACGCGCAGCTCTTTGTCGGGATTGACGAAGCGGAAGAGACAGAGAATCTTGAGGCAGCGCTGCGGCGTTAAAGTGTGCAAGCCCGCGAACGGCGTGCCGTCGATCGGATGGAGAAAGTTGAGCGGGATCGAATCGACGCCGAGTTTTCTCAAAGACAGCGCCAGATCCATGATATCCTCGTCGGTCTCACCCATGCCCATGATGCCGCCGCAGCAGGAAGAGAGGCCGACGGTTTTGACGTTGGTCACGGTCTCGACGCGATCCGCGTACGTGTGCGTGGTGCAGATGTCGGGATGATGGCGCTCGCTCGTGTTCAAGTTGTGATTGATGCGCTCGACGCCGGCCTCTTTGAGCGCCTGGATTTTTTCTTCATCCATCAGACCCAAAGAGCAGCAGATGTTGATCTCGACGCGGCTCTTGATGTCGCGCACGACGCCCGACAGCTCGCGAATTTCTTTGTCGGTCGGGCCGCGCCCGCTGTTGACGATGCAGAAGCGCACAGCGCCCGCCGCCTTCGCCGTCATCGCGCCCTCGATGAGTTTCTCTTTCGGTAAAAAAGGATATTTGTCGATCGGCGCCGTGGAAACCGACGACTGCGAGCAGTAGTGGCAGTCCTCGGGACAGAGGCCGCTCTTGGCGTTCATCAGCATGTGGATTTGCACCCGCTTGCCAAAATACCGGCGGCGCACTTTGAAAGCGGCGGCCAGTAGCTCCGGCAGCTCCTCGTCCGCCGCGTCGAGCACCGCTTGCATCTCTTCGCGCTCGATCAACTCGCCGCCGAGCGATTTTTCCGCCAAGTCATTGTAATCCACAGATCATCCTCCTACGTGGGCCGTTTTTATCACGCAGCCAATCCCGGCGCAACCAAAGTTGCCGAATGTTGGGTTTCAGGAAGCACATCGTTCCACTACCATCTCTTTGGCTCTCTTGAGATTTACCTTCCCCGACCCGAGCAGCGGAATTTCATCGACTAAAAAGAAGCTGTCACGCCGCGGAATCCAGAGTTTCGGCAAATCGCTTTGATTCAACTTGGCCCAGAGCTCCTCCGGCGCGATTTCTTTGCGCGTATACAAGACCATGAGCCGCTCGCCTTTCTGTTCGTCGGGAACCGTGACCACGACCGAGCTCTGATCGCCGAGGATGCGGTTGATGGCTTCTTCCACCTTTATATGCGGCACCATCTCGCCGCCGATCTTGCTAAAGCGCGAGAGCCGGTCGGTGATTCTAATAAATCCGTCGTCGTCGATCGACGCGATATCGCCGGTGACGTACCAGCCGTCGCGAAAGACTTTTTTCGTCAGCTCCGGCTCGCCGAGATAGCCGAGCATGCGATTGGGGCCTTTGACCAACAAAAGCCCCTCTTGGCCGGATGGAAGCGGCGCGCCGGTCTCCGTGTCCACCACTTTGACGGCGACGCCCGGGATCGGATGACCCACGGTGCCGGGCTTGAGTCCGGTCTGATGCTCGCTTGCTTCTTCGACGTCCGGAATATTAACGGAGACGACCGGCGCGGTTTCCGTGCAGCCGTATCCTTCCAAAAGATCGCGGCCGTATTTCTCTTTGAAATCTTTCGCCAGCGTCTCGCGCAGCTTCTCGGCGCCGACGATCGCGTAGCGCAGCGAAGAAAATTGTTCCGGCGGGATTCTCCTTAGATAGGCGGCGTAGAAGGTCGGCGTGCTGATGAGAATCGTGGCTTTGTATTTCGCGACCATCTCGCCGATGGTCTTCGCGTCGAGCGGATTGGGATGATACGCCACGCCGAAGCCGGAGAGGAGCGGGAACCAGAGCGTGCCGGTGAATCCGAACGAATGAAAGAACGGCAGCACGCCCATCATCCGATCTTTACGCGTTACCCAGAAGAGCTGCGCGAAGGCCTCGATATTGGAGAGCACGTTGTGGTGCGAGAGCATTACGCCCTTGGGCGTGCCGGTGCTACCGCTGGAGAAAATGACCGTTGCCAGAGAGTCCGCCTTTGGGTCGCCCGCGCCGTAAACGGCGAGAAGCAGGCGGGAGGGAAGAACGAAGGCCAGAAAGGCGGCGATAATTTTTTGCGGCATTCGCACCCGGCTCACGGCGTCTTCGATGAAGATCATTCCGTCCATGGGTTCAAGTTTCGCCTTGATCAGGAAGAGCCGCGAAGTCAGGATCGTCCGGATGCCGCACTGCCGCAGGGCGTCGCTCATCGCTTCCGTGCCCGCCGTGAAGTTTAGGTTGACGGAAACTTTTCCCGCCATGAGGACGGCGATATTGCCGAGCGCGCCGCCTACCGATGCGGGCAATAAGAGTCCGATTTTGGACTCGCCCGCGCATTGTTTTTTCACCCAGCGCGACAGCAGGAGGCTTCCGATCGCCGCGTTCCCGTAACTCAGCTCTTTTCCGATGGAGTCCGCCATGCAGAATGAAAACCATCTGCCCTTGGCGTTTTTTAGAAACCGGCTCTGTAGGGTGTCGCGCGGCGAGCGCCGGTGATTCACCGCCGCGCTGCTCAATTCCAGAATCGCCTCGCGCGCTTCCTGCGCCGTTGTTTTGGACGGCAGCGGAGCGCCGAACGAGACCGTCACCGGATAAGGAAGACGCTCGGGCCATTTCCAGAAGAAGCGGCCGTCTTTGAAACTGAAGATGCTGCCCCACAGACGGTCGAGATGGACGGGAATGACCGGGATTTCCAAACCCTCGACGATTTTCTCGAAACCCCTTTTGAACGGTAGCAGATTTCCAGTCCGGCTGATCGCTCCCTCGGCGAAGATGCAGACCACGTGTCCCTGGGACAGCTCTTCGCGCGCGCGCGCGAGCGACTCGACGATTTCTCTCCGATGGCGCGCCGAGACCGGAATCGCTTTCATCAGGCGAAAGAGCCAGTTGAGCCATTTGATTTCGTAGTAAGGCCGGTAAACTAAGAAGCGGATGAAGCGCTGTACGCTGGCGCTGACGAGCAGTGCGTCCACGTACGAGAGATGGTTGCACACCAGCAGCGCCGGCCCGCGGAAGGGGACGTGCTCCTGCCCGACGATGCGGATGCGATAGATCGTATGCGTCAGCAGCCAGAGCGTGAAGCGGATCAGAAAATCGGGCAGGATGGTGAGAATATAAATCGTCGCCGCGAGCGTGAGGAGGCCGAGTATTAAAATGATCCAGTCGGCCGGGATGCCGAGCAGGTCGCGTTGGGTCCAGAGCGCCCCGGAGGCGAGCAGGACCCCGGCGGTGCTGATGAAGTTGTTGGTGGCGATCAACCGCCCTTTTTCTTCGCGCCCGCTGCGCTGCTGCAGCAGGGCGTTCAGCGGCA
This sequence comes from uncultured Syntrophobacteraceae bacterium, assembly GCA_964572145.1. GTDB lineage: Bacteria > Desulfobacterota > Binatia > UBA9968 > UBA9968 > JAJPJQ01. Next base: position 13,065 of record CAZNES010000025.1, read on the forward strand.
CCGCGAACAGCCCGCCGGCAAATCCCATCAGTGAAAGCGCGACGGCGGTGGCGGCGTAGCTCTGAGTTGAGAAAAAGAGCAGGACGGAACAGGCCGCCATCACGATGGCGCCGAGCGGCACCAGCCCCAGCTCCACTTTGTCGCCCGAGAGGCGTCCCGCGGCGATGCTGCCGACGCCGATCCCCACGGCGAGGAACGTGGCGAGAAATCCGATGCTCAACTCGTCGAGTCCCATCACCTCTTTGCCCAGCAGGATCAGGTCGGTTTGGAGGAGCGCGCCCAGAAACCAGAAATAGGCAATACCCAGCACCGTGAGCCAAAGCGTCCGGTCGCCGTAGAGGCGCTTGAGACCGCCGCGAATCTCCGCCCAGGGATCCCATTGAAACGGGTAGGTCGCGCCGGACGGCGCAACCTTGGGAATTCGCAGGCTTGTCACCGTCCCGGCGACGGCGACGCCGGTCAGAATCACTCCGATCCACTCGGAACTATCCTTCAAGGCAAACACCATCATGCTGCCGAGCGACGTGCCCAGGATAATCGCCAGAAAGGTGCTCATCTCAAGCAGGCCGTTGGCGCGCGACAGCTCCTTTTCCGGGAGCATCTCGGGAAGGATGCCGTACTTGGCCGGGCTGAAGAACGTCGAATGGATCGCCATCAAAAAGAGCACCGCCAGCATCCACGCAAGACTGCCGGCGTGAAAGGCGAAGATGCCGACGATCATCACGGCGATCTCGAAAACCTTAAACGCGACGAGGACTGTGCGTTTGCTCAACACGTCGGCCATGTGGCCCGCGTAACCGGAGAACAGAAAGAACGGAAAGATATAGATCGCCAGCACGAGCGAGAGATAGCCGCTGCCGCCGCCCTCGCTCAGCCCTATATCCGCGGCGAGCAGCGAGACGATCATCTTGTAAATGTTGTCGTTGAGCGCGCCGAGAAACTGCGTCCAGAGGAAGGCGCGCAAGCCGCGGTCACGAAGCGTCTCTCTGTAGTTTCCTGCGGGCATAATGAGTCAGCGGTTATTCAGTGGCCAGGCGCCGGCCTGCGAGTCTCTCTCCGGGCCGATGTGATACGGCTGTGATACGCTCGACCGAGTGATAAGGCACGCTTGATCCTTCACGTCCCACGCATCGGCCCTTTGAGACGCTCCCAGGCCGGCTGTCATGCATTACCTTTAATCGCGGAAAAATCTTTGAACCGAATTCCCAGACTCTCGATCACCATCGCTTGCCGGTCGAAGTAGTTCACGTTGGCCGCTCGACGATAACCGCGTCCAATAGCGGGATACGCGAGCACGGGGAGCGGGTAGTCAGTGCCGAAGAGCAGCCGCTCTTGCAACTCGGTATGGCGCCGCAGGAGAAAAAGCATTCTAACTCGGCTCGGGAGCGTCAGCGCCGATGCGTCGAGATAAAAGCGCGGATAGCGCCGCGTAAATTCGAGCGCGGTCTTCAAGTGAGGCTCCGGGAAAAATAATCCCTGGCTGCAACCGTGAGCCGCGATAACGCAGACTCCTTCCTCCAGAGCGGTGCGCAATCGCTCCGGATCTCCCGCCGACTGGTCGCGGCCGATGAGGCTGAACTCGTAGCCGACGTGGCTCAGCAGCGGGAGCTTGAGCCGGGAGAGCGCGCGGTAAAAGGGGAGATAGCGCGCATCCGCCGGATCGAAGCACTGGGTGTTCGGCAGGAACTTGACCAACGCAGCGCCTTTGCTGGCGCAACGTTCGAGCTCGTCGAGCGCATCAGCGCGCCGCGGGTTGATCGAAACGCCGGCGAGGAAAGAATCGGGATGGCGCTTCGCGATTTCGACGACGTAGCGGTTGGAGATCAAAAAATCGGTCCGCGCTCGATCGAGCAGGCCGTTGCCATCGTAGATACCGTCCATTCCGAGCAGGACGGCTTTTTTGATTTTTTGCGAGCCGCGCAACTCGCGCAGCAGGCGGTCGATGTAAAATGCATTCGCTTCGGCCGGCTTGGCGAGGTCCACGCCGAACTTCCACGCTAAAAAGCGCGAGACCGGCCGCCTTAGCATGCGGGGAGAAATGATGCAGCCGTTATCTCCGTCCGGCAGCGCCGCGAGATGAACGTGAACGTCGGTGAGTTGATTCACAAGTCGAGTCTTTCGCGTGCGATCTTACGGCGCGCTTGGACTTAATGTCAGTCATCGCAGGCTCGCTGTCAATGCTTTCTCCGCGGCGATTATGGAAAACGTTCGCGAGCGCGAGCGAGATCATTACACGTGTCTCAACGCCTCCACGATGGGAATATGCATGGCGCGCCATACCGGCAAGACGCTTCCCGCCGCCGAAGTCACAACGGCCAGTCCGAGTACGCGTAAAGCCTCATCACGGGCCAACTCGATGGTTATGCGCAGGCCGCGCGTCAATCCCGGGGCCGGAGGCATTTGAATCCCATGGCTCAACGGACCGATCGACAGCAGCCAACCACCGAGGATTCCCAGGCAGCCGCCCAGCAGGGCAAGGCCGGCGGCCTCGATCACTTGACCGAGGGCGATCTCCATCCGGCTGTCGCCGTGCGCGCGCAGCGTGCCGATCTCTGCGGTCCGCTCCATCACGGTCATCGAGATCGCATTGAAGATGCCGAAGAAGACCATGAGCAAAACGATGTCCTCGATGAAAGCAAACTGGGCGTCCAGCCAATCCACCGCGTGGCGATAATAGACTTTGTCCAGCTCGTCAAAGGGCACGGCCTCTAGATCCGGCAGGAGCGTGTTCGCGGCGCCGGCGAATTCCGGCCAGGCCCGAACTCCCGAGAGCGCCACTGAGATCGTTTCAACCCTCTCTGTTTCGAGAAGTTGCTGCGCGAGTTTGAGAGGAATTCTGAACGTGTGGCTGTCGAAATCCTGGACCCCGGTCTGGAAAATCCCGCTGACGGTAAGCTTGGCGCTGTGGAGAGCCGTGTTCCCGGCGCGAGCGACCAACTCAACCTCATCATTCACGTGAACGCCCAACCCTTGTGCCAAGCCGATGCCGAGTACGATCGCGAACGGTTGGTCGTTCAAATCCCCACCTTCAACGTAATTCATCCGGGTAAAGAAGCGCGCCTCCGCCGCGCCGTCGATTCCTTCTCCTTGCCCCGCGACGGCCTTGCCGCCGGCCGCGACCATCGCGGGGATGGTGACTCGCGGGAACAGCTCCCGGACTCCTGGGAGAGCGCGCAGCTTTTCAATGGTTTCCTGCGGTCTCTCGATCCAGTTTTCCCATGGCCGCTCGTGCGCCTTTTCTCGGTACCCCCGCATGTACAGTTGGCCGTGACCCCAGCGGGCGCGAATGGTGTTCTCGCGGTATTCATCCATCGTTCCTCTATTGAAGCCCATGAAGACCAACAGCCCCATCGACGCGATCGTGATGGTGGCCAGCGCGTAGAGGGAGTGGCGCCGATTCCGGAAGAGGTTGCGCAGGGAGAGCTTCAGGACGACGGCCGCGCGGCTCATTGGAGAATCCTCCCGTCCACCAGCTGGATGACGCGGTCCGCCGCCGTAAGGATTTTGGGATCGTGGCTGGAGAAAATAAACGTGATGCCGCGCTCGCGGTTGAGATGCTTCATCACGTTGATCACCGCGAGACCCGTGGTCTGATCCAGAGCCGCGGTCGGCTCATCGGCAAGGACCACCGCCGGCTCGCGCACAAGCGCGCGGGCGATCGCCACCCGTTGTCGCTGTCCGCCCGACATGTCGTTGGGTCGCTGGTCCGCTTGCGAGGCGATGCCCACTTTTTCCAGAGCTTCGAGCGCACGCCGACGGGCCTCGGCCCAGCGGATTTTTCGCTTCAGCAGAAAGTACTCGACATTCTCGCAGGCGCTGAGAACCGGTATCAGGTTGAAGGTCTGGAAGATGAAGCCGATCCGTTCGCGCCGGAGGAGTGACCGTTCGCGCTCCGCGAGATTCAAGACGTCTTTACCTTCAAAATGGATCGAGCCTCCCGAAGGGAGATCCAGGAGACCGATCAGGTTCAGGAGCGTCGTCTTGCCGGACCCCGAGGGACCGGCAATCGCGACAAATTCACCGTTCTTTATCTCGAGATCGACGCCGCGTAAGGCGTCCACGTGGTGGCCGTTCAGTCTGTACCGGTACGAGAGGCCGCGTGCTTCGTACAATGCCATTTTGCATCACCTGCCTTTTCCAGCTCCTCGATGACGAACGACCCGCTTTCCAGGAGATTTTTGAAATCCTTGGCCAGCCTGGCGCCCGTGAGGCCGGAGATCACGAAGTTGTCGACCATCAACGTGCACTTGAGAACGTGCCCGATTCCGACCGCGCCGCCGCGGACAACCGGCTCGCGGCGCGCGCCGCCGATTCCGAAGACGACGCTCATCGGCCCGATTGGAAACATGTGTTCACCCGAGTCGCCTGCGACGAAGGTGACGCCGCAGGTGCCGACGTTGCGTATCAAGAACCGGGGACTCCGAGTCATTGTCCAATGGACTAGCCTGACCTGCCACAAAGGCATCCGGGAGAGGCGTTGGAATCGGCGCATGGCGAAGGATTTTTCTGGCGGACATCTTTGGTATTGAGCCAGCTCGTCTTGAATTTCGTGGAGAGATTTTGCCGCAGCATTGCGCACGGTGCCAATAAACGTGACGATTCGGTTTCCGATCATCCGGGTGATGGGAAAATTCACGTCAACGGCTTCGAATTGCACGATTCTCAGACCCAAGAGCTTCCTGAAGAGAATCGCGTTTGCTTCGGGATTGCGCTGGATCGCCAGGGCAGTGGCCTTGACGTAAAGCGGCACGTAGGTGATCGGTCGCACTCTACGGGAATATTCCTTGCGGTAACGCTCGACCGGATCGAGGTCCACGGAGAAGGTCCCGTAACCCAAGCAGTGATGCCGTTTGGCGCGGGCCTTGAGGCAATAGATGTAGGCCTGTTCGCCGCGCACGGATTGGTCGCGGCAGATCCGGTTACCAACTTCCATTGGTTTGCTCCTTGCCGGACGAATCTGCCGCAGATCGAGCCCATAGACTGAACACCCAGCGCTTGAACGGCGCACGGGTCCGCCTCATCAATCCAGGCAGTTGCCATAGGCGGACGCGCACGCCAAGTTGTCGCGCGGCCCAGATCTCGTTGGCATTGAGTACGACCGACGCCAGGGCGCTGCACGGCGGCGCGAGCAATGACGGCACCCAGGCCAGCGGCCGCGGCGGTTTATCGCGCTCCAATATCATCTGGTCGAATACCACGTGGCGCGACTCATCCAGGGCATGGTAAGCCCACACCTGGTTGATCAAGCTCTCTTTGCGCTTGATCTTGCTCCGCGTCATCCGGTGGGCGTGGAGCGTGACTTGCTCGGCAAAGTGAAGAAAGCCGAAAGTCGTGGCGCGCCTCAGCTTCTTTCCGGGGAGCGCGTTCAGGAAGCGCCATAGCCAGCGCAACGTCAAGTCCATTCCCCGCGTCGGGACCGGCATGCAGCCGGGCATGGTGGACTGAATCTTCTCGACCGCCAGCATAAACATCGTGGCGTGATAACTTTCTTCCTTGATAAAGTGACCGATGTACTCATTGAACGCTCTTGACCGATCCGTCCCGTAGAGTTTGATAAGGGCGGTGAGGCCATGCCGTTCCACCAGCTCGGTGAAGATCATCAAGTTCATCTGCTGGTACTTGGCGAATTTCGCCCGTCCGTGAAAATCCAGCGAGCCATCCAGTCCCGTTCCCTCGAGCAAGCTCCAGGAGGAGTAGAGCGATTCGTATTCGGTGTCGGTCGTAGTCGCGTCCCAGTCGATGTCCACTTGAGGGATAAAAGAGCGACTGAGGGACAAGCGGTTCAACCGTTCGAGGAGCTTCTCGTCATGCGTCGACATTCCGTCAGACGTCGGCATTTTCATCCCCCCGATTCTCGTTTTCCGCCGATGCCCCCGCGGGCAACGCGTAGTACTCCTCGATCTCCTCGTCCGCGTCTTGATCGGCAGACGCCTTCCGGGCGCGGAGGAGATTGCGATAGTGACGCTTGCGCCATGCGAAAGCCTTGGCGTTCCAGGCGTCCTGCCAAAGTTGCATCACGCCCTCTTCGAGCTGTTCCACGGTCATTCCGCGCGGCCGGAAGTTGATGTCGAAAAGCGTGCAGCGGTCCCAAGCTCCGGGATAGAGCAAACGTCCTTCATCCAGGAGCCTCTGATAAAGCCGGGTTCCGGGGAAGGGCGTCAGAATGGTGATTTGAACTTCCAGCAGGCGGGACCGTTCGATAAAATCGCGCAGCTCGTCGAAGATCTCCGGCGTATCGGAGTCGAGCCCGACGATGAAGCAGCCGCATACGCTCACGCCCCGGCTTTGAATCTTGTCGATCGCTTCCAGGTATTTGCTGTGCCGGCCCGATTTCCAGTTGGCCCGGTCCAGTCCGTCCAGGCTGGCTCGCCGCGGGCTTTCAAAGCCGATCAGTATCTGTCGGCATCCGCTTGGGTAGAGAAGGTCCAGCAGCCCCTCGTCATCCGCCACCGAGACATCGGTTTCGGTGAAGTAGCGGATCTGACGATCGGCGAGCCTCAGCAGCAATTCCTTGGCCCATTTCTTGTTGACAAAAGTGTTGTCGTCCGCGAACTCGATAAAAGGTCTCCGCCACATCGCCCGCACCGCGTCAATCTCCTGAAGCACGCGCTCGATCGGTTTGATGCGGTAGCGTGGCCCGTAGAGTTTTGAGGCGGCGCAAAATTCACAGTCCAGGGGGCAACCGCGCGTGGTTTGGATGGTGATGCGGTTGTAGGGCCCCAAACGATGGAGTTCGCCGGTGTTGGCAGGATCCAGAGGATGAAGCCGAGACGGAGGGTTTTTCAAGAGAAGGTCGAAGCGCGGCATCGGCGATTCGCTGAGCTGAAATTGGCCTGGCTTGGCCTCGCGATAAAACCGCTTCAGCCCGGCTCGTCCGGCCCGTTGGAAGTCCCGCACCACTTCCGGCCACGTGATTTCCCCCTCGCCTATAACTACAGCGTCCGCATGCAGAGCGGTTTCCTCGGGGACCGTGGTGGCATGAAGTCCTCCGAAGACGACCGGTATTCCACGCGAACGGTAGGCGTCCGCCACTTGGTATGCCTCGAAAGCGCGGGCACTGTATGTGGACAACGCCACGAGATCAAAATCCAGGCGCGGCTTCTCAACAAACGCGGCTATCTCATCGACCTCGACGTATTCAAGCTCCACATCATCCGGGGTCGCGCCGGCCAGCGTGAGCAAGGCCAAGCTCGGCAATTGAGCAATGACCTGGCTCCGGTTCACAAACTGAGGCAGGGTGATCCCCAACTCGATGAACTTTCGGGTTTGGATTTTAACGCCCGCGATCGCAATGAGACCGATTTTCATGATTCAAATCCTCTCTTCTCCGCTGCGCGGGAGAAAAAAATCGTCGAGAAGCCCAAAAGGATGCAGCCAACGTGTGCGAGGCGTATGAGCCGCCGGCCATAGTCATTGTAGGCGCCGGCGAAATTGGGCGGCACGAGGGGCGCATCAAAGGCGTAGAGGCCCATGAGCAGACCCGCTCCCATACTCAAAGCGATCAGGAACCAGCCGCACATCTCCAACGGCTGCGCATGTTTCCTTGACAGCCACAGCCCGCACAGCGTCCCGAAGAGAATCGCATCGGCCGGCACCGGCAAGAGCACCCTGAGTTCGATGCGCGTAAAACCGGCGGCGGCAAGCACGGCGGGCATCCCGATCGTGCCGATCAACATTCCAATGCCGCCCCAGCGGACGGCGCGACTATGGGGATCGGCCCGCGACGACAGCCTCGCAAACAAGACGGTCAAGACAGGCAACGCAATGGCCGCCACCCGCGCCAACCGCAGCATCCGCATTCGGAGTCCGTCCTCAGGGCCGATGTAACTTGGCAGAAAGATCTGCGGCTTGAACTCAAACAGCCCCGTCGCTGCTGCGAGGAAAATCCCAAAACAGAAGACTAGAAGGATGACGCGGTTCCAGCGCTCATGCGGTGTAGACAATAGACTCATGGGCTTCTTCCATAGGATAAGGCGTTGGTATCGCTTCAACCACGCCGTTCCAGAGAGCAATCCTGGCGTTCAACGCCGTTTTGGCGCTCGCTTCGGCTTCGCTCCACTTGTGCGGGTTATCGCCGCATAACTCAGCGAGCATCCGGAGCGCCATGGGAGTGTGGCGCTCTTCATCGAGTTTGATGTGGCGCTCCAAATAATCTTGGAAGAGGGTCAGCTCTCCAGGAAAGCGATGGTCGAGTTTGGCAACCAGGGGCTTGAACATCACCGGGATGATGTCCTCTCTCCCCAAAGTGAAGGCTGCGGCTATGGCATGAGCGGCGCCTGACTCGACGACTCTCATGGTCGTCTTTACGAACTCCCGAGCCGCTTTCGGCGCACCTGCCCGCGCGAGCGAGGAATGGATGTCATCGCCGCGCTGGAGCGCGGCCAGAAAAGAATCCACTCTGGATATGTCCGCGCCGCATTGTTCCATGGCGGCGCGGTAGAGTTCGAAGTGGCTGATATAGCCGCCGCCGGCTTCCTCATCGCTCTCCTCTTCCAAGACAATCTCGTTGATGAGCCGGCGGCTGAGCCGATGACCCTGCGGCACCCAGGGAATCGTGACGCAGGTGAGATCCCGTTGGAGCGCTTTCAGCAGCGACATGAAATCCCACACTGCAAAGACGTGATGCTCCATGAACACTCGCAGTTCTTGAAGTGTCCCGATGCGACGGTAGAGGTCATGTTCGGCAACTCGCTTTCGGAGCGGGCACAAGGACTCCTGTAGCCTTTCGATCATTGTGCGCTCATTCATCGAATGCTTCCTCCTTGTGATCGCGATTTCTAGTTACAGTACATTCGGCTTCGCGACGCCGGGGCTGAAGGGTTCAAAAGATGCGTGAGCATGAAGGCGACCACTTTGTTAACCTCTTTCTCGTCTCGGACATACTGTGAGGTCTCCTCCGTCAGCGCCACAACGAGGTCCCCGATCGTCGTCTCCATGGTTTCTTCCCTCTCCATAAAATTTCTCCTTTCCATTTGTCGCTTTGCCTTCCTGTCAACTGAAGAGAGCAAGGCATGTGCCAAGCCGATGCCAGCGCTTCATCCGTTCGTTACGGGAAAGATATTCGACTGAAATTAAGGAGAAGATCGGAGCTTAGGTAAAAACAGCCGCCTGTAGGAGTGGAGCAGGTGTCTGCTTGATTAGACGTTGAGACAAGAGAGGCGCCCAAAGAGTTGGGCAGGTTAAGTGTCTCTATCCGCTTTAGTCTTTCTCAAGGTCTTACTCAGCTCGGCGGCAGCACGCTCGTAGATATCGACGCGGGGCCCAAAAGCGACGACTGCCACGACGGAACCGGCAATGCGGTAGATGAGACGAGCCCTGGCTATCGGGTAGCTTCTTAACCCCGCTAACTCTTCCTTCAATTCTTTCCCCAGATAGGGATCATCGGCCTGTCCTGAGCGAGGTCGAAGGGCGATCGATCTCAAGGCCGCCTTTACTTTTTGTTTTAACTGCGGGGGAAGGTGAGGGACGAGATTCCGCACCGCCTGCGACATCTCGATGCGGTAGCGGGTCATCTCCGTTGCTTACGGGTTCGCAAGGACTCTCCAAAGACCTCTTCAAAAGTGAACCGCCGGCCTTTTGCGAGCTGGCGCAGGCCTGCTTTGATCTCACCCATGAGCGCGGGATTCCGCCTGATTTCCCTCGTCTCGCGCCAGCTCTCGTACTCGTCTGCGCTGATCAGCACCGCCGCGGGTCGCCCGTTCCGGGTGATCACAAGCTCCTCCTCTTCTTTTTCCACGTCAGCCACCAATCGGCTCAGATGAGTCTTGGCCTCTGATAGACTTAGCACGCGCGCCATGAAGGTCTCCTTAAAAGTAGACTATAATTCAGACTAGCCCTTCACTCTCAGGATGTCAATTGAAGGCTGACCCGGTTACTCTTTGGCACTGCGCAGGCCGTAAGCCTTCATCTTGTTTTGCAGCGTCGCGCGGCTAATGCCCAGGTCTTTGGCCGCGTGAGTGACGTTGCCGCCGGTCTGGGAGAGGGTGTCGAGAATGGCGCTCTTCTCTACGAGCTTGACTGCTTCTCGCGCTATATCTTTTAAATTCTTTGCCTCGTCTGTGGCTTCTCTGCGGGTTTCTTGTGTTTCGTTTAATTGCATATTGAGTAGACCTTGGGGGTTGAGCGTGAGTTGTTCATACAGCGTCGCATTTTAAAAACTTCCACCAACTGGTGCGGGAATTTTTTAATTCCAGTACTGCCACCTTCGCGACGCCGGGGCTGAAGGGTTCAAGAGATGCGTGAGCATGAAGGCGACCACTTTGCAGGCCTCTTTTTCGTCCTGAACGTACTGGGAGGTTTCTTCGGTTAGAGCCACAACGAGATCTCCGATAGTGGTCTCCATGATTTCTTCCCTCTCCATAAAATTTCTCCTTTCCATTTGTCGCTTTGCCTTCCTGTCAACTGAAGAGAGCAAGCCATGTGCCAAGCGGACATGGGGCTCACTAAGGAGGTCGGTAGAGCCAAAACCCAAGGGAAATCGGTGGGCGTCCTCGAAGGATCGCCTCCTGCGGGCGAGCCAGGCGCCTAAATGGCTAGGCACTAAGTCGGGTGATGCGGCTAAAGGAATATGCAGTCAGAGTGGACTCAAGCAGGTCAAGCCTGAGCAGATGCTCACCATACGAAGACCGGAATTTTTGCGCTGAGCTGGATACGTCCTCCCTCGCCGGCCGCGTAGATCTCGACGGGGAGCTTGTCCAGGAGTCCATTGTATGACTCCTGCTTGGCCGCTTCACGATTTGTTAGCAGCTCGTTGAAGCCCAGACGGGGCTGTAGGCTAGCGCAGCCGCTGAGGAAGAGAGCGATCAGAATCACGCTGAGCTTTAGTTGATTGGCGAGTCTCATGGGGTTTCTTCTTTGCGAGAGCATGCGCGCAATCATCGGCGTCCGCTCCTGACGTGGCCGGCATTGCGGCTCTGTTGTTTTGCGTGTGAACTCTGCTGCGAGTTTTGGCGCCCTGCATGGCCATAAGCTCCATTGGCCCAATTACCAAGACCGTGACCATGGGTGGAGCATCCGCCTATCGTGAGAAGCCCCAACATCAGCACGGCTAAAATGGATTGACGTTTCATTTTCATCTTCGTTCTCCTTTCGTTGATAACTTTGAATGAGCAACTCGTGTGCCAGGTAGGTTTCAGCGTTCAGTTTTTTACTCGAAAGCGTGAACGCATTGGAATTGAAGACGCAATTTGAGATTTGCGTCGAGGAGAAGGGTGCGAACCGGTGAGTTTGGTGTCTAAACGGTTAGGCGCTGAGATGTGAGAGGTGCCTAAAGAGCTAGGCGGAGAAAGAAAGGTTTCCTACTCTTTTGCCTTTCGCAGGCCGTAGGCCTTCATCCTGGTCTGGAGGGTGGCGCGACTGATGCCGAGGGACTTGGCGGCTCGAGTGACGTTACCGCTGGTCTTGGCCAGCGCATCGGCGATGGCGTTTTTCTCGATGACCTCCGACGATTCGCGGGCCATCTCCTGAAGCCTCTTCGGCTCGGCTTTCGATTCGGTCTCTTTCCCACGAATCTCCAGCGGCAGGTCCGGGAGATCCAGGACTTCTCCCTTGGCTACGACCATCATCCGTTGAATGACGTTTTCCAGCTCTCTGACGTTGCCCGGCCAGCTGCACGCTATGAGCACGGCCATGGCCTGCGGGGTCACGCCCTTGATCTCCTTGTTTGTTCTCGCCTTGCCCTTCTCGATAAAATGAGAAACGAGAAGGGGAATGTCTTCGGTTCTCTCTCTTAACGGCGCGAGCATGATGGGAAAGACATTGAGCCGGTAGTAAAGGTCTTGCCTGAAGCGGCCGTTCTTGACCAGCTCCTCCAAATTCCGGTTGGTCGCCGCGAGGACCCGCACGTTTACTTTTATAGGATCGCTGCCGCCGACGCGCTGTAGTTCTCCTTCCTGCAGAACTCGCAAGAGCTTGACCTGCGTGCTGGAGGAGGTATCGCCGACCTCGTCCAACAAAAGGGTCCCGCCGTCGGCGGCCTCGAAAATTCCCTTTCGCTGATTGGTGGCGCCGGTGAACGCGCCTTTTTCGTGGCCGAACAGCTCGCTCTCGAGCAGTGTCTCTGAGAGCGCGCCGCAGTTGATACCGACAAACCGGCTCATCTTTCTCGGGCTGTTATAATGGATCGCTCGGGCGATCAGTTCTTTTCCCGTTCCGGTCTCGCCCTGGATGACCACGGTGACGTCAGTCTCGGCGATCGAGCGGACCACGCCGAACAGCTCCTGCATCGGCTTGCTCCCGCCGATAATGCCGTTGTAGCTGTGCCCTAGTTCGATTTCCCGCCGTAGCCGGTGAACTTCCTCTTTCAGGCGGCTTTTCTCCACAGCATTCCGAACCCGCGGCAATATCTCATCGACTTGAAAGGGCTTGGTAATAAAGTCGAACGCCTTGAGTTTCATGGCGTCCACGGCCGACTCGATCGTGCCGGCGCCGCTGACGACGATCACCTCGACGTCCGGGCTCTTTTGCTTCACCCGTTTCAGCAGCTCCAACCCCGACATGGGCTCCATCCTGAGATCGGTGATCACCAGGTCGAAGACATCGCTCGCGAGACGATCGAGCGCTTCTTTCCCTCCAGAGGCCTCGGTGATCGCGTACTTCTCCCGGCGGAGAAGATTCGCCAGGCTCTTCCGCATCTCGGGTTCATCGTCCACGATGAGTATTTTCGCCGCCATCCGTTGACCTCCTGATCAGCCCTTCCGCTCGATCGGCAACCGCACGATAAAAGAAGTCCCCTTGCCGTTTTCGCTCTCGACCGCGATGCGGCCGCCGTGGCCTTCGACGATCGAGCGGGCGATGGAAAGCCCCAGACCCGCTCCTCTGGACTTCGTCGAGTAGAGCGGCTCGAAAATTCTGCGCAGAACCTCCCGCGGAATTCCCGGGCCGGTGTCGCGGACCAGGATTTTTATCTCTCGACCCGCTCTATGAGTTTCGACGTCGAGTTGCCCCTTGTCACCCATGGCTTGGACGGCGTTCAGGAAGAGGTTCAAGAGGAGTTGTTGCATTTGCTCCCGGTCGGCCCTGACGTATCGGACGCTTGGGTCGAGTTGAGGGCGCATGACGATCGAGGGAGAGCAGCGGTCGTCGCGCTGAAGCAGCGCGAGAGTCTGCTCGACAAGTTCGCGCAGTTCCACCTCTTCAAACTCGAACGCTTTTGAACGCCCGAAGGCCGAGAATTCGGAGACGATTTCGTTCAGCCGGCGGGACCCGCTTTGGATGATATCCAGCAGCTCAGCGTCATCTTCGGTGATCTGGGGATTTTTGCGGAGAACCTGGACACATGTGCCGAGCGCTCCGAGTAGATTGCGCGTCTCGTGGCCGAGAACGGCGGCCACGTCGCGTATGGTGTCGATCCGCGCTTGGCGAAGCCGCTCTTGCTGCGCGTTCGTCCGCTTCGCGCGAGTAGGCTTGAGCGCGGTTGCGCGTGGTTGGGATTTTTTCCGTCGCTTCACTTCTGCCCCTGACGGTTTTTTAAATAGCGCGCCACGGTCCCTGGAAATTCGTCCGGGTCGATGGGCTTGGTGATGTAGCCGTCGCAGCCCGCCTCGAACGCGCGCTCCGCGTCTCCTTTCATCGCATACGCGGTGAGGGCGACGATGGGGATGTCCTTGGTGGCCGCGTCCTGTTTGATCATCCGGGTGACGGTAAAACCGTCGAGTCCGGGGAGTTGTAGATCCATCAGGATCAAGTCCGGCAGATGGATCTTGAGCAACTCCAGCGCCTCCTGGCCGTCTCTCGCCTCGAGCACGATATAGCCCTGGGACTTGAGAATGAACTGGGCGACCCTTCGATTCATCGGATTGTCTTCGACCAAAAGAATCCGCTCTTGCGCCATCTCAACCCCTCCCTTCTACGGGCGTGCGCAAAGGCAAAATAAAAGCGAACGTGCTGCCTTTGCCCACTTCGCTCTCGAGCCGGATTCTTCCTCCGTGCAGCTCGACGAGCATTTTGGCCAGAGTCAAGCCCAGCCCGGTGCCTTCATAGCGCCGCTCCGCGAACATCTCGACTTGCTCGAACTCTTGAAAAATCCGCTCCCGGTCCTCCGGCCGGATGCCGATGCCTGAGTCCGTCACGGAAAACTCGGCCCCTTCCTCCGTCGCCATAGCGCGGAGATGCACGCTTCCCGCTTCCGGCGTGAACTTGACGGCGTTGCTGAGCAGGTTATTCAGGATCCGCTTGAATTTGAGCACGTCGGCGGTCCACGTCGAAAGGCGTGGATCGATCGCCACCTCGATCGTGATATGTTTTTCGTGGGCCGCCGGCTCGACCATCTGCCGCGCGGCTGCCAGAACTTCCGACACCGAAAACCTTTCGAACATCAACGTCTCTTTCCCGGCCTCGATCTTCGACAGGTCGAGAATCTCGTTGATCAAATCGAGCAGGTGCCTTCCGCTGATGATGATGTTGCCGAGAAACTCTTTCCGCTCTTCCGGAGTGAGATCGCTGCCTAGAGATTTATTTGCGATAATGCCGGAGAAACCGAGGATGGCGTTCAGCGGGGTTCTGAGTTCGTGGCTCATTTTGGCCAGGAATTGCGACTTGTGGTGGCTCGCCGCCGCGAGCTGGTCGTTGATGTTGCGGAGCTCCTGCTGCTGCAAGAGAAGCTGCTGGTTCAGCCCATCGAGCGCGTCGGCATGGGTCCGAAGCTCGCCCTCTCTCAGCTGGACTGCATCGGCCATGCGGTTGAAGGAAGCTGCGAGATCTCCTATCTCGTCGTGTGACTTAATGCCGACATGCGAGCTCAATTCTCCCTCTGCAATTCGCTTCGCCGCCGCGGCCAATTGCTTGATCGGCCCGGCAATGACCCGCACGAGGAAAATTGTTACGCCGATGCCGGCGAGTATGACGAGCCCGGTCAAGAGCGCGATGTTCCAGTAGATCTTGATGATCGTCGCATTGACCCTTTTCAGGGACAAAGACATTCCGACGGCGGCCAAGCCGATCGTTCTTTCGTCCTCGGAATCTCCGCCTATCCCCAGCGTTTCGTCGAGCGTGAGTCCGATCTCCTCCCTTTCGCGCTTGACCCGTTTGGTTTTGATGGGAAAGGTGATTTCGTAGATGGTCTCTTGGCCCAATTGTATCTGGTAGGCTTGGCTCAAAGGGTCCGTCCAGGACATGCCTGCCAACGCCGTTCTCGCGGCGGTCCGCGGAGGTATTTGCTGGGATTGACTCGAGTGGGCGCCTGCCAGCAATTTTCCGGACTCGTTTTGGATGACGGCATATAAAACGTCCTCCTCTCTGATCACGCCCTCGACGAGCTGCGCCAGGATATCTTGGCTGCCGATCAAGACTCCGTACTCGCTGTTATAGGAGAGATTTCGGGCGAGTGATCGTCCTCGATCCAGCAGTCCATCCTTGATCAGATCCACACCGTACCGACCGAAGAACCAGCCGAGCGTGATCGAAGTGAGGACGATCAACGCCGAGATGGAAACGGTGAATTTCCACGGCAAGCCGGCTTTAAATTTTATCGCCAACGATTTCCCCTTTTCACTTCAGCACGACGGCGCCCTTCAGCCGTTCGGCCGGAATCTTGAGCCCGATGTTTTCAGCGGTTTTCAAATTCACATATAAGGTAACCCTTTGCGGCGTGGTGACGGGCAAGGACGAAGGCTGATCGCCGGTGAGAATCTTTATCGCCTGTCCGCCGCACTGGGCGCCCACTTCCTGGTAGTCGGCGTCGAGCGCCAGAAGCGCTCCCGCTTTGACGAAAGCCGGCGATAGACCCATGAACGGGATTTTGTTTCTGAGCGTATGGAGCAGGATGAATTCCAAAGAGCCGGAGGAGAAGATCGTGCTGTCCGCCACCGACCACAGGGCATCGACACTGCTTTTATCGAGGGTGCGCAGCGCCTCGGGGACTTTGTCTTCGGAGTTGATGGCGGTCGCTACCAGCTCCAATCCCATCTCCTTAGCGGTTCTCCGTGCCTGCTGGATAACGGTTTCCGTCTCTTGAGGGTTGTAGATGACGCCGACTTTTTTCGCCGCAGGCACGATCGATCGCAGAGCCTCGAACTGGGTCTGCACCGGAATATCGAGAGAGGCGCCGGTCAAATTATTGCCGGATGCGCTCATCGATTGGATAAAGCCGCTCGCCATCGGATTCAACACCATGCAAAAGGTTACCGGGATGTCCTTGATGGCCTTGGAGATGTAAGAGGTGGCGGCGGACCCGAGCGTCACGATGAGACGCGGATCTTTTCGTCTGATATCCGCGAGAAGATCGTTTTTTTCTTTACCGCCCTCGGGCAACAGGTACTCGCCGATAATCGGATCGGAGCTTTTCTCCTTGAGAGTTCTCCGGAAACTTTTCAGAGCGATATCGTAGGGCTCGACTTCACGGCTTTTGACGATGACGACGAAATCCGCGGCGAGGTTGATCGGCGCATTCGAAAGGAGAATAAAAAAGGAAAGACAGAAGCGGCAGACAACTTTTAACACGCGGTGAATCCGATCCGGGCTCTCATTAAAAATTGAAACGCACCCCTCCACTGATCCTCCGCTCGATGATGTCACCGCCGACAACCTCGCGATGCCTGTCGTTGAACAGATTGAACACTTGAAAATCCAGTTTTGCTTTCGTCCCCAGCAACTGGAACGGGTAGCCCAGGTGTAGATTCACCAGCGTATAGGAATCAGCTTTGCCGGCACGCTCACCCGTGCTCCGGCCAACGCCGTTGACGAAAATATCCGCCTCGAAGCTCTTCGGCAACGTGAAATTTAAGCCGACGTTGCCCTTGTGCGGAGATCCGACCCCCAGGAGTTGGCTATCAAGGTGCCGCTCTTGGTAGGAGTAGTTCATAAACCCCTTGAGCCATTCGGTAAGGAGAAACTCGAAGCTGACTTCGCCGCCGAAGATCGAACCTCCTCCGTCAGTCAATACATCTAGCGTCACCGGGCAGGAAGGGCAGTCTCTGGTCGGCACGACGCCCAGGCTCACCTTATCCAATTGATTATAGAACAGGTCGATCCTCGCTTTCAGTCTCTTAAACAGCAACGTCTGATAGCCGAGCTCGTAAGCGATGATCTCTTCGGCCGGCAATTCCCGGCTGCCCCTGACCATCACGGGTACGGGTCCGACCGCCAGGTTGACAAAATTCTCCACGATCGAGGGGTTGCGGAAAGCCCTGGATACGGAGGCGCGGAAAGTCTGGTTTTCCCAAGGGGTATAGACAACGCTGCCGCGCGGAGAAACGTGCACTCCCGCCTCCGGGTGGGTGTCCACCCGCACGCCTACGGTGAAGGTCAAATTTTCCATCGGGCTGTATTCGTCCTGGAGGAACGCTTCGAAGAAATGTTGCGCCCGCTTGGCTCCGGTCAACAATGGCGCGTCAAACGCGCTGAACCGGTGACCCGCCCCGCCTGTCAGGACGTTTTTGTCGCCCAACTTTACGCTATGCTGGGCTTCCAGTTTGAATGAGTCACTCAGGACAGAGACCGGCTTAGGTAGAATGTTGAACGGAACTTTTGGCGGCATCGGCCTCGTCGTCATATCAAAATCGAAGCGGTCCCACACGGACTGAAGCTTGAAGTCGCCGAGGGAGTAGTTAAATTTGACAAACCCAAGCCCGCCGCGCGCAAAAAACCGGCTAAAGTCTAGCCCTAACCCCGGATCGATATCCCGGTCGAAGCTATCGATCCCAGCGCTGATCGATGCTCGCGAGCTATCGCTGAATTTATATTCGGCGAAGCCGTTCCCTCTGAAATCTTCTCTTGCCTTGTCGTTGCTCGATCTTCCGATAGGTGGGTTGGGAAAATGGTTGGCTCGATCATGCTCGAACGACACTTTATAGGCCCAGTTGTCGGTGACGCCCGCGTGGATGACGTTCGTAATATTGATGCCGCCATTGCCGGTGGTCTGAGAAATATGAGTTCCTTTCAAGGCCTCCGGTGATTTCGTGATGATGTGGATCACCCCGCTGAAAGCAACCGCGCCGAACAGAGCGGAGACGGGACTTCTGACGATCTCGATCTGCTCGATCTCATTTATGGAAATCGGCAGCTCGTGCCAGAAGGCGAGGTTAAGAAACTCTCCGTTGACCGAGCGGCCATCGATAAAGACCTGCATGCGATGGGCCAACCGGGTATTGAGTCCCCTCGCCGTAATGTTGGCATCCGAGACCGTGGGCCGCATAACGTCCAGGCCAGGGACGCCCCTCAGCAGGTCGGGTATGTTGGTCGCGCCGGACCGGGCGATCTCCTCGGCGGTGATGATGGTGGTGGTGGCAGGGGCCTTGTTGAGCGGCTGCTCTCTGCGCGCGGGCGTAACGACGGTCGGAACTTCCATGAAGAGCAGGAGTTCTCTCGACGGCGGTTCCGCGGCAAGCGCATAAGCGACAGGGAAAAACGAAAACGCAAGTAAGGCGAGGCTAGACGGGAGCTTCCTCAAGAAATTACGCCGTCTCTGTTTTTGTTCCGTAGGTTTCTCCGAGTATTTGATCGCCGGAGAAAAAGGGAAAACCAACTGAGACAAACCAGCGGTCCGTCCCTAGCAATCTCTGGCGCCGCGTAGTGACTATGGGTTATAGAATTGATCCCCCTTATCCCACTATGGTGGCGCCTGTCAAACCAAGTCGGCGAGTCTGTGCGCCTACCGCTCGAACGCGCCGATGTAACAGCCCGCGTCGCGCGGGCGCGCCACGCCGCGCTGGTCGGTGCAACCCGCGGCGAGGTTTCTTGTGATCGCCAGACAAAGCGGCGCGCTCCTCATTGAAGCGCAGCCGCGGCTTGTTCCCAAATTGGGAACGAGGTATGCTGTCTCGTGCGGGTCATTGCACTCAGAACACTGAAACTCTTCTGGGAAAAACATCCAGATGCAGAGAGTCCTCTGAGGGCGTGGTATACTGAGGCGAAGAAGGCCGGATGGAAAAGCCCCCAGGACATCAAAGCGGAATACCGGACAGCGAGCATTCTTCGCAACAATCGAGTGGTGTTCAACGTCAAGGGAAACAGCTATCGGTTGGTCGTAGCCGTGAGGTACGAATTCCAATTGATTTATATTCGGTTTCTTGGCACCCACGCGGAGTACGACAAGATCAACGCAGAGGAGATTTGACATGACGATTAAGCCGATCAAAACAGAACGCGATTACCAAGCGACGCTTAACGAAATCCAGAGACTCTGGAATGCCAAACCGAACACCCCCAAAGGTGACCGATTGGAGATCCTGGTTACGTTAGTCGAAGCGTATGAGCGCAAGCATTACAAGATCGAACCCCCCGATCCGGTTGAAGCCATCAAGTTTCGCATGGAACAGCTTGGGCTCAAGTCTGCGGACCTCGCCAAAATTCTGGGCGGCCGAAGCCGCGTGTCGGAGGTTCTCAACCGGAAAAGGAAACTCACCGTTGATATGATGCGCTCGTTACGGAAACGCCTGGACATCCCCGCCGAATCATTGCTGGGTTAACCGGCCGCTTTCAGATGGGCGAGAACAGGAAGCGCTGGCTTATCCTCCACGGATGTTCTGGACGACGATACCGAGCCCAGGCGCTCGCGACAAAGGACCGTCTGCGGTGATGAGCGGAACATCGTACACACGGGCTAGGGCTACATAGAATGAGTCGTAGGCGCTTGCGTTGTGTCGGTGCCTCCATGCTTCCCGAATCAGCTCCACATGGGGGATACGCTCCACATGCCAAGCAATCAGGTCCTCCAGGACAAACGAAGCGCGGCGTTCGTCAAGTCTCCCCTGGAGAACGGCACGTCGAAGCACCGACATTACCTCGACGTCCAACAGTTCGGGCGCGATTAAATCAGCACCTTCGATAACATCAGTAATTTTCAGGCCTAGGTTTGTCCGGAGCGGGTACTCGGCAGCCGCCGACGCGTCGATCACATATCGGATCACCCCAACCTCTTATCGCGTTCACGTCGCTCTTCCTCGAGGAGAGCAGCCGCGGGCAGGCCGATATCGGTGGTGGGACGTTTCGCCAACCGGTCGCGAAATGCGCTGCGAGCGGAGCTTTCAGCCATGGCTAATTCATACTGTGTGCGTTGACCTTTACAGTCCGTTGAAACTGTTATAGCAATATTGGGCGACCCACGCTCCGGTCTGTTCGCTATTGAATGGACTTGGTGTATTTGGAAGAAAAGAGCTGCGAATCAAACGTATCTTGACCGAGTAGCCATGGGAAAACATAGGTCAGAAGTGCGATACGTCTTGTGCGTAAAGAACGATGGATACCCCGTCTCCTTGGAGGTGCGGAAGCTTTATCAGACCATGGATGATCCAGCCGCCCGTAAACACGGCCTCATCCGAATCATTGACGAATCCGAGGAAGATTATCTTTACCCACAAGACTACTTCGTCTCGATAGAGCTGCCGAAAGCAGCAGAGAAAGCTCTCGCCGTCGGGACGTAACTTGGCTCGGGGGCGTTCTCAACTGCAACATCTGCGCTTACTCGTAGGCCCATCGACTTTGCATCCCTGCCCATTCCCGAACACGAGCGACGCTCCTTGCAACTTCTACTTCTCAAACGCGCCGATGTCGCAGCCGGGACCTATCGGCCTTGGCACGCCGCGCTGGTCGGTGCCGGTGCAGCCAGGATCAGCCGACGGGATCGCGTTGATCGCCGGACTGCCGTTGACTAGCTTATGCGTCTTCGTCGGCCCGCCGTTTTTGGCAAGCGGACGGAGAATTCTGTTAAGCGTCAGGTCCCGCCCCGGCACGATGTTGCTCCCGCCGTAGAAAAAGTCGACCATACCGACATAGCCGTTCCTACCAAACAGGTTGCAAAGCCTTTCTGATTCTCTCAGTTGATCGTCAGCGTGAGAGCCTTTTGAGCCACGCCACCGAGGGGATCAGTCACCTGAAAGGTGAGATTGAAAATTCCCGTTTGCGTGGGCGTGCCGGTGAGCGTGCCGGTGGCACTGTTGAGCGCAAGCCCCGGAGGCAAGCCGGTCACAGTCCAGTTCTTCGGCGTCCCTCCGCCTGTCGCTTTCAGCGCTCCCTTGTAGGCTTTTCCATGCGTGCCTGCCTTGAGAGACTTCGTAGATATACTGAGAGCGCCGAGAATCGTGATCTTAAACGTCCCTGTCACCGACGAGCCGAGCTGATCGGTGATTTTTACGGTAAAAGTTCCGCCCTTGGATGGAGCAGGCGTTCCAGTGAGACGGCCGTTCGAGGAGTTGAAAGTGAGGACTGGTGGAAAAACTCCCGTCACAATAGTGAACGTGTAAGGTCCCAGGCCTCCGGTCACCAAAGGAGCGCTGTACGCGACGCCGGCCTCACCGCTCGGAAGCAGCAGCGAGCCGAGAGCCAGCGGTGTGACGAACGTCGCGGTGCAGGTTTTGTCGGCGTTCACTGTAACGACGCCGTCCGAACAGTCCGGGTCGCCGCTCCATCCGCCGAACAGGGCGCCCCCAGCCGGCGTGGGCGTCAGAGTCACGATCGTGCCGTAGTTGTAGCTCTCCGAGCAATCGTTTCCGCAGCTCACTCCCGCGGGATTGCTGGCGACGGTCCCATCGCCTGCGCCTGTCTTGGTAAGCGTCAGCGTCGAGGTCGTAACTCCCGCGCCTGTCAGGAGCCTGCTGGCGTCGCCGCCGCCGGTAAAGACCGCGTTACCCATGTAGGTCCCGGCCGAAGTCGGATTAAACCGGATTGTAGTGATTTGACTCTGCCCGGGCCCGAGAGCGTAAGAACCGCCAGAGACGATGCTGAACGGCGAACTTGTGCCGGCGTTGCCCGCGAGTATATCTCCACCGAGGTTTTTTACGGTGAAGCTCTTGTCGGCTGAGCCTCCGACCGGCACATTTCCGAAGTCTTGTGTGGCCGGCGTTACGTTGATGATAGGAGTAGAAGATTCAAGGGTCCACAAAAGCGCGGTGCCGCTACCCACACTGGGGCTGTTGAAGCTGAACTGCGTTCCAACCCCGCTCGCTACTTGAACGCCCACCGTGGCGGCGCCTCCCTGATCCGCCGGTATCGATCCCTGGTAAGGATCGGCGCAGCCGCTTCCAAAGATTGTGTCGGCGTAGCTGAAAAGGATATCGCTTTTTCCCTCGAATAGAACCACCTGAAATTTTACGGCGGTACCGACGCAGGAGTATTGCGGCAGGTCGCGCCATTCGATCACCAACTCACGGTTCGGGGCGGCGCCGAGAACGGCCCACCACACATTCTGCGCCGTCGCGGAAACAGCGCTTAGATCCTCCCAAAATGGAGCAATCAGGTACGGCACGGACGAATTGGGGATCGAGGTGTTGAACCAGGAAGGGGATGGGAAAGAGCCGTCGAAACTGATGACCCCATTGTCGACAACGTGCAACTGCGTGAAGTTGCCGCCGCCAAAGAGAATCGGAAACGGCGGCGTGATCTGAGCCACCTGGTCGTCGACCAGATTGAGGTTTGTCCCGGCGATCGTCCGATAGTTAAAGGACGTTGGAGAAAACGTGTAATTTGCCAGAGGTTGCTGAACCTGCACCGTGACAACGTCACCGCCTGGAAAGGTAAGAGTGAATGTTCCGCCCGTCGAGGGAGTCCACTGCGCCGAGTAGATTCCATCGCCAGCCGCCTGGTCCGGGCCGGCGCCGTCATCGACCAGGACCACAGTCCCGCCTCCCGGCTCGATCGTCACCGCGACATCGCCGTTCGGACTGGCGCAATTGATGTGCAAGACGGCGAGATCGAGGGGCGTGCCGACGAATCCTGCAATCGTGTTGGCGACCGGTCTAAGGCGAGACAACACGGTCGAGCTTGAACAGGTGAGCGCCCCGTATGCGTTGAGTCTTTTTTGCGTGATCGTATTGGTCAGCGCGGAATTGTTATCCCCGCCGGCCAGGATCAGGTTTTTAAGCGCTCTCCAATCTCTGCTCGGGTCTTGCGCTTTGAGCAGCGCCGCAACGCCCGTGACGTGAGGGGTGGCCATCGAGGTGCCGCTGAACGTCGAGTAGGTGTTGCCTGGAGTGGTGCTCAAGATATCCTGTCCGGGGGCGCCGATATGAACTGTCCGTCTGCCGTAGTTGGAGAAATAGGCCAGGCCATCGAATCGGTTTGTCGCCGCCACCGAGATTAGGTTGGGAAGGTAGTAATTGGCAGGGTACGAGGGAGTCGAGTCGTTGTTGGCCGTCGCATTGGCCGCGGCAGCGATAAAGAGAATTCCCCGCTGGCGGTGAGCGTCGATTGCGTCGTAGAGCGCTTGGGAAAAGCCTCCACCGCTCCAGCTATTGCTGGTGGCGACGATATTGACGCCGCGATCCTTCATCATCGCGACGTAGTTCAAGCAATCGATGGCGTCAGAGATAAAACCGGAACCGGCGGCGCTGAGGAACTTGCATGCCATAATCGAGACATCCCAGTTGACTCCGACCACGCCTAAACCGTTATCTCCGATCGCGCCAATGGTGCCGGAGACGTGGGTTCCGTGGCTGTGGTCGTCCATCGGATTGGTGTCGTTATTAGCCGTGTCGATGCCGTGGCAGTCATCGACGTAGCCATTGCCGTCATCGTCGATCCCGTTATTGTTGCAATCCGCATTGCTCCAGATGTTTGCCGACAGATCCGCGTGATTGTAATCGACGCCGGTATCGATCACCGCGACGACCACGCTAGCGCTGCCCGTGGTGATGTCCCAGGCGCCGGGAGCATCAATGTCCGCATCTATGGTTCCGCCGGCTTGGCCGATATTCTGGAGCCCCCAGAGGTTGATCAAACTGGGGTCGTTCGGCGTAACGATCGCTGTGACGATGTAGTTGGGCTCGGCATAGAGAACGTCCGGATTTTCTCTGTATAATCCAATGGCTTCCCTGACCGAAAGACCGCGAGGGAGCTTTACGAGTTCCAGCCCGTCGACCATCTCCAATTTTTTCACTGATGCCGCGCCGATAGCGCCATGAGCCAGCGCCGCGCGAGATGGAGAAGCTCCCTTCTGAAATCTGACAAGCACTTCGTCCTCAACGTATCTTGACCCGTATGAGCTTTCTTTCTGGGCGCGGGATATGGGCGCTTCGCCCCGGACCTGCGCCTGGGAGCGCGGCAATCTCCGCGGCGCTTCGGCCGCGAAAGCCGCTGCCGCAGCCACAAAAAAAGAAACCAGCAGTCCGATGGTGACCGTTCTTTTTCCAGGCATATTTCCCCTCCATATATGGTTAGCGCTGAGCCCTCGTGTTCGCCTGTTTCGTTAAATAGGCGGTCGTGGACGCGTCAGATCCCTTTTCGCTCAGCTTGCGCAGCAGCTCGTCAAACGAGGCGGTGGCGAGAATTCGGTTGAACTGTGAGCGAAAGTTATTGACCAGGCTGATGTTCTCGATCACCACGTCGTACACTTTCCAATCGCCACCGACCAAGTGGAGCTTGTAACTGATGGAAAACGGTTCGCCGGCGGCTGGAACAATCTGAGTGTCAACCTGAGCGAAGTCTTGATCTACGCGCTCGCGGAGATAAATGACCTTTTGTCCTTTGTACGATTCCAACGCACTCATATAGGAGTGTTCCATGAAATCGGTGAAGACAGAAACAAACTCCGTCTGTTTTCCATCCAGACTCTGCCAACGGCTTCCAAGCGATCTCTTGGCCATTTCGGCAAAGTCAAAGCGCGGCAGAAGAATCTGGCGAATCATCTGTCTTCTCTCCGCCTTCCCGGCATTCACATTGGCGCCAGGCTCCTGGAGGATCTCAGTAACGCGCTCCACCGTCTTCTTAACCTGCTCGATCGGCTGCTCGGCAAACGCAGCCCCCGCACCTCCCAAGCAAAAAATGGCTAAGGTTATGAGTCCCAGCCTCGGGAAATTTTTGTTTTTAGTCATCTTGTTTCTCCTTTGCTCCGGACGAGCTACGTCTGCCTTTTGCTCGAGCGCATTACTTTGTCAGCGCTATCGGAATGCTTAATTCCTGCTCTGTTTGTGTTTCAGTCGAAACGATAAGGCTCAGGCGCGCATAGTTATCTTTGGGAAGGTAAATGTATCCATCGGTCTGAGAAGCTCTTCCGATCACCTGATCGCCGATGCGGCGGTTCATGGTTCTCGCCTGCGCCGCAGTCTCCGATGAGTCCCAGCGAGCCGGTTTAATAGCGCCGCTAATCGCTCCAACGATTGCGCCCGTGCCTCCGCCGATGGCGGCGCCGAGCGCCGCTCCGGCGGCCATCCCTGGCGGTCCAAATGGGACGCCACCGATCGCGCCCATGACTCCTCCAACTGTGGCGCCACCTACAGCGCCGACGGCCAAGCCCGTGGCCGCTCCTCTCCATCTGGTCGGGTTGTCTGCCGCATTAGCTTGGGACGAAGCTTCGCTAGGCGAGATCAGAGAAATTTTTCTGTTGTCCTGAGTCACGCCCACGATCCGAGATTGAGATATGGATCTCGCGATGTCGGTATCGTTGCGTAGCTTGAGGAAGATGACCGATATCCCACCCATGTCGTCTTGCACGTGAGCCTCGCCGGTAAAATCTCCTTTGACCGACAGCAAAGAGAGCGTGCTGGGCGGAGGGTTGGCGGCGAGTTTAGGACGGTTGATAGCCAAAGGGCCGCAAGCGGCCAATCCGGAAGCTAGAACAATTGCCAAGGCAAGGTTTGTAGTTTTCATTTTTTTTCTCCTTACTTTTCTTTGAGAGCAACGCACGTGCCAGTCAATGTCATGGAATTGATTCCGAGTCGGAAGAATGGAAAGCCTCGAATTGGCGGGAAAATTTCAGATGAGGGAGCAAAGATCGGGTGGAGGAGATTCAGTCAAGTGCATAATTGCTTGGGCAGTTGTCGGCGGCAGTGCCTAACGAGATTGGCAGCTCGGTCTTCTAATCGACGCCGTGAGCCTCGAAAAACATCGCGCGTCAAGCGACCAGCGCGAATACTTTAAACGTCACCCAGCCCAGCGCGGCGCCGGCCGGGATGTCGATCAGGTAGTGCTGCTTGGTGAAGAGGCAGCTCAGCCCGATGAGCAGCGGAAACGCGACCGCCCATGTTCCCAAGCGCGGGTACAGATGCAAGGCGGTCAGCATCGCCACGGAGACGTGCATGCTGGGGAAACTGTTCGAGCATGCGTCGAAGCTTTGCACGAACGCCAGGAAGCGCTCTGAATAGTTGCGCCGGCGATTGCTTGCGCGCCAGCATGCCGGCGTCACCACGGGGAACGCGACGAAAAACGCCATCTGAAACCCCAGGAGCAAGATGTAGCTGATGGCGATGCGGGTGAATTGGCCGGGAGAATCGACGGCCCAGTTGATGTACAGAATCACCGGGTAATACAGGAAGCTATAAATCCACACCCAGTTCGGGCGATAAGGAATCCAGTCGTCGGCGGGGAGCTTGAGCTCGCGCGGCCGCGCGAGTTGATGGCGTTGGCACCAGAAATAGAACTGGTAGACGCCGATGATGAGAAAGACGCTGAGCGTCAGGTGAACGATGTAGTCCGATGGTTTCATGGGATGAATGCGCTCCTTTCGCGGTTTTGTTCCGTCGGTTGCGGGATGCCAATAATATTCTCCGGCATCGTCGGCTCGGGTTGGCGAAAATGGCGGACGGTTTTCCTGAGGTCGTGCGTGACGGCGTTAAGCAAACAAAAAATTCCCCCCAGGGCCGCGAGGTAGGCGGTCGAAAAACGCCAGAGCAGGTTGTAGTAAGGGACAAAACCTACGGGCACGATTCCCGACATGAGCGCCATCGAAGCGCCCTCGGTCAAGCCGGCGCCTCCGGGCGTCGGCGCGAAGAAGACGAGAAAGGTGAGTGCCACCTGAGCTTCAACGACGTGGCGTAACGTCGAGCCTTCGATGCCCAAGAATCGCAGACAGAGAAAGGGCATCAGCGTGCGGGAAAAAAGAAAGGCCGCGCTGAGAAGGCATGTCCACGCAAAGGCGGCCTTACCGATGCGCAAGAATTTCCGCACATCGTCCCGGTAGGTGTAGACGAGGTCGGCGAGCTTGCCAGCGAGGGCGCCCATGCGCTCCACGGGCGGCCCGGTGCGGTCGCCGTGCGGTAGCCGCCATTCGCGCAAAGCTCCGTTGCGGCCGCGCAAGCGCCAGATCGACCGGGACATGGTTCCCAAGACAACGCGAAATAAGCCCGGGCAGAGCACTCCAACGACCATGGCCAGCATGACGGCGATGATCGTCCAGAACGCGGTTGCGAAAAGCGGCGTTACCGCGCCGATGCCGGAAACGAAAACCGTATAGAGACCCATAAGAATCAAAACCACCGTCGTCCCCATAAAAGAGATGAGGCTCACCGTCAGTGACGTTCCGACGCTCACACCGGCGCGGCTCAGCATGTAAATCTGGGCCGGTCCACCGCCCGTCTGCGACGGCGTCAGCAGGGAAATGGTTACGTTTGCGAGTTCCGCTTTGACGCAGGTCAACAGACGCACGCCCGGATGCAGGACGCGGCACAACAACCAGATCCGCAATGCCGCGCAAATCGTCTCGATCGGAAGACAGAGGAGGATCACGAGCCCGTAGCTCCATCGGAGCCGGTTCCATTCGGGTCTCGCTTCGCCCGTCTGAATTCGATGGAACTGGTACCAGAAAATTCCGACCGTCAAGAGCAGGAAACCCAAGCCGCCGAAAATCAGCTTCCAGCGGTCCATGCCGATAGAGTCGACGCGAGTGGGACTCGCAGACCTGGATGCCGTCGGTTGAATCGGTTCCATCGCTTCCCTCACGGCGTCCTCAAAGCGCCCGCGACGCCGACCGTGAGCGCGGGCACGTAAGTGATCAGCAACACCACGAGAAGCAAAACCACGAGAAACGGCAGCGTGTCGCGAAAGACGCGGAACACTGGCTTGTCGAATCGGTAGGACGCGAGAAAAAGATTCAGCCCCACCGGCGGCGTCAGATAGCCCAATTCGAGATTGGCGAGAAAAATAATTCCCATGTGGATCGGATCTATTCCAAAAGCCTGACTGATGGGCAGGAGCAGGGGCGCCTGGACGACGATCGCCGAGTAGATGTCCAGCAGACAGCCGACGACGAATAGGAAAATGTTCAGCGCCAGCAGGAAAACAATCCGCGAGTGGATGTGCGCCTGCACCCAGGCCGTCGCGGCCATCGGAATCTCCGCGTCGACCACGTAATTCGTAAGTCCCATCGCGCCGCCGAGGATGATGAACACGCCGCCCATGGTCGCCGCGCACTTGACGAGCACGCGCGGCAGGTCGCGCGTAACGTGGAGATCGCGATAGATGACTGTCTCGATCGCGAGCGCGTAGACGGCGGTCGCCGCCGCCGCTTCGAGCAGCGTGCAATAGCCGCCGAAGATCGCGGCCAGGGTGATGACCGGCAGGAGAATCTCCCATTTTGATTCCCAGAGCGCGGCTGCCGCCTCTCGCGCGTCGAACGGCCTGCGCGGCACGCTCGAGCGCGTACCTTCCCGGATACCGAACAAACAAACGGCGCCGACCATGAGAATCCCCGGGACGATGCCCGCTTTGAAGAGGTCAAGTATGGGAACGTGCGCGACGACCGCGTAGAGAATCACCGGAAGACTCGGCGGAAAAAGAATACCGATCGAGCCGGTGGCCGTGAGCAGGCCCACCGAAAATTTTTCTCCGTACTTGCTTTGCAGCAAAACCGGCAGCAGCAATCCGCCGAGCGCCAGGATCGTCACGCCCGATGCGCCGGTGAAAGTGGTGAAAAAAGCGCAGACGAGCGTCGCCACGATCGGCAGGCCGCCGGGCATCCAGCCGAAGAGCGCGCGAAAGAGGCGAATCAGCCGCCGGCTGGTTCCGCCCTCGGTCAAAATAAATCCCGCGAGCGCGAAAAGCGGAATCGTCGGAATCGTCGGCGAGACGACGAGACGGTACGTTTCGACCGGAATCGCGGCGACAGGCACGCCTTTGGCGAAGAAGAGCAAAAGCGGAATGCCGGAGAGAACGGCATAGATCGGCGCGCCGAGAAGCGCCGCCGCGGCGAGCGCGGCGAACCCCGGCCAGAGGAGCAGCGGCGCGTATGGCGCCAGAGCGAAGCCGATTACGATCGCCGTGGGAAGACTCAGGGCCGAAAGCACCCGCTCCTTCGCGCCGCCCGCCTGAAGAATGCAGCGCGCGGCGATGACCGTGAAAGAGATCGGCAGGATCGCTTCGATCGCCCACGCCGGCAGCCATCCGGCGATGCGGTTCGGCGCCTGGAATTCCGAAATGACGAATTGGATCGACGCCCACGCGAGCGCGAAGGCGATGGCGGCCGTCACTGCGGCGGAAAATACCGCAGCTCTGCGCCGCCACTTCTCGGGCAGAAAATCCATCGAAGGAATGAAAGTGAGGTGCTGTTTTTCCCGCGCCGCGATCATGGCGCCGATAAAGCCGACCCACAACGTGAGATTTTGCACGTAACCGATAGAGCCCGGAATTCCGGTTTTAAAAAACGCGCGGAGACAGAGCTCGACGACGGGCAAGACTCCGATCAACAGGAGAGATGCCGCGGCAATGGCTTGCTCGGTCCACCTTGCGGAAGAGAACAGCTTTTGCCAATCAATTCCGATGGCCGTGCTATCTAGCTCGGTGAGAGTCGCGGTATTCATTTCTAAGCCTTTCCACTTCGGCCACCATCTGAGCCGACACCGACTTGCCGATCAGGCTCTTATAGCCGGCGCGCGCCCTTTGCTCCCACGCCGCGGCGATTTCCGGCGCAACCGGGTGCACGACCAGACCGTATTTTTTCATCACCTCCACCGAGTCGTCGTTGAGCTTTCGAACTTCCGCTTTGTGGCGGAGGCTCGCCTCACGCGCGGACTGGAGAAGCGCCGGGCGCAAATTTTCGGGAATCTCCTGCCACGTCTTGGCGGAGATCACCGTCGCGCCGACCAGGGGCAGCCACTTGAGGTCGGTCATATTTTTCGCCAGGCCGAACCACTGAAAGGCGAGCGCGGTGATCGGAGGCGCGACAAAAGCGTTGATCAGACCCGACTGCAACCCGGTCAGAATTTCAGTGACCGGGATGGGAACCGCCTGATACCCGGCCTCTTTCCACGCGTCCACGACGCTGGTGTCGTCGCCGGCCCAAGCGAAAATCCTGAGCGGCTTCAAATCTTCCGGACGAACCACGGGCTTTTGCGTGAAAAAATAAACCCAGCCCGCTTCCCCCCAGGTTAAAACTTTGAAGCCTTTGGCCTCGAACATCGCTTCGAACTTCGGGGCCATGCGTTCTTTGACGTAGTCCAGTTCGTCATACGAGCTGAGAAGGAGCGGCATTTGGAGCGCCTGAACGTCAGGAACGATCTGCGTGAGCCCCTGGACGGTCAACATGCCCGCGTGGAGCTGGCCGACGCGGATCTTGCGCACCGTGTCCGGCTCGTCGCCGGAGGTTCCGCCGGCGTAGATGCGCAGTTGGATTTTTCCGCCGCTGGCTTTGCTCCACGCCTCGCCCATGTCGCGAAGGATCAGATGCCAGGGAGAGCCTTCGGGCGCGACGGTCCCGAGCTTCACTGTCTGCGCCAAGAGGGACGGCGCGCTAAAGACGGTCCCGATCAAGATCAGGAATACGACTGCTCCAGATTTCACTTTTCCTCCTTCTGCTCCGCCTCTAAAAAAAGATAGTTTGTCCGGGTCCCAAGCCAGGCGGCGCGCCGTCGGGCGATGGCGTTGACGAGGCGGAGCTGAGGACTTTTTTCCGGATCGATCACCAGCGCGGCGGCGATGAGCGCGCGGAATTCCTCGGGGTTTTGTTCGCGGACCGTCACGTTTTCCGCGAGCGCGAGGTGAACGGACGCGCGCTGTCCGCCGGAGATTTCCAACGCCCGGCGATAATGCGTGCGGGCTTTCGCGGTGCTTCCGCCCGGACGGGACGCTTCATAAGAGACGAAGAATTCGTGCGCGGCGCCGAGATCGTAGCTCTCGTCCAGTTCGAGAACCCGCTCGACGAGCATGCCTGCCAACGGCAAGTCGATGAGCAGATCCGGATCGTTTTTCGCGACGGAAACAGCCCCGGCCCATGAGACGCCCGTCCAATAGAGCAGCGCCGCGTCCGCTCCGGTCATCGTTGCGAGAACGGCGGCGCGATCTATTTTGATCGCGGCGGTAAAGCCCGGATGGCGCGCTTCCAAGCCTCTGAGAGCGTAGTCGCGCCCGCGAAGGTACAGCTTGCGCGCTCTGGCGCGGAGATCTTGCGCCCGGCGCAAGTCGGTTTCGTCCAAGCGGTCCGCTTCGTCTTGAATGAGATAAGCGTAAGCGGCGAAGCCTCGGCCCGCCGCGAGGAGGAGACCCTGGTGCTCGGGAGAGACTTCGAGAAGACTCTCGAAAGTCTTGAGACCGAAGGGCAGCGCGTCGCGGATGAGCTCGGGATCGTCGTCGGACGCGTAGACTCCTCCTCCCCCGGCGAGCGCGTTGCCGATGGCGTTGACCGCCGTTTGTCTGATGGAACAACCCGAAAGGAAAACCGGGAGCGCGGCGATGCGTAAAAATCGCGGGCCGAGATCCATGCTGTTCACGCCGTGGCCTTTCTTTTTTCCGCATACCGCGGCTCCGCCAGATCCGCGGCGAGATCCTCGGTGAGCCGGCCCGATTCGTCGGTCAGCATCGTCGGCTTAAAGTAGTGCTCGTAGCGCGTGGCTACGGGAAACGACGGCTCGTAAACGGGATCGAGGATCTCCGTCGTGCTGATGTAGGTCCGATTTCCTCTCGATGCCTGGCGCCCGCCGAGCGAGTGGGGAGCGGTCGCAAGTTCCTGGGCGCACAGCAGGACGCCGTTGCTGAGCGCGATCAGCATCTGTTCGTTGCTCAGCGCCGAGCGGTAGCGGCGATAGAATGCAGCCGCATGACCGAGTACGCGCCGCCGGTAGCCCCGCAGGCTCTGCGTTACCGGCACGAACGCGGCGACTTTCTCGAGCGGGTCCACTGTGCGCATCGTTATCGTCTGGCTGTTGAGATCGCGCACTTTGGTTTTTGGAAGCATCAGGCCGCGGGCGAGAGCCTCGTAAAAATAGGGCGTGCCGAGCAGCGGAATGGCCAGACTGAAGAACGCAGGCAGGGTGATTTCCGGGGTTCGCAGGATGAATTCGATTTCGCGGCGGAGCTCGTCGATCGGGCGCGTGGTGACGTCGAGCATGACGCCGTAGAGAAAAACGATGCCGGCCTTTAAGCACTTGCTGATCATCTCTATCTGCGGGGTGCGGGTATTCTGCGTTTTGTGCATGCTTCGAAGCCATTGCGTATCGAACGACTCCACTCCACTGAATAACGCAATGCAGCCGGCCTCCCGGGCCAACTTCAGGTTTTCATCCTTGAGGAAAAAGTCGTTGGTGACCAGAGCGCCCCAGTGCTTGAAGCGGCCTTCCCGCCGCAACTCCCGAAGCAGTTCGAGCCGCGCCAGAAAGTAGTTCCTGTCGTTGCCGTAGAAGTTGTTGTCTATGAAGAACAGATGCCACTTTTTCTCCATCGCGAGGATTTGCTTGCGGACGAAGTCGAGCGAATATTTCTGGTAACCTCTCCCTTCGCCGGTGAGGGAGCAAAACGAGCAGCGGAAGTTGCAATTCCTGCTGGACTCGGCGTAGCCCATGCGGCCGGTCCAGTCACAGAGGTCGTACCTGGGAATCATCTCGTCCGCCAGATAATTTTTTCCGAACGCGTCAGCGATGACCGCCTGCATTTCTTCGATATCGCCCAGGCAGCAGAAATCGAAGAATTGTTGCGCATAATGCGGCAGCGCGCGGATGGGAGGCCCGCCCGCGACCACGATCACTTTTTCATTCTTGGTCCGCGCGTACGCCGTCCAATGCAACATTCTGTCCATGGCTGTCGTGAGTCCCGTGAGCACCAGCATGTCCGGCCAGCCGAGGAGTTTTTCATCGCGCAAGGGCCCGCTCGACTGTTCGTTGTAAAGACGGATGTCGCAAAGCTCGCGCGAGAAGGCCCCGGCGAGGTAAACCGGTCCCATGGAGGGAGGCACTTTGTGGCTCCGGGCGACGGACCGGCGCGTATCGTCGAGGTAGCAATTGACGATGAGAATTTTTTTCTTAGCTTTGACCGGCGCGGTGATATTTCTTATGAGCATTCGTGTTGTAGCTCCGTTTCGCTGCGAACCATGCAGAGCAAGTCATATGCCAGGAAAATTTCCAGCGCTGTTTACGCTTCGACGGCGCGAAACAGATCGGAGCAATGGAGAAAATCGGAAATTTACGCGGAGCGGGGCGCGGAAGATCAGGTCGAGGCGTCTAGGTTACTTGGCGATGATAGCGCAGAAGCGCCTAAAGATTTAGACGGCGGAGTTGAAAATCGGCCGGCGGATTTTTTATGCTTTGTTCTTCCTAAGGCCGTAGTCCTTCATTTTGTTCTGAAGAGTGGCCCGGCTGATGCCGAGAACTTTGGCCGCGCGGGTGATGTTGCCGCCGGTTTTGGAAAGCGCGCCGAGAATGGCGCTCTTCGCCATGATGCCGGCGGATTCGCGGGTCATTGCCTTGAAATCTTTCGGCGTGTTTTTCGATTCGTTCTCTTTGCCTCTAATCTCGGCAGGAAGGTCTTGGGTGTCGAGAAAGTCGCCTTTGGCGATGACCATCGTCCGCTGGACGGCGTTCTCCAGCTCTCGGACATTTCCCGGCCATATGTGGGCAATGAGGAAGGCCATGGCCTGCGGGGTCACGCCTTTTATTTCCTTGTTCATTCTCCCGTTGCCCTTCTCGATAAAATGAGAAACGAGAAGTGGAATGTCTTCAGTTCTGTCTCTCAGGGGTGGAAGCGGAATCGGGAACACGTTGAGCCGATAGTAAAGGTCCTGTCGGAAGCGTCCGGTTTTAACCAGCTCTTCGAGGTTCTGGTTCGTTGCCGCGACGATCCTCACCTCTACCTTGATGAGATCGTTCCCTCCGACCCGCTGCAGCTCTCCCTCCTGCAAGACGCGCAGCAGCTTGACCTGTGTATTTGCGGTAGTCTCGCCGATTTCGTCGAGAAAAAGGGTTCCACCATCGGCCGCTTCGAAAATCCCTTTTCGCTGAGTCGTTGCGCCCGTGAAGGCGCCTTTCTCATGACCGAAAAGTTCGCTTTCGAGGAGGGTCTCGGAGAGCGCGCCGCAGTTGATGGCGACGAAGCGCTTCATCCGGCGCGGACTGTTATGGTGGATGGCTCGGGCGATCAACTCCTTTCCTGTGCCGGTTTCACCTTGGATGAGCACGCCGACATCGGTCTCGGCGATAGACCGGACGAGGCCGAAGAGATCTTGCATCTGCTTGCTCTGTCCAAGGATGCCGGCAAAGCTATATTCCCGCTCAATTTCTTGTTTGAGGCGTATATTCTCTAAAGTGAGCCGCCGTTTCTCAATGTTGAATTGGACCATGCGGATCTCGGCTTGTTGGATCTGTTTTAGATGTTCGAAGAGGAGCTGGGAGACCTCCCTGCGGATGGTTTCAATCGCAACTTCCTTTTGGTCTTTGGCCTTTTCTTTCCATTCGAAGCGAAAGCGGGAATAGGGGGCGTTGTAAATTTGGCCCTCTTGGAAAGCATAAGATAGCGGTCCCAGAGTTAACACGCCGGGTTTCACGATTTGGTAGGCAAAAAAAGCATCAGGTTGGTTTTGAATGTCCTTTTGCGTCCGGTTCGTCAACACCTCTATGCGACCTTCCCGTTGCGGTACCACCACAGCATCGGGAGTGTAGAGCATGAATTCGTGGGACAAAGGAACGCTTTCGGATGTTAACGGAGCTTTCACCGCCTCGACGATCGGTTGTTGCGAGGAGCGCTGGTAAATCGACAAGTGGTTCCCGTGGGTCTTTACCACGTAATCCGGGAACTCGCGCGCGATGCCCTCGACGCGCAATTGGGAGATTTCTTCAACGCACTGCGTTTCATCGATAAAGGGGTACAGGCGGGGAAATCCCTCACAAAATCCCCGCACCAGGTTGATGGCTCCGATGGCGGGTCCGGCATTGTGGTCGAACTGGGAAAGTATGTAGAGTTCCGCGCCCGATCCTTCCTTCTCGAACGATTGTAGTTTCAAATAATTGGTTTGTGACGAGCCCCAGATATTGGCGAAACTGAGCACCGAACGAACGTCGTTCAGGACTTGAACGATGATTTCGAAAAGCGAAGGCAACTGTTTCTTGCCGGGAGTGAAATAGGCCCTGGCAGCATGGTAAGCGACATCCTTTCGCCCGGAAATCCTTTCACACTGAATCTCCAGTTCTCTCAGGACCGAGAGCGGAACCCAATTGTTGACGTCGGCCAGGAAGGATTCCGGAT
>CAZNES010000026.1:0-46422 GCA_964572145.1 uncultured Syntrophobacteraceae bacterium
GAATGGCACTGAACTCACATAGTCCGTGCCACCGCGAAGCGGTTTAGTTCAACTATTAAGTGAGCCGCTTTACGGCGTGACAAATGCCGGTCGGCCTATCTCCTCGTGGCGATCCACCAATCAAATCGGAATTAATTGCAATATCCACCAGCTACACTAACCTCTCGATATTTTGCCGGCCGCTAAACACCGCCTGGATCGGCGGCCTATCTCCCCAACTATCGGCAGCCTATCTCGGCCAGTCCTTCCTTAGTTCAACCGCTGCGGTGCGTCAAGCACGATTTTCTCACGATGATACTGCAATAACTCGCGCGACCACCGTTCCGCTCTTTCCTTTCAACTCCAGCTCGCGCCTTGGCGCATTGGGAAACTGCGCTTCGACGAAAGCGTAGGTCTCTTGCGTAAGGAGTATTTCTCCCGCCGCCGCCGCGCCTTGGAGACGCGCCGCCACGTTTACAGTATCTCCCAGAACCGTGTAGTCCTTGGTCGCCCCCTCGCCGACGTTGCCGACAAAAGTCTCGCCGGTAGCGACGCCGGCGCCCACCGCAAGCGCTTTTTCCTCTTCCAGCGCCATAACACCGCGCATGATGCTTAAAGCCGTCTCGACCGCGCGCCGCGGATGATCGTGCTCGTGAACCGGCGCGCCGAAGAAAGCCATCACCTGATCGCCGACCAGCTTGTCGAGAGTGCCGTCATGATGAAACACCGCGTTGGTCGCGAGCGCGTAGAAATGGTTGAGCCGCTCGACCACTTGAGCCGGACTGAGCCGCTCAGCGAGCGAGGTAAAACCGCGAACGTCCACGAACATGACCGAGATGACCCGCGTCTCCCCGCCCGGGGGAGCCAGCTCGTATCAGAGAGTACAGAGGCTCGGGTTCTTGCGCGAAGGGCGAATCTGAAGGAAGCGAAACGGAACGGAGAATATTCCCAGGAAGGGGACGAGACATTCTTTGCAGCGCTTTCCCGAAGGCAGCCTGCGGTACACCGAGCGCGCGATCCGGACCGAGCCGAGGCGCTGCCGGATGGCGATGAGGAGCTTTTTCAACATCTTCAGAGTTGATGCCGAATCTTTAAGACGGGGAATGAAGTCTAATTTACGGAGATCAAGACCAGGAGTTGTTCCTGGATCGTTTTACGGTTCGGTAAATTTCATCAAGGGACTTTCCACGCCAAAAACGCTTTATTTCCTTGACCGAGTCTCCTTCACCACGCTCGAATGCCACCAAGAAACGCGTGGCCTTAGCCACGCCCATCTTCTTGACAAGAGTCTTCCATCCTTGCCGAATCAGTGCTGCGTCGACTTTTCTCTCGGGTTTACTCACAAGTCACCACCCAGTCTTGCTAATAAAATCTTCGGGCTTCAGGGCGCCTTCGAACATATCGAAAAATGGATTCCAGTTTTACCGCTGGGGTCCGAAGACTTCCTGGAGCTTTAGCCGGACCGCCTCTTCCCCGCCCGGAGCGAAGTCGAACTTGGTGGTGTTATCGAGCTTCTGTAAAATAGCTCGGCCCTCCGGATCCTGATGCATCATGACGAGAGTCTCTTGCAGCCGGTTGGCGGCCGCCGGGTCCAACGTCTTTCGGATGGAGACAAAGTGGCGGGGAAAGTTTTCGGTCTCTCCAAGGATCACCGTCTCGGCTTTTTTCTTCGCGTCGAGCCGGTCGTAATCGTCGTTGCTGAACGCGCCGGCCGCGACTTTTCGCGAGAGAACCATTTCGGCGATTTTTCCCGCCGAGTAAGTGAAGATGTACCCGACCTCGGCCGGCGCGACCGTCGCGTCGAGCGAAGTCTTCTCAGCGAGCTTGAATCCTTTGGCGACGAGGAAGATCTTGGGGAGGAAATAGCCGGAGGTCGAGCCGGGATCCTCGAACGCGATGATCCGGCCGCGAAGATCTTCGAGGCGGATTGAGTCGGCGTCTTTCTTTGCAAAAAGAATCGCGTGGTATTCAGCCGCGCCGCCTTTCCAACGCCGGAGCAGCGGGATGGCGGCGCCTTGCCGGTTGATCAGATACGTGGGATAGGGGCTGTCCATGTAAAAATCGATTTTGTCTTCTTCGAGAAGCTTCGCCAATTGCCAGACCGTGGGCGCGGCGGCCACTTTTCCTTCGACGGCGGAAGATGGAGAGGAAAATTTTCGCGCCACGTAGCGGATAATATCCCGAAATTCCGCCTCAACCTGAGCCTGCGGTCTTTTCGAGACGATGCCCAACGTGATCGTTTTTGCGGTGGCCGCTCCCGCGCGCCGAGTCCAACTCTCTGCGCCGGGCGTGACCAGCACGATGAGGGCGGCGGCTGCGACCATGAGCGCGTAGCGCCCGATCCGATTTTTCATGGCTGTTTTCATGGTGGATTTGACTTCTTTTCGCGGGGGCGGAAAAGTTCTACGAGCTTGCGCCGGACCGCCTCCTCGCCGCCCGGCAAGGGATCGAACTTTGCGGTGCCGTCGAATCGCTCGAGAATTTTCCGGCCTTCGGGGTCCTCGTGCATTCCCAACAAAACGTCTTTCAGCCGCTGCGCCGTAGCGTTGTCCAGATCCTTTCGAATCGAAACGAGATTGCGTGGAAAGGTCTCGGTTTCCGCCAGCACGGAGAGCGCCGCCTTGCCTTTATCGTCGAGCCGGCCGTAGTCGTCGTTGCTGAAAGCGCCGGCGGCGGTTTTTCCCGCGAGAACCAGTTCGATACTTTTATTGGTGGAGTGGGTGAAGATGTAACCGATCTCCTTAGGGCCGATTTTAGCTTCGAGCGCCGGTTTTTCCGTCAGTCGGAAACCTTTTTTCAGCAGGAAGACTTTCGGAAGAAAATAGCCGGAAGTCGAGCCCGGATCTTCGAACGCGACGATCTTGCCGCGCAGATTCTCCAGACCTGCCGCGCCGCCGTCTCGCTTGGCGAATAGCATGCTGTGATATTCCGCCATGCCGCCCCGCCAGCGCCGGAGCAGGAGCCGGGCGGCGCCTTGCGTGTTGATGACGTAGGTGGGATACGGGCTGTCCGTGTAAAAATCCACTTTCTTCTCTTCGAGGAGCTTCGCAAGCTGAAGGGGTGACGTCGTAATCACCACTTTTCCTTCCATAGACAGCTTGCGGGCGACGTAGTCGACAAGCTCGCGGAACTGCGGTTCGACCTCCGCCTGCGTTCGTTGAGAAACGAATCCTAAAGAGATCGTCTTAACTTTTGCCGGCGAACGCTCTGCGGCGTTGGCGCGCGGGTTGACGAGAATCAGAAAAGCGCACAGGCCAAGAGTGAAAAGGATCCGCCGCCGTCGAATCATGACTGTACCTCATAGGTTGACATTCGCGCCGCCCACACAATAAGCACGTCGGAAACTACTATAACCAAAACGGCCTTGGCAAGGACAAAAATAGACCTGATGAGCGCGGGCCGGGTTAACTTTTTCCGCCGCGTTTTTTTTCTTCCCAGCTTTTTAATTGCTCCTTGATCGTCTTCTCGTAGCCGGAATCGGAAGGGACGTAGTATTTCTTTCCTTTGAGCGCGTCGGGCAAATGCTGCTGATCGACGACGTGATCGGGAAAATTATGCGCGTAGCGGTAGTCTTTTCCATAGCCGAGCTTTTCCATCAGCGCCGTCGGCGCGTTGCGCAGATGCAGCGGCACCGGCAGCGCGCCTTTTTCTTCCACGTCTTTCGCCGCCGCGAGCATCGCCTTGTACGACGCGTTCGACTTCGGCGCGGTCGCTAAATAGGCGACCGCCTGGGCCAGCGGAATTCTGCCCTCGGGAAGCCCGACAAAATGCAGCGCGTCCTTGGCCGCGACCGCCACCTGAAGCGCCTGCGGGTCGGCGTTGCCGATGTCTTCCGCGGCGAGGATGATCATGCGCCGCGCAATGAAGAGCGGATCCTCGCCCGCTTCGAGCATTCTCATCAACCAGTAAAGGGCGGCATCCGGATCGCTTCCTCTCATGCTCTTGATGAAGGCCGAAATGACGTTGTAGTGTTCCTCGCCGGCCTTGTCGTAGGCCAACGCTTTTTTCTGCAGCGCTTCTTGCATGGCCGGTAGATCGATTGGTCTTTTTCCTCGGTCGGGCCGGACGAGGCACGCGGCGGTCTCGAGCGCGTTCAGCGCGATGCGCGCGTCGCCTTGAGACTGCTCGACGAGAAACTCGCGGGCTTCAGGAGTCAGCTCCAGCCGGTAATTTCCCAGACCCGTCTTCGTGTCGCTCAGCGCGCGCTCGATGATCATATCGATATCTTTCGGCGACAGCGGCTGGAGCACCAGCACCTGGGAGCGCGACAGCAAAGGAGAGATGACTTCGAACGAAGGATTCTCCGTCGTGGCGCCGATCAGAATCAGCGTGCCGCGCTCGACGTGCGGGAGGAAATTGTCCTGCTGCGACTTGTTGAAATGGTGGATCTCGTCGACGAAGAGCACGGTCGGCTTTCCCAATCGGCGCAGCCGCTCCGCTTCCTCGATGATTTTTTTAAGCTCCTTGACGCCGGAGGAGACCGCCGAAAAATGTACGCAGTTGGCGCCGCCGGATTGCGCGAGGATTTTCGCCAGCGTGGTTTTACCGCTTCCGGGCGGGCCCCAGAGAATGAGCGAGCGCAGCTCGCCCGCATGCGCCATTTCCCGCAGCAATTTTCCGGGACCGAGAAGGTGCTGTTGCCCGACGAATTCGTCGAGAGTCGCGGGGCGCATCCTATCGGCCAGCGGCGCCGGACTGCCGGGTTCCTTGCCGCGGCCGGCGTCGAACAGCTCCATAAAAATATGCTATCACAGTTTCGCCACGGAGGTGTAGGAGGCGTTGGTTTTGAATTCGCCGCGCGATTCGTGTATAGACGCGGCTGGAGCCACGATGAAAGAAGAACGGAAAGATCCTTCTTTTTTGGAACAAGCGCCCCGCACCGTGCTGCAGCAGGGCGCGGCCGTCTCCGGCAAACTGGTTTTCGATATGCCGGTGAAGATCGACGGCCGCTTTAAAGGGGAGGTGAAGGCCGGGGCGCTCTTAGTGCTCGGCCCGAACGCGGAAGTCGGCGCGAAGATATCGGCGGGCGAGCTCAGGATCGAAGGGAATCTCACCGGAACGGTCCGCGTGGACGGCTGGATAGAGATTCTGCCCGGGGGCCGGTTTCAGGGAGAGATCGAAGGTGGAAAACTAAAGATTCACGCCGGCGGGGTGTTCGAGGGCAAGGCCGACGTGAAGGCTGCTCAACTTTCCTCTTCGGAGAGACGGGCGCTTTTACCGGATCTATCTCTCAAGTAGTAGAGCTTGGCGCGCCGGACTTTTCCGTGGGAAACCACTTCGACCTTGTCGACGCGCGGCGAATGGAACGGAAAGATGCGCTCCACGCCGATGCCGTAGGAGATCTTGCGCACGGTAAAGGTGCCGCGGTGTCCTTTGCCGGATATTCGGATCACGATTCCTTCGAAAACCTGCGTCCGCTCTTTTTCGCCTTCGACCACTTTCACGTGGACGCGAACGGTCTCTCCCGGCCGCAGGTCGGCAACTTTTTTTTTGCTTTGGTCGGCTTCGAGCTGCTCTAGAATATTCATACGGTTTCTCCCTCGCTCTAATCCGTTCCCAACAGGCGGTCCAGGATAATAGCCGCCGCGGAGCGGACCGATAGATGATTGTAGTCTGTTCCGCCCTCGATCGGTTCTAGAATGTAGTCGGATTGCGCCAGCACTTCGTCGGTTAGGCCCCATCCCGTTCCCAGGAGGAGCAAGAAAGGCGCAGGGGTTACTCTTAACATTTTCCTGAGCGCAGCGAAAGAGGTGCGGTTTTTTCCGGCGCGCGCCGAGGTCACGACGAGTATGGGCTTGGCGCCGCACTCCCGCTCCACGTCCAGGATCGCGTCGTCCAAAGTGTCTTTCACTTGCGCCAAAGCGAGCGCCTCTTTGCGCGTGTGATTGTACTCGGCGCCGTAGCCGCTCTCCCAATGCGCGATGATTTTTAGGGCCAGCCTCTGGAGCGCCTTGACCGGCGTCGCCACGTAGAATTTTTTTATGCCGTAGGTTTTCCCCGACCTGGCGATGTCATGGATGTCCATGTTCGTCACCGCGGTTGTGACCACCGCGCCGTTTTTGTCGTACACGGGATGATGGAGCAGCGCAACGTACACGCGACCCGCGAGCTCGCGCGGGATTTTTTTCTCCTCCGCATCGAGCGGCGCTTTGCGGAATAGGTCGGGCCGCCGCGCGCACGTGAGCGCGAGGCTCATCTCCCGGCGCCATTTTTGGATGCGCTCGTGATTGCCGGAGAGCAGCACGTCCGGAACCTTCATGCCGCGAAATTCTTCCGGCCGGGTGTATTGCGGATATTCCAGCAGGCCGTCGGAGAAAGATTCTTCTTCCGGCGATTTCACATTTCCCAAAACGCCGGGAATCAGGCGCGCGACCGTGTCGATCACGACCATGGCCGGCAGCTCGCCGCCGGAGAGCGTGTAATCG
Organism: uncultured Syntrophobacteraceae bacterium; assembly: GCA_964572145.1. Lineage (GTDB taxonomy): Bacteria > Desulfobacterota > Binatia > UBA9968 > UBA9968 > JAJPJQ01. The sequence goes on from CAZNES010000026.1 coordinate 6,405, forward strand.
CCGACCGACAGCTCTTCGTCGACAAACGCCTTGACCCGCTCGTCGACGCCTTCATAGCGGCCGCAGACGAGCACCAATTCTTTCTCGTGCGAGAGTTTCTGTGCTTCGGCCTGATCGAAGAGCTTCCCTTGGGGGTTCAAGAGAATGACGCGCGGATGCTTTAAATTTTTTTTCACATCCTCGATCGCCGCCACGAACGGCTCGGGCTTCATCACCATGCCCTGGCCGCCGCCGTAGGGGGAGTCGTCCGCCGTGCGATGTTTATCCGTCGTGTAGTCGCGCGGGTCGACGAGCCGAACCGAGATCAATCCTTTCTCCTGGGCTTTTTTCAGAATGCTGTGGCCCAGCGGCGATTCGAACATCGGCGGGAACAAAGTGATGACGGTAAAGTCGAGCATGGAATTTTCAGTCTAACGCCCATGCAGGACTAAGTCTAACGCTCGGTCGATGGAACGAATCTTACCGGCGCGCGACGACGTCAAGCGTCTCGGCCATTTTCACCAGTCGGACGAATTCCGCGCGGTAGCCTTCGGGATCGGCGCCGCGCGCCGCGTTCGCGCTTCCATCCTTTGGGTACAGGCGCTCAGAAAAAGCAGCGCCAACATGGGGGCGCCGATCAGGCGGTTGAATGGGATATTAAGGTTGTATCGCATGAGTATCGTCTCCTTTGTTACTCATTAGACAACCGGGATTGGATTTAGTTCCCGAAGTGCGCGGCAATTATCGTATTCGAACCGGCGAGTCTAATTATTCAAGTTTGTCGCAGGCGAGCAAAACGCTGCTTCATCGCGTCGATCCGACTCAGATATCCGCGGAGACTGTGCGTGCCGCAGTTCTCGCCGCCGGTCGCTTGAAAACGCTGCTTGATGAAAGTCTCTCCTCGCTTCGCGCCGCACAAGTGAATCACGGCGGCGAGGCTTTGCGTCTGAGCCGGGCTCACTTTTTTAACGCGCCGGGCAGCCAGCGCATTGGCCACGCTCCGGTCGAGGTATGCGGCGGTCATTTCGATCACGTGGCTCGGCAGGATTCGGGAGTAGAAGCTATTGAACCAGCAAGAACGGAAGTCGTGCCACGGGCCGTCGCTCGCAACCCTGTGATCGTGGATGCAATATTTTCGCGCTTCGGCGAACGTGCCGTCGGTGATTTGAAACATGCCGAGCGCGCTCGAGGCGGGACGAAAAATTTTAAACGGGTTCCACGACCACTGCCAACGCCAGTAGGTATGGGCGACGGGGTTGCCGTCGCCTTCGACCTGGGCCAGAGCGGCGAGAAATTCAGGCGAAAGGGTGTCGGTAGAATTTTTTTCGAAAAGCGATCCGTAGCTTTCCCACGTGGACTCGGGAGTTTTCGATAAGGACGCGCTCACCAGCGCCAAGAGCTCGCCGGGTTTGCGATAGACCTGGTAGGCCCAGTTGAGCGCGAAGAATCCGACGATCGCAAGAACGCAGTAGGAGAGAATGGCGGCTTTCCCTCCAAGCCGTGGTATCCTTTCAGCCCACTGTCGAATGATCAGAGACTGCGCCATCACTCCGACGATGAACCGCGGACTTTACGCCGTATTTCCTGTTTAACTTGCTCCCAGGCTTTTCCTTCGTTAGGTTTAGCCCGCAAGGACTCCAACCTTTCGTCCAGGATTCGCAAGTGCCAATCTGGAACCGGAACTTCTTCCGGAGTCGCCGCTATCTTGTCCCATAATGATTGCACATACTCGATCTTTTCATCCATCGAAAGCTCGTCGAAACCCGGCGGTGGATTCGGTACAGCCTTGGCCATTTGCCCTATCCTCCTCGGAAGAATTTACGTCAAAGCCTGTCGCGAAACAACAGGAACCGACTCGATCTCACCTCAGGTCTGAATTCCTGCATCTGACGCGAAATAAATAATGCAATGTCTGACACTCACCCTGACATGAGCTGCGCGCGCTATGGCAACCCCTTCGTGCGCGTGTCGGCGCCGCGGCTGAAGCCTCTCGTAGGTAATGGTGACCAGCATCGGAACCTGATTGCCGCAGTGGCCGCAGATCAGTACTTCGGAGAACCCTGGAGAGTCAACCATGTGCTTTTGGAGATTTGGTCTCGCCTTTCTCGGATCCCATTTTTACGGGATCAAATAGGGCTAGGAGCCTGTCCGAGTAATGTCTTTCGTCAAAACTCGACCTCGTAGAATGCCCCAGGATCAACGAACGGCGGTTCGGGAATGGTTTTCCTACCCCCTAAACCGGCGATTTTTGGATTACTCGGACACACTCCTAGCGCTTGCGCGTTCGGAGCAACCTGGAATTTAAACGTGCATTGGCCGGCGACGCTGCCGGAAGAGGTCCCGAGGCCACGAGCCTTCTCTGGCCTGGTGTAATGGATAGATTGAGGCCTTCCAGTGTCCGCGCCCCCAAGAGTTGGAGATCTCTGGGTTCGGCGAAGACGACCTCGTCGATTGTGAAGAACTTGTCAAGTCGGATGATCGCAAAGCCGACGCTGCGGGTGACCTGCTGCCCGTTTGCGAGTGTGAAGGTAATGTCTTTCTTCTCTCGTCGAATACCGATCCTTTCAAGCGTGCGCGCGGAAACCCAACTGTATTCACTCCCCGTATCCACCAGCAGCTTGCTTACGATCGCAGATCGAGTCCTCTCGACAGGATTCTCGATCTTGCACTTCACGTAAAACGTTCCCATGGTCGCCGTCAACCTTCACCTACTATATAGCACAGCGTCAAATTCCAGAAAACAGCGGGGAGCACCGTCAGAATTCTACAACTCCAACAACCCCTCCGGCGGGTTGATGATCATTTTTCCCGCCGCGAAATCGATTTTCTCGACGATCTCCTTCGTCACGGGAATCAAATACTCTTTCGCTTCGCCCTGGACGACATACAAATCGCCGCCGGGCGTGGACAGCAGGCGCGCGATGGTCCCAACGCGATTGCCGTTGGCGTCGAATACGTCGAGGCCGACGACTTGATAGTAGTAATATTCGTCGGCGCCTAACTGCGGCAACGTGGTCTCGGCGACTGAGAGTATCGAACCGATCCACTTTTCGGCTTCGTTGATTTCATCGACGCCTTCGAAACGGACCAGCAGTTGGTTTTTGTGCGGCTTTACCGCCGCCAATCGTTGAGGCGAGCGAACGCCGTCCTTCTCTAAAAATATTTCCTGAGTAGAGGAGAGGGTGGGGCTTTTCGAATTGTAAGGGTTTAGCTTCAGCCACCCCTCGAGGCCGTGGGTGGCGACGATTTCCCCGAGAGGGACCAGCCGTTCCGACGCTTGGGGTTCCGGGGCCGTTGGACTACTTCTCTTCGATGATCTCCAGAACGACCCTACGGTTCGCTCTGGAGGAGGCGGCATTGAGAATCGTGCGGATGGACTTGGCGGTTCTTCCTTGCTTGCCGATGATGCGACCGAGATCCTCTTTGGCTACTTTCAGCTCCAGGACCGAAGCAGTCTCTCCTTGAGTCTCTTTGACTTCGACGGCCTCGGGATGATTGACGAGAGATTTTGCCAGGAACTGGACGAGTTCTTTCATGAAACGGGCGCCTCCTGACTACGTATTGCTTTGAGCTTTCTTCATCAACTCCGAAACTGTTTGCGATGGCTTGGCTCCGCGCTTGATCCACGCGTCCATCTTTTCCCGATTGAGCCTGATTCCGCTCGCTGCTTTCGGGTCATAGGTTCCGACCTGCTCGATGAACTTGCCGTCGCGCGGGGAGCGGGAATCGGTCACGACGATCCGGTAATGCGGCTTCTTTTTTGTCCCGTGTCTGCTCAAACGTATCTTTACACTCATAATTTTATCCTTTTTTTAGTTGAATGGAATAGACATCCGATTGAATAGGCCGCGCATGCCGCCTCGGCTCATCCTCTGCATCATTTTTTTCATTTCCAGAAACTGCTTGATCAAGCGGTTGACGTCGGTGACCGTGGTGCCGCTTCCCTGCGCGATCCTCTTCCGGCGGCTGCCGTTCAAGATCGCCGGGTTGCGCCGCTCCTGGATCGTCATGGAATTGATGATCGCGTCCACGCGCTTGAGTTCCTTTTCCGCTTGCCCGAAGTCGACGTTCTGGCCGAGCTTGCGCGCGCCGGGGACCATGTCGAGCAATTCTCCGATCGAGCCCATCTTTTTCATCTGCCTCAACTGTGACTGAAAGTCTTCCAGAGTAAACTGATTTTTCTTGACCTGTGTTTGAATGCGCTCGATCTCTTTCTCTTCGTAGACCTGCTGCGCCTTTTCGACGAGCGAGAGCACGTCGCCCATGCCCAGGATGCGCGCCGCCATCCGCTCGGGATAGAAAAGCTCCAGCGCCTCGACCTTTTCGCCCACGCCGCAAAAGAGGATCGGCTTCCCGACGATCTCGCGCATCGACAAAGCCGCGCCGCCGCGCGCATCGCCGTCCATCTTGGTGAGGATGATGCCGGTCAGATCGAGGTCGCGGTTGAAGCCCTCCGCCTGATTGACGGCGTCCTGTCCGGTCATGGCATCCGCGACGAATAGAGTTTGCTGAGGGCGCAGATTTTCCTGAATGAGCTTGAGCTCCTGCATCAATTCAGCGTCGATATGAAGCCGGCCGGCGGTGTCTATGATCATCACGTCGCAGAACTGCCGCTTCGCCTGCTCCAGAGCTTCCTGGCAGATGGCCAGCGCCGACTCGGTCGGCTTGGAGTCGTGCACCGGAAGATCGAGACTCTGCCCCAAAGTCTTCAACTGCTCGATGGCGGCAGGCCGGTAAATATCGGCCGGGACGAGATAGGGCTTGCGCTTTTTTTCCCGCTTCAAGTGGAGCGCGAGCTTGGCCACGGTGGTGGTCTTGCCGGAGCCCTGTAATCCCACCAGCATGAGGATCTGCGGCGGCGCGCCTTTAAGCTCCAACTCGACGTGCTGCCCGCCTAGAACGGCGGTCAACTCTTCGTGGACGATCTTGATGAATTGTTGCTCGGGGGAGAGGCTGCCGAGAACGTCCTGCCCCATGGCTTTGGTTTTAATTGCTTCGAGAAAATTCTTGACGACCTTGAAGTGAACGTCGGCCTCCAGTAGCGCAAGCCGGACGTCGCGGAGGGCTTCGTCGATATTATTTTCCCTGATCTTTCCCTGACCTCGAAGTTTTTTGAAGGTCAGCTCCAGCTTGTCGGTTAAGCTTTCGAACATTTCGAGGAGTGGCCTAAGCTGTTATGTTTTCGGGGAAAAACTATCGATTAAAACCATAGTGGGAGTCGCGTGTCTTGTCAATGCGAGGGAATTCCCGGCCCGCCGCAATGCTCGGCGAGCCGGGAAAATTTGGGCTGAACTTACATCATTCCGCCCATGCCACCCATGCCGCCCATGCCGCCGCCGGGAGGCATATGAGGCATGGCGGATTTGTCTTCCGGTTTCTCCGCCACCATGGCTTCCGTGGTCAGCATGAGGCCGGCCACCGAAGCGGCGTTTTGGAGCGCCGTGCGCACCACCTTGGTCGGATCGATGATGCCGGCCTTCATCAGGTCGGTGTATTCCTCGGTGGCCGCGTTGAATCCGAACGAGCCCTTGCCGTCTTTGACTTTTTGCAGCGCGATGGCGCCTTCTACGCCGGCGTTCATGGCGATTCTACGAAGGGGTTCTTCGAGAACGCGGCGCACGATGTTGACGCCCCACCGCTCGTCTTCGGGCACTTTGAGCTTATCGAGCGCGGAGGAGGCCCTCAGCAGCGCGACTCCGCCGCCGGGAACGATTCCCTCTTCTACCGCGGCGCGCGTAGCGTGGAGCGCGTCCTCGACGCGGGCCTTTTTCTCTTTCATCTCCACTTCGGTGGCCGCGCCGACGTTGATGACGGCGACGCCGCCGATGAGTTTCGCAAGCCGTTCTTGGAGCTTTTCGCGATCGTAGTCGGAGGTGGTCTCGTCGATCTGAGCGCGGATCTGCTTGATCCGCCCTTCGAGGTCGGCCTTCTTGCCGGCGCCATCGATGATCGTAGTGTTGTCTTTGTCCACGACGATTCTCTTGGCGCGGCCGAGGTCCTGCATCGTAATGTTCTCCAGCTTGATTCCCAGCTCCTCGGCGATGACTTTTCCGCCGGTAAGAATTCCGATGTCTTCGAGCATGGCCTTGCGGCGGTCGCCGAAGCCCGGCGCCTTGACGGCGCAGCACTGGAGCGTGCCGCGGATCTTGTTGACCACCAGAGTCGCCAACGATTCGCCTTCAATGTCTTCCGCAACGATGAGGAACGGCTTTCCGGTCTTGGCGATCTGCTCGAGGATCGGCAGGATCTCTTTCATCGAGCTGATTTTTTTCTCATTGAGCAACAGGTAGGCGTCCTGCAGCACGACTTCCATTCGCTCCGGATCGGTGACGAAGTAGGGGGAGAGGTAGCCGCGGTCGAACTGCATCCCTTCAACGATATCGAGCGTCGTCTCCAGCCCCTTGGCCTCTTCGACCGTGATCACGCCTTCCTTGCCGACTTTATTCATCGCCTCGGCGATGACGTCCCCGATAGTGGAATCGTTATTTGCCGCGATGGTTCCGACCTGAGCGATCTCCTTGGGGTCTTTGGTCGGCTTGGAGAGGACTTTCAACTCTTCAACCACGGCCGCGACGGCCTTGTCGATGCCCCGCTTGAGCGACATCGGATCGTGGCCGGCCACAACCATCTTCACGCCTTCGGCGAAGACCGCGCGGGCGAGCACCGTTGCCGTCGTCGTGCCGTCGCCGGCTACGTCGGAGGTCTTGCTCGCGACTTCTTTGACCATCTGCGCGCCCATGTTCTCGAATTTGTCTTCGAGCTCGATCTCCTTGGCCACGGTCACGCCGTCTTTGGTGACGTTCGGCGCGCCGAAGGATTTGTCCAGGACGACGTTGCGCCCTTTCGGCCCCAGGGTTACCGTAACCGCGTCCGCGAGCAGGTTCACTCCCTTGAGAATGGACTCCCGCGCATCTTGACTAAACTTAACGATCTTTGCTGCCATTGCTTGCCTCCTGACTGATAGGAATGGTTATTTCTCGATCACGCCGAGAATATCTTCCTCGCGCATGATCAAGTGTTCTTCGCCGTCGATAGTGATTTCCGAGCCTGAGTATTTTCCAAAGAGGATACGGTCGTTGACCTTGACGTCGAGCGGGAAGACCTTGCCGTCCTCGTTGGCCTTCCCTTTTCCGACTGCAACGACTTTGCCCTCTTGGGGCTTTTCCTTAGCCGTGTCCGGGATGAAAAGGCCCCCCTTGGTCTTTTCTTCCTCCTGGATTCTTTTTACGATAACACGATCCTGCAAAGGCCTGATCTTCACTTGTTTCCTCCTTTCGAAACTCGCCGAATTTGAAAAAAATTCCTGTAACCTGCTGTTGATATATACAGCGGCCTTTATTTAAGCACGATTTCTATAGTGTCAAGAGACCGATGGCGCTCTGTTGACGGGGCCGGTCCCACTTGTATTACATACGATATCCGCAATTGCAAGCGAGCGGCTCATTTCCGCTGTTTCCGAAGCTCCTCTTCGAGATACTGGCGGTAGAGCACGTCCCATTCCCGGCTGCCGGGCGCGACCCGGCGCGAGAGGGACTGGATCTTTTGGCGCACGACTTCATCGAGCCGGTCCTCGCCGCCGAAGAATTCCGTGAGCACGTTTTTGGTCTCGCCGAGGGCGCGCGCCTGGTTGGAAAAATCCGCCAGGTCTCCCTTCCAAAGACCGTCGATAATCAGGTGCGCCAGATGGGAGATCCGGCTTTCGGACAGGCGGCTCATAGAACGAAGCCCTTCTTCTGCGCCAGCTTCTGCTTGATGAGCAAGAACATCTTGTGCTGGTCCATCTCGCCCGCTTGTCGCACCTGGCCGGCGTGGTCGGCGAGCACTTCGCGCGCCTCTTCCTCGATAACTTCTTCCTCGCGAAAATTTTTTATGACGATGTTTTTGATTCGGGTCCGGACCTCGATCTCCTGCGCTTTCAGAACGATCAGGTCCTTGGCGCGGTAGCTCTTGAGAATTTGCGCCGCGAGTTTATCGGCTTGTTCCGGTTTAATTTTCATGCCTGTGGGCAAGTTTGTGGACAATTTGCCGAAACCCCGTGGGAATACCGGTGAAGAATACCGCGGGCCTCTGGCATGTCTTACTGTCGGCCGGCGCGTATGTCAACCATTCCAAGGTTCGCATGGGGCCGCCGCTCGAAATTGCGCTTCTGCAAAAATTGCTTGTGCTGGAAGGCCTTTTTTGTCAATATGCAAATCATTCGAGCTCCGGCCTCGATGCCTAGCGGACCCGAGCGCTAATTTGTCCACAGCCCTCGCGATCGGCTGCATGTTTAGCTGGAGTCGCGCTGTGGAGAACCTGAATAGAGTTGCAAAAACCGGCGCCGTTAAAAAGAGGAGACAAGATCGCAGTGGTGGCGACTTCGGGCGCACTCCAGGACGAGCAGCTCCGGGCCGGCGTCCAAGCGCTCGAGCGCGCCGGTTTTAGCGTCGAACTCCCGGAAGACATCCTCGAGCGGAACGGCTACCTCGCCGGAGAGCATGAAAAACGCGCCGGGACACTGCAAGCTTTCTTCGAGCGCGAAGACATCGCCGCCATACTCTCCGCCCGTGGCGGGTTCGGCTCGGTCCAGTTGCTGCCGCTTTTAAATGCCGATCTGATCCGCCGTCATCCCAAAATTTTTGTCGGCTACAGCGACGTGAGCATTCTTTTGAATTGGCTGCTCCAGCGCTGCGGCATGGTTACGTTTCACGGCCCCATGGTCGCGATGGAGCTGGCCGCCGGGCTGGGCGGGCAGAACGCGGACTTTTTTTGGGGGACGCTGTCGGGCGAGAGGCGCCGGTGGTGCGTCGAACTCGGAGAAACCGTCCGGCCTGGGGTAGCCGAAGCCGAAATGGCGGGCGGTTGTCTCTCCACGATCATCACGACTGTTGGGACCCCATATGAAATCGAAACCAAGGGCAAGCTCCTGATGCTCGAAGACGTCGCCGAAAAGCCTTATCGCATCGAGCGCATGCTCACGCACTTGAAAATGGCCGGCAAGTTGACCGGCCTCGCGGGCCTGGTCTTTGGGACCTTCACCCGTTGCGAAGGTGAAGGGGAGCGGGACGTGGGGAAGATCATTCACGATCTCTTCCGGGACGCTCCGTATCCCGTCGTCACCGGACTTGCCGCCGGCCACGGCGCCGAAAACCTTCTCATGCCTTTCGGCGTCCGGATGAGGCTCGATGCAAAGGCGCGTAGCCTCAGTCTGCTCGAGTCGCCGGTCCAATGACCGCTTCCGGATAAGAATGGTTTTTCAACCTGTCGAGGAGGCCTTCAAAGAGGCGGTCGGCGCGGGCGTTTTTCCCGGCGCGGTTCTGGTGGTCGGCAAAGGGGCCGAAATCGTTTTCGAGGGCGCCTTCGGCTTCCGCTCGCTTGTCCCGAGCAAGACGCCCATGCAGCCCGACACGATCTTCGATCTCGCTTCGCTGACCAAGCCTCTGGCGACGGCGCCGGCGATCATGCTGCTCGTGCGCGAAAAGAAAATCCGGCTCGACGACCGCATCACCCGCTTCTTCCCCAACTTCGGAGTGTTCGGCAAGATCTACATCACGTTCCGCCACGTCCTAGCCCACTGCTCCGGTCTTCCTGCCTGGAAAGCCTATTACGAAGATATCGTCAAAGAACAAAAAAAGGGGAAGGTTAACTTTGTCGCCAGCCGCGCGGCCAAGCAGTACGTGTTCGAGCAGATTCACAGAGAAAAGGTGGTCCATCCTACGGGCACGCAGAGTATTTACAGCGATCTCGGGTACATGCTGCTCGGAGAGGTCGCAGAGGAGATCACCGGCTGGAGTCTCGACCGCTACTGCCAGGAGAAGATCTTTAAGCCGATGGGGTTGCGCTCGACCTCCTTTGTCGATCACACGCAAATTAGGGCGCGCCGCCTCCAGCCCGTCCAGGATATGATCGCCCCGACCGAGGAGTGCCCATGGCGCAAGCGCATTCTCTGCGGCGAAGTGCACGACGACAATTGCTACGCGATGGGCGGAGTGGCCGGCCACTCGGGCCTTTTCTCGAATGCGCGGGACATCCATCGCTTTCTTATCGGCATGAGAAAATGTCTGGCCGGGGACGATCCGCTGCTGCCCGCCTCCGTGGTGCAGGACTTTCTCACCCGGGACGAGACGGTGAAGGGATCGACTTTCGCCCTTGGCTGGGACACGCCCTCGGCGGAGAACTCATCGAGCGGCAGCGGCTTTTCCCCGACTTCCGTGGGTCATCTCGGTTTTACCGGCACCTCGATCTGGTGGGACCTGGAAAAGGATTGCCACGTGATTCTTCTCACCAACCGCGTGCATCCTTCGCGCAACAACGATAAGATCAAAGCGTTCCGTCCGCACATCCACGATTTGATCATGAAGGCTCTGCTTCAGTGAACGATCTACCCCGGGGCGCGCACATCCATCTGATTGCGGTCTGCGGCGTCGGCATGGCGCCGTTGGCCGGTTTGCTTTTGTCTCAGGGCTATCGCGTCACCGGCTCGGACCAGAACGTCTATCCGCCGATGAGCACCTATCTCGCGGAGCTCGGTGTCAACGCGCTCATGGGTTATAAGGCGGAGCATCTTAGCGACAAGCCGGACCTCGTCGTGGTCGGCAACGTGGTGTCGCGCAACAATCCCGAAGTCGAGGAGATGCTGCGACTCGGCATCCCTTACATTTCTTTTCCTCAGGCGCTGGGAAAATTTCTGATCGGTTCGAAAAGGTCCGTCGTGATCACCGGCACGCACGGCAAGACGACGACCGCGGCGCTCATGGCGTGGGTGCTCGACCGCGCCGGATACGACCCGAGTTTTTTCATCGGCGGCATGCCGCGCAATTTCGGCGGCGGCTTCCGGCAGGGAAGCGGCGATTGGGTCGTGCTCGAAGGCGACGAGTACGACAGCGCCTTCTTCGACAAGGGGCCGAAGTTTCTGCACTATCGGCTGGAGAAAGTGATCTTAACGAGCGTGGAATTCGACCACGCGGATATTTACCGCGACCTGGACCACCTGAAAGCTTCGTTCCATCGTCTTGCGGAAATCATCCCGCCCGCGGGAAGTCTCCTGGTCTGCAACGAATACGAGGCGGCGAAAGAGATTGCCGCGTCGGCGCGCTGTCCCGTGACCTTCTACGGCGACAAAGGGCCGCGCGGCTGGCAGGCGCGAAACGTGCGCACCATCGACGGCGCGAGCTGTTTTGAGCCTTTCAACGGAGGGAATTCAGAGGGTGAAGTAAAGGTCACACTGATCGGCCGCCATAACGTGAGCAACGCGCTTGCCGTCTATGCGACGGCGCGCGAGCTCGGGATTGCGCCCGAAGTTATCCAAGACGGCATGGCGACTTTCGCCGGCGTCAAACGTCGGCAGGAGTTGAAAGGCGAAGTCGGCGGGATTACCGTTCTCGACGACTTCGCGCATCACCCGACGGCGATCCGGGAAACGATCGAGGCGGTGCGCGCCGCTTACCATGGCCGGAGGATCTGGGCCGTCTTCGAGCCGAGAAGCAACACCAGCCGGCGGCGAATCTTCGCGCGCGAGTTTCCTGAGGCGCTGGGACTGGCGGACCGCGTCGTCATCGCCGGGCTCTATCAGCCGGAAAAAATTCCGTTGGCAGAGCGCCTGCTTCCCGAGGAGGTCGTCGCGGAGATCAACGGCGCGTCGAAGAACGGCAAGGCGGTCGTCATCGAGCGCGCCGACGACATCGCGCAGTATGTCGGACGCGAAGCCGCGCGCGGCGACGTGATCCTCGTCATGTCCAACGGCGGCTTCGACGGCGTGCAGGAGAAGATATTACGGTTGTTGCAGGAAAATAAATAGGCCAACTTGACCGAGAAACTAACGGCGAGGAAAGGTTCGGTCGAATTCGTTGTGAGATCCGATCCAGAACCAGATGATCTCCTCTCCTTCGCGTAAACCCACAGCACGATATGAGCTTGTTACGCGCACCGACCAAAGACGTGGATCTGAGACCAGGCACTCGAACCGCAAGTTCGGGTACGCAGAGTTCTGTCTGAAGAGATTATAGGTTTTCCGCGCTTCCTCCTGGACCTGCGGAGGAAGTTTACGGTATCGGTCCCAAAAGCGAGGGTGTGTTCGACTGTTCAGAGTTTTCGGGGGTCCAGGGGGGACGTTTTGCCTGCTCGATAGTCTTCAAGAACCTGATCGGCCTCGACGGAGAGGGCCGGCCTGGTTGCGGAGCTTCGAATAATTTCGTCCCAACGCCGATCATCCGCATCAAGGAACACGACCTCAACATCGACAGGCCCGGCTTCCGGCGCCGGCTCCGCCAGACTTACTTGCCCATTTTGATACTTAGCTTTGAGTATCTTCATTGTGAGAGTTATTTTACCTGATCTCCGAAGCGTCGTCTATACAAGACTGCACGGCATTCCATGTCTTGTTGCCAACTCCATTTCCATGAGTTAAACATTCTTTTCCATGGCCAGAACGGACAACATCTACGAAGTTCCCAAAGATCTTCCGATCCCCGTCGACGACGGCGCGTGCGATCATCTCGCCGGCAGGCGCGTGCCGTCGGTTCCGCTGCACTCGACGGCCGGACACAGCGTGGACCCGGCAACTCTTCCCGGCAGAACGGTCATCTACTGTTATCCTCGCACGGGCAGACCCGACGTCGAGCCGCCGCAAGGCTGGAACGAAATTGCCGGCGCGCGCGGCTGCACGCCGCAGTCGTGCGCGTTCCGGGACCATTTCAACGAGCTGAAAGCGCTCGGCGCCGGAGTCTTCGGTCTCTCGACACAAACGACGGAATATCAGCGCGAGGCGGCGGAGAGGCTTCACCTGCCGTTCGAGTTGCTGAGCGACGCTGATCTTACTTTCGCCAAAGCGCTTCACCTCCCGACCTTCCAAGTCGAATCGATGACGCTGATCAAGCGGCTAACGCTCATCCTTCATAACGGCTACGTTGAAAAAGTTTTCTATCCGGTCTTTCCTCCCGATCGAAACGCCGAAGAAGTGGCGCGCTGGCTGGCGCAGCAGCTCCGATAATCGAGTCACGGGCAGACCGTCGTCTAGGCCCTTCGACAAGCTCAGGGCGAACGGCGAGAACGTGCTGTGTTCTCGCCGTTCGTTTGCATGGCGGTGGATGTTCCGATAGTTTCGAGCGAGGAGATTTTTCCGTTGTCTTCTGAAAATGTAAACAATTTATCTTCAGGCGCGGGCGAAGCGCCGGGCGCAAAGCGGGAGAGGCCGGCGTCCGACGAAGCCGCGTCGCCGGGCAAAGAAAAAGTCGCCTTCGCCGCGCTGAGACATCGCGACTACCGGATTTATTTCGCCACCACGATGTTGTCGATGATGGCGGACAACATCGAGCACGTCATCAGCTACTGGGTCATCTTCCAGGCCTTTCACTCGCCGACGTTGGCTGGCTTCGCCGTTCTCACGCACTGGATGCCGTTTTTATTTTTTTCCGTTTACTTTGGCGCGCTCGCCGACCGCTACGACTGCCGGCGCATCATTCAGGCCGCCCAAGTCATGTACATGCTCGTGTCCCTGACCTGGGGTTTATTGTTTCTCACCAACACGATCCAGATGTGGCACGCCGCGGCCTTGCTCATGGTGCACGGTCTGGCGGGCGTTCTATGGGGGCCGGCGAGCCAGCTTCTGATCCACGATATCGTCGGCTCCGAACATCTCCAGAGCGCCGTGCGCCTCAATTCGACCGGACGCCAGTTGGGTGTTTTTCTCGGGCCCGCCGTCGGCGGCGGTCTCATGCTCGCGTTCGGCCCGTCGATGGGACTGCTCGCCAACGTTCTGATCTATTTACCGCTCACCGTCTGGCTCCTCAGGTCGCCGTATACCGGACACAGCAGACACGGAACGCGCGGTGTCAGGGCCCGCGGGCTCGGATTACGGGACGCGTGGGAAGTCATGAAGCAGGTCTCCGGCAACCGCGTCGTCCTGTCCATGGTTTTGTTGGCGGGATTTTCGGCGCTGTTTGTCGGCAATGCTTTCCAAGCGCAGATGCCTGAATACGCGCACGACCTCGGTACCGATAAAGCCGGCGCGGCTTACACTCTTCTCCTCGGCGCCAACGCGGGGGGCGCGGTGGTCGGCGGACTTTTGTTGGAAGGCAGGGGACTATTGCAAGCCAACGTGCGCACAGCGATCGTCGCCGCCGCTCTCTGGTGCCTGACCATCACGGGGTTCGCCGCGGCGAACAACTATCCGGCCGCGCTGATGCTGCTCTTCCTGGCAGGCGTGCTCAACCTCACGTTCAACTCGATGGCTCAGACTCTTGTCCAGCTCAAGGCGCCGGCGAACCTCCGTGGGAGGCTGATCGGCCTTTTCAACATGTCGAGCAACGGCCTTAAAGCGTTCAGCGGCGTCACCGTCGGTATCCTGGGCGGCTTCATCGGCGTGCATTGGTCCTTGGGCTTGAGCGCCGTAGTTCTCCTGGCCGTAACCATCGCGCTGCTTGCGTTCGCGCTTCCCGCCCGCGCGGGCTCGCGCTGACGCGCGCCGCCGAGTCTCTCGTCTCATGTCGCCGCAACTCCTCATGGAGCGCGTGAGCTTGCAGACGATCATTGGCACTGTGTGCGTCGTGGTCGGAATTATCGTTATAGCTCTGGGCAGTTAGTTTCACGTTGAGAGTTAGTCGAGAGACGCATTGTTTACGCAATAAAAAGAATCGTCACTCCCGCGGATCCGCCAGAGGACGGATCAGCCTCAGGCTGAAGCGGGAGCCCAGGTTTTGTAGGGGCGCGATTCATCGCGCCCTGGATTCCCGTTTTCACGGGAATGACGGACAAGAAACACAAAGCCGGTTGTAGTGCCGGTTCAGCCGCGCTTGACCAATTTCTGCAGGCTGCGCATCTCGCGCGGCGGCTTTAAATGCTGTCCCGCGATCGTCCACGAGACCTCGCCGACATAAATATCTCCGCGCGAATCGAGCGCCAGGCCGTGGGGAGCGATGAACTGTCCGGGCGCTTCTCCGGAGCGGATGTCGCCGAGGCGAGCGAGCAATTTCCCGTCATGCGAGAGGATGCTCAAGCGCGGGCCGAGGTTGGGAATATCTTTGTTCACCGGCATGCCGGGTCCCAGCTCGCCCAAGTAGCAGAGCGGATTCGGTCCGCGATCCATATAGAGCGCGCAGGGCCGGTGCATATTGTGCCACTGCGTTTCGAACTTGCCGTTGCCGTCGAAGACCTGCACGCGGTGATTTTCCCGGTCGGCGACGTATAGATAACCGTCGCTGTCGGCGCAGATATTGTGCACGATGTTGAATTGGCCGGGGTCCGATCCCGGCTCGCCCCAGGAGAAAAGCAGTTTTCCCTCCGGCGAGTACTTGTGCACTCTGGAGTTTCCGTAGCCGTCGGAGACGTAGATTTCGTTTTGCGGCGACAGCGCGACGTGGGTGCAGCGGTTGAACGGCTCGCCGCTCTGATAGGGCGCCGGCTTGCCGGGGATTCCCAACGTCAGCAGGACTTTTCCGTCCGGCGTACACTTGCGCACAGTATGGTCGCCGTCGTCGGTCAAGTAGATCGTGTCGTCCAAAAATCCCATAGTCACGCCGTGCGCCCGCTTGAAGAGTCCCTCGCCCCAGGAGCGGAGAAAATTTCCGTCGCGATCGAAAACGATGACGGGATGCTCGCCCCGGGTGAAGATGTAAACTCGATCCTGCCGGTCGACGCCGACCGCCGCGACTTCATGATAAGACCAGCCGTCGGGCAATTTGCCCCAGCCTTCGGCGACTTCGTAAGTGAACTTTCCGGTTCCGATGACAACGGCCATAATGGAGTCTCCTTTCAGTCGCGCCTCTTTAGTAATGGTGCGGGCGGTTCGCGAACCGCCCCTACAACTGTCTAGCCGCGCCTCGGTAGAGATTCAACGGAATTAATACAAGCGCTCCGACAAGCAGGAATCCGCCGGACAAGACGAACGAAGACTTCATGCCGTAGGCCGTGACCAGATAACCGGCAAGCACGGGAGTGGGAAAGACCACAATCTGCGTCACGAGAGAGCTGAGGCCGAAGGACGAGGCTTGAATGTTCGGGCCGGCCACGTCCATCACCGCTGCGCTGGTGATGTTGATGAGCGTGTAGAAGAAAAGTCCGATGGCGCTGACTACGATGCCGAGTTGAAGGCCGGGCGTGGCGACTGCCAGCAGGAGAAACAGAACTCCCAGCGTCACGAACGAGGGAAAGAGGACGGCCTTTCGCCCCCAATGGTCCGAAAGGTGGCCCATGATAGGTTGGGAAACCGTGCCCATCGCATGGAGCAGAGCGATATAGACGCCGAGACCGAAGGGCGAGTAGCCGAGATCTTCCTGAACGTAGATCGGCAGAAAGGTGATGACCGTGAGCCGGCCCATCTGGAGAAGCGCCGTCGCGACGCAGGTGCCGAGAAAGAGCCGGTTCTTCGCCAGATCGACGACTTCGCGCAGTCCCGTCATGCGCCATGACTGCGGCTTCGATTCGGCGAAAACTCCCGCGAGGCCGTGCCAGACTAGATAACCGAAGATCAGCGCCGGCAGAAGCTGCAAAGCCAGCACGGATTCCCAGTGAAAGGTGACCAGCAGGAGACCCGCGCCGAGCGGCGTCAGGGTATCGCCGATCGTCGCGCCCATGCCGTGCACGGCGAGCGCCGTGGCGCGCCGCTCGGGAAATGTATTCGAGAGAGAGGCGGAGGCCGCAGGATGCCACAATGCCGTCCCCAGGCCGACCAGCCCCGAACCGAGCAGCGCCCAGAAAAAAGTGGGCGAGATCCCCATGAGAAAATAGGCCGCGCCCATCGAGACCAGCGCCGAAGCGAGGATCAATCCACGGTGATGCGCCATCGCGTCCGAGAGCATCCCGAGCGGCAGATCGAGCGTCCCTTGGGTAAATTGCCGCGCCGAGTTGAGGGCGCCGACCTGCACGTCGTTGAGGCCCAGACCCGCTTTGATCGAGGGGAGAACGACCGGATAGAACTGCTGGAACCAGTGAATAAAGACGTGGCCGCCGGTGAGGACGCCGAGCAGTCGCAAACGCTCCGCGCCGACTTCGCGCACCGCGCCGAGAAGCGCCGCGGTCTTACTCAACGGCGGCTCCGTCGGGCGCTCCTCCCGAGCGGGCAAGATCTGCCATTTTAATTTTCTCCGGGTTGAACTTCGCCGCGGCCTTGGTCATGCGGTCCATCGTCTCATCGAAGCCGAGCGGCGCGGCTTCTTTGGGCCGGAAGCGCAGCGGATTGATGCGCGCGACGACGAAGCTCCTGAGATACGGGCTGGTGAGGCCTTTGGCCTTGAGCGCTTCGACTTGTTTGACCACCAGATCGTCGAGTTCGAGGAGCGATTTTGCGCGCGCGGTTCGAATCTTCAGCGCCGCGTCGAGCGGCTGCTTGAGAAAACTATCCACGCGCCTGAGCACCGGATGATAAGCGCCGCCGCTGAAGCGCGGCCGCTCTTCGTAGCAAAGACCCAGCGTGATGAAGTCCGGCTCTTCGAATTCCAACGCGTAGCTTTCCTCGCTGCCGCCGTCCAACTTCGCCAACTCGCGGACCATGCGGATCACTTCGAGAGCTTTTTCACGCAGGTTGTGCGCCTTCTCGGTGTTGAGGGCCAGGATTTGATACGCCGCGGCCTCTTCGGGCACGAGGATCGCAACGATGCACTTCGCGCCGAGCGTGCGCATCGCGGAAAGCCGGTGGTGGCCGTTCGGCGTCCAATAGCGCGCGCCGTCTGCGCCGGATTTCTGCGCGCGCACGACGATGATCGGATCGAGAAATCGGCCGAGCTTGCCGATGACGGTTTCGAGCTTGCGGACGTGCGCGTCGGAGAGATTGCGCTGGTAAGGCGTGGGCTCGACCTGTTCGATGGGCAGAGCGGCGAAAATCACCCAGCTCCCGGCGTAAGGCTCGCAGTACGCGCCCACGACTTTGCCGCCGTCGCGCTCGACCTCGCGCCCGAGCTCGGCGATCTCCGCCGGCGCCGCCTTGGACTGAAGCTCGGCGGCGGTGAGGCCGCACGCCTGCCCGGCGGATTTTTTTCTTCGGCGCGGCGCTTTCTTGGTTTTCTTCTCAGCCACGGTGACGAATGAAGCCGCCTATGGAAAGATTCTCTTCCCGGTCGCTTCGTCATCCAGAAGGATCGCCTGGGCGGGGCAGAACTTGGCGGCTTTCTGAATCGTCTCGTCGCTGTCGCCCTTGGGGTCTAGGACCACCGCTTTGAATTCCCCGTCGATGTCGAAGACGTCGGGCGCGATGGAGGCGCAGTTTCTGACGCCGCGGCACTTGCTCCGGTCGATCGTAATCTTCATGACGACTGCATTAAACCGCGACGGCTTGCAGCGAGTCCAATTTCAAGTTGCGCCGTATGACATCCATCCACTTGATGAGATTTCGATGCTCCGCCGGGATTTCATATTTGACCGCCGTGTAAAGATAATGAAGCTGGACGAAGATCCCGATGTCCGCGATCGTCATCTGGCCGAAGATGAACTGCTTGCCGTTGAAAAATTGGTCCAGCGTGCGGAAGTGAACGTCGAGGCCTTTCTCGGCCTCCTTGCGGGCTTCCGGAGTTTCGGCGCGGCGCAGCATGCGGATGGCCATATTCAAAACTTCGTCGGCCCAGTCTTCCAGCATGAGCGCAAGCCCCTTGTCGGAGGGGTTTTTCGGGTAGATGCTGTTCTGAGGATATTTCTCCTCCAGAAAGGCGGAGATGAACGTCGAATCGATCACGCACTGCCCGTTGTAGTCCATCACCGGAATCTTACGCTGGCCGGAGAAGTCGATCAGCGGCTGGCGGTTCGGCCTCACGTCGGAGATTTCGTACGGGACGTTTTTCATTTTGAGAACGATGCGAACTTTTTCGCAGTACATGGAAGTTTCGCTCTGGTATAGTTTGATACCCATGGCGGTCTCCTTTCGGCGATTTAAGTTCTACTCCAACAGGAGGTAAGTTGTCCAGATACCTTTTTTCAAGCCGATACCCGCGGAATCACCTCTCCCTTGAGGACTTCCATCTGCTCCATCATGTCGAAGACCGGATTGAGCATGAGCAGTCGCGCGCCCGCGGCGGCAATCTCGCTGAGATGGGACGCGCATTCCTCCGCGCTGCCCCACACCGAGACTTTTTCGGCCAGGTCCGCTGCGCCATAGTATGCGCCGAACCACTCGCTGAGCCGCTTGGCCGCGCGGTCTCGGTCGCGATCGACGGCGATATAAACGCGCTTGCCGATGGTGAACTCGGCCGGATTCTTTTTCGCCTCGTCGAGAGCCTGCCGGATGATTTTTACTTGCTCTTTGTAATTGTCAGTCGATGACGAGCCCGCGCCGATAAAGCCGCTGCCTCTCAGCGCCGCGCGCCGGAGCGCCGCCGGCGCGTTGCCGCCGAACCAAATCGGCGGATGCGGCTTCTGAAACGGCTTGGGCACGAGCGTCGCGTTTTTAAGCTGCCAGAACTTTCCTTCGAACGTGACGTTCTCTTCGGTCCATAACTTTTGCATGAGCGTCAGCGCTTCGTTGAAGCGCGCGAGCCTTTTGTCGGGCGAAAGCCCGTAAGCCTGATAGAGCCGGGTCACCGCGCCCAGCCCCACGCCGGCGATGAGACGCCCCTGGCTTAATTGATCGAGGCTCGCGAGGCTCTTGGCGAGTTGAATCGGACTCCGCAGGTTGATCAAAAAAACCGCCATGCCGAGACGCACGCGGCGTGTGACCGCGGCGGCGTAGCTCAGCATGGTGATGCCCTCGATCGCGCTCGCTGCCTTTCTCAGCACCGCCTGCTCCTGCACCCAGATGCTATGAAAACCCAGCTCCTCGGCGCGCTTCAAATAGCGCTGGATCTCTTCCACATTCACCGGAAGCTGCATGTGGATTTGCGGCGCGGCGATGCCGTACTTTAGATCGCTGTCGGCCATGAGTTTTTCTCCCTCTCCGGGACCTCGATACGACAACCATAGCAGCGTTTCGTTTTCCTGTTCAAGCCGCAGAACCTCGTCACGCCAGATGTCGGAGAGATCCTTCACTTCGTTCAGGATGACATCGAAGAGTCCCGTGCGATCGTCGAAGGACTCAAAAAGACGAATCTCTTGCGGGTGTCATTCTGAGCGGAGCGAAGAATCTCTCTTGCCTGGGATTCTTTTTGCATCGGCAGATACAGACTGCTAACGTCGTTTAGAAATGCGTCTTCTCTGTTTTCAGGCCAAGCACTTCGGGTGGAAAACCCACTCGAAAACGCTGGCGGACGCGCCGGATCGGGAAGTCGAAGAGCGCGTCGCCGAAACGCTGGTCGTCTTTCTCCACGCCGAGGCCGCCGACGAAACTGCCGAGCGGCGCAGCTCGATCCTTCGGCAAACTCTCAAGCACGTCAAATGGCTGGCGAACAAGCGCGATCTCAAGAACGTCGTACTGCACTCGTTCGCTCATCTCGGCGGTGAAGGCGCCGCTGCGGCTTTCACCGAAACCTTTATGAACGAAACCGCCCAGCGCCTCCGCGACACCGGCTATTCCGTTTGGCTCACGCCGTTCGGCTACTTCTGCGAATGGGACTTGAGCGTCTACGGCGACAGCCTGGCGAAAGTTTGGAAGGAAATCCCCTGATCGACGGGTATTCCAAGAGTAGATCCTTCGGATCGTTTTTTCCTCCCTTTCGCGTGCTGCATCGTTCCTGCGATTTCTTTGTTATAATTTAAGGAGTGACCTAACGGAGCGTAAGTAAATGGACGATCTCCTCGCGGCGCGCTCGCAGATGGCGATGTCGCTCGCGTTTCATATTATCTTCGCCGCCATCGGCATTGCGCTGCCGCTCTTGATGATCATCGCCGAGGGGCAATGGTTGCGAACGAAAGAGGAGGTTTATCTCACCCTCGCCAAGCGGTGGGCGAATGGGACCGCGATCCTTTTCGCGGTCGGCGCCGTTTCGGGCACCGTGCTCTCGTTCGAGCTGGGATTGTTGTGGCCCGCCTTTATGGGATACGCCGGCGCGATCATCGGCATGCCGTTCTCCCTGGAAGGCTTCGCGTTTTTCACCGAAGCGATATTTTTGGGCATTTATCTTTACGGTTGGGAGCGCATTTCCTCGCGCGCGCATCTCCTGGCGGGCGCGGCGGTTGCCGCGAGCGGAGCTCTCTCGGGTATCTTCGTTGTCACGGCCAACGCGTGGATGAACACGCCGGCCGGATTTCGCATCGTCGACGGCCGGCCAGTCGACATCGATCCGATCGCCGCCATGATGAACCCGGCGGCCTTCACGCAAAACCTGCACATGACGCTGGCCGCGTACGCGGCGACGGGCTTCGTCGTTGCCGGTATCCACGCGTTCATGCTGCTGCGCGACCGTTCCAACCTGTTTCACCGCCGCGCCATCGGTATAGCGCTTGCCGTCGGCGGTCTGACCGCGATCCTCCAACCCTTGAGCGGAGATCGGCTCGCGAAGATGGTCGCGCGCAATCAACCGGCGAAGCTCGTTGCCTTTGAGGGACAGTTCGAGACGGTGAAAGGCGCGCCGCTTCGTATCGGCGGCATACCGGACGAGCGCGCGGGCGTGACGCGCTACGCGATCGAGATTCCGTACGGTCTGAGTTATCTCGCTTACGGCGATTTTCACGCGACGGTGAAGGGGTTGAAAGAATTTCCTCGGGATGAATGGCCGCCGGTTGCCATCGTACACGTAGCGTTTCAAATCATGGTCGCTTGCGGCTTTGCCATGATGGGTGTGGCAGCTTGGGGCGCGTGGCGATTGGGAAGAAGCGGCGCGTGGCTCGACTCCAAACCGTTCCTCCGCGCGCTGGTCGCGGCGGCGCCGCTCGGTTTCGTCGCCATCGAAGCCGGATGGGTCGTGACCGAAGTCGGCCGGCAACCCTGGATCATCTATGGCGTCATGCGAACGGCGGACGCGGTGACGCCGATGCCCGGGCTCGTGGCGCCCTTCACGACGTTCACGCTGCTCTACCTCTTCCTCGCCGTCATAACGGTTTGGCTGCTGCTGCGGCAGGTCGCCGCGAGTCCCCGAAAGTTTAAGTCGGCTGAACGATGATGGAGACCATGCAGTTTTTGTCCATTGAAGTCGTTATCGCGGGAGTCCTCGTCGTCGCGCTTATTTTTTACGCGTTGTTGGGCGGCGCCGACTACGGCGGCGGGGTGTGGGACTTGTTCGCGCGCGGGACGCGCGCGCGCGAACAACGCGCGTTGATTGAGGAAGCGATCGCTCCGGTGTGGGAAGCCAATCACGTCTGGTTGATCCTGGTGGTCGTGGTTCTATTCACGGCCTTTCCACCGGCGTTCGCCGCCATCGGAACGGCGCTCCATATCCCGCTCACTTTGATGCTCGTCGGCATCGTTCTGCGCGGGGCCGCTTTCACCTTTCGAAAACATGACGTTCAGCGCGATGAGGTGCAGCGCCGCTGGAGTTGGGTTTTCTCCATCGCGAGCGTTATCACCCCGGTGCTCCTGGGAATCACGCTCGGCGCCATCGCTTCCGGCGCGATTCGCGTCCGGAACGGCGTCGTTACTTCCGGTTTTTTCTCGGCGTGGCTCGCGCCGTTCCCTTTCGCGGTCGGTCTCTTCGCGCTTACTTTGTTTGCGTTTCTGGCGGCGGTCTATCTGACGCTGGAGACTCGCGACCGCGATTTGCAGGAAGATTTCCGGCGGCGCGCGCTGGCCGCGGGCGTGGCGGTGGGCGCATTGGCGTTGAGCGTTTTTTTGCTGGCGAAGAATGGCGCGCCCGCAGTTTACGCGGGCATCGGCCGGAGTTCCTGGGCGCTGCCGCTGCACGTTTTTACCGGCGCGTGTGCTACGAGCGCTCTCCTATGCTTGTGGTTGAGAAGATACGCATGGGCGCGCGTGTGCGCTGTCGGCCAGGTGACGTTGATTTTGTCCGGTTGGGCGTTGGCGCAGTTTCCTTATCTTGTCCAACCCGACATCACCATTGCATCCGCCGCCGCGCCGCGCGCAACGCTGGAGCTGCTGCTGGGGACCCTTGCTGCGGGCGCGATCGTGCTTTTTCCGTCGCTGTATTATTTGTTTCGGATTTTCAAAGGCAGGACGGGTTTCACGGCGCGGGGTGGCGAATCGGACAGGAGCGATTAAGCAAAATGTTCAGTAGACATCCCTCTTCAGCATTCTTCCCCGCGCAAATGGGGTAATTAACCCGGACCGCACTCGCGCCAAAGGACCCTGTACAAAGTTCAGCCCGTTGATATAGTGGCTCGGCGGATATGGATCTCTTCAGCGCGCACTTTTTTATTTTAACGTTGGCGCTCGTCGGCGTGATGATCATCGTCGCCGCGCTACTCTCCGGGCTGATCGATCGCAGCGACGTGCCGCAGGTCGGCGTCTTTCTCGCGCTCGGCGCTATTCTCGGTCCGGCGGGTTTGCAGTTGCTCGACGTCTCATTGGATTCTCCTATCCTGCGCGTCGTCGCGACGCTGAGCCTCGTGCTCGTGCTGTTTACCGACGCGGTCAGCTTGAGCATCGCCGAGGTGCGCCGCCATCGTCTCCTGGCCGCTCTGGTTCTCGGGCCCGGGACCTTGCTCTCGGCGGTGCTGATCGCGCTCGCGGCCTGGCGGCTGCTCGATCTTTCACCTGCGTCGGCGGCGATGATCGGCGCGGCGCTGGCCTCGACCGATCCGGTGATGCTGCGCGGTCTGCTCCGCCGTCCCGGACTTCCCGAGCCGGTGCGCCTCGCGCTTCGGCTGGAAAGCGGACTCAACGACGCCGTGTTGCTGCCGATCGTTCTCGTCGGCATGGCTATTCTCAGTCGGAACCATCTCGGCGGAATCGATTCGGCGCGTTTGGGCCTCGATCTTTTTCTTCTCGGGCCCGGCGCCGGCGTCGCCGTGGGTTTGCTCGCCGTCGGCGCGCTCGAGCTGGTGCGGCGCCGGATCGGCGTGCGCCGCGATTATGAGTCGCTCTATTCATTGGGTGTGGCATTCACCGCCTACGCGGCCGCCGAGTCGGTGCACGGCAGCGGTTTCCTGGCCGCGTTCTCTGCCGGGCTCACAATCGCCGCGCTCGACGTCGAGCTGTGCGACTGCTTTCACGAATACGGCCAGACCACGGCGGAGATGACGCTGCTCTTCACCTTCATCCTGTTCGGAAGCTCGCTGATCTGGCAAGGACTGTCGGCGCTCAACCCGGCGACATTGCTTTTCGCCGTGGCCGCGATTCTGGTCCGGCCGATCGTGCTGTTTCTCTCGCTCGCCCCCGCGAACCTGGACCGGAAGAGCCGGCTGTTGATCGCCTGGTTCGGACCGCGCGGCCTGGGCTCGCTGCTTTTGATTCTCGTCCCGGTTTTCGCCGGCGTGCCCGGAACCGAACAGCTCTTCGTGATCTGTTGTCTCGTTGTGCTGCTGTCGGTCGCGCTGCACGGCGGCTCGCTGATGCTGCTCGGGCGCAAGGCGTGCCCGGCGGTTTCGGTGACGGTGAATTTAAACGCCGCGGCCGTTGCGCTTTCGAAAGATGGAGAGGCGCTCGAGACGGCGCTCGATAGCGAGGGCGATCGCATCTCCGTGGAAGAGCTGCGCCGCCTTCAACTGTCCGGCTCTCCGGTGTTGGTCGTGGACGCGCGCAGCGAGGCGAGCTTCGGCTCGAGCGCGCATCAAGCGCAAGGCGCGCTCAGAATTCCGCCGGACCAGGCGGTTCGCCGCATCAAGGAACTCAACGTTCCGCGCACGGCCTGGATCGCCGTTTTTTGCGCCTGACCCGACGAAGCGACAAGCGCCCGTGTGGCGCAAGAGCTGAAGAGGGCGGGATGGAATTGGGCGCGCGCTCTCGCGGGAGGCTGGGACGCGTGGCAGGCGGCGGGGTTGGCGATAGAAGAAAAGAAAAACTAGAGGCGTGAGGCGTAGTGTAGGGGCGACCGGCCGGTCGCCCCTACAGTTGGCGTTACCTCCGCCTATTTTTGCCAAAAGATCTCTCGATATTCCTTCTCGTACAGGGAAATCTTTTTGAACATGTCCGCGGGAACGTAGCGGAGCTTTAAATCCGATTGCTCCAAACTGGGCGTCGCGGGCGCGACGCCGGGACGGACCGGCACGCGAAAGCGGTCGCGAATCGCCGTCTGTCCTTCCACCGATAGAATAAAATCCACCAACAGCTTGGCCGCATTCGGCCGGCGCGCCTTGGCCGACAGCGCAATGCCGTTGATCGACGTCACGATCGGGTCGGTGCTCCGCACCCACGCGACCGGCGCACCTTTCGCCCTCAACTGCTCGATCTGGTACGGGAAGACGATCGCCAGAGGAAACTCTCCCGCTGCGAGCAGTTGCGCCAGCAAGGTGTGGCCGCGGCGAAGCTGCGGCTTCTGCGCCGCCAGCGCCTTCATGAACTTCGCCGTTTTCTCTTTACCCCAATATTCGACCAGCGTGCCGTACCATTCGAATTCTTCTTCTTCGAGGCCGATCTTCTCTTTCCACTCCGGGCGCAAGAGGTCCGGCCAGTCGCGCGGCGCGGCCTTATCGGAAGTCAGGTTCTTGTTGTAGGCGAGGATGAAGTTGCGTGCGTAGATGCCGGTGAAATATCCTTCGCGCTCCTTCGCTCCGGCCGGATAGACTGCGGCCTCCGGCGAGCGGTACGGCTGCAAAAGGCTCCGGGATTTCAACAGGCCCAATTCCATTCCGCTCATGACCGCCACGTCGAAGAAGTGCTGCCCGGCGGAAGCTTCGGTGAGGATCCGCTCGCGCAGCTTTTCGCCGCTGGTTCGGAGAACTTGGACTTTCACAAATGGATATTTTTTATTGAATCCGTTCACGATGGCCTGATTGTCTTCGTTCGAGGTCGTCGTGTACCAGACGATTTCGCCGTCTTTTTTGGCGGCGTCGAGCGAATTTCCCTGCGGAGTTTGTTGCGCGTGAGTCGAAATCGGGACGGCATTTGGAAAGAAACAAAGGATGGCAAAGCAAAGCGGGGCGTATGAGATCGGGTCGGTTTTGATTTTAAGCATGGTATTTTCCGCCTTGTTTCATTTTCCAAGTAGAAATATCCGACTCAGAGGCGTGTTTGTCAAAATGGCGCCGACAAGCCGTTCGAGAGTTGATCGCAGATGAAATGAGTAAATTTTACCCGCTACGGTTTTCTTGCGCCCAATTCCGCTTGCACGTCACGCACGAAAGTGAGATCGGCGACCTCCGAGGGCGACACTTCGCGGGTAATTTTCGCCGCCTTCTTCGCCTGATCGATGACGAGCCTGAGTCCATCCTCGGGAATCGTCCCGTCCAGGTTGAAAAGATTTCTCAGGCCGTCGTAAGACTGAAAAGCAAAATCTCTCTCCACTCTGCTCCATTCGACCAGAACCTGGGCCGCCGCGTCTCGTTGGTCGTAGATATAACGGTTGGCTCGGATACCGGCGCGGACGACGCGCCTCACTTCGTCCGGCTTTTCTTTGATCTTCCGGGTGTTCACTCCCAGGCCCAGGTAGGGAAGATTGAAAAACTCGTGCGCCCGCGCCACGACGCGGAAGCCGGCCTTTTCCAATTGAGAGTCGGCGGGCGGGGAGATCACGATAACGTCCACGACCTTCTGTTGGAGCGCGGCGATCCTCGCGGCATCCGACCCAAGCGCGAGCACTTTGATCTCCTTGTCGGCGTCGATGCCGAAATGCTTGAAGATCAAACGCGCGGCGACTTCCGGCGTCGCGCCGTAGGAGCTGACGCCGAGCGTCCGGCCTCTGAGCTCGCCGACGGACTTGAACTCCGGGCGCGCGATCAGCGTCAAAGGCCAATTCACCATGAAGCCGGCGACGACTTTTACCGGAAGCCCGGCGATCGCCGCGCCCACCACGGCGCCGAAAAGCTGCGAATAGTCGATATCGCCGCTTGCCAGCGCCGTGATCGATACGTTGGGATTCATGCGGATGACTTCCGCCTCGATGCCTTCGTCTTTCAAGAATCCTTTTTTTTGCGCGAGTGCCAAGGTGAGATTGGGCATGTTGGGATTGGACACGGCGACGCGGATTCTGTCCGCCGCCTGGGCGCACGAATGAACGGCCAAAAAGAGGACGAAGAAAAATCCGGCCTTCAATTTCACAACCGTCTGCGCCCGTCGAGAAACGGGCGAGAGCGCTAGCGCTCTTGAAAGATCTCATCGCCGCTGTAGCGGCGGATCTTGTCGACTCGGACCAGAACCCCGTTGCCCTTGCGCTCGGGATCTTTTTCCAATTCCTCCGGGATGGTCCGCTCCATGATTTTCCGGCGCATTTCGCCGTCTTTGTGGATCGTGGCGCGACCGTAAAAACGCCAGCCGACCCGATCGGCGGAATCGAAGTAAATCATGCAGATCTGCGGGTTCTCCTCGATGTTGGTCGTGCTGAGGCCGCGCGAGCGATCCCAAAACGCGAGGTGCTCCTCGTCCCACACGTAGGTGCTGCCCCGAAAGCTCAAGTCCGGGGCGCCGCTCTTGGAACTCGTGCCCCAAACGCACGTCTTTTTATCTTTGAGCGCCTTGCCGATCCGCTCCTTCATGTCATCGGTCATCTTGATCATAACGTCTCACCTCGCGGAGAATTCTTTTGCGTCAAAACTAATAAAAACGAGGCTTCCCGTCAAGCTCGGTCGCTTGGACCTCCTCTCTGTTCTGTGATAATGCGGCAGTGTGACGGGAACGGGCGGTAAGGATATCACCAAGGCATGGGAGACAACCCGCGGGGATCGCGATGGCTAGGAGTGTGTCCGAGTAATCCAAAAATCGCCGGTTTAGGGGGTAGGAAAACCATTCCCGAACCGCCGTTCGTTGATCCTGGGGCATTCTACGAGGTCGAGTTTTGACGAAAGACATTACTCGGACAGGCTCCTAGGGCCGCGAAAATATTCGGCGTCGTCGGAATTTTAACAGCGGGATTTTTTCTTCATCCGTCCACGCTCTTTGCGGCGGAGCCCAAAGCCACCTCGCAGGAATGGGAAAAGACGGTGCAGGCGGCCGAGCAGGAAGGGCAGGTCGTCGTCTACATCGCCGGCTACGAGGCCGTGATCGAGTCGGGCGTTTTCCAGAAGACTCATCCAAAAATAAAAGTCATGAGCGTAACCGGATCGGGCACTCAGCTCGCGCCGCGCATAGCGACCGAGCGCCGGGCGGGAAAATATCTCGCCGACGTTTATAACGGCGGCGGCAGCTCGCTCTATCAGGTTCTTCATCTGGGCAAGATGCTCGCGCCGCGCGACGTCCACGTAATCCGCGCCGGCGTCTTTCAGCGCCAGCCGGATAAATTCCCCGCGTCCCTGTATCCCCGGCCAATAGTACAGCTCGAAGCGCATGCGAGTTCTCCTCAGCTAAAGCCATTCTGATGCGACAGGTAGGGAGGACAAGTTATCTGAGTGTCAATACTCAAACCTAGATATCAAGATCCAAGACCCTCAAAGCTCAAAGGCTTCTGCTTTCTCGTCCCACGCATCTGCCCTCCGAGAAACCCCCAGGTGGACGTACAATAATTGTTTACGACCTCCTTGGGAATCGGTTGCCCATTAGGCGGGCGAAAAGGTCGAGGTGATGTTCTGGCGGCCGCCGTTGTCGGCGAACGCCTCCTCGTAATAGAGTCCCAGCTTCTCGAGCACGGGCGTGTCCTGGATCGAGAAGAGCACCGCGTCTTCGCTCGCGGAAGTATTGACGTGCTCGTGCAGGGCCCACGACGGCTGGGCGATGATGCTGCCCTTGTTCCAAACGAAGCGCTGACCGTCGATGACCGTCTCGCCCTGGCCCTTGACGACGTGGTAAACGGCGCTGCCGGTGTGGCGGTGCGCCATCGTGCGCTCGCCGGGCCGCAGCAGTTGAATCCAGCACGCCATCGTCGGCATGACGGGGCCGCCGGTCTGCGGGTGGCGGTATTCGAGCGCAATGCCGTCGAACGGACTGCCTTCCTGATCGCGCATTGCGTCGAGCGCCGCGCGCGTTTGGTCCCACGAATAGAGCAGCAGCGGCGACGCCTGCGGTTTTTCTTTCACCCAAGTAGGGCCGATATGCGCATGGCCGTGGAGCTGCTTCGAAACATTCGGCGGCCGCGTCGCGGGGACCTGCGCCGCGGTGTAGAACTGGAAGAACATCGCGTCGAGCGACGCGATCAACGGAATATCGAGCCCGTCCATCCAGAGCACGGGTCTGTCGGTCTCGTTGCCGTGGTCGTGAAAGGACCAGCTCGGCGTCAAGATCAAGTCGCCCGGCGCCATGTAAACGCGCTCGCCATCGACCGCGGTATAAGCGCCGGCGCCCTCGATGATGAAGCGGATCGCCGTCGGCGTGTGGCGGTGCGCGCGGGCGACTTCGCCGGGCAAAAGGAGTTGCACCGCGGCAATCAAGTTGTTCGTCGTCGCCCAGCGGCCGTCGAGGCCGGGATTGAAGAGCTGCAGCGCGCGCCGCTCGTCGCCGACCGGCACCATCTCGCCCGACGCCTTGACGATCGGCTCGAGGAGGGACCACGGCCACATGTAAGGGATCGCTTTCGGCTCGGGATGAGCCGTCATCTGGCTCGCCAGCTCCCAGAGGCCGTACATGTGATTCGCATGAATTCGCTCGTGGAATTTGTCCCGGGCCGGGTTTGCCTGCGGCTCAGCTTTCATCGCGGTTCCTCCTTCAGGGCAATACGAGTTTTCTTTATCACGCCTGCCCCGGCGCTGCCAACGTGGCCGAGGCCGTGGAAATCTCGCCGGGTAACTAAAAATCGTTTGGTGAAAGCAGAGTACACAAGAGAACAGGCAGGAAAGTTGGTGCTCGTACGAGAAGCGGATCGGTCCGAACTTTTATTTGGCCGGCAAAACTCCGGCGGATTACCTGGAAGGCATCCAGCTTGGCGGATAGGTCTTCAAGAGGTAGGCCTTTTCGAAATCCGTCAGCGGAAAATATTTTTCCACGTTGGACCGGAACTTATCGGGGCGGCAGGGCGCTGGCCGGCCGCACATGAGTTTGGTCGGGTCGTCGTTGTGGCCGAGGCCGATGGCGTGGCCGAGCTCATGCGCGATGACGTTGCGCGCGACGTTCGGGAGCGTGAGCGGCGGAAGCCGATCGCTTCGGATGCCGACGATGACGCGGCCTCCCTTGGTAAACCCCGTCGAGAAAGAGACGAAGTCGCCATCCGAGAGCGCGACGATCAAATCTCCCTTCATCGCTCCCAAGGTCTCCGGCGGGTCCGGAAGAGGTTTTCTGCTCAAAACAGCATCGCTCATCGTCGCAAGAAACTGAGCCGGCAAGGTCGCGCCGGTTTCCGCGACCGGTCCCAATCGGAACGGCGCGCCTGATTCGGCAAACGTCTTGTTCCAGAAATCCACGGCGTCGTGCACCAGCCGGATTCTCGGGTCGTTCTCTTTGGTCGAGACCATAATGGCGGGAATTTTGTCCCACGAGCGCTCGCGATTGGGAAATTGGACGATACCGGAACTCTCCTGCGCGTGGGCGCTGCCCGGTGGGAGATTTGCGTTGGGTGGCCGAAATCCCGCCGGCGACAAAATGGTAAACAAGGACACAAGCGCGCATGCCCGTGCTATTGGATGGACGCGTTTCATCGCGCTCTTCATTTGGGCAACACAACCAGGCGAGAGCCGCGCGGCATGAGGCAAAGGAATAGGCGGTAGGCTTGAGGAGTCAGGGAGATCAAGGATCGGGGCAGATTCAAAGTGCTCCAGACTGGAGTTGTCGCGCCAATCAATCCAAAAGATTGCCGGTCCAAAGTTCTTTGAGGAAATGGGTTGGCGGCATGATTTCCGTGCCGTCGTCGGTTCTGCGCCGCCTCTTCTCTCCGCAAATCACTATCTTTCTCTTCAGTCGCACTTCCTCGCTTAAGACGGCAAGCCCTTTGTAATCGCGTCGCGACACCCGAGCTTTGGATTTCACCTCGACGCCGATCCTGTCCCCCACCAAAAAGTCCACTTCGAATTGGGAGCGGCTGCGCCAGTACGTAAGCTCGTGGTCGAGTCTGCGGTAATCCAGAAAGCTTCTGAGTTCCAAGAATATGAGATGTTCCAAGGCTCGCCCGTATGCGTCGGAACCCTCTTCGACAACGGGAATTCGCTTCAGTGTGTTGGCGACGCCGACATCGAAAAAGTAAAACTTGGCGGTGGCTACCGGTTTGCGCTTGGAGGTTTTTTGATAGGCCGGGAGCTGGTAGCCGACCAGCGTGTCCTCGAGTATCTGATAGTGCTCGCGCACGGTCCTCGGCGGGAATCCGGCATCGTCGGCGACCGCGCTAAAGTTGATCTGCTCTCCGCTGGTCAATCCGGCGACCTCGAGGAAGCGGGAAAAGTTCTCTATGGATCGGGTCAAGCCCTCCGCCCTGATCTCTTCGCGAAGATAAGTGCCCACGTACGCTTTGAGGTCTTCTTTGTAGTGCGCGGAATCAATAATGGCCGGGAGGCTGCCGCGATTGAGGCGGTCAAGCAATCTTTGGTGATTCAACTCGGGCGACACGAGCGGATGCAGGCGACAGACCCAAGCGCGCCCGCCCAGAAGATTAGCCGCGCCCCGTTTAAGCTTTCTGGCGCTGCTTCCGGTAAGGATGACACGCAGCTTCTTGTTCCGCTCGATCAGTAGTTGAATCTCGTCAAGTAGGGCGGGGAGTTTTTGAATTTCATCGACGATGACCAAGGGCTGCTGAGGGCTGAGCGTTTGGCGCAGATATTCCGGACGGGCGCTGAGCTCGCGAAACGTATCGGCTTCCAGAAGATCGTAGAAGGCGGCATCCGGGAAGGTCTGACGCACCAGCGTGCTCTTGCCGGTCTGGCGCGGGCCAAAGAGGAAAATGGACTTGTGCTTGATAGTCTCTCGGAGGTCGAGAGCCCTTGGATACATATCGGCAACTATGTTGCCGAATTTCATGCAATTTGGCAAGAGCGTTGCCGAATTGCACGGCGCCTCTAGGGTACTCCCTCACCCTTCCCTCTCCCACATGCGGGAGAGGGTTAGGGAGAGGGTCGCCTGACGCAAGCCCGAAGCGAAAACGCCGCCGCCGTCCCTTATCGGCGGCCAGGCTAGACTTTCACTTTTGTAAAAACTCTCAGCGCGTTCTTGTTGAAGATCTTTATTTTATCCTCGCTGCTGAGGAACGGGAGACTGTCGATGACCGGTAAGACGTCGTCCGAAGGCTTTCCCGTGTCGGGCCGGGCGGCGCCGCCGGAGCCCGGAAACTCGGTCCCGAACATCATCTGGTCCACGCCTTTTTGCTTGATCGCCGCAGTGAGAAAGTCCGCGTCGTACGCGCAGCAATCGTAGAAGAGATTTTTGCTCAAGTCTTTCTGCGCCAGGTGATGGTCGGTGGGGATGAAGCGGTTGAGCGCGCCGCCGCAGTGGCAGATCACGACGCGCAAGCGCGGAAAGCGCTCGAAGACGTCGCTGTGCGAGAGAATGTGCATCGCGATGAACTCTTCGGTGTAGTTATTCATCTGGTAGTTGTGCGGGATGACCTCGATGCGCGGGTCGAAGCTCGTCGAGGGGTGGACCATGAGCGGCACGTCCAGCTCTTCGGCCTTCTTGTAGAGCGGAGACCAGTAGGGGTCGTGCATGCCCGGAGCGTCTTTTTTCCCGCTCGGGTCGGGATTGACGTAAGCGCCGACGAAGCCCAATTCTTTCACGGCGCGCTCCAGCTCTTTGACGCAGTTGCTCGTGTCCTGCCCGGCGCTCTGTGGGAGCTGCGCCATGCCGAGAAACCTGTCCGGATGCAGCTTGACGATTTTCGCGATGACGTCGTTCGTCACGCGGCAGATGTCCTGCTGGAGAAAGGGCCGCGTCCATTGCCACATGGCGACCGGGCGCGGGCCGACGAGCTGGACGTCGATGTTTCTTTCGTCCATGCCCTTCAGGTGGCTCTTCTGCGCGTTGGCGAGCGCCTCGTCGGGCATCTCCAATTTTCTTCCCGGAGTGTTGAGCGAGATGAGGGCCCCGAGGTGCCCTCTGAAATGAGCCGGCGTGGTCATGTGGCCGTGAACGTCGATGACTTTTTTTCCCTGAAACATCTTGTCCTCCTCTTGGTAAACCGTTGAAAAAGACTCATCTGCTATGCTGGGGCTGGAGTACTGGAGTGGTGGAGTAATGGCGTGATGTCTTGAAAACCCAGAACTCCAATACTCCTGTACTCCAACACTCCTAATCGTCCTCCGGCGCCGGAACCTGGTGCGATAACATGATCTCGCGCCGCTCTTGCGCCGACTGCATGACGGCGAGACACACTTCGAGCGTCGCCATTCCCCACGGCCCGGTGTGGCGAATGGGCCGGTCGAGCACGACGGCATTGTATAACTCTTCCAGCTCCGCGCGCCGCGAGGTGCTCCCTTCGGCCAGCGGAACGTCCTTGACGCCGTCGTCGCCGTGGACGTAAAGGCCGAATTGCGACTGGCGGATGTCGCCGCGCTCGCATGAGACGATGAGAATGCCGAGGTCGTTCGGAGTCCACGGCCGGCGCTCGCCGCGATTGCGGAAGAGCTGGCTTTCCTGCGCGCCGCCGATGCGCATGGCGTCTTTGTCTTCGTTCTCCTTTCGGGTTCCGTCGAGCAATTGTTTGCGGATGGCGACTCTTTCTTCGTAAGTGTAGCGGCTGCGATTGCTTCCCCACGGCACCATCTCGGCGGCGAGAAAATATCCGTAGCCGTTGTGCACGAACGTCGCGGGAACGCCGTCCTCGAATTCCATGAATGCCGCGTAATATCCGGGGATCGGCCGGCCGCGAAACCATTTTCCGGTCGTGCCGCGGACGCTCCGAACCATTCCGCCGCCCAGGAGGCGCAGGGTGTCGATCTGGTGCGGCCCCTGGCGGTAGGGGACGCCGCCGCCTTGCGCGATGTCCAGCTCCTCGGCGGTTCTCGGCCGCAGCATCCAATCGGTATACGCGAAGACGTTCATGGCGCAGAGCCGGCCCAATTCTCCCGAGCGAATTATTTTTCTCATCGTGCGGATGTGCGGCCCGAAGCTCTGCGTGTGGCCGCAGATGAGCTTGATCTTGTTCTTTGCCGCCGCCGCGATCATCCCTTCGGCCTCTGGCAGCGAAATCGCCATCGGTTTTTCCACTACGACGTGCTTGCCGCGCTCGGCCGCGATGATCGTGTGCGGCGCATGGAACTTGTTCGGCGTGGAAATCCAGACGGCTTCGACCTGCGGATCGTCGCAGAGCTTCTCGACGCTGTCGTAGGTGCGCGCGCCGTATCTCTTTTCGAAAGTTTCGCGCACGCGCGGGTTCACGTCCGCGCCCGCGACCAATTCGATATTGGCCGTCGCTTCCATCGCGGGGAGAATCTCGGAGGCGCCGACGCCGATGCCGACGATGCCGAGCTTTAATTTTCTTTCCGCGCTTGCCACGTTTCCGAACTTATCAGACGCACCATGGCCCCTGTCAAGCGACTAACAAGGCGAGAGGCGCGAGGCAACAGGCGTGAGAATAGGAAAGACGTGCTCGTGCTCGTGATTCGTGTTCGGGCCGGAGAAGACGAACACGAACACGAAGCTTCGGAGGGCCGCTTCGAAGTTACACGAACACGCTCGTATTTTAAGGTTCAAGACCCAGATAGGCATTGCGGAGATACTGGAGCACCATTCGTTGCGCGTGAAAGAACGAGCCGTTGAGCGCGATGGCGGAGCGTCGCACCTGCGTGTAGCCGTCCGGGTTGCGATAAAACATCGGCAGGATGACGCGCTCCAATTTGTGGTAGAGCGAGGCCGCCTCTAAGGTGGGATTGGGCGCGCCGCCGTCGCTCTCGCCGACGGCCCAGCCCGTGACGCCTTCGACGTGGCCCTCGACCCACCATCCGTCCAGCACGCTCAGGCTCGGCACGCCGTTGAGCGCCGCCTTCATCCCGCTCGTCCCGGACGCTTCGAGCGGCCGCTCGGGCGTGTTCAACCACAGATCCACGCCGGCGCAGAGCGAGCGCGCCAGATCCATGTCGTAGTTTTCCAGATAGACGATCCTTACGTATTTCTCCAGGCGCGCGGCGAATTCAAAAATCCGCCGGATCATGGCTTTGCCCGTGTCGTCGTTGGGATGCGCCTTGCCGGCGTAAATGATCTGGAACGGTCCGGCATGGCGCGCGATGCTTTTGAGCCTGGCGAGGTCGGTAAACAATAGATCCGCCCGTTTATAGCCCGTGGCTCGACGGGCGAAGCAAAGAGTCAGAACGTCCTCTTCAAGACGGCTTCCCGTGCGCGCCGCGACCTGCGCGACCATTTGCTGCTTGGCGAGGGCGTGAGCGCGCTGCACCTCGGAGAGCGGAATCTTGACGGCGTAGCGCAGGTAAAAATTGTCCCGGCGCCACTCCGGAATGTAGCGGTCGTAAAGGTTGCGGAAGGGCGGCGCGGTCCAGGTCAGGGCATGCACGCCATTGGTAATCGAGTCGATCCGGTAAAGAGGAAACATCTCGCGGGAAATTTCCCCGTGGCGCATCGCGACGCCGTTGATGAAACGCGACAGCCGCATGGCGAGAAAGGTCATGTTCAGCATGCCGTCGGTTACGCACTGCGCGGCCTCCAAGGCGGCCGCCGAGTCCGCTCCGAGAACGGCGCGGACGAGGTCGATGGGAAACTGATCGTGCCCGGCGGGTACCGGAGTGTGGGTGGTAAAGACGCATTTCTGGCGCACCGCCTCTCGGTCCGAATCGGTCGCGGCGGAATGGCCCGCGCCGGCGGTTTGCCGCTCCAGCAGAGCCAGCGTCAGAAACGCGGCGTGTCCTTCGTTCATATGATACGTGCTCACGTGCTCGTAACCGAGCGTCTGCAACATCGCGACGCCGCCCATGCCCAGCACGACTTCCTGACATAAGCGATGGCGCAGGTCTCCCTCGTAGAGAGAATCGGTCAAGCTCCGCTCCCAGGGACTGTTCTCATCGAGCGCGGTGTCGAGAAAATATACCGGGACGGTGCGGTTGAACACGCCGCGCACGACAAAACGCCACGCGCGGATCTGGACCGCTCGGCCTTCGATCGTAACCGTGGCGCGTTGCGGCAAAGGCTCCAACGCTTCTTCGATATTCCACACCGCGGGCATTTCGAACTGGTTGCCTTTGGGATCGAGGCGTTGGCGAAAATATCCTTCCCGGTGCAGCAGTGTCACCGCGACCATGGGAAGGCCGAGGTCGGCCGCGGCGCGCAAGGTGTCTCCGGCAAGGACGCCGAGGCCGCCGCTATAGGTGGGCATCGAGGAGTCGAGACCCACCTCCATGGAAAAATAGGCGACAACATCGCCAGGTCGAATTCCTGTCGGCGGCATGTATGGTCGGGGACTCTTCAAGCGGGTCTCAGGGAGTCTCCGGCTCCTTTCTCTCGCGCGGGATTTTTATTAATTTCCGGCTCAATGGTTTGGCGCCTGCTGCCTAATAATTCCGGCCATGGGGACAAAAACGTGCGGGACTCTTTCAGGGTTCAGGTGCGTAATCAGCGCTGGATATCAGGCAAAAGCACAGGGGTAGATAGACATTATATCGATCTTACGTTAGTTTCTATCCGTCATGCAAGTGAAAATCGCCGCGGCCGCGGCTCTTCTCCTAGTGAACCTCGCGGCGCCGTCCTGGGGCGGCGAAGCGCCGGGCGCTTACAACGAAGCGCTGAAGCTCCACCGAGCGGGAAAAATAAAGGAAGCCGTCGCGGCCTACGACAAAGCGATCAAGGCCGACCCGCGCCGCGCCGAAGCCTTCGTCGGCCGCGGCGAAGCTTACGCCAAGTTGGGCCAGCCGGAACGGGCGATCAAAGACCAGGACCAGGCGATCAAGCTCAATCCCAAGCTCGCCGAAGCATACTACATTCGGGGCAGCGCCTATGACGAGATGAAGCAGTACGATCGCGCGGTCAAAGACTACGACGAAGCGATCCGGCTGAACGCAAAACATTCGGATGCTTTCAGGCAACGCGGCAGCGCCCACTACGCTCTCGGCCAATTCGACAACGCGATCAAAGACTTCGGCGACGCGATCCGCCTCGATCCGAAAGACGCCGGCGCCTACTACGAGCGCGGACTGGCGCTGCGCCGTCAGGGAAAAAACGAGCCGGCGGTGCAAGACTATACGATGGCGCTCAAATTAAATCCCAAGAACGCCGAGGTCTACAACAACCGCGCGAACGCTTATTCGCTGCTCGGGAAATACGATCAGGCGCTGCAGGACTACGACACCGCCCTTAAGCTCGAACCGAAGAACGCTATGATTTACGCCAACCGCGGGCTCGTGAAGCTGAGGCAGGGAAAGAGCGGCGAGGCGGAAAAAGATTTCGCCAAATCCTTCGAGCTCGATCCGAGCCTCAAGCAAAAACTCGAGACGGTGATCGGGGCCAAGGCTGCGCCTGAGAAATGACTATGATGATCCGCATCGCAATGCTCACGGCGATTATTTCTTTTCTCGGCGCGGCGCCCGCGTGGCCGGCGTCGGCGCAAGATGCGCTGGATGCTTTCAAAGAAGCGCTCAGCCTGCACGAGGACGGCAAGCCCGAGGAGGCGATCCGGCAATACGACCGCGCGATCCAGATGAACCCGCGCCTGGCCAGGGCCTATCTCGAGCGCGGCAACGCCTATGCCGACCTGGGCAACGATCAGCGCGCGCTGAAAGATTACAGCGAAGCGATTCGCCTGGACGCGAAATCCGCGGAG
This sequence comes from uncultured Syntrophobacteraceae bacterium, assembly GCA_964572145.1. Classification (GTDB taxonomy): domain Bacteria; phylum Desulfobacterota; class Binatia; order UBA9968; family UBA9968; genus JAJPJQ01. The sequence goes on from CAZNES010000026.1 coordinate 43,808, forward strand.
GGGTACTACAATCGGGCCAACACGTACCGCCGCCTGGGACAGCGCGAGCTCGCGCTGAAAGATTATGGCCTGGCGATCAATCTCGCTCCGGAAAACGAGGACATCTACCTCGACCGGGGCACGACGCATTACCAGATCGGACAGTACGAATCCGCGCTGCGGGATTACAACGAAGCGGTCCGGCTGAATTCGAAAGACGCCGACGCGTATTATAACCGCGCCAACACGTACACGAGAATGGGGCGGAAAGAACGCGCCATCGAGGATTACGACCAGGCGATCGCTCTCAACGCCGAATTCCCCGAGGCCTACTACAACCGCGGCATCGCGCGCGCCGATCTGGGTGAATACGAAAAAGCGATCGGTGACTACACGGCGGTCGTGAAGGCCTATCCCGAAGCTCCCGAGGCGTACTACAATCGCGGCCTCGCCTACTACAGGCTCGGCCAGGCGGAGCAGGCGATCGAGGACTACAACGAAGCGATCCGGCTCAATCCGAAAGACCCCGAGACGATTTACAACCGCGGCGTGGCGTATGCCCGGCTCAAAAATTACGAGCGCGCCGCGCGCGATTTCACCGAGGTGATCGTGATGATGCCGGAGCGCGGCGAGGCTTACGGCCAGCGCGGGCTCGTCCGTCTGCGTCAAGGACGGGAGAAAGACGCCGAAGTCGATTTCAAAAAAGCCTTCCAGCTCGATCCCAAGCTGAAGCCGCTGATCGACGAGGCGAGGAAAGCGGGCGAGAAGTCCGAGGCGGAAGGCGAGAAAAAAGATACGCCCTAATTCTCGAACGAGAAAAGAAGCTATGTCGAGCGTTTTACGAACCGGAACCATCCTGGCGCTATGCGCCGCGCTGCTTTTTCCCACTATCAGCTACGCGGCGCCGGCGAAGAGCGCCGAGGAGGTCTGGAAGGCGCTGGAAAATCTCCCCGCCGCCGAGCGGGAGAAAACGCTCGTCGAAGGCGCGAAATCCGAAGGCGGGATGGTCTATTACACCAACACCGGAGTCGATAATGCCAACCGCTACATTCAGGCGTTCAAGAAAGCGTATCCTTTTATCGACGCGCAGGTCTGGAGAGGGAAGAGCCGCGACGTGGCGCAGAAATTCGTCACCGAGTCGCGCGCGGGAGTCTTCGTCGCGGACGTGGTGAAGACGACGACCGATCTTTTGCCGCCGCTCTTCGAGCGCAATCTGGTCGGCCGCTACGAATCGCCGGTACGAGCGAGCCTTCCGCCGCAGGCCAAAGGCGCTCTCTGGACCAGCACGAATTACGAGTTCCGCGTTTTCGGCTTCAATCCCAAAATGATCGCGCGCCAGGACGCTCCCAAGACCTGGGAGGAGCTTCTCCAGCAGCGCTGGGGCGGGCAGATCCTGTTCGACGAATCGTCGCTCGAAGAGGTGTTGGCGCTGAGAGTTGCGTGGGGAAGAGAGAAGGCGGTCGCTTACTTGAGGAAGTTGAGCGCGCAGATCCTCATCAGGCGCGGCCGCGACAATATCGTCCAGTTGATGATGGCCGGCGAGGCTCCGGTCGCGGCGACGATTTATCCGTATAACGCAGAGACGCTGCGCGCGCAGGGAGCGCCGATCGATTGGATCGGGCCCGATATGATCACGACGCTGGTTTATCCTTTGACGTTGTCGCGCTTTTCTCCGCACCCCCATTCCGCCGCGCTGTTTTACGATTTTCTTCTCTCCGACGCGGGGCAGCAGATGCTGGCCAATGAGGGAAGATTCGTCAGCAATCCAAAAATCGAAACTATTTATCCGCGCGTGAAAGAATTGCGCGCATTGATGGGCACGCCGCGGGTCCATCTGAATACCGCCGAAGACGCGGCCAAGTACCACGCCGACGCGCTCAAGATTCTCGATGAGATCGTGCTCAAGAGAAAATAGGGGAGGGGTGGAGAGTAACAGGCGAGAGACGAAAAAATTAGCTGAGAATGCCGGGACTGTAAGTCGGGTTTAATCCCGATCTTGAATTACCGCTTCCGCTACTGATCGGTCCTTGATCTTCACGGGTTTGCGACTGCCGCGAGGCTTGCCTCCACTCCACCGAGCTTCGCGCTTATGGATCAGCCTCGCGATTCTGTCCTTGAGCGATAGTCCGCGTTTTTTGGCTACCACCACAGGTTTATCGTCTTTCTTCATGTCCGCTAGATTAGCTGTTACTTTGGAACGAGGTCAAGTGGCGGTAGAATCGCTGAACGCGTGACACGCTATTTGCCTTATCTCAGCCCCAATTCTTTTTGCGCTTTTTCCAAGAACGTCGAATTGACAACTTCGCTGACAGGGACCGGCCGCGTAACTTTGCTGTTCTCACGGACCAGATCGATCAGGACCTGAATCGATTCCGGCTTTACGAAAGCGTCCATGGTGATCACTCGTATGACGTCGCCAAGCGTGTCGATCGCCATCTGCCGGCTCGGTGGCTTCAGCTCTAGCAAGAGCGGTTTACGAGGGCTTCCAGATGCCCGTGTACGGGGCGTCGGGGCGTAGCTCCCAGCTCTGCCCGTCGAAGGCAAGGAATGGGGAATGGGGAAATGGGGTCAGACAGAAAGAAATGGGGTCAGACATAACAATCATTACAATCTATCAACTTCTCTCCGTCTGCCGC
>CAZNES010000027.1:0-19241 GCA_964572145.1 uncultured Syntrophobacteraceae bacterium
TCCCGTAGCGCCGGCCGTGGGCAACGCGCTCTACAACGCCGTCGGCGTGAGGCTCTACGATCTTCCGCTCACACCGGAGAGAGTGTGGAGAGGGCTTAAGAAACTGGAGTAATGGAGTAATGGAGTAATGGGTAAAACAAAAACACGGATTCTTATAGTCCAACACTCCAATACTCCAATCTTCCTGCTCAGTTCAGAAAAGGAATTCGTATGACGGGATCGGGAAACGGGACGCTGAGGCCGTAGTCGAACACCCCGTAGAAAAAACCCCAGGCGACCAATGTCAGAATGATCGTAATGGGCCATTTCTCACGACCTTCGACTTTCAGGTAGAGAAACATGGTCACTGGAATCGCCAGAGAAAATCCGAGCAGCCATAGCGCCAAGTAGAAAGCGAAAATCCAGGCAATGATAATCGCCGTTCGACGGCGCACAACTTCCGCGGGTATATCGGCGCCGATGTCCGCCGCGCCTATGCCGCTGAAGCGGGTTTTGCCAGTCAATTCCATGCCCAGTTGAACGATGGCGAGAGCCAGAACCGGAAATCCGATCGCCCAGGGAAAAAGCCCGGCGCGGTAGCCGAAGTCCATGCTCCGCCACAGGGCCAATGCGAGAATGACCACGAGCGAAAGACTAAAAAAAACCGCCGGCATCGACCGGCCTTGCGCTTGCTCTTGAGCCGCCGGGCTGGAAGTCTCGGGCCGGGATTCGGCCGGGCTCTTTTTCTCCCGGCTCTTTTTGAGCATGGGATAAAAGAGTCCCGTCAGAGTAATAGCGAAGAAAATCAAAACGCCGGGACGCCAGAGCCAATGAATCCCGTAATTGTCCGTCGAGAGAAAAAGCCTGTTCTCCATCACCGGTCCGAGAACCAGACCGAGGATGAGAGGTGGCCGCTGCCAGTCGAGCTTCACCATGACCCAGCCGAGCGCGCCGAAAACCAGGAAGACGGCGAGATCCTCGAAGGCGTTCTTTTCGGCGAAGGTTCCGAGATAAACCAACAGCAGGATGAAGGGCATCAGGAGGTTCGTTCTGATATTGGTGATTTTCGCGAGCTGGTTCAGAAAGAGAAAACAGATCGCCACGGTGATCACGTTGGAAATGATATTGATCCAGACCAGAGAAAAAGTGAGCGACAGGTGGCCTCTCGGCTCTGGAATCAGCATGTCCGGCCCGGGGACGATTCCTTGGATGATGAAGGCGCCGAGTAGGATCGCCGTGCTGACGCTGCCGGGCACGCCGAAGGCCACGGTCGGAATCAGCGCGCCTCCTAAGGTAGAGTTGTTGGCCGCTCCCGGTCCTAAGACTCCTTCCACGGCGCCCTTGCCGAAACGCTCCTTGTTCGGAGAGCTTTGGACGGCGTGGGCATAGGCGATCCACTGGCTCACGGCGCCGCCCATTCCCGGAATGAGACCGATGTAAGTCCCAAGCGCGCTGCACCGGATGACCATCCAGAAATGGCGAAACGTATCCTTCACTCCCTCCATGACGCCGCCTATCTTGCCGACGTTCTGCTTGGAAATGCTCGTCCCCTGAACCGCGAGGTCGATGACTTCAGGGATGGCAAAAAGTCCGATGGTCACCGGCACCAAGCCGATCCCATCCCAGAGAAAGAGCTTGCCGAAAGTATAGCGTTGGATGCCGGAGATCGGGTCGAGTCCGATCGTGGCCAGGAGGTATCCAAGGCCGCCCGCGATCAGCCCCTTGAGCAGGTTATCTCCGCTGAGAGATGCGACGAACACGACGCCGAGCAACGCGAGCATGAAAAATTCCGGCGAGCCAAAGGTCAGAACCAACGGCCGAACAATAGGAACGGCGAGAGCCAGCGCTAATGCGCCAAAGACGGCGCCGATCAGAGAACTCATCAACGCGGCACCCAATGCCCGGCCGGCTTCTCCTTTTTTGGCCATGGGGTGGCCGTCAACGATCGTCGCCGCGGTCGTGGGTTCGCCGGGGACGCCGAAAAGGATGGAAGTGATATCTCCAGTCGTGTTGGTCACGGCCGTCATCCCGAGAAGGAAGGCGAAGGCCTGGACGGCGTTCATCTTGAATATGAATGGGAGCATCAGCGCCAGCGTTGTCGGTCCGCCCAAGCCCGGCAGGATGCCGACGACGAATCCGACGGCGATGCCGATGAGCATCAGAAGAAACGTCGTCCCGGAAAAAAGCTGGGTGAGACCAGAAACAAACGCATTGGCTATATCGAGCATGAGTCGCTCCTATTCCGCGGAACTCTGGTCTAGCCTAACGGCGGGAAATCCTCTTCAACCGTGACGGCGATGGCTCTCAGTTGTAGAGGACGTCTTTGAGTTTGGCGACCAGGCCCGAGTCAAGCTTGAACAGGCCGGAGATGATCTTCTCCACCTCGTCGCCGGACACGAGGTTGACGCTCAAGTCCGCTTTCTTGCCTTCCGCGAGGAACTCCGGATCCTTCAGAGTGTCTTCGAAAGCCTTGCGCAAAATCTGCACGCGGTCTTTGGGCGTTGCCGGCGGAAGTGTGTAGGTGCGGACGATTTCGCTGTCGCCGTGGATGCCGACCTCGATCATCTTGCGCCCTTCATCGCTCTTTGCGAGGCTCATCGCCTGGGGAACTTTGGCAAGGTCGGAGTGGTTCTTGCGGTTGGCCTGCAACACGATCACCGCGTCGCCCGACTCCAGCGCCTTTTTCCAGGTAACCTTGACCGACTCCCAACCCCAGCATCCTCCGGCGATCTCGCCGCTCTCCGCCGCCAGGCGAATGTCCGCCGTGCCCTTATATCCGGAGACGAGCTGGATGGGCAAGCCGGTCGCAGCCTTGATGATGCGGGTGCCGTTGTCGGGAGTGGACGTGCCCGGCCCGACGCCTCCCATCTTCACGGGAGTCTTGGACGCCGCCCATTTCTCGACGCTGGTAATGCCGCTGGCCTTGGTGAAAGCGCAAACCACGTGGTCCGTCGTCGGCGCTCCGATAAATTCGAACTTTCTGGCATCGAACTCCACGCCCTTTTGTCCCAGAACCTGGCCGAGGAAGAGGCCGCCGATGAAATGGCCGATCGTGAGACCGTCCGGCTTGGCGACGTTGTAAACGTGGTTGGCGGCGATCAGGCTTCCGGCGCCCGTCATGTTTTCGACGATAACCGTCGGATTGCCGGGGATGTGCTTGCCCATATAGCGCGCTAGAGCCCGCGCGTAGGTATCGAAGCCGCCGCCCGCGGAAAAGCCCACGACGATCCGTATCGTCTTGCCCTTGTAGAATTGCTCCTGGCCGTAACTCGACGCCGTCAGGGCTAGAACCATCCCAAGGGCGCCGAGAACGACGCTTTTTATGCCGGACCGACGAGCTCGCATGACAACCTCCTAGGCGAAGACAAATGAGATGCCGTCATATATTTCATTAAGGTCTATTGTGTCAAGGCCGGCGCCGCGTCGCTGTCGTGCAAGGCAAGATGGAGAAATCGCCGATGGCGGGGCTATGCTTCTCCGGCGTCTCTGCGGCTCAGCGGGAAGCTGACGCTAAACGTCGAGCCGTTTCCTAATTCGCTGTCGATCTTAATGTCGCCGTCCAACAACTCGACCAGGCGCTTGACGATGCTCAAACCCAGACCGGTTCCCGGATATTTCCGCCGGTCCACTCCGTCGGCCATGAAAAAGGGCTCGAAGAGTCTCGGCAGGTCAGGGCCGTCGATCCCTATTCCGGTATCGCGCACGGACCATGAAATGCGGCGGCCTTGAAGGCTGCTGTTGGAATTTTGTAAAGAGACCCGCAGCTCGATTTCCCCTTTCTCGGTGTATTTCACCGCATTCGCGAGGAGGTTTTGAAGAATCTCCCTGACCTTGGAGCGGTCGCTGGTGAGGGGCGGGATGCCGGCCCCGACGTCGAACTTGAGATCGAGGCCCTTTTCCCGCGCCAGCGGCGCGAAGGAGAGTTCCAGATCGTCGGTGATTTCGCGAACGGAGAATTCCGATTCGTGCACCGGAACTTTTCTCGCGTCCAGCCGCACCAGGTCGAGGATTTCGTTGATCAGGCTGAGCAGGTCCTGGGCGTAGCGGCCGATGCGCTCGAGCGCTTTGCTTTGCTCGCCGCTCAAATTTCCGTAAGAGCCGTCGACAAGAAGCTGCTGGGTTCCGATCACGACATTGAGAGGCGTTCTCAGCTCGTGGGCCATGGTATTGAGAAAATCGGTTTTGGTTCGGAAGGCGTCTTCCAGCTCGCCGGATTTATGCTGCACTTCTTCGAACAACCTGGCGTTTTCAACCGCGATCGCCGTCTGGTCGGCGAAGGCCGTGATCATCTGGATCTCATCGGGACGAAACTCTCTTTCCTGCTTGGAATAGAGGTTGATCGTGCCGATCACGCGGCGGCCGAGCCTGAGCGGCACTCCCAGAAACGAGCGGTAGCCGCCTTCGCTGAGAATCCGGCGGTGTCTTTCGATGATCACGGGCTCGTCGTGCACGTTTTTAACGGCAATGACCCGGTTCTCCCGAACGATTTTGCCGCTGATGCTTTCGCCCAAAGGCATGACAGGAGTGAGCGCCAACAGGTCTTCGTCCCCGGCATAGCCCGCTCTTACCAGCGATCTTCCTTCGACGAGGCGAAAGCTGGCGCCGTCCACGTTGAGGAACCTTCTCGCTTCGTTGGCGATGCTCGGAAGCAGGAGCTCTCTCTTGAGCAGTGAAGCGACGTCCCGGTTGACCTTGATGAGGGCCTCTAAGTGCTGTGATTTTTGTCGCACCCCCTCAAAGAGCCGCGCATTCTCGATGGCGATCGTCACGCCGTTGGCCAGCTGCTGAAGAAGATCGACTTCTTCCTGAATAAATATTCTCGGTTGATAAGTCAGTGCCCGGAGCACGCCCGCGATCTCACCGCTTCTCGAGACCAAGGGAACTCCCAGATAACCCCGCAAGCCAAGGCGCGGGAGATTCGCTCCGCTCGTGAACTCTGAACTTTGGGTGATGTCGGGAATCAAGAGCGGCGTTCGATTTTCAATGATCCATCTGGATCGTCCCGTACCGGGCTTAGGATTTCCTGACCACAGATGTCCCGGCGCTACGCCAGAGGCCGCCAAAACCCGCCACGCCGAATTCTCCAATACCCTGACATCGGAAACATCAACTTTAAAAACCTCACGAACCTTGTCCGTGAGCTTTCTAAGCAGGCTGTCAACGTCCAGAGTGGTGATGTCTTGGTTGAGTTCCTTGAGTAGCCTCTGTGTCTCTTCCCGTCTCTGGGCCTGTTCATAGAGGTTTGAGTTTTCCACTGCCAGGGAAAGAATCTCGGCAATTGGAGAGAGGATCTCGACCTCTTTTTTCCCATAGCAGCGAGGCTTTAGGCTTGCCAGGTTCAATGCTCCTATGGCCTTTCCCTCGACCATTAGGGGAAGGATTACGTAAGAGCGCAGTCCTACATCCTTGTATCTTTTGTGAGTCAGGGGGAAGCGGGAATCTCGGCGAACGTCGCGGCATATAAGGGGCTCGTGATAGTCGAGGACCCAGCCGGTGGCGGTTCCCTCTCGCACCGAGAGGCCCTCAGGGATAGCGGACGCAGGGAGTCGGGATTCTTCGGCATAGACACGAAAGTAGTTCGCGTCGGTTTGCACGAGGTTGATCGCTAGTCGTTCGTAGGGTGCGAGCTTGTGAATCTCCCGGCTCAGGGTAAGACAGATTTCTTTCAAGTTCATAAAGCGTCCCCAAGATAATCAACTTCTTGAGGCACAATGATTGCTAGGAGAGGCGGGATTACGCCCAGCGAGGCGGATATGCCGATGAGAAGGGCGGCGCGACTGTTCCTCTCTCGGTCGGCGGCAAGGGGTAAAGGGGCCGCGCTTGATTCGATTTTAGGCTGCATAGGTCTCCCGGCCGTGGACCAGGGACGACACGATGAATTGTTCGAGCCGGGATGATTGTTTTTATCACGCCACCTTACTAAAATAGACGCCGTGGATGCAAACTCGTCGAGCTAAAACTTTATGGCGGAGATATACCGCAATTACATCAATGGCAGGTGGATTGACGCGAAGTCGGGCGGGACCTTTGAGAACCGCAACCCGGCCGACCGGCGCGACCTTGTCGGCCTGTTCCCCGATTCCGACCGCGAAGATATCGACGCAGCGGTAAGCGCCGCCAAAAAAGCTCAGGCGCATTGGCGCCTGGTTCCTGCGCCCAAGCGCGGAGAGATTCTCTACCGGGTCGGAGAGATCTTGCGGCGGCGCAAGGAGGAGATCGCGCGCGCGATGACGCGTGAAATGGGGAAAATTTTAACGGAAGCCCGCGGCGACGTCCAGGAAGGGATCGACACGGCGTACTATGCCGCGGGCGAAGGGAGAAGACTCTTCGGCGAGACGACGCCGTCCGAGCTGCCGGATAAGTTTGCGATGTCGATCCGCGTGCCGGTCGGCGTCTGCGGACTGATCACCCCGTGGAATTTTCCCATGGCGATCCCGACCTGGAAGATATTTCCGGCGCTCGTCTGCGGCAACGCGGTCGTGCTCAAGCCGGCGGAAGACACGCCGCACACCGCGGTAAAACTTTTTGAGATTCTCGAGGAAGCCGGAGTGCCGCCGGGCGTCGCCAATCTGGTCCACGGCCGGGGCGAGCAAGCGGGCGCGGCGCTCGTGCGCCATCCCGGCGTGCGACTCGTTTCTTTTACCGGCTCTTCGGCCGTCGGAAGGGAGATCGCGGCGTCCTGCGGGCGAGATCTAAAGCGCGTCTCCTTGGAGATGGGCGGAAAGAACGCCCAGGTCGTCATGGAGGACGCGGATTTGAATTTGGCCCTGGATGGCGCGCTTTGGGGCGCCTTCGGAACCACGGGACAGCGCTGCACCGCCACCAGCCGTGTGATTCTTCATCGCGATATAAAAAAACAATTCACCGAGGCGTTGGTCGCACGGGCGGAGAAGATCAAAATCGGCGAAGGCCTCGACGAGAGCGTCGAGATGGGTCCGCTCATCAACGCAGCCGCGCGCGAGAAGGTCCATCGCTACGTTCAGATCGGAAAAGACGAAGGGGCGCGGCTTTTGACCGGCGGCGCGATTTACGAAGAGGGAAAGTGGATCAATGGGTATTTCTACCGTCCGACGATCTTCGATCAGGTCGCGCCTGCGATGCGCATCGCGCAGGAAGAGATTTTCGGCCCGGTGCTCTCGCTCATCGAAGTCGGCAGCTTCGAAGAGGCGACAGAAATTCTCAACGGCACGCCTTACGGTCTATCCAGTTCCATTTACACGAGCGACGTCGCGCGCGCGTTTCGCGCCGTGAGGGACTTCGAAGCCGGCATCACGTACATCAACGGCCCCACGATCGGCGCCGAAGTGCATCTTCCCTTCGGCGGCGTCAAAGAAACCGGCAACGGCCACCGCGAAGCGGGCACGACCGTTTACGACATTTACAGCGAGTGGAAGTCGGTTTACGTGGATTTTTCGGGTAAATTGCAAAAGGCGCAGATCGATAACGTGGAGTAAATTGGAGTCATGGGGTGATGGAGTATTGGAGTATTGCTCGAGCAAAAGCTTTTCCATTACTCCTTTACTCCAGTACTCCATTACTCCAAACCGTTACGGCATGAAGATTCCCAACATCAAAATCAAACCTCCAGGCCCAAAGGCGCAAGCAATCATCGAGCAGGATGATCGCTACACGGCGCCTGCCTATGGCCGCGTCTATCCGTTGGTCGTGAAGCAGGGAAAGGGGATCGCGATCGAAGACGTCGATGGAAATATCTTTCTCGATTTCATGGCCGGCATCGCCGTCGCATCGACCGGCCACGCCCATCCTCAGGTCGTCAAGGCGATCCAGGAGCAGGCGTCGAAGTTTCTCCATTTCTGCGGCAGCGATTTCTATTACGAGCCGATGGCGCTGCTTTGCGAAAAGCTCAGCCGGCTGGCGCCGGGTTCTTCCGCTAAAAAAGTCTTTTTGACCAACTCCGGCACGGAAGCGGTCGAGGCCGCCATCAAGCTCGCGCGCTACTCCACCAAGAGAACGCATCTCATCGCCTTCCTGGGCTCGTTCCACGGCAGAACGCTAGGCGCGTTGTCTTTGACCGCCAGCCGCTCGTCCCATCGGGCCCATTTCGGCCCGCTCCTCCCGGACGTTCATCATGTTCCTTACGGCATGGAAGGTCTCGACGCGTTGGAAAACAAAATATTCCGCCACGAGGCCGCGCCCGACGAAGTTGCGGCCGTCTTCGTCGAGCCCATTCAGGGCGAAGGCGGGTACGTTGTCCCGCCGCCGGACTTTCTCCGCAGGTTGGCGGAGATTTGCCGGCGCCATGGAATCCTCCTCGTCGCCGACGAGATTCAGACCGGCTTCGGGCGCACGGGCAAAATGTTCGCCTGCGAGCATTGGGGCATCGTGCCGGATATTCTCTGCGTCGCGAAGGGGATTGCCAGCGGCCTGCCTCTGGGCGCGATGATCGCGCGCGGCGACATCAGCACGTGGAAGCCGGGCAATCATGGCTCGACCTTCGGCGGGAATCCGGTTGCGTGCGCGGCCGCGCTGGCGACGGTCGAGCTTATAGAGAACGGACTCATGACGAATGCAGCGGAGGTTGGAAATTATCTAAAAGAACGGCTGGCACAGCTCAAGAACAAACATCCGGCGATCCGCGATGTCAGGGGGATGGGCTTGATGGTTGGCGTGGAGCTTACAGATACGGAGCTGCGCGACCGCGTCGTTCGCAACGCTTTTGAGAACGGTCTGCTCCTGCTCGGCTGCGGTGAGAGCGCGATCCGCTTCTGCCCGCCGCTGATTGTGACTAATAACGATGTCGATGTCGCCGTGGAAATTTTTGCGGCCGTGCTGTAGATGTAATCCGCCAGTCTGGGAAGGTTGGCAATCTTAGGAAGCTTCGAGGCGATCCATGCGCTCCTCAAGACGCTTCATCTGCTCTTTCATCACCTATAGCTCGATGTCTAACGTCTCGTGGAGCTTCATGAATGCATCAACGTGATTGTTGATTTCGTTTATCCGGCCCTCCATCCGAGTAAATCCATCTTGCAGGGTTTTTACAGCCACAATGATTGTAGTGTCGCTCGCTTGGAGTGATCTGATGCCCCGCTCTACTGACGTCAGGCGCGATTCGATGGTTTTCCTCGCAGGTCGGCGTGCCATAGATGATCCTTCTTACCCAGCAAGGGGTTAATGTGTCAAGCTGCAAATCGTCGGCGACTAGCCACTCATTGCAGCTTGGACTGAAGCTCCTCAATGGCCCGAAGGGCCAGAGAGTCGTCTGGATTAAATTGTAAGGCCCCGCGAAACTCTTCTAGGGCTTTGTTGATCATTCCCTTGGCTGCATAGATATGGCCCAGATTGAGATGAGGAAAATGGCGCGGCTCGTAGCGGTTGGCCGTTTTGGCCTTCTCCAACCAAGGGATGGCCTCGTCCAGCTTCTGCTGCTGCATGAGGTAAACACCGATGTCGTTGTAGGGGTTGCCAAAATCGGGATCGGTTTTGATCGCGGTTTCACACTCGGCAATCGCCTCTTCTATTCGCCCCTGAAAGCTGTAGGTCCAGCCCAAATAGGTGTGGGCATCGGCTGTAGGGTATAGCGCGATCGATTCTTTGTAGAGACAGATGGCCTTCTCCAAGTCGCCGGCCATCTGATGCTGCACGGCCTGTTGCACCAGCTCCATGGCCCTCTCGTGATCTTTCCAAGTTGTCATACTCCAAAGTCTCGGGTTTCGAGTTTCGATTTTCCCTTTAACCTTTGATCCCCTAAACCCTTCATCCTTCTTTTATTTATATTCCCCACGCGCCGCTCAGATGAATATTCGCCCCGTTGACGTACCGCGCCTCTTCCGAGAGCAGGAAGCGCGCGACGGACACGGCGTCGTCCACTGAACCGACGTAGCCCGCGGGAATTCGCTTCGCCATCGCGGCCAGCTCTTCTTTCGGCGCGCTGCCGGTATCGATAAAACCCGGCGAGATCGCGTTCACGGTAATCCCGTGCGGCGCCGCAACGCGGGCGAACGAGCGCACGAGCACGAGCACGCCGACCTTGGCGATGTAATGCGCGGTCAATTGCGGCTGCCCGATCAGTTGATCGGCGTTGGCCATGCTGAAGCAGATGATCCGGCCCCACTTGCGAGCGATCATTCCGGGTAGGGCGGCTTTGGCGAGATAAAAAATCGGATGGAGATTATTTTCGAACATAGAGTGCCAGCCTTCGACGGTTTCCTTCAACAACTCCACCCGATGGTAAGGTCCGGCGCAATTGATCAGCGCGTCGATGCGGCCCCATTCTTGCTCGACGCGCGCGACCATCTGCGTCGCGGCTTGCGCATCCGAGACGTCGCATTGAATCGACAGCGCCTTCGCTGCGTTCTTTTGCGCCGCGTCGATCACTTCCGCCGCCGCGTCCGCACTCGTGCGATAGCAGATGGCAATCGACCATCCCTGCGCGGCCAGATCCAAAGCGACGGCGCGGCCGATTCCCTTCGCGCCGCCCGTGATCAGCGCTACTCGTTCAGTCATGATTTTTCCATTGCTGTTGCCTTTGCCTAGCAGGGTGCCTACAAATTAGTTTTCGTGCTTCGACGCGCTCAGCATTTCTCTTCCTTCGAGACCTTCGTGTCCTTCGTGGTTAAAATCCTCTCACCACGTCAGCCACCAAACTTTGGCTGATCCGTCCTTTGGCGGAAAGAGCACGAAGCACACGAAGTTTGGATCATTCGTCGTACGGAGACGCCAAGAGCGCAAAACTAGAGCGCTGCCAATATATCAGACGCATTTCCGAACTTCATCCCTCAACCTTCATCCATTTTTAATTGTGGCTGGAGTCGGCGGGGTGGATTGTGGTAAAAACAAAAGATGAGCACCGATCCACTTACGTTCGAGAGCCAGCCGGCGCTCAGGCGGCCGGTGTTGATCCTGGCCTTTGGCGGCTGGAGCGACGCGGGCGGGTCGGCGACGACGGCGGTGCGCTATCTGAGCGAGCAGTTGCTCGCCACAAAGTTCGCCGGCATCGATCCTGAAGAGTTCTACGATTTCTCGATCCAGCGTCCGCAGGTCCGATTGGTGGACGGGCTTAAGCGGGAGATCCACTGGCCCTCCTATGATTTCCATTACGGCAGCGGCATCGGCATCGAGCGCGATTTCGTATTCGGGATCGGCGCCGAGCCGCATCTGCGCTGGCGCGGCTTCTGCGAGACCGTTCTCCGGCTGGTGCGCGAGTGTAAGATCGAATTGGTCGTTTCGCTGGGCGCCTATCTCGACGAGGTGCTCTACACGCGGCCGGTGCCGCTGACGGGATTTTCCTCGGATGCCAAATTGATGACCGAGCTGGACCTGCTGCCGTCGCGCTACCAGGGACCGACCGGCATCGTCGGAATTTTAGCGGACGCTTGCCGGAAAAACGGCATTCCGAATATGAGCCTTTGGGCCACCTTGCCCCATTATCTTTCCGCCGCGCCGAACCCGCGCGGCGCGCTGGCGCACGTGCTCAGGCTGACGCAGTGGCTCGGCCTGCGCGTCGATACGGGACCGCTCGAGCGGGCGGCGGCCGAGTTTCAGAACAAGGTCAACGAACTCGTCGGCAACGACCCCAACCTCTCGGCGTTCATCCGCGAGCTCAAAAAGCGCGAGTTCGAGCAGTGAAGCTCTCCGTCCTGATGCCCGTCTTCAACGAAGCGAACACACTGGAAGAGTCGATCCGGCGGGTGCGGGGCGTCGCTATTCCGAAAGAGATCATCGCCGTGGACGACGGCTCGACCGACGGCAGCCGTGAAATTCTCCAGCGCCTGGAGACTGAAGCCAGGGAGAAGGACGCTACTGAAAACGATTTCAAGTTAATCCTGCAACCCTTCAACCGGGGAAAGGGCGCCGCTATAAGAACCGGGCTTGCCCACGTCACCGGCGACGTCGTGATCATACAGGACTCGGACCTGGAGTATGACCCGCGCGACTATCCGAATCTCCTGGAGCCGATTCTCGCCGGCCATGCCGACGTGGTATTCGGCACCCGTTTCTCCGGCGGCGGTCCTCATCGGGTGCTTTATTTTTGGCACTCGCTGGGCAACCGTCTCCTCACGCTCTTCTCCAATGCGCTGACGAATCTCAACCTGACCGATATGGAGGTAGGATATAAAGCTTTTCGGACCGAAATCATCAAGAGCATGAAGCTCGAGTCCAACCGCTTCGGCTTCGAGCCGGAGGTCACCGTCAAGGTCGCCAAGAAAAAATGCCGCCTCTACGAAGTGCCGATCTCCTACCACGGGCGCACTTATGCGGAAGGGAAAAAGATCACATGGAAAGACGGCGTCGTGGCGCTGTATTGTCTCGTGCGGTACTGGTGGAAGGATTGAAAGAAGGCGACAGGCAGTAGGCTCTAGGCGGTAGATCGGATCATAAATTCACCGGGCTTATCGTTTCTCTCGTGGCCGTCTCCGCTGCCGTCGCCGGTGACTCGGCCGACCCGGTTATCAGATCGTGCGGATATCTTGCACGGTTATCAAGATATCGATCTGCTTGAGGAGCCGCTTATTCATGCGGCGAGGGAAGATTTTGGGAGGTGAAGGTCTCTAGCTTTCAGTCTCTTGAAGGGAACTTTTTTTCGCTTGAGAATCTTGATCTGATCCGGACGAACCCCGTAAGTGTTTTCAGCTAGACAATAGACCGGCGCGCCGCTCTTCGCCAGAGCGAGGAAGCCAACGGCATCGTGTTTCTCGGATAATTGAATGTAAGTCATAAGAGCTTAAACGAAGATAGTTTGTCCGGCTCACTATGTCAAGGCGAGGAATTTGGATTTATGGTATTCCTTTCCGCCGCTCCTGCCACAACTCTTCCATATAATCCCTCAGCGCCTCTTTCAGAGGAAATTGCGGCGCGTAGCCCAGCTCGGCTTTACTAGTGCTCAAGTCGAGAGGAAAATTGGCGTGACCTTTGCCGCTTTCATCGCCGGCGACCGTTATTTCGATCTTCGGCAGCAGCTCGCGCGCGGCCTGGGCGAGATCGGACGCGCGCGTTACGACGCCGCTGCCGGCGTTGTAGATTCGCTGCTTCGGCGCCTGCGCCTTGCAGGCGAGGTCGAGCGCCAGCGCGACGTCTTTGGCGTAAACGTACTCGTTGGAAAAATAAATTTTTGAGTCGATGGAGAATGGCTCGCCCTTGATGATTCTAAGCGCGAGATCCCGCATCACCATGCCGACGGTCGATCCGCCGACGTAGTGACCGCGTCCGAAAACGCCGGCGGGGCGAACGATCACGGTATCCAGATTGTAGAGGTGCGCGTAAGCATGAACGAGATGCTCGGAGCAGACCTTGGTCGTGGTGTAAAGGTTGTGGCCGCCGACCGGCGCATCCTCGCGCACCGGTCCCTGTTTGATTTTGTCTCTGTCGTAGACGCCGAAGGTGCTCACGTAAACCACGCGCTTCAAGCCGCGCAGCCGCGACGCCTCTAGGACGTTGATGGTTCCGAGAATATTGTTGGTCGCGCCGGTGTACGAGTTCTCCGCGACTCGCTTGCCGATCAGCCCCGCGGTGGCGACGAGCGTGTCTATGTCGAATTGCTTCAGCGCGCTGAGCAGAGCCGGCAGGTCGCGCATGTCCGCGGCGACGATCTCCGCCCGATCCTTGCCTACGATCTTGTCGATGTATTCGCGGTTGGGAGACAGATCGTAAATCGCGACTTTGTTTCCATCGTCCGCCATCCGTTTTGCAAAATGGCATCCGATCAGCCCGCCGCCGGTTACTAAAACGTTCATGTGAATTCCTCCCTGTCCTTCGATTTAGGCCAGATTCACCACGCTGTCAATCAAGTAAAATTCTCTTGCCTTCGACTATCTTTAACGCTAGTTTCTAGGCGCTTGGCTCGATGGGGAAACGAAAGGAGACTGTCCATGACGATGATCCGTAAAAGCGTCGTTACGTTATTTGTCCTGGTCCTCCTTGCTTTCACAACTTACATCTCCACCGCCGCGGCGCAAATGCCGAAGATAAAGGTGGGAAGGACGTTAGGCGGAAGCGGCTTTCATATTCCCTCCTATATCGCCGTGGATAAGGGCCTGTTCAAGGCGGAGGGCCTCGACGCCGATTTCATCGCCGCGCAGGCAGGCGTTTTGGTTAGGGCGGCCCTCGCGAAGGAGATCGAGTTCGTGCCGATACCGGGAGGCGGCTCCGAAGCGATGCTCAAAGGGGCGCCGCTCGTTTTCCTCGTCGGGGAATCGCTCGTGTCCCAGTGGACGATCACGACAACCCCGGACATCAAACGGGTCGAAGATCTCAAAGGGAAAACCATCGGGCTCGAAAGGCCCGGCCAGGCCGCTTACACCGAGGCTGTCGTCGTGCTCGGCAAATTTTTCAAGATGGAGCCCGGCAAGGACTATAAAATCATCACGTTTAATGCCGAGCCCGACCGCGTGGCCGCGCTGATCAACAAATCGATTCAGGCCGCGATACTCTCGTTCCCCCATGCCGCCAGGGCGGAGAAAGAGGGCATGAAGATCCTCGTCAAGACCGGAGACTATATCCCGAGGCTGGGAGGCACCTTTATCACTCACAAGGACTTCGTCAAAGAGAAGCGCGACGTGACCAAGAGGTTTATCCGCGCGATGGTCAAGGCCAACGACTACGTGAAGGCCAACAAGAAGGGGACGATCGACGTTATTCAGAAATATTTCGAGATCAAAGACGCGGCGCTCGCGGAAGGAATCTATCAGCAGGTGCAGAACGCCTTTGGACCGGAGATCCCGCACGATCTGCTCAAGGAGCTATTCGAATCCAGGACGACCCCCGAGCTCGGCTGGCCCGCCGGCAAGCCTCTGCCCGACATCGAACAGTTCGTAGCCCGCGACTTGTTGAACGAGACGCTGAAGGAGATGGGGCGAACGCCGAAGAAGTAAGTAGAAGGCGGTAGGCTGTAGGCGGTAGTAAACAAGAAACGGCCAAATTTTTTTCAGAACGTCTTTACCACCTCCGGGCGCCAGCGGCTGAGCCGGGATTCGAGCATCTTCACGAGGTGCGTTAGAACCAGCGAGAGGCCCATAAAGATAGTCACTCCCACGAAAACGACGTCCACTTTATAGTTGGTCGCGGCGTTGGCGATCATGAAGCCAAGTCCTTTGCTGGCGCCGAAAAACTCGCCCACGACCACGCCTAGCAGCGCTCTGCCTATCGCCAAACGCAAGCCGGCAACGATGTAAGGGACCGAGTTGGGCAGGACCACGATCCTCATAGTCTGCCACTCGTTGGCGCCGAACGATCTCACCACGTTGACCAGAACGCGATCGACGTTTTTCACCCCTGCATAGGTATTGATGAGAAGCGGGAAGAGCGCGCCGACAAAGACGATCGCGATCTTCGACCATATCCCGATGCCCAGCCAGAGCATAAGCAAGGGCAGAAAAACCAGCCTCGGCGTAGCGTTAAATGCGGTGACGAAAGGATCGAGCATGGCGTCGAGCGTCTTTGACCTACCCATCACGAGACCCAGCGGCAGGCCGGTGACAATGGCCAGCGCGAGCCCGACGACGAACTCTACGCCGCTCACATAAACGTGGCGCTGAATCTCGTTCGCGTCGACTAACCTATAGAAGGCCTTGATCACCTCGACGGGCGTGGTGAAGAAGAGCGATATCCCTCGAGGGAGCGTCACGATGGCCGGCAGCGACTGCCAGGCGAGAATGAGCAAAAGGATGAAGCCCGCCCCGAGAATCGGCTGCTCTCTTTCCCGATAAAAGGCCGCGAGCGCGCTCATCTCGCCTCCTGTCCGACCTTCCAGGGCGCCAGCAGCGTTTCCAATTTTCTCAAACCCTCGGTGAAAATCACCGCCACGATCATCAACAGAAAAATGGCGGCGAACATCTCCGGCAGCCTGTAGGTGTCGCCGAAGCGCGAGATCGCGAAGCCGATGCCCTCCGAGGCGGCGTAATATTCTGCGACGAGAATGCCGACGATGCCCCGGCCGATGGCGATCCTGGCGCCTGCTACGATGTAGGGCAGGATGCTCGGAAGTATGACTTTGAAATAGATATCTTTTTCTTTCCCGCCGAACGCCTGCACGACGTTGACGAGGAGCCGGTCGGTGCACTTGACGCCGGCGAAAACATTAAAGACGAAAGGAAATACCGCGAGGAGAAAAATCAACGCCACCTTTCCCGTGAGCCCGACGCCGAAAATGATGATGAAGAGGGGAGCCAGCGCGACCAGCGGGCTCGCGTAGAGCGCGGTAAGAAAGGGGTCGAGGACGTATTCGGCTCTACGGCGCCAGCCCATAAATACGCCGATGGGAATGCCGACGATCACCGCGAGGGTAAAGCCCCAGAAAAAAGCCTTGCTGCTGATCGCCAGGTCCCTCCACAGCGCTCCCGATAGGGTCTGATCCTTGAAGGCGACGGCGATGAGCGAGGGCTTGGTGAAGAAAAAGGGATCGAGGGGAAGGAGATAGGTAAAGGCGATCTCCCACGCGAGCATCAGCCCGACCACCGAGACCACGCCCAAAAGCGGTCTCCGATATTCGGAGATCGTCTCCTTAAATGCCATCGCCCTTTCCCATCAGCTCCTCTTTCAGAGCGTTCCATATTTCCGCTTTGATCTCGTTGAACTTGGCCGACAACCTCATCTCGTAATCTCTGGGCCGGGGGAGATTGATGCGGATGCTGGTTTTGGTCCTTCCCGGCCGCGCGCTCATGATGACGACGCGGTCCGATAAATATGCCGCCTCCTCGATGCTGTGGGTGACGAAGATGACGGTCTTCTTCGTCCGTTCCCAGACCTGCAAAAGCTCCGCCTGCATCAGATCTCTGGTTTGAGCGTCGAGAGCGGCGAACGGCTCGTCCATCAGCAGCACCTCGGGATCGGTCGCCAGCGCCCTGGCGAGACCGACTCTCTGCTTCATCCCTCCCGACAGCTCGTGCGGGTAGTGAGCTTCGAATCCCGCGAGACCGGCCATCTCGATCAGCTCCTGGGCGCGCCCGCGTCTTACCGACGCCTCGACTCCTTTGAGCTCCAAGCCCAGCTCGACGTTTCCGAGAACCGTCCGCCACGGGAGCAAGCCGAATTCCTGAAACACCATGGCGCGGTCCTGGCCGGGGCCGGTGATCCGCGTGCCGTTGAGCTGCATCGACCCGGTGTCAGGCTTGAGCAGCCCCAAAAGAATGTTGAGAAAGGTACTCTTGCCGCAGCCCGACGGGCCGACGATGCTGACGAACTCGCCTTTTCCCACATCCAGCGAGAGTTCTCTCAGCGCGGCGACGGGTTCCCTATTTTTGGGCCGGAACGTCAGACTGACGTCTTTCGCCTGGATGCAAGTCGCCATCGGTTCAACCTGGCGTAACTTTATACAAAAGCCGCGTTAATCTACAAGAACAATCACGGCGGAGTGGTGATTCACCTTGCGAGCGAACTGAATACACAAATCGAGATTCTTCGCTGCGCTCAGAATGACATTTGCTCGAATTGTCATCCTGAACGAAGTGAAGGATCTCTCCGAAGACACCCGCTATCACGGCGAATCGGTTCTTGAAACTATCGCAGGGATTACAGTATAAAAAATCAAAGAGAGAAGGAGGGCGAAGATGATCAAGATCAAAAAGCTCTATCACCTGGGTTTGCCGGTCAACAACCTCGACCGGGCGACCAAATTTTGTAGCGAAGTTCTCGGCATGAAATGCACCAAGGTCGGCTTAGACGTGGACAGCGGCGGGCCTTACAAAGAAGTTTACGGCATGTATCCCGCTATCTCCCGCCTCTTCTTCGAGGACGGCATGTGCCTGGTTCTCTTCGAGCGGCCGAAGCCGATCGAGCGAGGAGACTTCGACGACGGCACGGCGCACATCGCGCTGCAAACCAGCAAGGAAGATTTCGACCACGCGGTCGATGAATTAAAAAAAGCCGGCGTTAAGGTGCTCATCGACAAGCCGGTCGCGCGTCCGACGGGAAGAGGGCTTTATTTCTTCGATACGGAGGGGAACTACATTCAATTGCAGTGTCCGGAGTAACATTGGCGTTCACCCGCCGCAGCCGGAACTCAACCTTCCGCTTTCGTTTCAGACCGTAACACGGCCTCGCTCGGGCGCAGTGCGTTAGCTAGACGAGCTTCTCACGCGGCGTAGCGGATCACTTCGAGTTCAGCCGTACTATCTGCCTGCCCAAGCAGCGTGTCGATACGCGCCATAACCGCATCCTCAATCAGATACTCGCGGCACGCTCTACACTGCAAGACCGGCAGTTGCTTGAAAATGACAATGCGGTCTTCCGACAGCTTAAACGGCAGGTCGGTGTTGAGCCGATTCATACTGGCGCCGCAAACTGTGCACTTCATGGAGACCTCCTTCGCGTCTTCAGATTCAATTCCCACTCCTCGGGGCTGGGATAATATGCCGTGACAACTCGAACATTCTGACCATCTACATCGGCTCCAAACAGCACATGAAACGCCTCCTCGCCCTGTCGGCCAAGGAGTAGATAACTTGGAAAGTATTTGTCCTCCGGGTAGGCCTCGACAATTTCGTAGCTGTCGGCGGCCGAGATAATCGTCTCACGGGCAATGAACCGCCGTCCCAAGCGCATGTTAACATGGTACGTCCACAGAATCCGGCCACCGCGGAGGCAGTCGCGAATGAATGATGTAGGATCGTCCGGGAGCTTACGCTCGGCCACAACTCATTTATACATGAAGTGGGTTGAAGCGTCTAATGGGCGTGGGATCGAGGACGGAATGTGCCTGGTTCTCTTCGAGCGGCCGAAGCCGATCGAGCGGGGAGACTTCGACGACGGCACGGCGCACATTGCGCTGCAAACCGGCAAGGAAGATTTCGACCGCGCGGTCGAAGAACTAAAAAAAGCCGGCGTGAAGGTGCTCATCGACAAGCCGGTCGCGCGGCCGACGGGAAGAGGGCTTTATTTTTTCGACACGGAAGGGAACTACATCCAGCTCCACTGCGCGGAATGAGTCGGCTTTTAAGACGACGCTCTTAGCAGAGCTCGCTCAAGCGGTAGAGGCACTTCGAGGCGATAGAAGCAGTCTGCCGAATACCCATAGTCTTCACCACTTTCGTCGACCACGCGCAGATAGCCGTGTGACTCCGCCTCTTCGTCAGGAATGACTTGGTAGAGTTTCCCTACTTCCAGAGAAGCCTCGTATTTCTTGTTGTTGATGCAAACCGCAAAATATTTTTCTTGTTTTGTTTGTTTCTTCATAGCTAATCCAACAATGGAAACTTTATCTTGAGTTCCTTTCGTCCGATACCGTGAGCCTCGTACCAATGTACCTCAGCCGTGTGACGGGAGGGGACTGTATTTCTTCGATACGGAAGGGAATTACATTCAGCTTCAGT
>CAZNES010000027.1:19341-46403 GCA_964572145.1 uncultured Syntrophobacteraceae bacterium
GCTGACCGATGACGAAGAGCGCGCCAAGAACGCCCGAATTGCATCAGTGACCCGACCGCGCTCCTCGTCATTCGGTCCAGCGGCTGGTTAGGCCTGCTCATCAAGTTGTTTGAGGGATTTCCCATCTTCATTCTTCCATGCTGTAAGGCCGTTCGCGCTGCCACCGTGGATAACGGCGGCCGCCGCTGATGGACTAGAAAACTCGGAATCCTTGGTGAAGACGAAAAAGCCCTCTTTCTCGATGAGCGTGCCATCGGCGATGAGTTCCTTGCGTTGAGTTAGGACGTAAGGATAACTCTGGGCGGAGGGGCGATCTTCCAAGACGGCGGTAGAACCGCGGAAAACTACGAAGCCGTTGGGTGTCCGCTGTCCTCGTGCCTCGGCGCCCTTGAGGCGGCAAAAGAGCATCCCGCCCGGCTGGGATTTGGAAGTGGGCTGGGCGATTGGGGCGAGAATGTCAGAGCCGAGGACGGGCAGAAGCTGCCGGATTCGAGTAAGAAACACCTCCATGTCCTCGCGGTCTGACTCCGGGAGCTTCGAGCCGGTCGCCTGATTCTGTTCCAGCGTGAACCTGCCGATTTGGGTGGCTTCGGCGAGCAGTCGGCTCTCAAGGTATCTTATATGGGCTTTTGTTAGATTCTCATCCTTACTGACGAAAACGATGGCTGAAACCCAAAATTCTTTGGTCTTGTGTTGCTTGAGTCGCTCACGGATGACCTCTGCCTCACCGATGTAAGCGCGTGGAGTATTCGTGGCGGGGTCGCTTCCGGTGAGGATGTAAACTCCGGCCTTGTCGAGTTCCTCTCGGGCGAGCAACTCGTCGAGTTCGGTGCGCGGTGCTGCAACTGCCTTGCCGGTCCAGTTCGAGATTTCCGCGGTGCGAAGACTCTTTGCGTCGCCGAGCGGGAGGAAGAGTTTAATTGTTGCAGACGACATTGTGGATTAAAGGCCTAACGTATAGCGTTTTATCCCCAAAGCCTGGAAGCAATCAAGCCTCGGATAGGTTGGCGACGGGGGGATAAAACGTGTTAGGCCAGGTCGGGATACGGGACTCTCGCCGTCAGCCTACACAAACTTGAAGACCTCCAGGGCAATGGACTTGATGGGTTTCGCTTGCCCATGGACCAGAAGCCGCACTTTTTCTGTAGTCTCGCGACTGAAAGTTTCTTCGCCGCAGCGTGCACACGCGGTTGCGGGAATATGATCGACCAAGACGTACTTCCCATCGATCTGGAAGACCTCTTCTGTTAGTTCCTCACGGCTCTCGTGCGTATGGCAAACAGGACAGGTGAACATGCTTACCTCCGTCGCGAATGGGATTCTATTTTGCAGCCAGCCGTCGTGTCACGGTGATAAACCCTGTATGCGCGACCATGCGGTGCTCGGGGCGCATGCTCATGTCTTTGATGTGCCAGAAGCGCATCAGGCTCTCCATCGTCTCGATACAGGCGAAGCCGCCGTGCGCCCTCAGGGAATCCACCAGAGTTTTCACTTGTATGACCGTCGGCAGATAGCTGAGTAATATTCCTCCCGGCCGCAGCGCCTTCCACGCCGGCTCGATGACGTGCCACGGCTCGGGAAGATCGAGGACGACGCGATCCACTTCGGTCTCGTCCAGAGATTGAGCGACGTCGCCGAGCTTCAAAGTCCAGTGGTCCGCCGCGCCGTAAAACCGCGCGACGTTTTCGCGTGCCATGCGGGCGAAGTCCTCCCGCAACTCATAGGAGACGAGTCGTCCCTCGGCACCCAGAGCGCGGAGCAGCGCGACGGTCAGCGCGCCGGCGCCGACGCCCGCTTCGATCACCGTGCAGCCGGGAAAGATGTCGGCCCAGATGAGAATGGTCCCGATGTCTTTCGGGTAAATGACCTGCGCCTGGCGCGGCAGGTTGGGAATGAGTTGGGCGAGAGTAGGGCGGAAGACCAGGAAAGCGTCGTTCAGCGAAGACCACACGACCGATCCCTCTTCCCGGCCGATGATGGCGCCGGCGTCGATCTTGCCGTCGCGAAGGGAGATTTGTTTTCCAACGGCGAGCCGGCGCAGATACTGGCGCTCTTTCCGGTCGGAGAAGATGACCGTTTCGCCGTCGCGGAGCGGCCCGCTTTGAATCATCTTGTTTCGATGTCCTTTGCGTAGAGCATGAGGCGCAAAATAAAGGAGTCGATGCGCTAAGTCAATGTGGCTTTTTTCCGAGCCATCGGAGAATGCGCGCTCGATTGTGGCCGATGGGTCTAGCCCTTCGGCATCTCAGATCACAGATGCCAAATTTCATCTGAGATCTGTCCGCCACTGAACTTTGGCGGAGAAATTCCGAGCGAAGCGAGGACGCGGTTGGCTTTTTGAAAAGCCGATGATAGTTCTTAGCGATCATGGCCGATCCATCCGCACACCATCCTCACGAAGACTGGCACACGCCAAAGGGGCGCGCGATCCGCGAGATCATCTTCGGTGTGAACGACGGATTGGTGACGACGATCGGCTTTCTCGCAGGCGTCACCAGCTCCATTGCTCAGGCCCGTTTCATTTTGCTGGCGGGGATGGCGGAAATCGTCGCCGGCGCGATCTCCATGGCGCTGGGGGCGTACCTGGCGACGAAATCCCAGCGCGAGTTTTTTCACTCCGAGATCGAGCAGGAAAAATGGGAAATCGAGAAGATGCCCGAGAAGGAGGCGCAGGAGATCCGGGAAATTTACGGCGACATGGGATTCACCGGCCCGGAGCAGGAGATGATCGTTAACCGCGTCACCTCGGACAAGGACATCATGCTCCGCTTCATGAAGCGCGAGGAGTTGGGTCTCTTCGACGAACATCTGGACGACCCGGTCGGAGTCGCGCTGACGATGGGTCTGTCGTTCTTGGCGGGCGCGCTGCCTCCCATCGTTCCGTACTTCTTCATCGGCGACCCTCACGCCGCGATTTGGGTGGCCGTTCTCCTGTCGGTGGTTTTTCTATTTTCCGTGGGCGTCGTCAAGACGCGGCTCACCAAGGTCAAGCCGCTGCGCTCGGGCTTGGAAACGACAATATTAGGAGTGGTCGCATGCGGGATCGGCTACGCCCTCGGCTGGCTGGCGGAAAAATTCATTTGACGACGTAATTTCCATAGCCTTTTCGCGCGAGCTCCTCCAGCAGATCTTTTACTTCCTGCGAGCGTCTCATGTCGGCGACCAGCAGCGCGTCCGGCGTGTCCACGACGACCGCGTTCTGCATTCCCAGAAGCGCGACCAGCCGGTCGGGCGGCGAGTAGACGAGACAGTTGTTCGAGCGGAAGCCGACCCACCGTCCCGGTCCCGCATTACCGGCGCGGTCTTTCGGCAACATCCGGTGGAGCGCGTCCCAATTGCCCACGTCGCTCCAGCCGAAGTCCGTCTCGATCGTCAAAACTTTTCCTTCCGATCCGGCTTTTTCCAGCACGGCGTAATCGATCGAAATGTTCGGCATCTTGCGGTACTGACGGCCGAGCGCGCGGCGGAGCTTTGCTGGCAAGGCGCCAAGCGATTTTCCGACCGTCATCGCTTCGATTCGGGCGAGAGGGCGCGCCACCGCCGGAGCGTAGCGGCGCAACGCTTCGAGGATCGTGGCGGCGCGCGCGACAAAAATGCCGCCGTTCCAAAGCGCGCCGCGGCGGATGAGTTGCGCCGCTTTGTTGCGCTCCGGTTTTTCGACGAAGCCGCGGACGCTATAGACGGGTACGCGTGCGGAGCCGCTGTCTGCGCGCCGGCCTTTGAGGATGTAACCGTAGCCCGTCTCGGGATACGAGGGGCGAATACCGAGGGTGATGACCGCGTCCCCCTGCGCGGCCAATTCGATCGCGGCGCCGAGCGCGCGCGCGAACCGTCGCGCGCCGTCGATCCAATGATCCGCCGGCAGAACGACCATGACGGCGCCGGGATCTTTCGCCCAAATCTCCAGCGCGGCGAGACCGATGCACGGCGCCGTGTTTTTTCCCTCCGGCTCGATCAGAAAATTCGCTTTGGGAATCGATGGGAGCTCGCCGCGGATGGCACGGTGGTGCTCCTCGACGGTAACGACGAGCGTATTGCGCCGGCCGAAGATCGGCGCGATCCGGTCGACGGTCTCGCGGATCAGGCTCTTCGTGCTCAAGAGCTTCAGTAATTGTTTCGGTCGCTGCGGCCGGCTGAGCGGCCAGAAACGCGTCCCCTTGCCGCCGGCCATGACGACGGCGTAAAGATTTCTCTTCATTCCTTCACCTCGATCGGTTAGATATCATATGAAAAAATGAAAAACGAATCTTCCACCGAACCTTCCTGGACGGTCCCGGCCGGCGCAGCATCGGTCCGGCTCGATGCTTTCGTGCGCCGTTGTTTGCCGCATCTCTCGGAGCGTGAAGCGCACAGGGCGATCGGAGCGGGAGCGTTTTGGATCGGCGATCGGCGCGGGAAAAAAGGCGACCGGCTCGCCGGCGGCGATATCCTCCGCTTCCGCGGCGCGCGCGACTGGTTGGCGCCGGCGCCGCCGCCCCGCTGGGATCTCGCCGTTGTCATACGCTATGAAGACGAGTCGGTTCTGGCGCTCGACAAGCCCGCGGGAATTGCCACGCACGGTTTTTCCGGCCGCGAGACCGGGAGCCTGGCGAATTTTTTGGCCGCGGCGCGTCCGGCGTTGCGCAACGTGGGGACAAGCCGCTGGGAGCCGGGCCTGGTCAACCGATTGGACCGGGGCACGTCCGGTCTGGTTCTGGCCGCCAAAGATCAAGCTGCGTTCGAGGATCTGCGCGCGCAATCGCGGCGCGGGCTGATCAAGAAAAAATATTGGGCGCTGGTATGGGGAAAGACCGGGGACGAAGGAACGATCGACGTTCCTCTGATCCACGATTCGCGCGACCGGAAAAAGATGGCGGCGCTCGCCGAAGCCAAAAGGAGAGAACGGCGCCCGAAAAGCTGGCGCGCCGCCACGCGGTTCCGGCGCCGCGCCTTTGCTCAAGGCCTGAGCCTCCTCGAAGTGGAAATCGAGAGAGGCGTGACGCACCAGATCCGCGTCCATTTGCAGTCGGCCGGCCATCCGCTCGTCGGCGATCCGCTTTACGGCGCCGGCCGAACCGACGCGCTCGGTCTCGAGCGGCAATTCCTCCACGCGGCCGGCTTGGAGTTCCGCCATCCGAAAAACGGCCGTAAAATTGTGGTCGAGTCTCCTTTGCCGGAGGATTTGAAGCGGATTTTGGAGCGTTTCAAGATTAAAATTTAAGAGGCCGCGGCTTTGATGCCCTTCTCTTTGGCGCAGGCAGCGCAATAGTTGGCCTGATTCTGCGGATCTTCGACCAGTCCTTCGTCGAGGTTGTGAGAGACCTTCTTGCAGGAAAAACAAATGAAGTAGAGGCCGTCGATGCTCTTGTTGATCTTCTCGCGATTGAGCACGCGGCCCTTCAACTTCTCGACGCGGATTCCGAGCAATTCCTCGTAACTTTTTTTAATCTTACGCCTGCCGGCCTCGTCGCTCGCCAGTCCCTGCTCTTCGGACTCTTCCTGGTTGTGATCGTCGAGCGAGCTGCTGCTCCGCGCCCGTTTCGTAGCGGATTTCTTTTTCTTCCTCGCCATGGCCTTGCCTTTGATATGGGTTTCTACGAATGCGTCCGCCGCGCGGAAATCTTCGCGGGTCAAATCCAAAAAGCCGGCAAGTCACCAGACCGGCCGGCTTTGGTTGCAAACTTAATGAACCCCGGCGCGATTGTCAATAGAAACTGAGAAGGACGCGCCGTTCGGAGTCTTGACACGATTGAATAAGAACATAGACCGAAGCGTCAAAATGGACAGTAGTCAAAAACGGGAAGGGGGTGAACAATAATGACGTTGAGAAAACAGATCGTGGCGATCGCCATTGCGGTGATGGCGCTTCCGGCCTTTGCCTTCGCGGAGGAAAAGAGCGGCACTGTCTCGAGCTACAACAAAGAGTCGAGAGAGATCGTTATCAAGGGCAAGGATTGGGAGCAGAAGGCCAAGGTTAGCAGTGATGTAGCCAAGGCTCAGGCCGATCTCCTTAAAGAAGGGACCAAAGTCAAGGTGGAGTTCGACGACAGAGGCGGCGGGGATGTCCGGGTGAAGTCCCTGGGTTCGCGTTAATTTCCGGCTTGAGCCGGAACTGAAGGAGGGAGGACAGCCTCCCTCCTTTTCAATATTTGCTGTTCAACTCTCCGAGCTTCTTCCAGGCTTCCGCGCTACTGGGCTCCAAGGCCAGCACTTCCCTGAATTTGAGCTCGGCTTCTTTGGCTCGGCCGAGCTTGACCAAAGCGTCCCCATAAAGAAGGCGCCACTCCGTGTTTCGCCTTTGCTTCCTCAGGGCCTCTTGCAGCGCGACCGCCGCGTCGTTCCAACGTTGCAAGCCGACGTAGGCGGCGCCGAGCGCGCCGAAGACGGCCGAAGATTCTTCCGGCGGGTCTCCCTTGCGCGAGGCTTCGAGCAGCGCGACCGCCTGAGAATAATTTCGCTTGACCAGTTCGAGCCTGCCCAAATTAAAGAGCACGGCCGGATGCTGCGGCTTTATTTTTTCCGCTAGTCGTAGCCACGATTCCGCTTCGCCGACTTGATTTTTGAGCAGCGCGATGTTTCCCAGTCCGAGATACGGAATGATCTCTCCCGAATCGGCGGCGATCGCTTTCTGATAAACGCCCTTCGCCTCGCTTGTATAAAGATCCTCGGCAAGAGCCAGGACTTTTTTAACCTTGGTCGGGTCCAATGCGAGCACGGTCTCCGCCACCTTCGCCGCTTCGGCGGTTTTTTCTTTACCGACGAGAATCTGTGCGCGCAGCAATAGAAAATCGGCGTTGCGCGGCTCGAGCGCGATCGCGCGATCGATGTGGGCGAGAGCGGTGTCGTTCCAGCCGCTGGCATAGAGCGCCTGGGCGAATCCGTAATGGTGCCGCGCCGGAGCGGCCCACGGCGGATCTCCCTTCCACGGCGGCTCGGTCACGAAAGGATCGATGATCTTGCGGTTCAAGTCCGAGGTGCTCTTGCCCAGGCTGCGCGGCGCCGAGAATTCCAGCCGCGCGTTGTCGTCGGTATTGAACTCGGCGCCGTCGGAGACGGCCAGGATTTCCTTTTTGCCCATGCGATAAAATCCCAGCACCGCGTAAAGATCCGAGAGTCCCAGGTCGCGCAGGTCGTTTTTAAACGTGCCGTTCTGGGAAGTAATTTTTTCCAGCCCGGGATAATCGAACTGCTGTTCCTTCAGGCTGCCGATGAGCAGAAAGTCACTCTCCTGGAGGTTCCAGAACGAGACGTGGGGGAACGACTCCGCGAAAGTGCGGAGCACCATGCGCAGATCGTCCGGCGACATGGAGTAATCGTGAATCCACTGCGTGAAGACGCCGTCGGGAGCGAGCTTCTGCCGCGCCACGGCATAAAAATCTTTGGTGAATAGGCTGGCGATGCCGGCGATCCATGGATTCGAAGGCTCGGAGATGATGAGATCGTAGAGCCGCGGGACGGCCATCAGATAATTGCGGCCGTCGCTCGGGATGACGCGCACGCGCGGATCGTCGAGGATCTTGCCGTTTTTCTCGCCGAAAAATTTCGCGGCTTCGACGATCGCCGGCTCGATCTCAAGCACGTCGATCTTTTTTACCGGAAACGCGCCCACGGCTTTGACCGTCATGCCGGTGCCCAGCCCGATCACCGCCACCTGCTTGGCGTCGGGATGGAGCAGCATGGGCACGTACCCGGTCATCAGCATCGTGAGCGCGTCGCCGTACGAGCC
Organism: uncultured Syntrophobacteraceae bacterium; assembly: GCA_964572145.1. Classification (GTDB taxonomy): domain Bacteria; phylum Desulfobacterota; class Binatia; order UBA9968; family UBA9968; genus JAJPJQ01. Next base: position 27,047 of record CAZNES010000027.1, read on the forward strand.
GTCCACTTTTCCGTTGGTCTTGAAATAGCGATAGTTCCTCTGCGCCTGGTGCACGCTGACCGTCGCGGTCAGGCCCTCGTGGTAAAAAAGTAGGCGGTCGCGGCGCATCTCTTCCACGCGAAGCGAATCGGTCGGGATCGACGTGTACCGGTTGGCGTAAACGGTGACGCCGCTCGTCAAAATCGAACGGTCCCACGACGGGGCGCGCAGGGCGAGGACGGCGATCGCCGCGGCGACGGCTCCTCCCAGGGCCAAGCGGAGCGCTCTCCCGGGCCGCGGATCGGCGATGAGCAGCGCCCAGCCGACGACCAGGTTCAACAGTGCGCCGATCACGATGCTCTGCTGCATGCCGACCAGCGGGAGCAAAACAAAGCCGCCGACGAACGCGCCGACGATCGCGCCGAGGGTGTTGCTGGCGTAGGTGGTGCCGACGCTGCTGCCGACGCGGTAGATGTTCTGCGTGAAAAGGCAAACGACCAGCGGGAAGGTCATCCCGAGCAGAAGCGTCGGGAGAAACATCACCGCGAAGGCGAGCAGTACACGCATCGCCAGCAGCATGGAAAAAGAATCGCCGAAGCTTTGGTGCAGGCGGATGAAGATGAGCGGCAGTTGTTCGAACAAGGGAATCGTGGCCAGCGCGGTCAGGCCGACGCCGAGCTCGATCAGGCCGAACGCGCCGACGCGCACCGTGCGCGCGCCGAACAGCCGGGCGTAAAGATATCCGCCGGCGGCCAGCCCGATCAAAAAGGTGAGCAGCATCGTCGTGAAGGAATAAACCGAGCCGCCGATCACCAGCGTGAGCGCGTGCGTCCAGGCGTTTTCGTAGATCATCGCGGCGGCGCCGGAGAGCGCGATCGCGGCGAGCAGCAGCCACTCGAGCGGAGAACGGGGATTTTTGCCCGCGCTCTCCGCCGCGGTCTCTGCCGCCACGACGCCTTCGTGCCTATCCCGCAGGCTGCTCGCGAGAATAATGACCGCGGCGATAACGAGATTGGCGGCCGCGGCCGTGTAGACGGTTTCGCTGAGTCCCAGCTTGGGAATCAGATAGTAGCCGGCCAGAGCGCAGCCGAACACCGCGCCTAACGTATTGGTCGCGTAGAGATCGCCCACGCGCCGGCCGAGCTGCGCGACGGTGCGGACGAAAAACTGGCTGAGTATCGGCAGCGTCGCGCCCATGAGAAACGTCGGCACGGCAAGCAGAATAAAAGAGAAAACGAAGAGCAGGAGGTTGAAAACCATCGGCGACAGATCGTAGAGCCAGAAGAGCGGCCCGTAAATTCCGCGCGCGGATCTGAAAAAGCGCGGCGCGAGAAAACCGTAGACGCCGATGCCGAGCTCCAGAATGCCGTAGAGTCTCAGGAGATTTTTGTCGCGGCTTGCCAGACGGCCGAAGACGTAGCTCCCCAGGGCGAGGCCGGCCATGAATGCGGCGAGCACAGTGGCCACGGCGTAAGCGGTGCTGCCGAAGATTTGCGTCAGCATACGCATCCAGACGACTTCGTAGACGAGCGCCGCCGCGCCGGAGAGAAAAAAGCAAACGAAAAGAATTGCGATCATAGGGTTTCAAGACTCCGTCGGCGAAATGTTTTTTTTCACCGCCTGAGCTGCATTCCCATCCACATCGTAACGGCGGAAAGAAGCAGCAGAATAACCGTTGAGTTTCTAAGGCGTCTCGTTATCGTCTCAAGCTCGGGAGGCGTGATCGCCTCGCCGCCCTCGGCGCGCCGCACGAACCGGAGTCCCACGGCCATCGTTTGCTGCGTGCTGAGAAGGATCAGGACGAATGCGAACAGGAGTTTGATCCCGAGCATCGCGCCGAACTCCCGGGAAAACAGCTCGCGATAAGCTGCCTTCAAATCGGTGACTTGGATCGCGCCGGTGATGACCAGCAGTCCCAGCGCGCCGCATTGCAAGGGATTGTAAAATTTCAAGCTGCGGGCGAGCAGCTTGACGCGCCCCTCGTGAGTCTCGACCACGGAGAGGCCGGGAAGAACGATGACGAGAAGACCGGCGATGGCGCCGACGTAAGTTGTCAGGGCCAACAGGTGAACCCAGGAGGTCAGCATCGACGCGGATCATCCCCAACCGAAGGGGCTGCCCTTTTTCGCCGGCCTGCCGGGAGCGTCGTAATTCTCGCTGAAGTCGCGCAACTGGGCTGTGATCGTAGCGAGCGCTTTTTGATGCCGCGCCTCGAATTCGCGCAGCGCTTTCGCCCGTTTTTCCCGGAAATCTTTCAACTCGCGCTCTCTGCGGGCGTGAGACTCCGCGGAGTCTTTTTCCCAGTCGTCGTAAAATTCTTTGAGAAAAGTGCGGATGCGAAAGTTGAGGCTGTCCTTGACAACCATCGACTTATGGCAGTGAGGACACCACAGGACGTTGCCGATCATGAAGCTGCCGACCGGAGTGTCGTAGGTCTGGTTGCATTGGAAGCAACGGACGGGAATCTTCCACGAGTCGACGTCCGGCAGCGCCGGGAGCGCCGCCTCGGATTCCGCGCCGTTGAGCGGCTCGGCGGCCTGCGTCGGTTGTGGCGCCGCGGCTGCGTTCGCTGCTGTCGCGGGACGAGGCTCGGGCTTTTTCGGCGCAGCGGCGGGCGCCGGCTTTTCTCCGCCCTTGCGGAAGCGCGACTCGAAAGAATCGCTGAAGGCCACGTCCTGATGGATCGCGCGGGCGCGCGCGATCAAGGCGTCTTCGCTTTCCACGTTGTTCGGGTCGGTGACACAGCAGTCCACGGGGCAGACCGCCGCGCATGCCTCGTAGTCGTGAAAGCCGACACACTCGGTGCACAGCAAAGGATCGATGACGTAGATATCTTCCGCCTGGGTGATGGCGTTGTTGGGGCACTCCGGCTCACAGGCGCCGCAGTTGATACACTCGCTCGTAATCATGGTTGCCATGCGGTTCTCCTGAATTTCACGGAATTTAGTCTTGAAGTGGAAGCGCGAATTATCCTAGATGAAAAACGAGGTCGATGCAACAAAGGTTTCAGGGTTTAAGGGTTCAAGAGTTAAAGGGTTTGAACAGATGAAAAGCTTTAACCCCTGAAACTCTGCAACCCTTAAACCCTTCAACAAGGAATTTTATTTCCGTTGGATCAGCTCGATCTTGTAGCCGTTCGGGTCCTCGATGAAGGCGATCTCCGTTCCTCCGTGCTTCATTGGACCGGGCTCGCGCACGATTTTCGCCCCTTTGGCGCGGATCGTCTCGCAGGTCTTGTAAATGTCTTCCACGCCAACGGCGATATGTCCGAAAGCGTTGCCGAGATCGTATTGATGCGTATCCCAATTATAAGTCAGCTCGACGACCGCTGCCTCGGATTCCGCGCCGTAGCCGACGAAAGCCAGCGTGAAGCGGCCCGACTCGTAATCTTTTTTTCTCAGCAACTTCATCCCTAAAACGTCGCAGTAAAACTTGATCGACTCTTCCAGGTCGTTGACCCGAATCATCGTGTGCAAAATTCTCATAGCACCTCCAATCATATTTTCGGTCAGGTCTCCCGCGAAAGCGAGGACTCGATTCTCGGCCTCGCAGCGGCGGCCGTCGCCCGGTTGAAGAGCCCGCGCATCCGACATTGGAGACGGGAATAAGTACCGACCCATTGCGCGGGCTCGGAAAGCGGGTGGCGGCTGCCGCTGCCGTCGCTGATTCTCACAAAACATTATAGCGGCTCTTTCTTAGCGTACAACGTCCAAACGGGTCCTTTCGTTGACATCTATCTGGAGAGAGTATAGAAGCCGATGGCGGCCATGAAAAAACCCAGCGCTCTATTCGTCTTCCTCCTCAAAATTGCGGTCGGTATCGCTCTGCTCGCGATCTTTTTGTTCCGCCTCGATCTTGGGCAATTCTTTCTGGCGTTATCCTCGGCGCGGCTTTCTTACGTTCTGCTGGCGCTCGTCGCGTATCTTCTCGGCAAGGCTCTCACCGCGGTCAGATGGGCGCTGTTGGCACGGCCACTGGGGTTTTCCAATCCGCTCAAAGATTTCGTCGCGTTCTATTACATCGGCATGTTTTTCAATCTGGTCGGTCCGAGCACTTTGGGAGGAGACGTGGGAAAGGTCTTCTACTTGTCGCGCGAAACATCGGCCGCCCCGGAGCGGGGCCGCGCCGAAGCCGCCGCGTTGGCGGTCGTCTCCATTCTCGCCGATCGAATCGTCGGGATGGCGGGCCTGGTCTGGATCGGCGCCGCGGCGTTGTTCCTGTTCCCGGAGTACGCCGCGCCGATTCCGCCGCTCGTCCGCTACGCGACTTACGCGCTGGCGCTAGGGCCGGTCGTCGCCTGGCCGTCGTTCGCTTTCGGACGTCGTCTTTTGCAAAAGATCGATCATCCGCTGGCAAAAAAGCTCCACGCCCTCGGCAGCGCGTACTGGAATCGTCCGGGCGTGTTGGCCCGGGCCGCCGTTCTGTCCCTGGGGTTCCACCTGATTCAGGTGTGGATTCAGATCCTCATCGGCCGGGCACTCGAGTTTGAAACTCCCTGGTCGTACGCGTGCGTTTTTTTCCCTCTGGTGGATATCATTACGATGCTGCCGGTGAGCTTCAGCGGGATCGGACTGCGCGAGGGCGGGCTTCTGTTCTTTTTGAGCAAGCTCGGCGTCGCTCCGGAAAAGGCCGTCGCCTGTGGAATTCTCTGGCTTGCGATCGTGATTGCAAGCGGGCTGGTGGGCGGGCTCGCTTTCGTCGCGCGCCGGCGTTCTGGCCCGGCGCTGGACGGTGATTTCAGCGTCTCCTCGGGGGAGGATCGAACAACTCACCTTTAGAGGAGGACTTACAAATCTGTCACTCCCGCGGAAGCGGGAGGGAGTCCAGGATTACGTAGGGGCGCGATTCATCGCGCCCTCTTACTGGATTCCGCTTTCACGGGAATGACTCGAAGCACAAAACCGTTGTCATATGAATTTCTCGCGGTCGGTGGCGTGCTCAGTCCGCATCGGTTGAATCCTCCTCGCGTTTCGACGTCGCGCTCGGACAGGGCTTGCCTTGCGGCGGCGCCAGCACGATCGCCAGCGTGACGTTGTTCTTCCGCGAAGCGGCGAGAATCCTGCTTTCTACCCCGTCGAAATCCGAGGACTTAAGTCCGGAAAGAAAATATTCGTTCGGGCGGGCGCAAGCGATCGGCTTGCGCGCGATGGTTCGCTGAAGGCGATAAGCGATGATGAGGAGGTCGGATTGGCCGAGCTTCGGCGCGGCGAAGAGCGGCGTGCTCGGCGGAACCATGCCGCCGATCCCGTCGATAAAAGCAAGACGGGGCTTGTAGGAGACCGAACGCTTCCAGACCATCGGGTTGGGAAGGATCAGCGCCAGGTCCAACAGGGCCACCGCGAGCACGGCCCGCACGGGATTGCGAAACGCGCTCTCCAGCCACCTGACGGGCGCGGAGATTTTCTCCCCTGAAGCGCCCGCGCTCGCAACCGCCGCTGTGATCGCGCGCGCGGCCAGCAAAGCGACCGCCGGATAGGTCGGCAGCAGATAAACCGCGCGCTTGATGTTGACCAGGAAAAAAAAGGCCGTGATCGCGGCCCACCAGACGACGAGGAAGCGTCCGGTTGAATCCTGACGCTCGCCGCGAAGCTGCCGCACCAGCACCCAGACCAGCGCGAGGTTCCACGGGAAAGTCCGCGTCGGAATCCAGCCCAGCATGGAGAGTGTGGTCTTATTGCTCTCGAAGCCGTGGGTGCCGAGGAGCCGGTCCATGTTCTCCTTTATAATCTGCCGCTCGATAAATTCGCTGCCGGCGACGCCGTAGGCGAGCGCGTACCAGCCGAGGTCGATCGCGAGCGCCAGCGCGATCAACGGCCACGAGATGAATTGCCAAAGCAGATCGAGCCGCCGTTCCACGGCCAAAAAGCCCAGGATCACGACTCCGGGGAGCGCGGCGCCGACCGGGCCTTTGGCGAGCACGGCGCACGCAGCGGCCAGATAGGAAACGACGCGCGCCGACGCGCACCCGTCCCGCTGCCAGAAAAAAAAGCCGGCGATGGAGGCCGTGACGCAGGCGGTGAAGACCATGTCCACCCGCGCTTCGGTCGCCGAGCTCCAGAATTGATACATTCCCAGGAGCGCGCTTACAGCAAGCCACGCCGTCTTTCGTCCGTCGATGGCCGTTGCCAAAATAAAAGTGAGGATCGTTATCATCCACGCGGCGATCACCGACGGCAGCCGCACGGTAAAATCCGAGAGGCCGAAAATGTGCGCGAGGGACGCCGCGATCCAATGGAACATCGGCGGCTTCGACGGGACCTCGCCGTTGCGGAAGGGCAATATCCACTGGTGGTCCTGCACGATGGACCGCACCACCAGCCCCTCGCGCGCCTCGCCATGATTCCAGATCGGCGGCGATAGATACGTCCACGCCGCGAGAACGACCAAAATTAGCGCCAGAAAAAATATATCGTTGCGCTCTATTTTTTCCATGTCACCCCATGCGGCCCTTTATCGAGCTTCCCGTGAGCTACCGGTTGGTGACCAGCGCGATGCCGCCGGAACGCAGCAACACCTTGGCGTCGCCAAGCTCGGTGAGCCGTCTTTGTTTTACGAAGACGAGCAGCCTGCGACTCGACCATTCTCGCTGAAACTCGTCGGGAGTAAAGACCACTTTGCCGTAGCCGGTCGCCGCCGGCGGTTTTTGTTCCGCGACGTAAAAACTTCCCATGACGTCCCCGGCGTTTTCCGGCGTCACGATCCAGATCGGCTTATCGATCCGGAGATAAAAAGGCAGGCTCGGTAGGTAACTATCGTAAATCACAAGCTGGTCCCCGGGGCGGATAAGCGGGGCCGACTTTGCCGCCAGCTCCTTGTGCGAGCGGGTGAAAGAAATGGGCTCTACGAAACGATGAGCGAACAAAAAGAAAAGAAAAAAGGCCAGAGACGCGGCCACGAATAGACGCTCGCGATTTTGCCGGAAAGTCGTCCAGGCCGTCCACGGCAAAATAATCAGGGCGAGCAGCGCGATCGCGGCGATCGTCATGGCTGGAAATTGGCGAAGCACCTCGTGGGCATTGGCGGGCAATAGCTGCGGCCAGAGGAAGCCCAGAAGAAAACATAATGCAACCAGGTTCAGAGCCTGCCAGGAGAGCGAGAGCAGCCACACTTCCCACCTCTCGAGTGCATCCGCTATGGTTTTCCCGGCCAGGATCGCCAGCGCGGGATAGACCGGCAGCAGATATTCCGCCATCTTCGAGCGCGAGAAGCTGAAGAAGACAAATGGCACGACGGCCCACAGGACCAGATAGAGCGAAAAATCGTCGAGAGATTTTTTCCAGAGCCGCCGCGCAAGACTCGGAAGGAAAAAAGTCCAGGGAAGAAATCCGCCCGCCAGCACGACGAAAAAATAGTACCACGGCTTGGTCCGTTGATAATACGGAGTGAGATAGCGGGCGAAGTGCTCCTGTCCGAGGAAGTAGGCGAGATAGCCGGGACGCCGGATCTCCGCCCATGCGTACCACGGCGCCACGATGGCGAAGAAAATCAACAGCCCCCAACCCAACTCCATCTCAAGCGGCGCGGACCATTTCCTTCGGACGGCGAGATAGACCGCTACGATCATTCCCGGAATGACGACGCCGATCGGCCCTTTAACGAGCGTCGCGCAGCCGAGCGCGGCGTACATGAGAAAATAAAAGGCCCGCTTCTTTCCGCCGCGCTCCTCTATGCTCGCCAGGTAAAACGTCGCGAGTGCCAGCGTGATGAAAAACGCCAGCGTCATGTCCAGGATGACGATGCGCGAAAAGGCGAAGAATTCGACGCAAGTCAGCAGGACGAGTCCGCTCCAGAGCGCCGGCCACGCGCCCAGAAGCCGCCGGGTGAAAAAATAAACCAGCAACAGCGCCGCGAACGCGAATCCCGCCGAGGGAAACCGGGCCGCCGCTTCCGATATTCCGCAGAGCTTGTATGAGAGCGCGGTGATCGCGTAGAAAAAAACCGGCTTTTCCAGCCGCGGAAGAAAATCATAGTAAGGCGTGACCCAATCGCCGGTCACGAGGATTTCGCGGGCGATCTCGGCGTTCCTGCCCTCGTCGGGATCGAACAAGGCGGGGCCGCCGAGGTTGTGAAACAGAACGAAGAGCGAAAGCAGGCAGAACCAGAGAGCCGCGAAACCGTCCGCGCGCCAACGGGAAAAAATCCTGCGGCTGGCCCGGCTGCCGGCTTCAGTCATTCATCCGCCCCATCGTCGGCGGGCTCGACGGGCTCGGGCAATTTAAGCTCGGCCGCTTCGCTCACTTTAACCAGGAACAGCCGCTGGCGTCCGTCGATCCCGATCGCCTCGCTTGCGTCGAGCTCGGTCAGGCCGGCTTTCTCTTGCAGCGGTTTCCATTGATTCTCCGAGATCAGCATGTAGAAGGGAGGCGCTAACTTCCCAGGCCGTTGCTGAAAATTAAGAAAATAAATCCGCACGTAGAAGGCCGCCGCCTTGTTGGCGCCGCCGTAAAAAATAAGCGGCGCGTCCGGCGGAACCTTTTGGGCCGCGCGCGCCATAAAAGGCTTGAAGTCGTACGTGGCGGCGAGCGCGGGATGAAAGACGTTTTGCGCCAGCCAGAAAAAGCCCGCCATGACGGCGGCGAGCGCCGCGAGCGCCGGGTTCCAGTTTTTCTTCGCTGCGGCGCGGACGAGAGCGACAACCGCGGCGACCGTGAGAGCGGAATAAACAAAGATCGCGGCGCGGTGCTCGTTCAACGCGCTCGACAGCAACGCCAATCCTTCGCGGTCTTTCGCGCGAAAAAACGATTGTACCCATCCCAGGGGATTCCAACCGAGCGCCTGAGCGATTAAAATTGCCGCGACCAGCGACAGCAGAGAAGCGGCGGCGATCGCTGCGCCCTGGACCCAGCGGAGCGATGAAAATTCTCCGGCGGATAATTTTTCCCACCAGGCGCCGAAGAGCAAAGCCGCCGCAGGATAAAGCGGTAGAATGTATACGGTCCGCTTCCCGAGCGCGAGCGAGAGAATGACGAGGACGGCGCCGAACCAGACGAGCGGATAGAGGAGTTCTTCCTCCGCGAGCCGGCGGCGCCGCTGCCAGAGAAAAATGCCCAGCGCCGGGAAAAACAGGCTCCACGGCGCCATGCCGAAGACAAGCGCGGGAATGTAATAGAAAACATTGTGATTGTGTCCCGCGCCGCCGAGCGGCGTCATGACGATCTCGTGCACGATCTGGCGCAGAAAAAATCTCTCGCCGCCTTGCGCGAGCGCGAGCAGGTACCACGAGCCGGCGACGGCGAGGCCGAACGGAATCGCGACGGGAAGATAAAGCCGCTTGACGAACGCAAAGTCGCGCTTTCGCCACAGGAACAAGAGCGCGGCGATGCCGGGCAGCGCCGCGCCGACCGGGCCCTTGGCCAGCGTGGCGAGACCGGCGAACAGCGCCAGCGCGAGGCTCCCGAGAAGACCGCCGCCGGATTTATAGAGAAAGTAAATGTAGAGGAACGCGCAAAGCATGAAAAAAGTCAGCGTCATGTCCACGCGCGCGCTGGTCGCGGCGCGCCACCATTCGGAGCTGGTGGCCAGAACGACCGCGGCGGCGATGCCGGCGGACTTACCCCAGAGGCGCGCGCCCGCCAGATAGGTGAGCAGGACGCCGAGCGTCGCGAGCAGCGCCGAGGGAAAGCGGACCGTGAACTCGTTGAACGAACCGCTCGCGAGCGATGTCACGGCCGCGATCCAGTGAAACATGGGCGGCTTCGAAGGAATATCGACGCCGGCGCGAAGCGGCAAGATCCAACTTTCGTTGTGCCAGATTTCCCAGACAACGAGACCCTCGCGCGGCTCGCCTTTATCGTAAAACGGGACGGCCCACAGGCCCCAGAAATAGAGCGCGAAGCAGAGAGCGAGCACGGCGGCGGGAAGTAAATAACTTTCGTGATCCGCTCTGGAGGATTTGGAATCTTCGTTCATAGTGCGGTAGGCAGTAGGCGGCAAGCAGGGAATGAATTTTTTGCCGCTTACCGCCTTCTGCTTTCTGCCTACTGTATTTTAGAGTTCGATCGCTATTTTCTTTCCTCCCGCGCGCAGCGACTGCTCGGCGGCTTCGAGCACGGCGAGGACCTTGAGGGAAAATTTGCCGTCGGAGACCGGCGCGCGGCGCTCACGGATGCTGCCCAGGAAATCGGCGACCGCGGTTGCCAGCGGCTCCTCGACGGCGACGCCTTCGAGCTGGCGTTGAGAGATAATCTTCGAGGGAATCGTGTTGGCCAACTCCTGGCTCGCTCCGCCGCTGGCCACTTTCGGCCCGGTCGCGTACTCGTAGAGCGTCGCAGCGCGTTTGTCGAACTTGCCCTCGTAGGTGAGTATTTTCTTGCTGCCGATGACGGTGAGCTTCGCCGTGTTCTCTGGAAAAAGCCAGTTGTGATAGATGAACGCCGACGCTCCGTCGGTCATCTCGACCGCCGCCATGTTGAGATCTTCCACGTCCGGCTGAAGATAGCGGTAGCCGTGCAGCGCCACGCTCGCGGGCCGGCCCTTCAAGAGATAGAGCAGGATGGAAACGTCGTGCGGCGCGGAGTTCCACCACACGTTGGAGTCGCGCTTGATGCGCCCGAGATTCAGCCGCTGCAAAAAGACGTGGTGGACATCACCCATTTCGCCGCTGCCGATCATGTCGTGCGCCATGCGGATGGCGCGGTCGTAGAGAAAAGTGTGATCGACGAAGAGAACGGTCTTTTTTTTCTCCGCCAGCTCGACCATCTGCTTCCCCTCGGCGAGGCGCAGCGCCAGTGGCTTCTCGATCCAGATGTGCTTACCCGCCTCGATGGCTTTTTTGCCCAGGGGAAAATGCGTGGCCGGCGGCGTGACGAGGAGGACGGCGTCGATCTTCGGATCTTTGAGAACGTCCTCGTAAGAAGCGGTCGTCGGCGTTCCGGGAAACGCCTTCTCGATCTCGGCGCGGTAACCCGCGTCGAGATCGCAAACCGTGGCGACCGAACAATCCGGCGCTGCGAAAAATTTCGGCAGCAGTTTTCTGCCCCAGTAGCCGGCCCCTACCAGTGCGACGGAAATTTTCATAGTTTTGAATTTAGAACTTTGAATTTTGAATTCATCAAAAAGCCTTGAAGACCTTAAATCGCTACCGGAACTCCTTCACCCGGAACGGCGGCCGCACCTGCGCCGCAACGAAGCGTTCGAGACTGCGCGTGTTGGCGTAGGACGCGAGCGCGACGATGAAAGCCGCGAGCGCCCAGATGCTCCACCCGAGAATCAAAAGAAACGCGCCGGCTGTGACCGAGACCCACTGGACCTTGCGGAACTTGCCGAGCCATTTCGCCGTGCCGCGCACCGCGAACGGCAGGACGCAGAGGTCGCGCATGACCTCGAAGACGCGGCCGATGCCGTAATGCGACGCGCCGGCCCTGCGCTCGCGGTCGATGATCTCCACCTCGGAAAACTCCTGCGCCTTGACGCCGAACATGACCGGAGAAAATCGGTTCATGAATCCTTTGGGAACGTACTTGCCTTCGATCACCTCGCGCCGGTAGGCCTTTAAGCCGCAGCCGCAGTCGTGCACCGGGACGCCGCTGACCAGGCGGATCAGCGTATTCGCTATGAGCGAAGGGAGCCGCCGGTCCCAAAAACTTCCGACCCGGTTTCTGCGCCAACCGGAAACGACGCGATACCCTTGAGACAACCTCTCCAGCATGGCCGGGATGTACGACGGGTCGTTCTGATAATCGCCGTCGATCGTCACGATCACCTCGCCCGCCGCCTTGGAGACGCCGGCGAGCAGCGCCCAGTTCTCGCCGACGTTGGTTGCCAGGTCGAGGTAATGAAACCGGCCGTCGCGCGCTGCGATCTCTTTCATGATCGAGAGCGTGCCGTCCGAGCTGGTGTCGTTCACGAAAATAATTTCATACGGCTCGCCGAGCCGCTCCAGGGTTTTGCGAATCGCATCGTAAAGCGCGCGCGCGTTGCCCTCTTCATTGTGCATCGGCGCGACGACCGAGAGCCGGACGGGCTGTGCCAAGGCTATCTGCCTCTCACTAGGAAGTATTCCCGAACCGTGGCGGCGATGGTTTCGACTTCTTCATCGCTCAATTCAGCGAATACCGGTAGGGCTACGTTCGCGCGCGCGTATCTTTCGGCCTCGGGCAGAGAGTACGCCGGCAGGCCGTGGGCGCGCCAGGACTCGTGATGATGCAGGCAGAGCGGATAGTAGATGCCGTTGCCGATCCCCTTGCCGTCGAGAAATTTCTTCAGCGCGTCGCGCTCCGGCGTCTCCAGCGCGTATTGATGATAGACGCTCTGGCGGTCGGGAAACACAGGCGGGGTCCGGAGCGGCAGGTCCGTGAAAGCTTCGCTGTAGCGCGCAGCGATCGCGCGCCGCCGCGCGTTGTCGCGGTCGAGCGTCGGCAGCTTGACGCACAAAAGCGCGGCTTGCAGCTCGTCCAGCCGGCTGTTCCAGCCGTAGATCTTGTGGTTGTATTTCTCCGCCTGGCCGTGCACGCGCAGCAGGCGCACCGCCTCGGCCAGCGCGTCGTCGTTGGTGAGCGTCACGCCGCCGTCGCCGTAGCAGGCGAGATTTTTCACCGGCCCCAGGCTCATCGGCGTGATCGCTCCCAGGCCGGCGGCCCGCCTTCCTTTATAGACGGCGCCTTGGGCCTGAGACGCGTCTTCGACCACGGCGATATTTTTTTCCGCGGCGATTTTAACGATCGCGTCCATGTCGCACGGCAGACCGAGCATGTGGACCGCGATGATCGCCCGGGTTCTCGGCGTGATCGCCGCCTTGAGCGAGCTCAGGTCCGGCCCGTAGTCGCCCTGGGCTTTTTCCACGAGCACCGGCGTGGCGCCGACCGAAAAAATCGGCTCGATGACCGGCGCGGGAACGTGCGCCGCGAGGATCACTTCGTCGCCACGCGAAACTCCGAGCGCGCGGAGCGAGAGAAAAATCGCGTCGGTTCCCGAGGCCACCCCGATGGCGTGCTTGACGCCGCAGTAGCGGGCGAACTCGCGCTCGAATGCCGCGAGGTTCGAGCCGTTTAACAGACGCATCGAGGAGAGCGCATCGTCCCACTTGGCGCGCAGCTCGTCTTCGATCGCGCGATATTTTCGTGTAAGGTCGAGAAGAGGAATTTTCATCGGAAGTTTTCCGGCGCTCTCAACGGGAAATTTTCGCGGTTTTGACGATGAAAAGCGATAGCCTTGTTAGTACCTGAATTTTTCATAAATAACAAATGTGGAAAGCCGTGCTCGTGTCTCTTCGAAGCGATCCTTCGAAGGGGCGTGCTCGTGTTCGTCCCGGACCGCTCCGATCACGAGCACGAGTAGCGAGCACGATCACGGTTCTCGGCGCTTGCGCGGGAATACGAAACGCATTAGGAGTAGCGTGAGTTCGCGAGCGAAAGGAGTTTGTCATGCGACTGGAAAACAAAGTGGCCGTCGTTACCGGAGCGGGACGCAACATCGGCGAGGAGATCTCCCGGAGATTCGCCCAAGAGGGAGCGCGCGTGGCGGTCGTCGATCTGGACAAGGGCAGGGGAGAAAAGGTCGCGGCGGAGATCAACGCGGCGCGGCGAGACAGCGCGCTGGCGGTCGTGTGCGACGTGTCGTCTTCGGCCGACGTCGAAAAAATGGTTGAGACGGTCGTGCGAAAATGGGGCGGGATCGATATCCTGGTCAACAACGCCGCGTGGACCGACCGCAAGAACATTTTCGATCTCAGCGAAGAGGAATGGGACAAGGTGATGGACGTGACGCTGAAAAGCGTGTTTCTCTGCGTCAAATCGGTCGCGCGCAGGATGGTCGACCAAAAACGCAAAGGACGCATCGTCAACATCGCCTCGACTTCCGGGTACGTGGGCCGGCCTGACGCCACCGCCTATACGGCGGCCAAGGGAGGAGTGCTGAATCTCACGCGCTCGCTGGCGGTGCAGCTCGCGCCGTACGGAATCCGGGTCAACTCGGTTACGCCCAACCGCATCGGCTCGCCGGTCGGCCAGGACGCCGTGCCGGAAAACCGCCACGTCAAAAACCTCGTCGGACGCCGCGGTGTTCCCGCCGACATCGCCGCGGCCGTGCTCTTTTTCTGTTTGGAGGAATCCGACTTCATCACCGCCGCCGATCTGCTGGTGGACGGCGGCGCGCTGGCGACGATGGAATAAAGAAGGCGGTAGGCGTTAGGCTGTAGGCGGTAGGGAAGAAAAAAAGCCGACAAGACTTGTTTGGTTTTTTTGCCCTCTCTTTTGACTACCGCCTATCGCCTACAGCCTACCGCCTGTTCTATGGCTTGAACATTTCACGGAATTTCTTCGTCCACCGCTCCGTCTCCGCCTCGGACGGCTGTCTCATGACGACCATCTGCTCGTCCTTGACCTCGTTGCGGAAGCGGTCCTCGATCTCGGGGTGCAGGACGTACTCGCCCAGGTTCGCGAAGATCTGCTGCGGCTCCGGTCCGAGAAAAAAATCAGTGAACAGGCGCGCCGCGTTCGGATGCGGCGCCTTGCGCGCAACGGAGATGAAGTTGAGAGAGGCGAGATATCGGTTCATTCTCACGTAGTCGATCGGTCCGGCGAACTGGAATTTGTCCTTGATGTAGCTGATGCCGAGCGACGCCTTGCCGGAAGTCAGGAGCGGAATCTCCTCGGGAAAGCCGCGCGTCAATTGCGGTCTTTGCTTGGCCCATCCTTCGACGACGGCGAGCCATTTGGGCCCCAATATCTTGTCCAGGTTGAGAAGGAATTGCAGCGTCGGCGGGTGCAGCGCTGGATTGGGCATGACGAATTTTCTTCGCCATTTGGGATCGTGCAAATCCTCCCACGTCTTCGGCGCCCGATCCGCCGTCAGACGATCGCTGTTGAAGTTGATGCCGAAAGGCAGCGCCCGCCACGGTGTCATCGCGTGCTCCGGGTCAAGTAAGTGCTTGGCGAAACCCTGAGCCGCGGGCGGCGCGAACGAATCGAGAATGCTCTTTTGTTTCAGCGCTGCCATCACGATCTCGTTCCCTAGAACCACATCGAAGAGAATTTTGCCGCTCTTGGCCTGCGGCAGAACGCGATTGACGACGTCTTCCGCGTCGCCGCGCCAGTTGTTGACCTTGATCCCATACCGGCTCTCGAACAGCTCGATGATCTGCCTGGAGGCCTGGCCCGCGACGGCGCCATAGACGACGACCTCGCCTTCTTTTTTCGCCGTTTCTTCCAGCGCGGGCGGAAGCTGCGCGCCGGCGGATGGTGGAAAGCATGAAAGCGGAAAGATGACCCATTCGATTATACTCAGGGTCAGAGTGAGGGAGACTCGAACCGTGAAGGCGGAAAAGAGAAACAGAAAATCGGCTTTGAGAATCCGGCGCATCTTCGTGCCTCTCTCTAATTTGTACCGTCTGCCCGATGGTACTGCAAGGAGCGGGGGAAAGCCTGTTGACTTGTTGCGACGCCGGCTTGTATGGTCGATGTGAAAAGTGCGTGGCAGAAAAGGAGCGATGCGATGAGCAAGGCGAAGGTCTTTATTTTTGCGCCGGCGGACCCGACCGGCGAGAGCGATAAAATACTGCGCAACAACGACTGCGAGCTCGTGATGGGGAAGGCGAACTGGGACACGCCTCAGGGAGACTGCGAGCTGGAGATGGCGAAAATGGCCGAAGGCTCCGACGCCCTGGTGGGAACGTCGATCCGAAGCACGCCGATCACGCAAAAAATCATGCAGAGCTCTAAAAATCTCCGCATCGTCGCCAAATACACGATCGGCGTGGATGACGTGGACGTCGACGCGGCGACGGAGCTGGGGATTCTCGTCACCCATTCGCCGACCGAATCGAATTGGGGCGGAGTCGCGGAAGGCGCGATCACCAACATGCTCGCGCTGCTCAAAAAAGTCCGGGAAAGGGACCGCTATCTGAAAGAGAATCCTACGGCATGGCGAAACCTGGACTATCAGGGAATATATTTCGGCTCGCGCGCGAGCGACGGCTACAAGGGCATCACGCTCGGCATCGTCGGTCTCGGCCGGATCGGCGGCCGGATTGCCCGTCTCATGCGCCCGTGGGAAATGCGGATCATCGCTTGCGACCCCTATGTTCCCGATTCGAAGTTCGCCGAGCTCGGCGTCGAGCGCGTGGACCTGCAGACGCTCTTGCGTGCGGCCGACGTGGTCACACTCCACGTTGTGCTGACCAAAGAAACGCGCCGCATGATCGGCGCGGCCCAGCTCGCGCTCATGAAACCTTCGGCGATCCTCGTCAACACGTCGCGCGGTTTTTGCGTGGACGAAAAGGCGTTGATCGACGCGCTGGAAAAAAACCGGATCGCGGGAGCGGCGCTCGACGTCTTCGAGATCGAGCCGCTGGCCGCCGACAGCCCGCTCAGAAAAATGGGCGACAAGGTGCTGATCTCCCCGCACATGGTCTCCTCCAACGCCGGCAGCGGCCTCAAGCCGGGAGTCGCCTGGGCGACGAAGTCGGTCGTCGCCGCGCTCCGCGGCGAAGTGCCCGACAACGTCTACAACAAGGAAGTCATTCCGCAATGGCAAAGCCGGTTCGGAGGGAAGAGCGTGTTGTAAAGCAAACGATGAAAACGGCACCGGCTTTCATCGTTTCGTTTTGATTCCTTAACCGATTCCGCCTTGCGGCACTTTGCCGTTTTCCGTCCGCGCAATCCCGCTCCCGTCTTCCGCTTACCCCTTCAACTTTTTCACCCTGGGACCTCTCTCCCGTTTTCATCGTTTTCGATTTCATTTTTGTTCCTTAACGCTCCATTTCGCTCCCTTCCGATTTGTTTTAGTTTTCCATCGTTTCCGTTTTCATTCTTACCCTTCCTGGCCTGCATCTTGCGCTTTATGCCCGATAGCTATGACACTGTTGCACCCAGAAGGCGACGTTGCTGCCAGCCGCCTTGAACTGCTCAGCTCGGACGGGCTGATCGACTTTGCCGTGAAGCTTGCGATTCTAACAGTTTCGTTCGTTCTGAACGCTCAATTCGTGGGCCTCTTTGCGCCGGTCCTGACGATCTCGCTGGTCCAGGGGAAAAGCCGGTTCGCGGAGCGCTGGTTCCCGGTGCGCATGCGCCAGTCGGCGCTCACCGAGGCCTTGAAAGTTTTGCCTGACGACTACGTCGTCCTCGACGACCTGCGTTTGCCGGAAAGCAAGGGCCACCTCGACAATTTCGTCATCGGCCCGAACGGCCTGTTCGCCATCGAAGCCAGGAATTACGCGGGCGAAGTCAAATGCGAGGGTTACGAGTGGTACGTTAACCGGCGCAGGATTCCGAGCGTGAGCCGCCAGGCGAAAAACAAGGCGATCGCCGTGCGCAATAGTCTCGCGGCGCCCTTGGCTCACCGGAAAGAAAAAATTCCCTCCGTCGTCGCCATCGTGGTCCTAACGAATCAAGGCGCCAACAACAAGCTCTACAAACCCGCCGTGCCGGTGTTGAGAGTGGAGGAGGTCGTCGACTTTATCCAAAATCATAAGCCGGCGGACTTTGGTTATGTGCCGCCGAACGGCGAGGAAATGCGCGCGATCGTCCGTCATGTCCAGTCTTTCCGGCCCAAAGCCGCCACGCGCTTTTTCGCTTTCCTCGGCGTTTGACGAGGGATCGCTATTTCCACGACCGCGATCTGCTCTCCCGCCTGTTGCCTCTCGCCTCACGCCTTCGATAGGCTTGCTTCCACGCGGCGAGCGCGCTAAATTCGATTGCGAGCACGCACTCATCTGCGAAAGGAGATCGTCATGAGCATCGAGATCGTCGATATCGCTGGGCTGGCGCACGAGGAAAAGCGGCGCAAGAACATCTTCAACACGCCGCGCTTTCACGCCTGGATGCACTACTACAAGCCGGGGCAGACCGACGAGATGCATTGCCACAACGCGGATCAGACGTTCTACGTTATCGAAGGGGAGTGCACGATGCACTTTCCGGACGGCGGCAAGGCGGTGCTCAAGCCGGGGATGGCGGCGCTGATCACCGGCGGGTCTTTCTATAGGTTGGAAAATTCGGGCGCCGGCCCGATGATCATGATGGGCAACCGCGCGGGACCGGCGGAAAAAATTCAGATCATCGATTACGTCACGCGGAAGGACATCGGCCCCAACGCGCCGCCGCCGGCGGATTAGCGGCAGGGGGCGCGGGCAAATTCATTTCTCTTGCCTCTCGCCTCAAGTCGCTCGCGTTTTTCGTCCTTACGTTCGCATGCGCTGGAGCAGATTCTCGAAAGAGGAAGCGGTGATGATCCGGTTGAACTGCGAGCGGTAATTTTCGACCAGACTGACGTGATCAATCACCACGTCGAAGACCTTCCACTCGCTTCCCGCCGATTGCAGTCTGTAGTCGATCGATACTTCCTCCCCGCTGCTTTGAACGACCCTGGTGCGGACCTCGGCGTCGCTTCCCTGCTGGCTCTCTCCGCTGTAGGCAAACTTCTCTCCGCCGTAGCTGTGGAGCGCCCGGCCGTAGAATTTTTCGAGCAGCGCCGAAAAGAGCTGCACAAATTCGGCGCGCTCCTCCTGGCTCCGGGCCTCCCAATGCGAGCCCAATGCCCGCTTCGCCATCGCGACGAAATCAAATCGCGCGGCGATCAGCCGGCCCAGTTGATCGCGCAGTTCGGGCCCGGGCGCGGCGGTGGCTCGTGGAGCTCTCAGCGCCGTGACCAACGCGTCCAGGGTGGATCGAAGCTGCTCGGTGGGCTGGCCGGCTGTTGCCGGAAGAGCGATGAACAGGATGAAGAACATAGCTACAACCACCTGAACTCCTTGTCGAAATTTCATTAGTATCCTTCCTGCTGTTTGGTTTGCTCTGGGTTAGACGTGGGAGAGAGGAAATGATTCACCTTAGGCTATCCTTTACTTCGATTTTTTGCGCGGAGCCGCGAATGCGATAACGTTTTTTATTCTCTACGGACGCGCGTCTAGCTCGCTCCCCGATCACGAGCGCGGTTTACGGCCGCGTTTTTTTCTCTTTCCGCTTTCCGTTTTGCGCTTTCATCCTTGCCGTTCGCTTGCCGTCCGAGAAACTGCACCGACGACATCGCCTCGCCGGGTTGATCGACGCAGCGCAGGCCTCACGGCTTATGGGAGAGTTCCTGAAATATTACGAGGAAGATCTGGACGTGATGTGGTTTGGTTATAAGTGGATTGCTGTCAATAGCCGGGAGCCGGTTGGAGAGTGAAGCATGCTTGATCCCGGGGTGCGCGGCGCGGCGATCATTCCGCCAAACCGCTTCCCTATCTCATTTCGACGTTTCGGGAAATCCCGAAACGTCGAAGCATCCGCGCGATTCTTGAAATCGGGTCTTCTTATTTCTTTCCTGGAGTCTGATTACTCCCGCCACACACGCCTATTCATCACGATCACGTCTTTTATTCTGGCAGACGCGCGACTCGGGCCGTGTTCCTAGTGTAGTGATTCCAACGCTTCTTTACATTTGGCGATTTTGGCCAAGATGC
>CAZNES010000028.1:0-45919 GCA_964572145.1 uncultured Syntrophobacteraceae bacterium
ACTTCGTCGAAAAGCTCGAGCGCATCCGCATGGGCCCGCTCCGCCTGGGCTCGCTTACGCCAGGCGAATACCGTCCGCTCTCGCCGCAGGAAATTTCCGCACTCAAAAAAGCTGTCGGGATATAGTGCTGACTGGATCGTCCGGCAGCGCCTTCTTGGTGAGAGGATCCGAACTTCGTGCTCTTCGTGGTGAGAGGATTTTTACCACGAAGGATCAGCCTTAAAAACTGTGGCTGATCCGTCCTCTGGCGGACACGAAGGTCTCGAAGGAAGACCTAGCAACTTGGTCAAAGGCCGCCCAGAGGGACTAAGAGCTGGATGGAAAAAAAGGCCGATGTTTCCATCGACCTTTTCCGTTTCAGATAGCGTCGGCGGGGCGGTCGGGTTCTTTATTACCCCGCCGCTCTCTTTTTTTCCGGCGCAACGGGCTCTTTCGCTGGATGCGCGGCGCGCAGGTTGCAGAACTCCTCGTAGTCGATCAATTGATGGATGGTCGGCTTGTCCCCGCACATCGGGCAGGCCGGGTCGCGCTTGAGATGCAGAGTTGTAATCTCGTTCGTCAAGGTGTTGAAGCAGAGCAGCTTGCCGATCAGGCTCTCGCCTTTGCCGAGGATGAGCTTGATCGTTTCCAACGCCTGGATCGTCCCGATGAGTCCCGGCAGAACGCCAAGCACGCCGGCCTCCGCGCAGGAGGGCGCCATCTCCGCAGGCGGCGGCTCGGGGTAGAGGCAGCGGTAGCAAGGGCCCTTGCCCGGATAAAAAACCGTCGCCTGCCCTTCGAACTGAAAGATGCTGCCGTGCACGTTGGGTTTCTTCGCCAGCACGCACGCGTCGTTGACCAGGTAGCGCGTCGGAAAATTGTCGCAGCCGTCCACGACGATATCGTAGTCCTTGATAATTTCCATGATGTTTTTAGACGTCAGCTTTTCCTGATAGGGAATGACGCGAACGTCGGGGTTCAGTCCTTGTAGGGTCAGCTTCGCCGACTCGACCTTAGGCATGCCGATGCGGTCGTTGGTGTGCAGGATCTGCCGTTGCAAATTGGACAGATCGACCACGTCGTTGTCGATGATGCCGATCGTTCCCACGCCCGCCGCCGCCAGATAATAGGCCGAAGGAGATCCGAGACCTCCGGCGCCGACCATGAGCACTTTGGCGTTGAGCAGTTTCGCCTGGCCTACCTCGCCGACTTCAGGCAGCAGAAAGTGGCGGCTGTAACGCGTCGTCTGTTCCTGCGTGAACTGATGATCCTGGACCCATTTGTAGCCGGCATTTTTCCACGCGCCGTAACCGCCGGACATCGAGATCACGTCTTGATAACCCATCTCTTTGAGCTGCTTTGCGGCGAGAAGCGAGCGCACTCCGCCGGCGCAGTAGGCGATGATCGGAGTCGATTTCTCCGGTACGGTCGTTTCGACTTTCAATTCTAAAAAGCCGCGCGGCAGCGAGACGGCGCCTTCGAGATGTCCTTCGCGAAATTCGTCCTTCTCGCGCACGTCCAAAAGAAGGTGGTTGCCGTTCCTTTCCAGCAGATCTTTAGTCTCCTGGACGGTAAGCTCCTTCACGTCCTTTCGCGCCTCGTCCATCAACTGTTTAAAGGTCTTCGCCATGATTCCTCCCGGTCGCTTGTAATAGAAATTCTGGACCTTATGGGTCTAAGTTACACATGCCGATTCCAAAAGTCAACTTTGGCGGCTGAACCAGCGTAATAGCTGGTCTTTTGTTCAGGCTAGGCACGTTGCCGCAAGAGCTATCGCGGAATGCGTACCTCGATCTGAAGACCGTTGGGGTCCTGGCAGAAGATCGTAGTGAGCTTACCGGCGGCGTCGCGGTTCTCGCGCAGGATCTTGGTTCCTTTTTCCTTGAAGTCCTTCGCGACCCCGTCGATGTCGTCGGTGACAAAGCCGTAGTGATGCACGCCGACCGGGCCGTCGGTTTCCATGAGCTGCAGCGGCGTTTCGCCGCCGAATTTCAGGAAGCAAAAGCCGTATCCCGCGCCGCCCTTGCGAATCGGCGTCGGCTCGCCACCGAAAAGTTTCTGATAAAATTTGATCGACTCCTGCAAATTCTTGCATTGGATGGCGATGTGTTCGAGACGGTAGTTCATGGTGTTCCTCCTGTATCTGGCCCAAGCCTAAAAGAAAGACGCGCTCGGGTCAAGGCGCCGGCGGTCACAGGACGCGCATGACGCATGAGTGGATACGAGAAGTTTTTGCTGTTAGCTTACCGGAGATATCCCACTGAAAAGGCGACAATGAACGAAAAGCCGTAATTTAGATAAGGCTTCCTCCTCGCTAAAAATCCGTTTGCCACCCCGGAGAGATTCTTCGCTCCGCTCAGAATGACAATTCGATGTTTCTGTCATCCTGAACGAAGTGAAGGATCTCTCCGATCTTACCTTCCCTTCGGGTCCAGAAGATCCCTTAATCCGTTGCCGAGGAAGTTGAAGGCGAGGATGGTGAGAAAAATCGCCAGCGCCGGAAAAAATATCAGGTGCGGATAGGCGCGCATGGCGCGCCAGCCGTCCTGCGCGAGCGTCCCCCAACTGGTTCCCCAATTGCTGTAGGGGTCGTTGATGCCGAGGCCGATAAAACTCAAGGTGGACTCGGCCAGGATCGCGGCGGGAATGCTGAAGGTGAGCGTGACCAGGATCGGCGCGAAGATGTTGGGCAGGATGTGGCGCAGAACGATCCTTGCGTGCGACGCGCCGACGGCCCGCGCCCCTTCGACGTAGGTCAACTCTTTTGCCTGGAGTACCTGGCCTCTCGCGACGCGGGCGAAGCGCACCCAGGTGATGAACCCCAGCGCGATCAACACGCCGCCGATGTTGCGGCCTAATATCAGCGAGAGCAGCACGAAGATGAGCAGATCCGGAAGGCCGTAGAATATGTCGACGACGCGCATAAGCAGGTTGTCCAGCGCGCCGCCGGCGTAGCCGGAGACCAGGCCGTAGAGAGTCCCGATCACGAGCGCGAGGAGCGCGGTTCCGAGCCCGACGACGATGGAGACGCGCGCGCCGTAAAGAATGCGCGTCAGGAGATCGCGCCCCAACTCATCCGTGCCGAGCCAGTGATCGGGGCCGGGGCCTTCGAGAACGCGCTCGACCTCGAACCCTCCCGGCGGATAAGGCGAGATGATAGGCGCGAGGAATCCTGCGATCGTTACCAGCAGAATGAAGGCAAAGCTGCTTACCAGCGCGGGGCTTCTTTTAAAGCGGCCGCTCAATTGCGCCATGCTCGTCATCGCTTCATCTCAGCGGGCGCGCATCCTCGGATCGACGACGGAGTACAATAGATCCACCATCAGATTGGCGCCGACGAGGACCGCGGTGTAGACCAGAGTCACTCCCATGACCAACGGATAGTCGCGGTCAGTGACCGCCGTTATAAAAAATCTTCCCATGCCGGGTATGGCAAAAACATATTCCACCACGAACGAGCCGGCAACTAAAATTGCCAGCAGCGGGCCCAAAAGCGTCAATACGGGAATCAGCGAGTTTCTCAGCGCGTGCTTGAAGAGGACGAGCGACTCCCGGAGGCCTTTGGCGCGCGCCGTGCGGATGAAATCTTCGCCTAACGTTTCGAGCAACGAGGAACGAAGCAGGTAAGTGAGCTGGGCGCAGGGCATCGCGCCGAGCGTAATCGCCGGCAGAACCACGCTGCCCGGGGAACCCCAGCGGGCCGCTTGGAACCATCCCAACTTCAAGGAGAAGAGCCAGATCAACAGGGCGCCAAGGACGAAATTCGGCAGCGAGATGCCGAGCGTCGCTACCAGCGTGCATGCCCGGTCAATCCAGCGATTATGATAGGTCGCGGCGGTCACGCCGAGAGGCAAAGAGAGCGTCAAAGCCCACAAAATCGCCAGCAGTCCCAACACCGTGGAAGTCGGGAAAGTATCGATGATGATGTCGCTGACGTTTCGGTCGGTGTATTTGTAAGAGGGACCCAGGTCACCCTGCGCGATGCCTTTGAGATAGCGCGCGTACTGCACCGGGAAAGACTCGTCGAGATGGTATTTGGCTTCGATGTTGGCCATCACCTCGGGCGGGAGCCGCCGCTCGCGGTCGAAGGGGCCGCCGGGAAGAACCCGCAGCAACGCGAACGTGAGCGTTACCACCACCCAGAGAACGACCGCGCCGTGCAGGAGACGCCTTGAGAGAAAGCGAAGCATAAACTCATTTCGGATTTTAGATTTTCGATTTTGGGTTTCAGATTGAATCGGCTCCGCCACAAAGCTTTGGCGGATCCGCCTCTGGCGGAAATCCAAAATCTAAAATCAATTCAGGCCTTCTTTTTCCTTGCCGCGAGTGTCCGGAGGCGGAAGCCGACCTGAATCTTTCAGGCGCACGTTGCGTAGCACCAGCCGGCCCATGGAGTTGTAGTCCAGCCCGGTGTAGCGGGGATTTAAAATCGTGGCCTCCGTCGTCGTAAATAGAGGAACGATGGGCGCGTCGACTTCACAGAGAATTTTCTGCGCCTCGTTGTAGAGCTGGACGCGCTTCTGCTCGTTCATTTCCCGCGCGGCCTGCTCGATCAACTGGTCGTAGCGGGCGTTCTTCCAGCGGCTGTAATTTTGCGGGCTGTAGGAGGCAAAAAGTTTTATGAAATTGTCCGGGTCGGGATAGTCGGCGCCCCAGCCGGAGCGGAAGATCGGCGGCGGATCGTTCAAGAGCCTTTTGAGAAACACTTTCCATTCCTGATTCTCCAGGCGGACCAGCACGCCCAGGTTGCGCTTCCACATTCCCTGGACCGCCTCGGCTACGGTCTTGTGATTCTCCTCCGTGTTGTAAGCGAGAGTGACCTGAGGGAAGCCCTTGCCGTCCGGGTATCCCGCCTCGCGCAACAGCCTCCTCGCCTCGGGCGGATTATAGAGAAGGCCGATCTTCGGATTGTGCGCCGACATGCCCGGCGGTATCCAGGACGCCGCGGGCTGCTGCCCGCCGTGGAGCAGCTTGGGGAGCGCGGAGCGGTCGATCGCCATGCCGAAGGCCTTACGCACCCGCGGGTCGTTGAAGGGCTTTCGCTCGACGGCAAAGCCGTAATACTCGCCGCGGAGCTGCGGCACCCACTTGAATCCCGGCATGTTGGATAGCCGCTTCTTTTCCAGGGCGGGAATGCTGTGGTTGTCGAGGAAGTCGAGCTGTCCCTGCTCGTACATGGCGAGCGCCGTGGTCATTTCATTGACCATGACCATCTCGACGTTTTCGATCGCGGGCTTGCCGAGAAAGTAATTGGGGTTGGCCTTGAGCTGGATTTCATTCTCGTGCTTCCACGAGGCGAGCAAGAAAGGGCCGTTGGTGACGATGTTCTCCGGCTCGGTCCACTTGGTGCCGAATTTCTCGACGATGTCCCGGCGCTGCGGATAAGTGATCTCGAAGGTGGTGATGGCGACAAAATAAGAGGTCGGGTGTTTGAGCCGGACCTCCAGCGTCGCATCGTCGGTTGCCGTCACGCCTACGGCGCTCTCGTCGGCGATCTTGCCCTGGTGAAATTCTTCCGCGTTGACGATATCGAACAGGCTGTAGGCATATTCGGATGCCGTCTTCGGATTGAGCAGCCGCTTCCAGGAGTATTCGAAATCCTCGGCGCGGACTTTTTTCCCGTCGCTCCACGCGACGTCGTCGCGAAGATGAAAGATGATTTTTTTCCCGCCTTCGAGAATGTCCCACGATTTGGCGATCATCGGAGCGGGCTTTAAGTTTTTGTCGAATTCGGTCAGCCCGGACATAAGATTGGCGATGACGTTGAAAGACACATGGTCCGTCGCCAGAGACCAATCGAGGCTCGGCGGCTCCGTGGAGAGGTTTACGCGAAAGACATTTTCATTGCGCGGGCCTGAAGAGCGATTGCAGGAGCAGAGAACTAAAAACAGAAAGAGGGGAATCAGCCGGCGACCGTAATTTGTGAGTGAGGATGTCAAGGGAAAAACGCTTGCGTCCGGTTTGGTTTGCCGATATTACTACCCCAAGCGCCTATCATCTTCAAGCGAAAAGGAAAGCCTATGGATTCCCGCGAAATGCTGAGAAAGCACGTCGTCGTCGAAGGCCACCGCGACGTGTACGAGCAGCTCTATCGAAAGTCGATCGCCGAAGAGTCGCCTCTGCGCGACGCCATCGCGCCGCGGCTGATCCGCGACGGCATCGATCTTTCGGTCTATGCGGTGAGCGGCGATTCTTATTCGCACTCGCAGAACACGGGACGATACCTGGAGACGGCGCTGGAGAACATCGACATGTTCCTGGAAGAGGCGCCGCGCTCGGAAGGCATGATCTCGCTCGTCCGCACGCGCTCAGATCTCCCGGACAAAGTCCGTCCCGGCCAGATCTCTTTTATTCTCCACTTCGAAGGCGGGATGCCGCTGCAAGGAAGCATCCATCAGTTGAGAAATTTTTATCGTCTCGGCCTGCGCTCGATGCAGCTCACGTGGAATTTCCGCAACGAGCTGGGGGACGGCGTGTGGGAGAACCGCACCAAGGGCGGGCTCACGCGCTTCGGCGTCGAGGTCATCAAGGAGATGAACCGCCTCGGCATGGTGGTGGACCTCGCGCACATGAACCGCGAGGGATTTTTCCAGTCGCTCGATGCCGCCGAAGCGCCGTTGCTCGTGAGCCACGCCAACGCCTGCGGCATGCTGGACAATCCCCGTAACCTGGCCGACGACCAGATCAAGGCGATCGCGGACCAGGGCGGACTGGTCGGCATCCTCGCGTTGCCCGAGCGCGTTGCGAAAAAAGACGCCACGCTCGACGATCTGCTCCGCCACCTCGACTATATGGTGAAGCTCGCCGGGGTCGAGCATCTGGCCCTGGGAATGGATTTCATCAAGTACGACGGCCCGCGCACGCTCAAAGATCAGCACCATCCGCTGCACCAGCGCACTTACGTCAAAGATTTTGAGGAGATCGAAGATCTGCCGAAGCTCATCGACGGCCTGGGTCGCCACGGGTATAAAGAAAACGAGATCGCTCTCATCCTCGGAGGAAACTACCTGCGCGTGCTCAAGACCATTCTCCCGGAGCATTCGGTGATCTAGGTTCGGAGGAGGACTCTTATGCGCCGACTGATGTTGTCGTTCTTCCTTTTTGTCTCCCTTTTTTCCTACTCGCCGCGCGCATCCGCTAAAATCGTGGTCGGTCTTTCGTCCGTGAACCTCGCGTTTCTGCCGGTGTACGTGACGCAGGAAAAAGGCTTTTTCAAGGATGAAGGGTTGGACGTGATCTTCGTCATGTTCAACGCCGGCACGACCAATCTTCAGGCGATGGCCGGCGGCGACGTTCAGATCATGGGGAGCGCGTTTGTCGAGACCATAACCGGCAGGGGCGCCGGCATGGATGTGAGGAATTTTTGGGGCATCTGCAACCTCATGCCGTTCCAGCTCTACTCGAATCCCAATTTCAAATCCCTCAAAGAAGCGAAAGGGAAGAGGTTCGCGATCAGCCGCTTCGGCTCGCTCACGGATTTTCTCACCCGCGCAACGCTGCACCATTTCGGCGTCGATCCGAAGGAAGTGACGATACTCCAGATCGGCAGCACTCCGGCCCGGTATGCCGCGCTGTCCGCCGGAGCGGTGGATGCGAGCATCGTCTGGTTCCCCGTAACCGAGATCGCCAAATCCCAGGGTTACAACAAGCTCTTCGATCTCAAGGGAATTTTTCCCGAGTGGCCCTACGAGACCTTCGCCGCGCGCGAGCCGTGGCTGGCGAAGGAAAAGGATCAGGTCGTCAAATTCCTGCGCGCCTATCAGCGCGGCGTCAAGCATACGCTGGAAAATAAAGACGATGCCCTCAAGGCCATCCGAAAATACGTGAGGATGGATCCGGCGTACGCCCCCTCGGGTTACGACGAGTACCGGGATTCGTTTCCGGTAAGCGGAAAAATCGCCGAGAAGCCGATCCCCGAAGTCATCGAGCTGGAATTCAAGGAAGGCAGGCTCAAGCGCAAGATTTCCGTGGACGAGCTGATCGAAAAATCTTTCCTGCAAATGCTGGGCGGGAAATAGCCGGACCCGACCACGCCGAAATTAATTAGGGAGGTAGAGGACATGATTATCGACCTGGATTCGCATTTACGCGAAGGTTATTTTCTCGACCAGATCTACAAGCTCGAAGGACCGTGGGCCAGGCTCACGCCGGTTCGCGTCGGCAACGGACACGGTCATGCCACCAAGTTCATCCATTCACTCGACCCGATCAGCGCTCAGGGACGCGCGGCCCACAGCCATCCTTATATATACGATCCAGACTACGGCTGGCGCGGCGGCGAGATTGCGGCGCGGCAGGTTGCGGGCTACGACATGGAAAAGCGGCGCGAGGGGATCAAAAAAGAAAATCTCGACAAGGAAATTATTTTTCCGACGCAAATCAGCATCGCGACGCAAAACATCGGGCCTCTCGGCCGCGAGCTGGCGCGCTGCTACAACAATTGGGTCGCCAATCTGGTGAAAGGCTATGAAGACGTTTTTCTTCCCGTCGCGATGGCGCCGGGCGGCTGTCCCGAGGCGATGCCCGACGAGCTGAGACGCTGCATCAAGGACTTTGGCTTCAAGGCCGGCCATTTGGTTTCCTACTGCGGCAGCCGTAACCTCGACAGCTCCGACTACTACCCGTACTACGAGGCGGCGCAAGATCTCGACGTGCCGCTTTTCTGTCATCCGAACAGCAACGGCGATCTGGTGGACCGGTTCGATAATTTTTTTAAAACCCACGTGCTCGGCCGCCCCATGAACTGCACCCCGGCGCTCATCGCTCTGGTCCTGGGCGGCATCTTCGAAAAATTTCCCAAGCTCAAAGTCGTCTTCTTCGAGTGCAGCGCGGAGTTTCCGCTCTACTGGATGCATCGAATGGACGACGACTGGGAATGGGCCAAGGACTTCGCGCAGCTCAAGCGCGATCTCAAGATGCCGCCTTCGGAGTACGTCCGGCGCAACTGCTATTTTACCTGCGAGGCGGATGAAAAGGATCTGTCGCGCCCGATCGCGGAAGTCGGCGAGGACCACATCTTGATGGCGACCGACTATCCGCACTTCGATTCCGAGTATCCGCACACGGTATCCAGTATCCGCGCGAGAAACGACATCACGGCGAAGCAGAAAGACAAGATTCTCGGCGAGAACGCGGCGCGGTTGCTGAATCTGTAGCAAAGAATCTTCAGTCGCTCGTGCGCTTGGTCCGCCGATGTATTTCTGTCATTCTGAGGCGAAGCCGAAGAATCTCGAACGAATCGAGACCCTTCACTGCGCTCAGGGTGACACTCGGGGAGGAAGGAGTTGCATGCCCCAACTTCTCCGGATCGTTTTCGCCGGCGTTATACTTTGTGCCTGCAGCGTCGAGTTGCAGGCCGCTTCGCCGCCCGCCAAGATCGTCATTGCCCACGCGGCCATGAACGCGCGCGTCGCCCCGCTGTGGATCGCCGAGGATCGCGGATTTTTCACCAAGTACGGAGTCGCCGCGAGTGCGATCTTCATCCGCCAGGCGCCGGTGCTGGTCGCCGCGATCACCGCGGGCGACGTTCAGGTCGGCTACACCGGAGGAACTTCGGCGTTGGCGGCGGTCATCGGCGGCGCGGACTTGAAGATGATCGCCTCGATGACCAACCGGTTGGCCTACGACCTGGTAGCCTTGCCGGGCATCAAGAGCGCCAAGGATCTCCGCGGCAAGCACTTCGGGGTCCAGAGCCTCGGCGGCACGGTTTGGATGGCCGGGATGCTCGGACTCGAGTACGTCGGCTTGGATCCCGCGCGCGATAACATCAATTTCCTCGCCATCGGCGATCAAACGGTTCTCACGCAAGCTCTCGAAGCCGGCCGCATCGACGCAACCGTGCTGGACGGCGTCTTCAGCCGAAAGCTTAAGCAAAAAGGTTTCACGATCCTCGCGGATTTGTACCAGGCCGACATTCCGTTCTCGGGCCAAGGATTGATCGTCAAGGGCGCTTATCTGCAAGGGCAGAGTGAAACGCTCGAAGGCCTTCTCAAAGGGCTGCTCGAAGGGATCGCGTTCAGCCTCGCGCCGAAAAACAAAAGCGCCGTTGTCGGCACGATCATGAAGCGGCTCAAGCTGTCTGATCCGGCGGTCGCGGAAGAAGGTTACCAGGACGTTCTGAAGAACGTGGAAAAAAAACCGTATCCGACCGTCGAGGGCCTGCGCAACATCCAGCGGCTCATGAAGACGCGAACGCCGGGCGCCGACAAGGTGAAGGTTGAAGACATGATCGACGATCGGATTCTCCGCCGGCTCGCGCAGAGCGGCTTCATCGACCGGCTGTTCGAGTCTTACGGAGTCCGAAACTGATTTAAATTTCGAAGGAGAGACTCGTGTATATCGACGGAGACACTCACTACTGGCCCGTGCGTTTTATCGATCGCGTGTCGCATCCCGGCCGCGGCTACGTTGAAATCAAAGAAGACAACGGCAAGTACGTGCGCTTCGGCGAGCGCGTTCCCGGCAAGACGGCCACGTACTATCGCGACGGTAAAGTGGTGCATTCGTTCAAGGAAGGACGCTGGAACCTCGACATCCGCCGCGAGTACATGAAGAAAGACGGCTTCGATCTTCAGGTTTTAATTCCCGACAACCGCCAATTGATTTATGAGCTGGACCCGGAGTTGGGGCGGCAGCTTGCGCGGGCTTACAACGACACGGTCGCGGAGGACATTGCCGGCGCGCGCGAGTTTATCGGCGTCGCGTGGGTCTACCTGCCGGACGTCAAAGAAGCGGTGCGCGAGGTCAGGCGCGCGGTCGAGGAGTTGGGACTGAAAGCGGTGAAGTTGAGCGGTGGCTATCAGGACGGAGACCTCGACTCGGAAGTCTTGTGGCCATTCTATGAGGAAGTCTCCCGGCTGGACATTCCGATCCTGGTTCACCCCGGAGCGCGGGTATACGAGGACCAGCACAGCCATCCCTGGCTGATCGGCAGCGAGCGGTACGAAGGTTTTCCGCTTTTTCCCACTGCGCTCGGCTTCCCGCTCACCTACATGGTGACCGCGGCGCGGCTGATTTTCAGCGGCGTGCTCGATCGCTTCCCGTCGCTGCGCTTCGCATTTTTCGAAGGCGGCATCGGGTGGGTGCCGTGGCTCATGACGATGCTGGATCACCACATGCCTTCGGAGGCGCCGGTCTCCACCGCGGTGCGGCAGTTCTTCCAGGGCGAACAGAAGATAAAAAAGACACCCGGCGAATACTTCCGACACTTTTACATCGCAGCCGTGTCGTGGGAGAAATATCTGCCGGATATCGTCAAAGCCTGGCCGAACCACAACATCATCACCGGCAGCGACTTCGACCACGGCGACGCGATCTCCACCTGGCCCAACACCGTCAAGCCGATCCAGGCGATGGCGGGACTCTCCGAAGAAGAAAAAGAAAAGATCCTCGGCGGGAACATCATGCGGCTGTTCAAGATGAAAGGAGAATCTCTCCCGCCGCAGCCGTGAGAGCCCTCGGGGAGCGTGCTCTCGGCTGCAGCCGAGAGGGCCACTCTTAACAATCGGAGGGCGGGATGAATCCCGCCCCTACATTCCGATCGCCAAGTCTGTGTTCACGGTCTCAGTCGAGATAATTTTGTAGGGGCGCGATTTATCGCGCCCTTTCCATGCCGCAGCATTTCTCCGCACTTCCGCCGCGTTGACAATGCTTCGAAACTAGATGTAGGTAGGGTGTATAAAAGATTTGCGGAGGATTTTCATGGCGAAGAGTCTGAGAACGTTTTTGGAGGATTGCCGGCGGGAGATCCCCAACGAGATCGTGCACATCGGCAAGGAAGTCGATCCCGCGCATTACGACGTGACCGCCATCATCAAGCATCTCGGCGCGATGAAGAAATTTCCCATCCTCGTCTTCGACCGTCCGTTGAATTTAAACGGCCGGCCGAGCAACGACTTCAAGCTCGTGATGAACTGCGAGATCTCGCAGCGCAAGATACAGATAGCGCTCGGCGTGCCGAAAGAGACGAGCCGCGCGCAGATGGCCGAAGTTTGCCTGCAACGGGAGGAGCGGCGGGTGCCTCCGACCGTCATCGACAAGAAGCAGGCGCCGGTCAAAGAGGTGGTGAAGACCGGAAAAGACGTGGACATCTTCGAGCTGCCCGTCATGCGCCATCATTATATGGACGGCGGTCCGTACATCGTCTTGTCCTCGATCACCAAGGACCGCAAGAGCGGCGTCTATAACTGCTCGTACCATCGCATGGAGGTCAAGACGAAGAACACCACCGCGCTCTACGCCTCGCCGCGGCATCTGTGGAAAATCTTTCGCGACCACGAGGAAAACAAGTTGGAATGCCCGGTCGCGACGATTCTGGGCCATCATCCCGCCTATCACCTGGGGGCCTGTTACAGCGGACCGTTCGAAGTCAGCGAATACGATGTCATTGGCGGCTACCTGCAGGAACCGTTGCGCTTGACCGCGTCGGAAACGTGGGGGGAGGATTTTCTCATACCCGCCGACGCGGAGATCGTCATCGAGGGCGCGCTCGTTCCCGGCAAGCGCGTCGTCGAAGGGCCGTTCGGCGAAGCGCCGGGCTATCTCGGCCCGCAGCGCTACACGACCTGCGTCGAATATCAGGTGCGGGCGATCAACTACCGCAAGGGCGGCATGTATCAATCGGTTATCACGCCCGAGGGCGACAAGCCGTGGATGGACCTGCCGCGGGAAGGGGCATATCTCCGCCGCTGCCGTGAAGCGGTTCCCGGAGTCACCGCCGTCTGCAAATTCGGCCGGCACGCACAGTACAATATCTTCATCGCCATGAAGAAAATGTCCGAAGGAGACCCGGGCCGGGCCGCGGCCGCCGCGCTGACGTTCGACCACGCGAAAAACGTCTTCGTCTTCGACGACGATATCGACGTGTTCGATCCGACCGACATCCTCTGGGCTTTGGCGACGCGCGTGCAGCCGCACGCGCAGGTGTCGATTCTTCAGCCGCTGTTCCGGGGGAATTTTTTAGATCCGTCGCTGATGGACGAGATCAAGACCTCCGCAATGATCATTGACGCGACGCGCCCGCTCGATCATCCGTTCTCGCCGGTATCCAAGTGTCCCGACGACGCCATGGCGCGCGTCAAGCTGGAAGATTATATTCCCGGCGAAGTCTTGCAGCACATCCCTACGGACAGGACGACGTACTGGGCGTGAGTAATTTTGGATTTTGGATTTTCGATTTTAGATTAGAAATGCGGAATGCAAGCCGAAGATCTTGCCTTGAATCCAAAATCCAAAATCTAAAATCCAAAATGGAGTAAGTAATGGGCCAAACCATCGAAATTACCTGTCCGAAATGCAACAAGGTCTTTGTCGCCAACCCGCACATGCTGGGATCGGGAATGAATTTTCATTGCCCGTTCTGCGACGTGTATTTCCCTGAAAAAGATAGCCCGAAGATTCGCAAATGACGCGCTCGTGTTCGTGCTGCGTGTTCGTTCAAGACTCGGAATTTTTTCGACGAGCACAAGTCACGATCACGAACACGGCTCGTACAGATTGCAAAGACACGCAGTGTTCCAAGTCGGCTGAAAAATGAAGGCAAGGCAGAATCTGAAGATCGCCGGAACGTCTCCCCGACGCCTCGACGGCGTGGAAAAAGTGACCGGAAGCGCCGTGTACACCGGAGACCTCGAGCTTCCGGGAATGGGCTTTGCGAAAGTTCTCCGCAGCCCGGCGCCGCACGCCAGGATCGTCAAGATCGACGCGCGCAAGGCGGAAACTCTGCCGGGAGTTTTTACCGTGCTCACGCGCGACGATCTATCGGGACTTAACTCGCACTATGGCGCGATCTACAAAGACCAGTCGATCGTCGCCGCGGATAAGGTTCGTTACGCGGGCGATCCGGTCGCCGCCGTGCTGGCGGTGGACGAAATGACCGCCGAGCAGGCGCTCGATCTGATCGACGTCGAGTACGAAGACCTGCCGTCGATGACCGACATTGAAGAGGCGATCGCGGCGGGCGCGCCCCTGGTGCACGAGCAATGGCAAGGCAAAGCCGAGCTGCGCGGCTCGAGCTACGGCGCGCCGGACCGATTCAAGGGCACGAACATCTGCTCGCACTTCGGCTACGCCCGCGGCGATGTGGAGAAAGCGTTTCACAAAGCCGACCACGTTTTCGAAGACACGTTCCGCTTTCCCAAAGTCCAACACTATTCGCTGGAGCCGCATGTCATGATCGCGCACTACGAGCCAGACCACCTGACGGTCTGGAGCGCGTGCCAGGACCCTTTCGGCCTGCGCGACCATCTCGCCGCGATCTTCAGCCTGCCGCTCAGCCACGTGCGCATCATTGTCCCCTACGTCGGCGGCGGCTACGGCGGCAAGCTCTACGTCAAGGCCGAGCCGATCGCGGCGGCACTCTCGTGGAAGGCGCGCCGGCCGGTGAAACTCGTGATGAGCGCGAGCGACAGCTTCAAGACCGTCACCCGCCACCCGGCGCGCGTGCGCATCAAGAGCGGGGTCACGGCGGACGGCCGCTTGCTCGCGCGCGAGTGCGAGATCTACATGAACACCGGCGCCTACGCCGACGCGGGGCCGCGAGTGACGCAAAAGGCGGGCTATCGCGCTCTCGGCCCCTATCGTATTCCCATTGCGAAGATCGATGCCTATTGCGTTTACACTAACACGGTTCCGGCCGGCGCGTTCCGCGGCTTCGGCTCGGTGCAGGTCGCTTGGGCCTACGAGTCGCACACGGATCTGATCGCCGAGAGGCTCAAGATGGACCCCTTGGAATTTCGCCTCAAGAATTTGCTCAAGAAGGGCGAGGATTACACGCCCGGCGACACGCCGGTGGATTGCGATCTCAAGGAGGGCTTGCTCAAGGTCGCGAAGGCGCTCGATTGGAAAAGCGGCTCGAAGCCGAATACGGGAAAAGGTTTGAGCGTGTGTCTCAAAGACGCCGGCGGAACTTTCAAGATCGCGGGCGCGACGGTCAAGATGTCTTCCGACGGCAGCGTGGTTCTGTTGACCGGCACGGTCGAGATCGGCCAGGGCTCCAAGACCGCGCTGAGCCAGGTCTTAGCCGAAGAATTAGCTCTGGGCCTGGACAAAATCTCGGTTGCGCAATTGGACACGGACGTGACGCCCTACGACGTCTCCACGAGCGCGAGCAGCTCAATGACCGTCATGGGACTCGCCGTCCAGCGCGCCGCGCAGGATGCGAAGAAGCAGCTCCTCCAAGCGGCTGCGAAAGTTCTCGGCTGCAAAATCTCGGAACTGAAACTCAAAGACGAGAAAGTTTGTGCCAAGCGCGGCAAGGCGCTCGCGTACGGCAACGTCATCACGGAATTTTTCGGCAGCAAGGCGGGAGAGATCATAGGCCGAGGAATGTATCGCGACCTAAAAACCAAGAAAGCGGCTCTGGGAGCGACGACCACGTTCTGGGAAGTAGGCTGGGGCGGGGCGGAAGTCGAAGTCGATCGCGAGACCGGGGCGATTCATCTGCGAAAATACGTCTCCGTCGCCGACGTTGGCCGGGCGATCAACCCGGTGCAATGCGAAGGGCAGGACGAGGGCGGAGTCGTTTTCGGACTAGGCCACACCCTCTTCGAGCAGATGGTCTACGAGGACGGACAGCTCTTGAATCCTAACCTGGTGGATTACCGCGTGCCCCACTTCAACGATCTTCCCGACGAGTTTTCCTCCGCGCTCATCGAAAACGAAAACGGACCCGGACCCTTCGGCGCCAAAGGCATGGGCGAGGGCGGGCTGTTGCCCGTCGCCTCAGCCATCGCCAACGCAATCGCGAGAGCGGTCGCAATCCGCTTCTACGAGCTTCCCATCACCTCCGAAAAAGTCTGGCGCGCGCTGAAGACAAAGCAACGCGATCTACACCGCTAACTTTTCCCCGCATTGGCGGCAAGTTCGCAGCTTTTCATCCGATTTGATTCTCTCCGTGGCTGTTTTCACCGCGTCGGTCGGATCGTCGAAGCGCACGGTAGTTTCGTAAAGCCTGTTGCCGCACTGCTCGCAAAACCAAACGAAAAGATCCACTTCTTCCGTCCGCCGCTTTCGCTCTACGACAAAAGTCCACGATCCTTCGCCGCGCCGCGGCGAGTGCGGGACGTTAGCGGGCATGAGAAAAAGCTCTCCCGCTTTCAGCACGGTGATCTCGTGCTTTTTCTCCGGCGCGATGTAGTGCAGGTTCAGTTCGCCCTCGAGCTGATAGAACATCTCGTCGCCCGGGTCGATGTGAAAATCCTTCCGGCTGTTCGGCCCGCGGGTGACAAACGCGATAAAATCCGAGTCGTCCCAGATGACCCGGCGCTGTCCCCAATTTCCTCGATTCTCATCGATCCATTGCTTCAGGTTTAAGTTCTTCAAGTGGGGAAACATACGGACCTCCTTTGAAAGCGCGCCATCGTGTTGAAGTATAGGCGCTGCCGTAGAAGCAATTCAACTTGCCGGGTGCGCCTCACTTTAAGAGAGATCCTTCACTTCTGAGCGCAGCGAAGAATCTCTATTCATACTCAGGCTGGACTTGAGGGAGTGAAAGTTGTATGTGAGGCGAAGAGAGCCGGCCTTCATCTAATGATCACGGGAGGGTGACTACGATGCTGAGCGAGAATCATGCGCAAGAGAAGATTTTCTGGCCCGACGGTTGCACCATGACGGTGGCATTGACCTTCGATTTCCAGGGCGGCGAAGACGTGAGACCTCTGCCGAACGGCAAGATCAATCATGAAGAATACACTCAGGCCGAGTACGGGCCCAAGACGGGGATCTGGCGGATTCTCAGGATCCTGGATGAAACGAAGGTCAAAGCGACGTTTATGACCTGCGGCGGGATTGCAGAGCGCTACCCTGAGGCGACCAAGGCGATCGTCCAACACGGCCATGAAGTCGCGGGCCACGGCTATCATCACGAGGTCGCCCGCGACTTATCTCGGGACGAAGAGAAAGATGTGATCCGCCGCGCTACAGAGATGATCCGGAGCGTGACCGGCAAATGTCCGCAAGGATGGCGCTCGTGCACGCAGAGTCAAAACAGCCTGGTGCTGCTGATGGAGCAGGGCTATCTCTGGAACAGCAACTCCTTCTCCTACGATCTGCCTTTTCTATGGACCAATGGCGAGAAGGAGTTGGTCGAGCTTCCCCGCCAGCCCTTCGGCGACGGCAGAACGTACGGCCACAGGGATTCGGGAAATCCGCAGGACGCGCTCGTCGTCTGGAAATCGTTCTTCGACGATCTCTACGAGGAATCGAAGACCGCGCCTACGTTCTGCACGTTTCAGTTCCATCCTTATATATCCAGCCGGCCGGGGAGGGCAGGGGCGCTGAAAGAGATCATCCGCTACATGAAGCAGCGCGAAGGCGTCTGGTTTGCGACCGGCAGCGAGGTGGCGGAGTGGTGGATGAAGCAAGGATTTTCCGCCGCGGCCGAGCCCAAGGGCCGCGCCACCGCCGGCTCTTAGAAAGCAGGGAGTTGACAAATGGCGCGTCCAGAAAAAAAGATCAGCCCGCTTGAGAGGGGAGTGGCGTATCGCGGTCTGCGCGACTGGCTCGATCAGGTCGAAAAGTTAGGCGAATTGCTCAAGGTCAACGGCGCTCACTGGGACCGCGAAATGGGCGCGACGACGCAGCTCCTCACGCAAGGGAGCAAAGGAAAGGCGCCGGCGATTCTCTTCGATGAAGTCCCCGGTTATCCGAAAGGCTTTCGCACCCTTTACGGCCAGTTCTCCTCGATCCAAAGAGTCGCGCTGACGCTCGGCTTGCCGCTCGAATACGAGCGCAAGGCGGACATCGTCAAGGCATACCACGAGCGCATGCAAAGCATGAATTTCATCAAGCCAAAATTCGTCAAGAGCGGGCCGATTCTCGATCACGTTCTCGAAGGCGACGACGTGGACGTTCTGAAGTTTCCCGTCCCCATCCACCACGAGCTCGATCAGGCGCGCTATATCGGCACGGCGGATCTCGTCATCACCAAAGATCCCGATACCGACTGGTATAACCTCGGCGCGTACCGCTGCCAGGTCTACGACGGGAAGACGATCGGCTGCCAGATCACCGAAGGGAAGCACGGCAGAATCCACCGCGACAAATATTTCGAGCGCGGCCAGAGCATGAAGGTCGCCGTGGTGTGCGGGCAGGACCCGCTCCTTTATATGCTGTCGGCGAGCCCGCTGCCGCGCGGCGTCTCCGAATACGATTTCGCCGGCGGCATTCGCGGCGAGCCGATCGAAGTCGTCAAAGGACCCTACACCGGCTTTCCGATACCGGCTGACGCCGAGATCGTCATCGAAGGGGAGGCCGTGCCCGGCAACGTAAAGCCGGAAGGACCGTTCGGTGAATGGATGGGTTATTACTCCGACGACGTCGTGCCGCGTCCTTACATCGACGTAAAAAGGATTCTCTACCGCGACGATCCGATTTTAACCTGCGCGCCGCAGCACAAGCCGGTGGACGAGACCGGTTTGCTCAAAGGCATCGCGGGAGCGGCCGAGATCTGGCACGCGCTCGAAGCGTGCGGTCTGCCGGAAATCCTCGGCGTGTGGAACCACGAGGGCGGACCGGCGACGCGCTTCACGGCGATCCAGATTCGCCAGCGCTATCCGGGCCACGCGCGTAACGTGCTCCACGTCGCGTCCTCCTGCGCCGCCGGCGCCTACAACGGCAAGTGGACGGTGGTGGTGGACGAGGACATCGACTGCTCCGATCTGGATCAGGTGCTCTGGGCGATGTGCACGCGCTTCGACCCGATGACCGACATCGATACGATTCAGAAGGCCTGGTCGTCCGGACGCGACCCGATGTTTCTGCCGGGAAACTTCAACAACCGCATTCTCATCGACGCCTGCATTCCTTACGACCGCAAGCTCAAGGGAAAATTTCCCACGGTGGTCGACGTGAGCCCCGAGCTGAGAGCCAAATTAAAATCTAAGTTCACGAAGATTCTCGCATCGGTATAGACGGGAGCCATCATGTCCTACACAAGCTGGCGCGGAACCATCGGTCTCATCAAGCCGACGCATCGGCCGGGATCG
This sequence comes from uncultured Syntrophobacteraceae bacterium, assembly GCA_964572145.1. Taxonomy (GTDB): domain Bacteria; phylum Desulfobacterota; class Binatia; order UBA9968; family UBA9968; genus JAJPJQ01. The sequence continues at coordinate 18,963 of CAZNES010000028.1, forward strand.
CTGGAGGAGTTCATCCGCCTGTTGCCGGAAGGCATCGGCGTGATTCCCTTATTCGTGGGTTTCCAGCGCGGCAACGAAGAGGAGTTTCGCGAGGCGTTGCGTGTATATGAAGATCGCGTGCGCGAGCTGGCCGGCTACAAAGTCGATCTCATCCATCCCGAGGGCGCGCCGCCTTTCATGGTCCACGGCTACAAAGGAGAAGCGGAGATCGTCAAAGGCTGGGAGAAGAAATACGGCGTGCCGATCGTGACCGCGAGCCAGACCCAAGTCAATGCCCTGCGGGCGCTGGGGATCAACCAATTCGTCGGCGTGACCTATTTCACCGGAAAGATCAACGACATGTTCTCCGCTTACTTCAAAGAAGCCGGCTTCGAAGTCATGGCGATGGAAGGAATTCCCGTCGCCTTCGAAGACGTCGGCCGGCTCGCCGCGCAAGAAGTTTACGCGCACACGAAAAAAGCCTTCTTGAAACATCCCGGCGCCGAAGCGATCTATATGCTCGGCTCCGGCTGGCGCACCCTCGACATCATCCACTTGTTGGAAGAAGATCTTCAGGTCCCCGTGATCCATCCTGTTCCCGCGCGAGTGTGGGCCGTGGAGAAGATGCTGCACGTCCGGCAGCCCGTCCAAGGTTACGGCCGGCTGCTTGAAGAGATGCCGTAGCGCGTGCTGTCCGCCAGCGATTCTTCCGCCTAAGGTCTTGCCGGAGAGGGAATAACGCCACACTTTTCGGGACTCTCCCGATTTTGCCTTCCTCGCTTTTTCATCGCTCTCTATTTGCGTATCGAAGCCACCTATAGGCATATTAAAATATTTGTGTTGACAACAAGAAATATCCTATGTATCGGTGGGCAGCTAAATCCATTTTAGGCGATGTCTTATGGCCCCACACAATCGATGTGTTCGACGTCGAAGGCGGAAAGCCTCTCGGGGCGGGCGACGTTTTGCAGCCGCTCGTCGAATCGTTTCGACAAAGCGGCAAGAAACCCAATTTAATCGTCGTCGCCGCCAGCGGGGGAGGTATTCTCGCCGCGGGTTGGACGACGAAGGTCCTCGCGGAATTGCACAACGATTATCCTAATTTTCGCCGGGAGCTGCGACTCATCAGCGGGGTTTCCGGCGGTTCGGTGGGCGCGGCTCACTACCTAAGCGCTCACGGAGAGGGGGTCGCACCACTGCCCGGCGCGATTTTGCAAGAGGTGGTTAAGAACTCCGTGAAAACCAGTCTCAGCATCACCGCCTATGGCTTTGCTTTTCCGGACTTCCGTCGGGCGATTTTCCCGATCTGGACCGATGAGGACTTCGACAGAGGCCGATTGGCCGAAGCCGATTGGAGAAAGCCTTCGAACCGACTCAATAAAAAAGAGCCCAAAGATCTGGTATTGCTCTCGGAATGGAGAGACGCAATCCGCGACGGAAGCAAGCCGGCGGTTATTTTCAACTCCACCGTAATGGAAAATGGCGCGCGCATCGCTCTGACGCCGCTGTCTTCCCTCGAGAGCAAATGGGCCGGCTGGAAAATCGAAGGGAAGGAGGTCGATCCGACGCGGTACAACTACGCCAAGACTCACTCGGAATGGATCGGCGATAAAGATCGACACTCGGTCGATGTTTGGACGGCGGCGCGGCTCTCGGCTACGTTCACCTATGTCAGCCCGGCGGCCCGCGCTTCTTTTGCCCGGCGTGACGGGGAGAAAGTGACCGCCCGTAATATCCCGCAAGACGGCAATCCGGACTGCTCCACCTTATCGACGGCGGTTACCATGATAACTCCGGCGTCGCCTCGGCTCTCGACTGGCTGGCGGCGGCGCTGCAGGAGTTGACGGAAAAGCGCCGGGAGATTCCATTCGAGCGTATCGCGCTGATCGAGATTCGAGCCAGCCGTTTGAGCCGCCGATGAAGGCTTCGAGCCAGTGGGAAGCGGCCTGGTTGGGTCCGGTCTATGGGCTGCTGAACTCGTGGGATTTTACTCAAACAGCGGCTGATGACACTGCGGTGAATCGGATGATCGAGCGTTTCAAAACGTCTATGGATTCGAAAGGCGTGGCGGTGAAAATCGAGTCGTTTGTCTTTGTGCCGGAGAAAACGGGGCCGCTTTCATGGCATCTTTCCGAGGAACAAAAGAAATTGATTCACCGATCGTGGAAGACAAAGAAGGTCTGTGCGATGCGGGACGCTTTCCTCCGCTACGTGAACGGCTTGGACCCCGAGACGCCGTCTAATTTGCCAAAGCCGGCAACTGATTGCTAAATCGCGATCTGATTTCGGCTGCGAAGGATCGAAGCATGGGTGAAACAAAGACCGGTCTTTAGCAGGAGGTAAGACCGTGAAAAAAAAGATTAACGCGCTTCTTTTCGGGGGAATTCTCATTTTAGGAGGGTGCGCGAGCAAGCCGGAAGATCTGGTCGCTTGCGGCCAGGTTGCATGGAAAGGTTTTCGCAAGGTGGCCGATGACCGCACCGAGCGGTTTTTAGGAAAGGTAAAAGAGGACACGGCCCGCTGCCGTGGAGGCGAGGAGGCTCTCAAATCGCGTAGCTTGCCTTGGGTCGATTGGCAGAACTATTGGGCCACCCGCGACGCCGGCAGCAAGGGTCCCGAGCCTCTCTGGAAACTCAGACACTTGAGTCCAAACGGCCGCGGCGTGGACGGCGCGCTGCTCGACCTCGAATACCAGCGCATGGAGCTGATCAAATTCAACTTGTTCGACAACAGCGGGACCTACAAGGGTTACGTACAAGGCCTTGACGGCGTCGCCGGCACCACTCTGAACGTCTGGGACCAGATGAGGCTGCCGAAAGGACATCCGCAATACGCCGCGGTGGGGGGCGACGGGAAACAGCTTTGCTGGAACGAACTGATCCGCTTCCGCACTCTCACCGGGATCTGCAACGACATAAAAAATCCTCTCATGGGATCGAGCAATCAAACATTCGCGCGCAACGTTCAGTTCGAGGCCACGTTCCCGGATCTGGGAAAGAACGAGCTCGCGAAAAACCGGCACGGCGATCATCTGGGACTGTTGCAGCCCGATCCCCAGGTGATCAGCCGCAAACTCTTCTCGCGCCCCGAGTCGCTGAACGACACCTGCCACGCAGGGCGCGGGCTACCCGGTTATTCGGCCGCCGCCGTCTGCGACTACAAGAGGGCGCCGTTCTTCAATGTGCTGGCCGCGTTCTGGATCCAGTTCATGACCCACGACTGGTTTTCTCACCTGGAGGAAGGACACAATTCATCCGGGACGACGGCGATGGGGTGCGCGACTCAATTGGCCGGCGGCGTCGAAAAACCGCTGACGCCCGAGGAAATCGCAAAGCTCGCCTGCCGCCCCAATGACCGCATCGACAAAACCTACATCGCGGAGGAAGGCGTTCCGACTACTTTCACCGACAAGGATGGGAAAGAGCGTCTGGCGCGAGCCTACAAGACGACGCGCAACACGGTGACGGCCTGGTGGGACGCCTCGCAGATATACGGTTACGACAAGACCTCACGCGGGCGCGTCAAGCGCGATCCGAAAGATCCATCCAAGCTCCTGTTGGTATCGGCCGGCCGGCGCGCGGGCGAAGGCGAGCGATTGGGTTACCTGCCCCTCTTCGATTCCTCCGATCCGATCAACCCGCAGTGGGCGGGACAGGAGGCGACCGGGTTTCCGGACAACTGGACCATCGGCATGAGCTTCTTCCATAACGTCTTCGCGCGCGAGCACAACGTCTTCGTAGACGAGTTCAGAAAAAAAACCGCGGCGGCGTCCGAGGAAGACTCGGGGCTGCGCAACCCGGCGCGCCCGGATGAAAAGATTCCCTATAAGAAGGTCGGCGACGAGGAGCTCTTCGAGGTGGCGCGTCTTGTCATCTCGGCGGAGATCGCCAAGATCCACACCACGGAGTGGACGACTCAACTGCTCTACGATGAACCGCTCTACCTGGGCATGAACGCAAACTGGCACGGCCTGTTCCGGGGCCATCCGTTGGTCGAGGGCGTCTTGGAGAAGATCGTCGCCAATAGCTTCGGCAAATCTAAGGACGTCAAAAAGCACGGCCAATGGTATTCTGTCTTCGCGTCGGGACCGGGAATTTTCAGTCTCGGCAGCCATGTCTACTCCGACGACGCGATCTTCGCCAAGTACGATCCCAAGAAGACCGATTTATGGAGTCTCAAAAAACCGGAGCACGTCAACGGGGGCACCCATCATTTCGGCTCGCCGTTTAACTTTCCGGAGGAATTCGTCACCGTCTACCGTTTGCATCCCTTGGTTCCCGATCTCATCGAGTACCGCGAGTGGGACAAAGAACCGAACGCGATCCGATACAAGATCCCGGTCGTTGATACTTTCCGCGGCCGTGCCACCGAGGCGATGCGCGAGCGCGGTCTTGCCAACTGGGCGCTCTCGATGGGCCGCCAACGCCTCGGCGCGCTGACGCTGCAAAATCATCCGCGCTTCCTGCAGAATCTCGAGCTGCCGCGGCTGCATACGGCGACGGGCAAGATCGACGTGGCGGCCCTCGATATCATTCGGGATAGGGAGCGCGGCGTGCCGCGCTTCAACGAGTTTCGCCGGCAGTACGGCCTCAAGCAATTGACGCGCTTCGACGACTTCATCGACCCGCGCCAGCCCAAAGGCTCGCTGGCGCGGACGGAGCAGGAGCGTCTCGTGGGCATTCTGCGCGAAGTGTACGGGCAGCACAAGTGCGACGACTCGAAAAAAATCACCGACGCGCAACGCAACGATAACGGCACGGAAATCAGCGACTGCCTTGGACAGAAGGACGGCGCCACGGTGGACAACATCGAAGACGTCGATACCGTTGTCGGCTGGCTCGCGGAGTTTGCCCGGCCGCACGGATTCGCCATCTCCGAGACGCAGTTCCAGGTCTTTATTTTAAACGCCTCGCGCCGTCTGTTCAGCGACCGGTTTTTTACCTCGAGTTTCCGGCCCGAGTTTTACACCAAGTTCGGCGTGGATTGGGTCACGAACAACGGCCCAGGCGCGCCGATGGCGGAGGCAAAAAAATCCAACGGCCACAAAGTGGAAATCTCCCCGTTAAAGCGTGTGCTGCTCCGAACGATCCCCGAGTTGAAGCCGGAGCTCGATCCCGTAGTGAACGCCTTCGATCCGTGGGCGAGAGACCGGGGCGAGTACTACTCGCTGCAGTGGCGGCCGCGGAGAGGGGCGGAGTCGGACGAGGCGTTCCGAGATCCGAGATAACGCGCAAAGCCTATTCGCTTATTTTTTTTCTAGGCCCCATCCGTCGAACGAGTCATCCAGGTAGGGATAGAGGCGCTTCACCTCGTCGCGCAACTGCTCGGTCAAATGGCGCTCGAGGCTCTGTGAAATGACGGCCACGTCCTCGACTCGCCGGCTGGTGAGCGTTCGTATCAATTTTCTAATTCCTGGAGGAGCAAGCGCTGCGAGGCGGTGGTAGGCCGCTAAATTCGCCATGCGCCGAAAAACCTCCCGTCTTTCTAAGGCCCAGCTTGCCCTTGCTCGCCGCGAACGCACCCCATCCCCATGCCGCTATGCTCTATCTGGATTTTCTGCTGTCCAAAGAGGGACAAAGTCTGCTGGCAAAAAGCGGGCGCCTTCCGGGCCGAAAAGACATCCAGGCGGAGGATCGGGAGCTGGACGAAGGAGTGAAATTCTTCATGTCGGACCCTCTGGAGGCGGGCAGGAATTACAAAAAGCTGTCGGCTTTATTTGAGAAGACCCTGCTGAAAGCAAAGTAGTCGGTGGTGACTTTTCTTCTCCATCGGAATTAGGATACACTTCAGCCTATCCTATGAAAAATCCGAAATTTAAAGAGGTCAAGCCAAATTACAAAAAGGGTGTCCTGGACATTGCATTGGTGGAAGGACGGAAGGTAAAGAACTATCGTCTACCCTTCGCAGTGTTTAGAGACAAAAAAGTGAATAGCAAGAATCGCTTTGCCTCGATCACGATCGACCGCGAACTGGGCAATCAGGCCGTCTCCTTCGTGTTGGACGACGGCTCCAAAGGCGACTTTCCCGCCGACTTTGTTTTATATTACTGCGATCGGAGCTACCATGCGCGGAATCAAAGTCATAATCAAAGCCGTTGAGGATTCACATGCTTCATCGTAATAAAATCAAGGCCATTGCTGAATAGCTCATGGAATTCAGTGTCTTGTGGGCCGTGTTTCCCCTATTGGACTACCTTCTCACCTCCGAAAAGGGGCTTTCGTTCGTTCCGTATCTCGGAGTAGCCGTGGCCTTGATTTCCTTCGCTGGTGGCTTATATTTGATACCGGAGGAAGAAGAATGATCGCACTTTTCTTAAGCGCCGGCGTTGGTTTTGTGGTGTTTATGATCGGCTTCGGTCTCAAACACCGTGCGAAGACCATCGCATCCCGGCGTGCCGAAGAAGGACAAAAGTCCACTGCACGCGCTTCCGCTCACGCTTAGACATCGGGAAGTCCGAGCGTTGACGGGTTTTGATCGCGCCTGCCTAGAACTTCACGAAAATATCTTTTGCCCCTTCGCCGGTTAGTTTATTGATCGTGGTGATGCGGTCGCTGAAGTCTTTAAGCGTGCCGAGCGAGTTGGGCCCCACGTCGATCAGAATCGAGTAGAGCGAAAAACCCAGCCGATCTTTTTCCTCCCGGAAATTCTCCGCCCACTCCGGCGTCACCTGGCATTCGCCGTCGGTGATGAAGACGATGTCGCCTTTTTTGTATTTGGACTTTTTGAGGCATTCGAGCGCGGCGTCGAGCGGCTTTTGAAAGCTCGTGCCGCCGCCGGGGAAGTACTCGGCCAGGTCCATGACCTTTTCCATTTCCATCTCGTGGCGAATCCGCGAGTTCATGTCGAGCACCTGTAGCGGCGCTTCATCCGAAGAAAAGCAGATCGAGCGGAACAGCCGGCGCTGGCGGCGCGCGATTTCGAGCAGCGTCAGCGTGACCGCCTTGGACCATATTTCCTTGTCTCCGGCCATCGACGAGCTGCCGTCGAGACAGACGACCATCGGGCCTTTGCCTTTTTCCTCGATGCCGCGGAGTGAATACTGCAGCAGCTCTTGATCCAAAAGGCGGCGATAAAAGTCCTTGCGCAGGAGCGGATGCGAGAGCGTGAGCAGCTCGGGCGGAAGCAGGCGATGAACGGCGTCTCCTCGCTCGACTTCCAGAATCTCTTCGCTGGAGCGCTCGAACATCTTTTTGCGCAGCGCGGGCGCGTGAAACTTCATCCGTCCGATCATCCGGCTGAGCTTTTTGAGTTTTTCATTGCCCGCAAGCCGTTTACCCAATTCTAATTTTTGCCCCGGCGGCGAGCGATAGCCGGAGCCCAGACCCCGCCCCCATTGCTCCGCTTCTTCGGCGGCGTCTTCGAGCTGCTGCGCCGCCTTGATCGCCTCGGCCTGGAAGCGCTGCGTCACTTGAGATTCCTTTTCCTTCAGCGCCTCCGCCAACCGCTGCGCCTTTTGGCGTAGCAGCGCCTCGGCGCCGTCCATTTCACCTTCGACTTTGTCCTTGGCCTTCGCGAAAATCTTTTTTCGCTCTTTGTCCGCAGACTGCTCTTCGGCAAGCTTCTCCGCCTCGGCGAACTCGGCCTGTCGTTCGCTTAAAATCTCCTCTTGCTTCTTGATATCCCAGAGGTCGAGCATCTCCCGGCGCATCAGCATCTTTTCGGATTTAAGCAGATCGATCAGACTCTCGCCCAGCAGCAACGTGCAGAGCCCGGACTTGGCTTCGTCGAGGAGCGTCATATCGCGCAGAATCGAGTACAAGTCGCCCTGTCGCAGCGCGTTTAGAAAAATTCGATTGAACAGCGCGCTGCGCAGCAGCTCGGATTCTTTTTGGAAGATGATGTTGTACTTGAATAAAATGCAAAAAAGGTCTTGCAGTAAAGAGTCGAAGTGGGGAAGAAAAGTTCCACCGGTTTCTTCGATGGCCCGCAACGACGGCGACTCCTCGCGGAGCTTGCCGAAAACCCGTCGATCGTAGGCGTCGCTCTCGACCCAGCAGGTTTCTACGGGGAGCGGCGTGACGGTCCGCTTCTTTGGCGATTTTTGTTTCTTTTTTGGCGCCATCGGTCGGCAGTTAGGGGTAAGGGGTTAGGCGTTAGGGGATTAGGACCCTTCACTCCTTACGCCTTACCCTTCACGCTTCACCCCTCACGTCTTTTAGAATCTTTCCAGCATTTGCTTCTGGATTCCTTCGATCTCGTCTTTGATCGCGCCGACGCGCTCGAGCGGCCGGCCCAGCTTCTTGGCTTTGTCCATAAGCTGCTCCACCTTGGCGAGAATGTTTTTAAGTTTGGTGTGCACTTCGATCAAAGCGCGGGCACGGTCCTCGGCGGTTTCCCAGGGACGAAGGGCGGAGTCGCGAATCTCGCGCGATTCGTAGAGCAACTCTTTGATTTCCTCTTCGTAACCGAGAAGCAGCTCGCGGATCGTGGTTCGGATCTCGTTTTGTTCCTGGGGGTCGCGCCACAGGGCATGTTCGAGAAAATAGAGATCGCTTTCCTCGACCTCTTGCCGGCCGGCGAGGTAGGCGTGCGCCTGAAGCAGGCTCAAGGATTGTCGCCAGCGCCGGTCCGACGCCTCCAAGTTTTTCTTCTTAAGCTCGCGGCGGATGTCGGTGACGGTGCGGTAGATGAAAGCCGGGATGCTCAGAGACTTTACCTGCGACTGCATTTCACGAAGCTCTTGCAAGCTGATCGCCGTTCGCTCCGCCGGCGCGCCGGCCTCGAGCATGCGGAGGAAGCGAAAATCTTCGGCGATGTAGTTGACGACAAAGCGGAGCAGGAAGCGGTCGTAGAGCGCCATCAGCTCATCGTCCTCGGGCAGCTCGTTGCTGGCGCCGAAGAGCGTGAGCAGCGGGACGGAGACGACCTCTTTGCCGTTGTGAAACAGACGCTCGTTGATGAGCGTTAGGATGGCGTTCAAAATAGAAGAATTGGATTTGAAAATCTCGTCGAGAAAGGCGATGTGGGCTTCGGGCAGCTTGCGCGCGGTGACTCTGCGGTAATCGTCCTGCTCCAGCGCGCGGAGGCTCACCGCGCCGAAGACTTCCTCGGGAGTGGTGAAGCGGGTGAGGAGCCACTGAAAATAACTCGCGCCTTCGATGCGCCGGCAGATCTCGTCGGCCAACATCGATTTCGCCGTGCCCGGCGGTCCGATGATCAGCACGTGCTGCGAGGAGAGCAGGGCGCAAAGGGCGCCGTCGATCAGATCGCCGCGCTCGAGAAACATTTGTTTCAACTCGTCGCGGATTTTTTTTAGCTTTTCCCCGGGAGGCATAGACGGCTCACTCCCATACCGTAGCAAATGGCATGGCGCGAGACAATGTCCGCTCGCCGGGCGTGCATTCGGATTTGCGTCCGTGGTAGATTGCGGGCATGAATTTGGAGGTCATCGAAAGGCAAAAAAAGATGATGCGCGCCGCGGGGCTCGATGCGCTTATCGCTATGTCGCCGGAGAATGTGACGTACACGACCGGAATGGTTGTCCCGTCCCAGTCGTTGATGCGCTGGCGGCACGCCGCAGCGGTCGTCACCGCCGACGGCCGGACGGCGCTGCTGGTGATCGACATGGAAGAGACGACTGCGCGAGGAAATGCCGATCTGAAAGAGATCAGAGTTTATCGCGAATTTACCGACGACCCGATGGAGAAGTTGGCCGAGCTATTGACCGAGCTTGGCTTGGCGGGCGGAAGATTGGGAGCAGAGCTGGAATATCTCCCGGCAAAGGATTTTTCGACGCTTCAGCGAAATCTTCCGCGCGCGACGGTCGCCGCGGCGGACGGAATCTTCCACAAACTGCGCCAGAGGAAGAGCCGCGCGGAGATCGATCTGCTGCGCTCGTTGAGTAAGATCACCGACCGGGCGATCGGCGAGACATTGAAGAGCGCCCGCGCCGGCATGACTGAAATGGAGCTTGCAGGGGATTTGGTCGGCAGGGTTTTTTCCGGCGGCGCGGAGAATTTCAAGCTGATGATCATCGCCTCCGGCGAAAGAAGCCAGTATCCGAACGTTGGCCCGACGGAGCGGGCGTTGAAGCGGGGAGACCTCATCCGCCTGGAGATTTTCGGCGTGAAGAACGGCTATCACGCGGGGGTCTGCCGCACGGCGGTCGTCGAGAGCGCGACGCCGGAGCAGGAGCGGATCTGGAAAAATCTGATCGAATGCAAATATCTGGTCATGGAGATGATCAAGCCCGGCGCCTCCTGCAAAAAAATATATCAAAGCTTTCTAAAGCACTTCGGCGCGCTCGGATTCGAGCCCATCAGCTTCGTCGGCCACGGGATCGGTCTGTTTCTCCACGAAGAGCCATATCTCGGCCGCTACGGCGACGCGACATTGGAAGAAGGAATGGTGGTCGCCATCGAGCCTCTGGTCTATATTCCGGGACGGATGGGGCTGCAAAACAAGGATATGCTCCTCGTTACGAAGAGCGGTTGCGAATTGCTTTCGAACGAGACGGCGACGGACGAACTGCTGCGCGTCGGCTGACGACTCGAGTATTGAATGATGAATGATGAATTTTTAATTAAATTCAAAATTCAAAATTCAAAATTGATTTAAGCGATGAAGATCACTGCCATCGAAACGATACCCATCAAGCTTCCCACGCGGAGAGTCCACCAGTGGGCGAGCCTCACGACGCCGATCGGCGTCTACGTGATCGTCAAGATCATTACCGACGACGGATTGACCGGCCTTGGCGAAGCGCCGGTGCTGAAGGACTGGGGCGGCGACTACATGAAGTATTACGGCGAAACGCCGCAGACGACGGCTCATGTCATCAACGACATTTTGGCGCCGGCCATTGTCGGGCAGGATCCGCGCGCGATCGGTCTGATCCACAACGCGATGGATAAAACGATCAAGGGTTATCCTTATGCCAAGGCCGCGCTGGATATGGCGCTCTACGACCTTTCGGGCAAGGCGCTTGGCGCGCCGGCCTATCAGCTCCTCGGCGGATGCTATCGCAGGCGCATAACCGTCGCCCATAGTATCGGCCTGATGGAGGTCGAAAAAGCCGTCGAAGAAGCGCTCCAGGTGAAAGCGGAAGGAATCAAAACCGTCAAGCTCAAAGGCGGGCAGGCGCCCAAGCGGGATATCGAGTTGGTCCAACAAATGAGAATCGCCTTGGGCCCGGACATCCAGATCACGGTTGACGCGAATCAAGGTTACGCGACGCCGAAGGTCGCCGTGCAAACCATTAAAGCGATGGAGGAATACGGCATCCAATTCATGGAGCAGCCCGTGGAAGGCATCGATGCGATGGCGGTTGTGGCGCAGAGCGTCGATACTCCAATCATGGCCGATGAAAGCGCCTGGACCCCGCAGGATGTGCTGGAGATCGTCCGCAAAAAGGCCGCGGATATCATCTCGCTCTATACGACCAAGCCGGGCGGTCTCTTCAAAGCCAAAAAGGTCGCGGCGGTGGCGGAGGCTGCGGGCCTTCAGTGCAACGTGAACGGCTCGGTGGAAACCGGAATAGGAAACGCCGCCAACTTGCATCTCGCCGCCTCGACTGCCGTCGCATCGCTGGCCTGCGTCGTTCCGGTTTCAACGCCGATGGGGAAAGGCAAAAAGGGCATCGCCGGAATTTATTATACCGACGACCTCATCACGGAGCCGTTCGAGTACGCAGACGGGGAGATTATCGTGCCGGATAAGCCCGGCCTCGGAATCGAGCTGGATGAGGAGAAGCTGGAAAGGTATCGGCTGAAGTGAGCAACCGGGATTCCATGCTTCATCCTCGCGGGAAAGTTTTATGGCGATTCAAAGGATTGCCGTCCTAGGCGCCGGCAACGGCGGCTCGGCCGCCGCGGCGGATCTCACGCTGCGCGGCTATGAGGTTCGGCTCTACTCCCGCTCGGAGCGAACGCTTCATCCGATTCGTGAGCGCGGCGGCATTGAATTAGTCGAGGGGGATCAGAAAAACTTTGCGCGGCCGGCATTGGTTACGAGCAGCATGGACGAGGCGGTTGCGGATGCCGAGCTGGTCATGATTGCCGCCCCCGCCGTCGCTCACGCGGAGCTGGTCTCCGCAGCCGCCCGCAGCCTGCGCGCCGGACAAATCGTTTTTCTCAATCCCGGCCACACCGGCGGCTCGCTCCATGTCGCATCGCTTTTACGCGCGCTCGACCGTAAAATAAAAATCTGCGAGACGGTAACGCTGACTTATATCTGCCGCTCGATCGCTCCGGGAACGGTCGAGATCTATCGCCGGACGACGAATCTCCGCTGCGCCGCCTTCCCGGGAAAGTTCACCGCGGATCTCGTGCGCGAGATCGGCGCGATTTACCCGAACCTTGTGAGCGCCGAGAACGTGATCGAGACCGGACTTTCGAACATCAACGCGATCATGCATCCCGCCGGCATGATAGGGAACGCGGCAAGAATCCAGGCGGGCGATGGCGATTTTTATTTCTACCGCGACGGTATCACCCCCGCGATTGCAAGTGTCATCGACTCCGTGGACGGAGAACGACTGAAGATCGTCGAGCGGCTGGGACTTTCTCCCCGGACCTTTGTCGAGTTATTTTATCAGGCGGGCCTGACGACCGAGAGCGCGCGCGCCAGCGGCTCCGTTTATGAAGCCATCCACGAGAGCGCGCCCAACCGGACGATCAAGTCGCCCAAGACTCTGGACCATCGCTATCTTCACGAAGACGTCGCGTACGGCCTGGTGCCGATCTCGGAAATGGGAAGGCTGGCCGGCGTCGAGACGCGCGCGATCGACGGCCTCATCACGCTCGCGTCGGAGTTGAATCGAATCGACTACCGCCGCGACGGGCTGACGCTGGAGAAGATGGGCATCGAAGGAATTCCGCCGGAGCGTTTGCCGGCGCTGCTTCACGAAGGTTTTTTTTGAGATTTGAGATTTGAGATAGGGTATTCCGAACGAAGTGAGGACAAGATGAGAGTCGGACTCTGCTTCGACGGTTTTTATTCGATAGGCGAGATGATCGAGCTTGCGCGGCGCGCCGACAAAATCGGCATGGAATCGATCTGGATGTCGGATCATCTCTGTTTTCGCGACTCGCTCACGTCGGCCATGGCATTTTTGGGCGCGACGAAAAAAATAAAGGTTGTCCCTGCGCCGCTCAGTCCCTATTCGCGCCACCCAATCATCTCCGCGATGGCGCTCTCGACGATGGACGAGTTCGCGCCCGGAAGAGTGTGGGCGACTGCCGGGACCGGAAACGCCGCGGCCCTCGCAGAGGCGGGCATGAAGGTGACGCGGCCGCTGAAAACGATGCGCGAGTACGTCGAAGTGCTGCGGCGATTCTTGAGCGGCGAGACGGTGAACTTTCAAGGCGAGACGATTCAAGTCAACGGCGCGAAGTTGGGTTTCACGCCGTCGTCGAATATTCCGATTTACTTGACCGCCGTGAAAAGCCAGATGCTGCGCCTGGCCGGAGAGATCGGCGACGGCGTGCTGCTGTCGGCCGGCTGCGCGCCCGGCTACATCGTCCGTTGCGCGGCGGAAATAAAAAACGGCGCGGCGCGCGCCGGGAAATCGCTCAAGGACAGGGACGTCGCCGGTTTCATCACGACCTCGGTTGCAACCGACCCCCGCGAAGCGCTCGACGCGAGCAAGACGTTTTTGGCGTACATCTTTCGCAACCAGCACCACGCGGAAAATATCCGCAGCGGCGGAGGACAGGTCGATCAAGAGGGATTGGCCGCGGCGATCGCGCGGCGCGACTGGGACGGGGCGAAGAAGTTCATTAGCGACGAAGTCGTCCACGCCCACTCGATTTCCGGCACGGCAGCCGAATGCCGCAAGCGCATCGAAGAATTTGTGGACGGCGGGCTCGATCTCCCGGTTCTTTTGCCGATGGGGACGCAAGAAGCGCGAAAGAGGGTAGTTGAACTGGCCCGCGGCCTATAATACAGTCTGAGTTCATAGGTAAAAGTCTGTAACGGAGGATGTCGCAATGAAAGTACGTGTAAACGGCCCGCTCATCATCGGCCTGCTGATTATCACCGCGCTGCTCTACTCCATCGCGCAGGCGCAGCCGGTCAACGTCGACGCCGCAAAGAAAGAAGGGAAGGTCGTCGTGTACGGCGCTCAGGTGCCGCAGGCGATGGAGGGACTTCATAAAGCGTTTAAGGCCAAGTACGGCATCGAGGTCGAATATTGGCGCGGCTCGTCCACCCAGGTCGCCGAGCGCGCGCTGAGCGAATTTCGCGCCGGCAAGCCGGGCTACGACGTCGTCGAGGGAAACCGAGGCGTCGTGCTCATCATGAGAGACGAGGGACTGTTCACGAAGTACATTCCGCCCTCGTCGGAGAAATTTCCGGCGCAGTTCAAAGAGAAAGACGGCATGATTACGCCGTGGCGCGCGCTCCCGATCAGCATTCTCTACAACACCGAGATGGTCAAAGCCGTAGACGCGCCGAAAACGTTCGACGATCTCCTGAGTCCCAAATGGACTGGGAAGATCGCGATGCCGGACCCGACGCGCCACACGACGACGGCGCAATTTCTCTGGAACCTTTCCAAATTCAAGGGCGACAAATGGCTCGAGTACGTGAAGGCTTTGGCGAAGCAGCAGCCGATCCTGGTGGAATCTTTGGCGCCGGTCACGACGACGATCATCAAGGGCGAGGCGCCGGTCGGCATCACCTACATCAAATACGTGAAGCAGTATAAAGGCCCGGTGAGCTACGTGCTGATGGATAAATATCTGACCGACCCGAACTACATGAGCCTCAGCGCCAAGACGATCCGGCCCAACGCTGCGCGACTGTATATCGACTTCGTGTGCTCGGCCGAGGGACAAAAGGCCGCCGCCGACGAGGGCGAGTTTCCGATGCTCCCGGGCATCCTCCCTCCGATCAAGGACGCCGAGAAGGTCGTGCCTGGCATGATTTTCATGGACAATCCGTCGGAGGCGGAGTTCAACAAGCTGATGAGCGAAACGTTTCGGCAGATCTTTTTCGGGAAGTAAGAGTTCTACGCTCGCGCCACCACCCGCTCTCCGAGCCCGCGCAATAGAGCGGTGGTGATTCCAACCCCCGGTGTCGGATGCGCGGGCTCTTCGAACGGGCGGCAGCGCTCACTGCGATGACGAGGGGCGGGAGGAGAGGGCCGCGGCCCGAAATCTTGCGCGCCGAGGAATCGCCTGCGCAGAATAGGACAAAGTCGGCCGGCCTATGACCGATGAATCGAAAGGCCGGCCCTTTCTTTTTTCGTGAAGAACCAGCCATGAACGGGACGACGACTTTGGCGCGCGTTTTCGACCGGCCCATCCGGGCGGTACGCCAGGACCCGAACGTCGCGGTGTTGGCCGGCGTCGGCGTCATCATCGCCTATCTCAGCCTCTCGCCCACGCTGATGCTTCTCTACGGCAGTTTTTTGAGCAAGCCGTTGGGCGTGCCCGGCAACTTCACGCTGCAACATTATATTCGCGCCTACGCGGACCCGGTCACCTATCAACTCCTGCTCAATTCGTTTATCTTTGCCGCCGGCGCCGCTGTGCTTTCCACCGGCCTCGCCTCCACGGTCGCGTGGATCACCGTGCGCACCAACGCTCCCTTGAGAAAAATTTTCGAACTCATCGCGATTGTTCCCAATATCTTTCCGCCGCTGATGCTGGCGGTCGCATGGGGCGCGCTGCTCAGTCCGCGCACGGGTTTGATTAACCGCGCTCTCATGCAGGTCTTCGGTTTGGAGAGCGCGCCGCTGAACGTCTATTCCATGTGGGGGATGATTTTCGTCGAGGGGCTGATCACGACGCCGCTGGCGTTTTTAATTGTCTCCGCGTCGCTTCACTCCATGGACCCGTCGCTCGAAGAATCGGCGCGCGTGGCCGGCTCGAGTAACCTGCAGATCGCCCGGCGCATCACGTTTCCGATCGTGCGGCCGGCGCTTCTCGCGGCGGCGACGCTCAACTTCGTGCGCGCGATCGAGAGCTTCGAGACGCCCGCGATCATCGCGCTGCCGGCGCGGATCGAAGTCTTCACCACCAAGATTTACCGCGAGGCGATCGGCGCCTTTCCCCCGAATCAGAACGTCGCCGCGACCTATGCCGTCTCGCTGCTCGTGATCACCATGGTCTTCGTCTATCTCTACCGCCGGTTGACGTCGAGATCGGAGCGCTACGTCACCGTGACCGGGCGCGGCTATCGCCCGATGATCATCGACCTGGGGAAGTGGCGCTACTTCGCGTCGTCGGTCGCCGCGTTGATTCTCATTTTCATCGTGGCGCTTCCGTTTATCGTCCTGCTCTATGTTTCGTTCATCACCTACGTCCACGTTCCGGGAGAGAAAACCTGGGACCTGCTGACGCTCGAGCATTACCGCTCCAACCTGACCGACGGCCGCACCTACCGCGCGCTCAAGAACAGTCTCTTTCTCGCCGTCGGAGGAGCGACGTTGTGTATGCTGCTGGCTTCCGTCACGGCTTACTTGACGACAAAGACGAAGACGGCGGGAAGATCGCTCATCGAGGCGCTTACCTTCATCCCGTGGGCTTTCCCCGGGACCGCGCTCGCCATCGGCCTGCTCTGGACCTATGTCTACATCCCGCTGCCGATCTACGGCACGCTGTGGATTCTCCTCATCGGCTATATCACGCGTTTTCTGCCCTACGGCCTTCGCACCATGACCAGCACGGTGGTCCAGGTTCACGACGACCTGCGGGATGCTTCCGTGACGTGCGGCGCGGGATTCTGGGCGACGTTTCGCCGCATCCTGCTGCCGCTTCTGCGCCCCGGCTTCATCGCCGGCTGGATCATCCTCGCGACGATTTTTCTGCGCGAGTTCAGCACGTCGATTTTTCTCTACTCTCCCGGAGCGGAGCCGATCGGACCGCTGCTCTATCACTTTTACGTCGATGGAAATCTCGGCCCGATGTGCTCGCTGGGGGTGATCGTGAGCGTGATCTGTCTAATCCTGATCGTCGCGGCGCGGCGCATCGGCAAGGTTGACGCCAGGGGCGAATTTTGAATGTTGAATGATGAATGTTGAATTCAAAATTCAAAATTAAGAATTCAAAATTATTTTAGCTATGGATGCGCAGACGGTAAAAAAACTGATAGAAAAAAACCTCCATTACGACGAGGTGAAACGTCTTCTCGTTAAGCTCGTGCAAACCCCCAGTCCGCAGACTGAGTTGTTGGAGTCGGAGCCGCAAGTGCTGGCCCTCATCCGGGAGGTCGTCAAGCCGGAACTGGAGCGATCCGGCCTGCGGCCGGAGATCGACGAAAAAGGAAATCTGGTCGCTTCGCTGAAGGGAAGGAGTGAGGGCAATCGGCTGGCGCTCGTGGCTTACGCCATGAATGCGGCGCCGAGCACGATGCCCGATCCCTACTCGGGCGCGCTCGTCGACGGGACTCCCTACCGCCTTCGGGGCGAGTGCGTGTGGGGCCGGGGCGCGTGCGAGCAAAAAGGAAGTCTCGCGGCGATGACGGCCGCGGTCAAACTGCTCGGCGAATGCAAGGCCGAGCTGCCGGCGGATTTATTTTTCGTCGTCAGCACGGCGGGCGAAACCGGGCGGCACGATTCGCTCGCATACGTCCTGGGACGCGGCAACGTAAAGCCGAAATGGGCGATCGTGGACGGACCGCCCGAAATCCAGTTGGGCAACAAGGGGCGGGTCGATATCCAGGTCATCGTCCGCGGCAAGCAAGCGCACAGCAGCCGGCCCTGGGACGGAGTCAACGCGATCGACGGAGCGGTGAAGGTTTTGGAAAGACTGAAACCATTGATGCCCTATCCTTCGGACCGGACGCATCCGGACCTGGGCAGAGTAAGCCTGACGCCGACCTCGATCGAGAGCTTCCCGAAAGCCACGCATACGATCCAGGGCGAGTGCCGAATCGTCTTCGACCGGAGGCTATTGCCCGGCGACGATCCGGACAAGGCCATCCGGCAAATCGAGGCGGCCATCGGAACGCTCGATCCGTTTGCCGTCGCGGTCGAACGAAAGGATTTCATGTATCCCAGCGAGGTGGCAAAAGAGGCCGAGTCGGTCCTGGCGCTGACTCAAGCGATCCAGGTGATGCTCAGCCGGGAGGTCAAATACAGTTACTCCACCGCGGCCAACGACACGGGATTTCTCAACGCCAAGGGAATCCAGGCGATCAATTACGGCTCGCGCGACATCCGCTTTCAACATACCGACCACGATTTAGTTGCGGTCCAGAGCGTCTTCGAAGCCGCCAAGGTGTTCGCCTTCATTGCGCTCCACCGCTAGGGAACTTTTAAGGGTCGCTATGTTACGTCTCTTGGTCCTGGGATTGTGCTTTGCGACCCTTGCGCTATTTGGCGCAGCCGGCGCAACTCAAGCTGCAGAAATCGGCAGGATTGAATGGATCGATGTCCACACCCACCTCATTGCTGGTCGGGGCAGCCAGCAGGACTACGAGGGCGCCGTGGAGGCTGCCTTCGCAGCCATGGAGGAGGCGGGCATCAGAAAAATGATCCTGATGCCTCCACCCCAGCCTGACGGCAATCCGCGCAATTACGATTACGACAGTTTCTCCGAGCTGCTAAAGAGCAGAGCGGCGCGCTTCACGTTTCTCGGCGGAGGCGGAAGCCTGAACCCCATGCTTCAGGGGGCGGGCCGGGCCGCGCAGGTGAGTGACAAGCTCAGGCGCGAATTCGAGGATAAGGCAAACGAGATTCTCCGGCACGGCGCGGCGGGCTTCGGAGAAATCAGCGCGCACCATCTTTCCCTCACGCCAGGCCACCCTTACGAATCCGTGGCCGCGGATCATCCGTTGCTGTTGCTGCTTGCGGATATCGCCGCTCGAAACGGTGTGTTGATCGACTTTCACTTCGATGTCGTGGCTGAGGACATGAAGGCACCAGATTGGCTGTCATCGCCGCCCAACCCAAAAACCTTTGGTGCTAACCTTGCCGCCTTCGAGCGCCTTATAGAGCATAACCGCAAGGCGCGAATCGTCTGGGCGCATGCCGGCTCCGACATGCTTGGTTATTGGACTACGGAGCTCAGTCGCAAGCTGCTGGAAAAACATCCCAATCTCTATATGAGTTTGAGGATGGGTCCTGGCCGTGCGCCGCAAAATCACCCGCTGACCCGTGCCAACGAGATCCGGCCCGATTGGATGCGACTGCTTCAGGACTTTTCCGACCGCTTTGTTATCGGCGGCGACCAGTTCTTCGTTTCACCTTCGGTTCAGGGGAGAGGGCCCGGGATCGAATTTTCGCAGCGCGCCCCAATGGTCCGAGAGCGGACCAGGTTGTTCTTGTCCGCGCTTCCCACCGATCTCTACCGCAAGGTTGCCTCCGAGAACACCATGCGTCTTTACCGGCTGAAGGATTAGAGTGGGGCTCGCGTGCGGTCTTCTCTGGAATGGTCAGGGCGAATCTGCTTCGGCAATCGAGATGTCAGGTATGAAAATGTTATGCATGTTACCTCCTTATAAACCACAGTGTGGCCCCGTGGGTAAGTTTTTGATCCAACGGGGTGGACTGCTTAGACTTTGTCAGCAGTGTGGCGGAATAGGGCGAAGGGCCGCGCAGTTTGATCCACTCCTTTAGCGGACTTTTTTCACTCGCAGGCTCGACGAAATCCAGCAAGTGCGGTCCGATCCGGAAGCGGACGCCGTCGGCCTGCAGCTCCTCGCGCTTCACCAGCGCTCCATTATAACCGAGGACGCTCTTATACCAGCCTGTGACAGTGGTTAGATCATCCACGGCGACGGTAACTGTAGCAATGCCGGACGCGCCGTTCCCGTGATCGAATCTCTGCGGCACCCGTTCCTTGCGCGGCGTCTCGTCCTGTATTAAAAACGGCGCGACGCCGCGATGCTCCCCGCGCGCGAGCGAAAGCAGCCACTTGAGTTGATAGCCGTCGGGCCGCGTGCGCGACCAGGGCACGGGATCGTCGATCTCGACGCCGGCGTTTCGCAGCTTCGCGGTGTCACCCGCGAGATCGTCCGTCTGCATGCAGAAGTCTACGAGTCCGCCGCCTTTTTGCAGCGCATCCCACCAGCGGTGTTCCGGATTTTCCCGGTAGAAAGCGATCAGTTCGATATACGAGCCGTCGGCAAAAGCGATCAAGCCGTTGTACGTGCCCACGGGATGTCGTCCGCCGGGAACGACCGTGAAGCCGAGACGCTGGTAGTTTTTAATCGCCGTAGCGAGATCGGGAACGGCAATGACAATATGGTCGATGCCAAGGAGCATAAAGTAACTGGAGTAATGGAGTATTGGAGTGCTGGAGTGTTGTCTTAAGAGTTTTCGCTTTAAACCATTACTCCATAACTCCAATACTCCAACACTCCATTCTTCATGCGAACGCCGGAACGACTTCGTCGAGGAAGCGTTTGAGCTGGGTCTGCTGGTCCCAGGAGGTCAGGCGCAGCGTAATGTGCTGCAAGCCGGAGTTGAAGTATTCCTTCAGCTCTCGGATACACTGTGCCGGTGTGCCTGCGGTTGTAAAACCTTCAACAAACGCGGCGCTGAAGTTCGAGGTGTAATACTTGTCCAGAAAGGCCTTGCTTTCCTGAAGCGCGGCTTTTCGGTCGGACTGGATATTGATGTTGTGGTAGAGCGCGTTGCCGAGCCGCGCCGGGTCGCGTCCTTCCTCGCGCGCCATGGCCAGAATTCGCGACCACTGTTGCCGGAACTGCTCCGGGCTCACTTTGTTCGTCATCCAGCCGTCGGCGTAGCGCGCGACGCGGCGGAGGCTGCGCTCGACGACGGCGTCGGGCGCGCTTGCGCCGTCGCGCCACGTTAGCCCGGTCGGATTGCTGGCGATCCAGATCGGGCAGGGCTGCTGCACGGGACGCGGCTCCACGGTCACGTTGTCGAATTGATAGAAGCGGCCGTGGTGAGAAACATTTTTTTCGGCAAACAGCTTGCGGAGAATGACGATGCCTTCGGCCATACGCGCCGGACGCTCCTTCGCCTCGATGCCCATCACCGCATGTTCGAGCGCCTGGGCGGCGCTCTGCTCGTTCGGCCCTCCCATGCAGACCGCGAGCCAGCTCCGGCCGTTGGAGATCAAATCGAGGCTCGCCCATTGTTGCGCGAGGAGAACCGGATGGCGGTGCACGAAGGTCGCCATGCAGCCGACGGCGAGCCGGATCTTGCTCGTGACCGCGGCGAGCGCTGAGAGGAGCGTGATCGATTCGAGGCGCGGCTTGGCGAGCAGGCTGTCGCCGACCCACACGGCGTCGAAGGCGCCGGAGGCCTCCGCTTGCTCGGTCATGTGGATTAGATCGCTTGCCTTGACGGCGCCGATGATGACGCCGCGGTTGGCGAGGGTCAGTCCGAAAGAGGCTTTCATTGTTCTTTGCGTACTCAAATTGAGAACAAGTTGTCAAGGGACTGTACCGCGGGGAGGGGGGTCCGGTTCGCAATAATTTGTAGGGGCGATCCTGTGTGATCGCCCAAGGACCGGGCAGGCACGCAGGCCTGCCCCTACACGGACTTTGGGATTGGCAGGCCACGCACGGTTCTCTTTGTACGTTGACACTGCAACTTCGCCTTACTATGGTGGCCGTGGCAGGAGGAAAAACATGGCGGCAAACTTCAGAGAATATCTGCAAACGCTGCGCGAGCATGATGAGCTTCTGGAAATTTCTCAGCCGGTCGATCTGCGCAATGTCGCCGCCCTCGTGCCGCAATCGGAGAAAGCCGTGCTCTTCAGCAATGTGAAGGGTTACGCCATGCCCGTAGCTTCCGGGCTGCTTCAGTCGAGAAAACGACTCGCTCTGGCTATGGGAGTGGAATATTCCGCGATTGAAAAGAAATTGCGCGCGGCGATGGATCACCCGATCGAACCGCGGCTGACGAAAAAAGCGCCGGTGAAGGATGTCGTTCTCACCGGCAATAAGGTCGACCTGTTTCAATTGCCTGTTCCGGTATTCGGCCTGATGGACGGCGGGCCGATGATTACCGGCGCGGTCGTCATCGCCGAAGATCCGGAATATGGCATGAACGCCGGAATGTACCGGCTGATGGTGAAGGAGAAAAATGTTACGGGCATCGACATCGTGACTCCCAATAATCTCAGACGATATGCCGAGCGCGCGCTCGCGAAAAAGAAACCTCTCCCCGTTTCGATCTCCATCGGCGCGCACCCCTACGAAATGATCGCCGCGACATTCAAAGCCGCTCTTGGAACCAACGAGCTCGGCTATGCCGGCGGGCTTCGCGGCGCGCCGTTGAAGCTGGCGCCCGGCGAAACCATTCCGGTTCCATGCATCGCCGACGCCGAAATAGTTTTGGAAGGCGAGATTCCTCCCGAAGGCTGGATTCATCCGGAAGGACCGTTTTCCGAATTCAACCGGCTCATGGGCGGGCTCCACCGCAACCCGCGCGTCAAGATCAAGGCGATCATGCGCCGCAAAGATCCGATTTACTACGCGCTTCACATGCCGTGGGAAAATATCTGGATGAGCGCTCCTATCTACGAGGCCGCGGCGCTGCGCGTTCTCGGCGAGGCGGGCGTGACGACGACCGCCGTCAACGTGACGCCGGGAGGCTGTTGCCACTGGCATATCGTCGCCGCAATCAAGAAACAGCCGGGGGACGGGAAGAACGCGATCCTGGCGTTGCTGTCGATTGCCGATATCAAGCACGTGATCGTGACCGACGACGATATCGATATCTTCGACCCGGTCGATATCGAGTGGGCCGTCGCCACGCGCGTCCAGGCCGACCGCGACGTCGTCATCGTCTCTAACGCGCGCGCCAAGCCCCTCGATCCTTCTTTGCCTCCCGTCAACGGAATCCCGACGACGGCAAAGATGGGCATCGACGCGACGATTCCAGAGAATGTCCCGCGCGAGCGCTATAATCGCATCGTCTACGTCAATGAAGGAAAGACGAAGCTAAAAGATTATCTCGGCCCCGCCGCCGTACCGGCTCGGAAGAAGACGAAACAGGCGGGGAGCCAAGCTGCGAAGCCGCTGGCGGAAAGAATCGTCGGCGTCCTTGCGAAGTCGCACAAGTTCTACGCCGAGATACTCGATTTATTTCCCGGAGAACCATTCGATGCGATCGTGCGGACTGTCGGCCGGCTTTCTCAGGAGGGAAAAATCACCCAAGACGGCGAGGGGAAATATCAGTTGGTCGAGGCCGGCTTGAGCCAGACGCGGTAGCCGTTGGCGGGATAATTCAGCGCGTCGATCTCGAACGCTCTCAGCTCCGGCATCACGCGCTCGGCGAACAGCCTGAGCGACTTCATGACCTTGCTCTGCTCCAGCGCGCCGAAGGTAAACTCGCCGAGAAAGCAGTTCGCGCCCGCCTGGCGTGCGATCTCTTTTATCTGCGCCGCGACGGTTTCCGGCGCGCCGCAGATAAATGAGTTGTCGCCAATGGCAAGATCGACATCCAGGAGTTCTTTTTTTCTGTCCTCGCGCGTGATGTTCGCCAGGTTCTCGTTGCCGTATCCGCCGTAAGCTCTGCCGCCGCCGACCCGGTGCCAGAAGTAAATCCAATGCTCCTTGGCTTCTTCGTACGCCTGCTTATCCGTCTCCGCGACATAAATCTCGCGCATGAGAGCTACCTGCGGCGGTGAGCCGGCAGGTTTGGACTTTTTGTAACTCTCCCGATAATAGTCGAAGATTTCCCGGACGACGTCCATTTTGGGAGGGCACCATTGGACCGTGCTCATTCCTTCCGCGGCGGCGGCGGAAACCGATTCCGGGCTGCGCGTCGGCATCCAGAGCGGCGGATGCGGCTTCTGCACCAGCGGAACGTTCAGCTCGGCGTTGCGCACGTTGAAATATTTTCCCTCATAGGTGAATTGAGGATTGGCCCACATTCCTTTAATGATTTTGTACGCCTCCCACATGACCTCGTTTTTATTTTCCCATGACGCATCGTAGGCGGCGAAGGCGTACTTGCCGATGCCGCTGCCGATGCCGCATTCGAAGCGGCCGCCGGTGATGTTGTCCAGCATGGCCACTTCTTCCGCGACGCGGACCGGATGCCAGAGAGGAAGCACGTAGACCAGCGGCCCGAGGCGGATTCGTTTCGTCCGCTGCGAGGCGGCGGCCATCCAGGCGCCGGGGCTCGCGCACTCGGCGAATCCCATGTCGAAGTGGTGCTCGGCGACAAAGTAGTAATCGAAGCCCGCCTGGTCAAGAAACTCGACCATGTCGAGGTGCCTCGCATAGAGATCCTGGTACGACATTTCGGGACGATCGTTTTTCTGCAGGTGATCGAATACGCCTATCTTCATGCGGCAATTCTTACGACAACGATGCAGTTCTTGCAAGCGGACTGCTTGAGCGACATAACCGTAGAAAAATCGCCGCAAGTCGCGTATGCTAGTTCGACAGGAGGTTAGCTATGAGCAAGCAGGCGGCGCTCCGTTCCAACGAAAATCTTTTGTCCATCCGCGTGCCTAAGAAGCTCGCCGGAAAAAAAGTGGTGCTTGTCGACGCGGAGGAGTACGCAAAAATGAAGCGGCGCCTCGCCGAGATCGAGGATGCGCTGGGAAAAATTGCTCGCGGCGAAGCTGCTTACCGTCAGGGCCGAACGAAAATTGTAAAGTCTCTTTCCGAGTTGGGTCACTAGCGGGATGGCTCGGCCTATCTCCGTAATTCACGTTGCGCCCGATTTTGAAAAAACATTTCTCCGCCTTCCTAAACGTATTCAGAATCTCGCAACCCGGAAAGACCAATGGTTCCGGCGGGACGCTTTTGATCCGCGCCTACGCACCCATAAGCTAAAGGGAGAACTGTCGGCCTACTGGGCCTATTCCGTCAACAGGGAATATCGCGTACTCTTCCGGTTTCTAGGACCACACGAAGTCAACTATTACGATATCGGTACGCACGAGATCTACCGCTGAACAAGGAAAAAGAAGCCATGAGGTGCGTCGTTTGCAGAAAGGGCGAGACTAAGGCTGGCAAAACCACAGTAACTCTGGAGAAGAACGGAGCCACTTTGGTTTTCAAGGGCGTTCCCGCCAGAGTCTGCGCGAACTGTGGTGAGGAATATGTGGATGAGGAAATCACGGCGGCACTTCTTAATGCGGCAGAAAAAGCCGCCCGTGCCGGCATTGAGGTTGAAATCCGTCAATATATTCCGGCTTAGCTCTTCCGCGAACACGCTCCACGATCACGCCTCGCGCCTCAATCGGGTTCCGACTATTCTGTTGCCTATGGCCTTCCGCCCGTTGCATTCTTTATTTTCCGTTTGACGCCCCAATTTCCGCGAGTAGAATAGGAAGTTAATTAGGCTATTAGTGATTGTGGCTGACTTTTTGCGCAAGTACGAACACGATCCACGATCACGAGTTACTAATCATGGCTGGGTCTCTCGATCCCGTCACATCTTTGCACGCACACCTTAGCTCGGAGAAACACTAAAATGACAGCCTCTGAAGATCAGTTAACACGGTGGGCAGGTGCACTAAGCGAAACTGAAGAAAATAAGTGCCAAAGTACTGTGAGTAAAATCACTCGGGCAATCCGGAGTAAATTTGGAAACCGAGTGTCGATTTTCCTCCAGGGTTCGTACAAGAATAGAACAAATGTAAGACGTGAGAGCGATGTTGACATAATTGTTCGTCTTGATGAGGTTTATGTCGGCGATATAAGGGAGTTGTCCGATGCTGACAAACAGAAATACAATGCGATTCCGAACGCTGTTTGCACGTTCCCCGAATTTAAGAACGATATCCAGGTCGCTCTAGAAAAAGAATTTGGATCTGGTTTTGTAAAGCGCCATAGTAAATGTGTTAAGGTGCTGAAAGATACCCAGAGAGTAGACGCTGATGTTACCCCCTGTTTGATTCATAAGCGTTTCCAGTCTTATGATGTGACGGGCGCGGAAGGGCTATGTTTTTGGGCTGATAATCGAGAATATATAATTAGCTTTCCCGAGCAACATTACGATAATGGCGTTGGAAAAAATGATGAGACGAAAAGAATGTATAAAGGAATTGTGAGGATTCTCAAAAACATCAGGAACCAATTAGTAGACGGGAGCGTAATTCCACAAAAAGACATGCCGTCGTTTTTTCTCGAATGCTTGGTATGGAATGTTCCGAACAGTCTCTTTTTTGTACCAACCTACCGCGCTGCCATTCGATCGATTGTAGCAACTATTTGGAGCGATATGGGAGATCCCAGTAAAGCAAGTGACTATGCAGAGGTGAGCGATTTGAGATGGCTGTTTCGTGGTAACTCCCATCGAACCTTTCAACAAGCGAGGAGTTTCATGGAACACGCCTGGACGTTTGTCGAAAACTAAATCACAACATGGACGTTGAACTCAATAATGAATCGAAAGTACAAATTCTAATTAGTGCCTTGGAAGAGCGATACAAGGCGCTACATATAATTCGCGAACGCATTCACTCCGTATGTTTATGGGCGCTTGGCATTTTGTTAGGCGCCGGCGGCTGGTTGATTCAGAGTGAGAAATCCTTGAGTTATGAGCAGAGAATATTCTTTTCGATAATCGTAATGGGCGCAGTGATTACGTTAAGGTGTTTTTATCTTGCCGATCTATGCAGGGGCTTTCGAACTCAACAAAGAATCGCTGCCGGAATTGAGAAGAGATTCAAACTGTTCGACAAAGATGCTTCGAATGAGTCGGTTTATCCTTCCTCTTGGCAACATGCGGGTTCAGAGAATGGAGAGGGGCGGTTTGTAAACACAAACTATCTTTTGATCTACGCGGGATCGGTAATTTTGTTGCTAATACTCTGGCTCCATACCTAAAATCGCATTAATTAGGGTCGCCTTTACAAACCATGGACATTGCCGCACAGTCAATAAACTTCAGTCTTTCCAGAATTTCTCTTTACGCTCATGATTTTGACGGAAGGTCACCCTGGTTTGACGGACACCTTAAACGGGGACAAATTAACCCAGGAGGTCTTCGATGGGCAAGCGCTTGATTACAAACCATCCAGGCTTCGCCGCAAGTCGCTTTTCCTAGAATTTGCTCTTCTAGGCACTAGGCACGGTGTCGGCACGGTGTCAGACTTGCCTCATTTGCCTATCTCAAAAACGCAAAATCAGATTTCTTATATGAGAGGAGA
>CAZNES010000029.1:0-44922 GCA_964572145.1 uncultured Syntrophobacteraceae bacterium
GGAATTTCTCATGAATAGAGCAATACCTTTTGAGCATTATTCCCAGAATGACATGGATTGGATTGTCATCCTGAACGAAGTGAAGGATCTCTCCCAAAATGACCCACTACCCGCCTTCTTGACCGTCGAACGAACCCGGTGATAGACATGGACCGAGTTGTAGGAGGTGTTCCATGGCTGAGCGAGAGCGCGTTTGGGATCGTTTTCTCACCGAGCAGGACAGGGCGCACGTCGCCATGAAGCCGCCTGGAAATATCGGCTTTGGCAAGAAACCCGCGCTGCTTCTCATCGACCTTTACCGATGGGTTTTCGGCGATAAGCCGCAGCCGGTTTTGGAAGCGATCAAGACCTGGCCGGGAAGCTGCGGGATGGCGGGGTGGAACGCGATTCCACATATCCAGACATTGCTCAGGACCGCGCGCGAGCTGCGCATTCCGATCGTCCACCTAACGGGACTAGGCGACGCCGGAATCGCCGAATGGTCGTTCCGGCGTAACGAAAGTAAAGACCGCACCAAGCTCAGCCCGGAGGAATTGGACCGCCAGCGCAGGAAGTTCGACATCATCGACGAGGTCGAGCCGCTTCCCGGCGAGACGGTCTTAAAAAAATCTTCGCCGAGCGCTTTCTGGGGCACGCCGCTTATCGGCCACCTCAACCACTTGGGCATCGACACGGTCATCGCGTGCGGCGAGAGCACGAGCGGATGCGTGCGCGCGAGCGTAGTGGACGGCACGACGTATCGCTTCCGCATGATCGTGGCGGAAGAGTGCGTCTTTGACCGCCACGAGGCGTGCCACGCGATCAACCTGTTCGATATGAATCAGAAGTACGCCGACGTCCTTCCGTTGGAGCAGATCGTGAAGTACCTCCGTTCCTGGCGCGCGGAGCAACCCGTCGGAACGTAGCCGCGAGCGCGCGCTACGTTCCGAATCTCAAATAGCAAATCTCAAATTTCAAATAGCCGATGTGAGATATGAAATCTGAGATTTGAGATTCCTCGCGTAGCGAGGACGTGGTTGACGCGAGCTTCCGTCTGGCCTAAAAACTCTTCATGCGCATCGCCGTTCCCGACCTGGTTTCGAATTCTTATTTTCCCGCCATCACCGCGGCCGAGTTGGGCTTCTTCAAAGACGAGGGGCTGGATATCGAAAAAGTCGAGCTGCTCTTTCCCGTGCCCAAGACGATGGAGGCGCTCCGCGACGGCGCGCTCGATTTCGTCGCCGGCTCGGCGCACGCGACGTTGATGGCCTTTCCCGATTGGCAAGGCGCCAGGCTCTTGGCCGCGCTCGGGCAAAGAATGTATTGGCTACTCGTGCTGCGCGCGGATCTCGGCGCGAAGCGCGGCCACATCGGCGCGGTCAAGGGTCTCAGGATCGGCGCGGCGCCCGGAGTGGACTACGGGCTCAAGCGGCTCTTGCTCGAAGCCGGCATCGATCCTCTCCGTGACAATGTACAGATTGCGCCGGTTCCGGGCGCCACCGGTGCGACGGTCTCCTTCGGTCTTACGGCGGCAAAGGCTTTAGAAGAAGGAAAGATCGACGGCTTCTGGGCCAATGCCATGGGCGCGGAGATCGCGGTGCGACGCGGTGTCGGGACTATTATTTTAGATGTGCGGCGCGGCGACGGGCCTGAGGCCGCGCAGCACTATACGTTTCCCGCATTGATCACGACGGAGGCGAGAATCGCGCGCGAGCCGGAGAGCGCCGCTGCGGCGATACGCGCGCTCGCGCGAGCGCACAAGGCGCTCCGTGAGGAGCCCGAGCGCGCTACGGAAATTGGACGGCGCATTTTTCCGCCCGCGGAATCGGAGCTGATCGCAGAGTTGATCCGGCGCGATTTGCCCTACTACGATGCAACCATTTCCGAAGACACCGTCGTAAAAATGAACCGCTTCGCCCAGGACGTGCGGCTTCTCTCACGGCCGGTTGCATACGACCAGGTTGTAGCGACTCAGTTCCGTCATCTGTGGAAGGAATAAAAGGTGGCGAAAGTAAAGATCGTCTACGGCTGCCAGAACTGCGGCTTCCAGTCGCCCAAGTGGCTGGGAAAATGTCCGGACTGCAATCAATGGAATACGCTGGTCGAGGAAAAATACGAGCGCCCAGCCCATCCGCGTGACGAGTTTAACCTCGGCGTGAAGGAAACCCCGACATCGATCGCAGAGATTTCGACGGCCGAAGAGGGCAGAGTTCTCTCGGGCATCGGCGAGTTCGACCGGGTCCTCGGCGGCGGGCTGGTTCCCGGCTCGGTCACTTTGATCGGCGGCGATCCCGGAATCGGCAAATCCACGCTGCTGATCCAGGCCTTCGCCGCGCTGAGCCAAGCCGGTCTCACCTGCCTTTACGTGTCGGGGGAAGAATCGCCGCGGCAAATCAAAATGCACGCCGAGCGGCTCGGCATCGTTTCGCCGAAGTTGTTGATTCTGAGCGAGACTTCGCTGGAGAGAATTTTGGAGCAGGTGAAGAAAATCCGGCCCGCGGTCCTAGTCGTCGATTCCATCCAGACCATCTTTTCCTCGGCCTTTCCCTCGGCGCCCGGCAGCATCGGCCAGGTGCGAGAGTGCTCGGGGTCGATCATCACGCTGGCGAAAAAAAGCGGCCTCAGCACTTTTATCATCGGCCACGTGACCAAAGACGGCTCGATCGCGGGCCCGCGCGTCCTCGAGCATATGGTGGATACGGTCCTCTATTTCGAAGGCGACCGCGGACACAATTTCCGTATACTGAGAGCGGTCAAAAATCGCTTCGGCTCGACCAACGAGATCGGCGTCTTCGAGATGAAGGAGAGCGGGCTCATAGAAGTGAGCAACCCTTCGGAGCTTTTTCTTCTGGAGCGGCCGCTCCAGGCGCCCGGCTCCGCCGTGGTTTGCAGCATGGAAGGAACGCGGCCGATTCTCGTCGAGCTTCAGGCGCTGGTGAGCCCGTCTTTTCTTGCCGTGCCGCGGCGCACGACGATCGGCGTTGACCACAACCGTGTGGCGCTGCTCGTCGCCGTGCTGGAAAAAAAATTGGGCATGAAACTATTCAATCAGGATATTTTCGTCAACGTCGCGGGAGGGGTTCAAGTGGAAGAGCCCGCGGTCGATCTGGGGATCATCGCCGCCGTCGCGTCGAGTTATCTGGAGAAAGCCCTCGACGCTAAAACCGTCATCTTCGGCGAAGTGGGCCTGGCGGGCGAGATCCGCGGCATCGCTCAAGCCGAAGCGCGCGTCAAAGAGGCGGGAAAGTTGGGCTTCGAGCGCGCCATCCTTCCGCGCAGCAACAGCTCGCAGTTAAGCCAAATCAAAACCCCGGAGCTGATCGGCGTCTCTTCCCTCGCCGAATGCCGCGAAATTCTCTTCTAGCGGCGAAGCGATAAGCGGCGCATCCCTGCGTTCTCAGTCGTCGGACATCCTCAGCGTACTAACCGCGTACGCTTCCGGTGCCCTCCTCCTTCGCGCCTTGGCCTGCTTGCTTCTCGCTCCGCCGCTGTTATATGAAACTCGACTCAGAAGCGCCAGATGCGACGCTAAGCTACGGAATCTGTTGACGACAACGCGGCTCTAAGCTATCAATTTAGGACACGCCGGAGTGGTGGAATGGCAGACGCGCCGGACTCAAAATCCGGTAGGGGTAACCCTGTGAGGGTTCAAGTCCCTCCTCCGGCACCACTTTAGACAACCGTCGCCTAGAGGGATTGCCGGAAAACAAATTGGTTTTTTAACTGCTGCAGAAAGTCAGCTAAAGTTTGGCTACCGAATTCCAAAGAACGTAACGCAGCAAAAAGGCCGACGGTTACGGCTGAGGATCGGTCTGGTGGGGGGCACGGGTTGAGTTCTCTACAATATTGAGCGGGCCCCCGCTTCTCAGCAGACGATTCATGTTCTCCTTGTTGAACGGGTGAGCTCCCACGCGATTGGAGATGCCTATTTGGTTGCCGCTCTCGTCGACCGCCCGATCCCTCTTTGCCGCGTCGGCAATCGCGATAATCTCTCCTCCACGCTTGAAGGTAGCTACCAATTCGGGCGTCGGACGGGGTGAAAAACCCAGGTGACCCGGAGTAAAAGGAGGCTCGACCAGCCGCACAATCCTGAGGCCGTTAACCCCGTCGGCGACATACGCAAATTGGCTGGCGTACGTTGCTCCGACGACGAGCGACGTAACGTCATTCATCTGGCCACCCGCGTTGAAGAAGCTCGGCGTCCCAGGTTTCTCCGGCCGCTCAATGTTAATGATCGCCAGCCCCTGTTTTCCGGCCGCCACCAGGCCGTACGTGCGAAAGAGATAGACGTCGCGAGCGTCACTCAGAGGAACCCTGGCTTGAGTCAGGCGTGGCTTTTCCGGCTCCGTGACATCGATCACCTTCATCCCCTCGGAATCGACTAGGAAGGCGTAGCGGAACTGAATCGCCACCGCCTTGGGCTTCACGATCTGCGGCGCCCCGATAGAGGCGACGATTCGTGGCGCCGTGGCGTTCGAAATGTTGATGACGTGGAGACCGGTCTCTTCGGAAGTGACATAGGCATAGTCGCCGGCGATTTTAACTTGGTTGGCTCCCCGCAGCATACCGTTCGGATTAAAGGTTGCCGCGCGGGTTAAATAGTTGTTGGTATTGATTCCGTCGTTCAGCGTATTGATATCCACCACAATGAGTCCTTCGACGCTGTCCGCAACATAGGCATAGCGGAACAGCGGCGCGACGGCCTGCTCCAGATTCTGCGGCGGCACCTTTCGATCCAGATCCATGGGCGCGGCGCTGGCCAAAGCCACGTAAGTCGCGTTCGCGCTGGCGACTCTCAACTCGGACCCGAATGCAGTGCCCACCGCGTTGCCGGCCACTTGCACGGGAGACGTCGACCCGTGGACGATCCTTTGCGAGACCGCCTTATTATTGACGTTGGCGACATCGTAGACGCGAAGCCCCGAGGGGCCATCGGCCACTAGGGCATACTCTCCGATTACCGCGATACTCTTGGGGCTCGTGGCACGCGAACTGGCGGATTCCCGCAGCTCGCGCCCGCCCGCGACGAAAGATTCATAATCTTTGGGAAAA
Organism: uncultured Syntrophobacteraceae bacterium; assembly: GCA_964572145.1. Taxonomy (GTDB): domain Bacteria; phylum Desulfobacterota; class Binatia; order UBA9968; family UBA9968; genus JAJPJQ01. Next base: position 5,032 of record CAZNES010000029.1, read on the forward strand.
GCGGTGCTGTGCAATTTACTGCCGATGACTGATTTAGGCTCATAACCGGTAGTAACTTTGATGGCCCGAATGCCTCTCTGTTTCTCCACGACGTAAACGTATTCGCCGGTAAAATTCGCCCCGTTGGCGCCCTGACCCAAAACCGTAGCCAGCCAGGCGTTGTTGTCGTTTTCTTTACTCACGTGACAATCCTCACAATCCCGGGTCTCGGTCTTGCGGATCGTGTGGGGCGGATTAGGCGTGTAAGAGAAACCGGAAAAACCCGCCGCGGAAATCGTGGGTTGCTCGTGCACCACGTTATCGCGATTGCGGTTATAAACCGAAACAGTGACCGGGTTGGCCGGGCGAAACGGAGAAATCTTATTACCTTGGTTTTTGCCGCTTATACCCAAAAACAGGTTATCGGCGCGCAGGAGTTGCGGGTTGTAATCGGTGTAGGTGCGCGAGTCTTCGTCCGTCAGGTGAATGTCTTTGGTCTTCACGTTGGTGCGAACCGAGAGGTGACAACCCCAGCAGCTTGAATTCCACGAAGCATGACAGGAGGAACATTCCATCTGGCTCCCGCGATGCGCCAGTTGGTCCTCGCTCTTGGGCTGGGTCATACCTTTTCCATCCTTCCACAGGCTCATCGCCCGCGCCGCTTTCCAATTGTATCGCGGGTGGGTCGGGTTGATGGAATCCACCACCTGGGGAACCTCCCAGCTGAGATCGTCCTTCATTTTAGACCACTGAATGATCTTATCCCCCCGGATTTCGAATTGCGGCTTGCCGGACGCGTTCACTTTTTTCTTAAGATCCGTGCCGCCATTCAACCCCGATGTCACCAAAGTCGCCCGCTTCATGGCGTCGCCGTGACAGTCCTGACAACGTATTTCAATCGGGTCGCGCATGGCGCCGTAAATTTTGCCGTCGCCGTGCAGATCCTGACTCGTGTGGCAATCGTGACACTGCATCCCCTTTTCCAGGTGAATGTCCATGAGATGAACCGCTTTGGAAAACTTTTGGGGATCACTGTCCGATACGATTTTCTTTTCCTTGTCCAGTAAACGTCCGTAACGGTCGCGGGAAAAGACCTTTACGTAATACCAATAGTGTCCCTGTTGGTCGGAAAATTGAACCTGATTGAAATCTTTGTTCTGTTTGGCGATGCCCGACAGCAACGGCACTCCATTGGGACCCAATTTCGGTCGGTAGGGTGGATAAACGCCATCTATGTCTTTCCCCCACCACGGATATTCCAATCCCTTGGCCATGACCTTGTCTGCATCGGTCTCTTGGTCCCACCACAGATAGCCTTGATACATGTTCAACGCGCCGTTGCCCTGATGATGATGGCAAGTCATGCACTGAGAAGAAGCAACCTTCTGCGTGAATTTATGCATGATCGGGTGGCCCGGCTGGTTTTTCGGAATCGCCTTATCACCCGAAAACGAGAACCCCTCGTTGCCGTATTTGGCCCATTCTCCGGAATTGGCTTCCTCGCCGTCATTCGCATAGGGAATGTGGCAGGCCGCGCACCCGCCCTGACGAAAGTCCCCGCCACTCGTGTTGGGACCCAACAGCCAGAGGGTTGGATCGTTCAGCCGGGTCTTGAGCACGGTGATGGCTGCGCCCGAGACCTTGAATTCCGTGCCGGGACCGCGCACGCTCGCCCCGACGTTTCCCCGCTCCAGGGCGCGGAAAGGATCCGGCGGCGGAACGATCTCAAAGCGGGGCAGAGGATAGAGTTTCGCCAACACCCCGCGAGCCAGTTCTTCGGGCGTCGGCGGCGGATCGGCAACGACTGTAGCCGGGACATATTGCTTGCGCCCGTCTTTCTCTACCAAGGTAAAAGCTTCGCCGTAAAAAGGAATCTTCCAGGGGTGGACTCCGTTGTTGTACAGGCCCGCGCCGGGCACTAAAGGATTCAGAGACATGATTGAATTCTTCATGCCTTTGACGATATCGCCGTGGCATTCGCCGCAAACTTGCTCCGCGACCCTCAGGTCGCTCGGATTCATGAAGCGAATGAACTCAGGACTCTCGAAGTTGATCGCGGCATAGCTGCTCTTTGGATTCGCCGAGGAGGCAAAGATTTTTTGCCGCGGCAGAATATGGGCCTTCGCCATTTCCTTTTGCGTCCCGTCTCCCCCGTGGCAGTCCACGCAGGAGAGCTGAACCGTCTCCGGATGGATCGGCTCGATGCCTTCATGGCACTGCACGCAGGAGGCATCCGACGGCGCCGCCTGCTCCGCAGCCTTGGATATCCGGGCCAGAGAGACATGGAAGGAATCAAACTCGCTAAAGAAGGCAAGGAAACTCACCAGACTCCCGGCCAAGAGCAAAGCCGACCAAAGCAAAGTTCGCTTCATAGATTTAGCTTCCGTTTTTCCTAAATCCTAGTATGTAAAAGTCGCCCGCCCCAAGACCTTGAATACTGTATTATCTTTGCCGAACAGGTCTTTGATACCCTCGCCCGGGAACATGACTGCGCCGCCAAAACTGAGGATAATGTTTTCGTTCAAAAGGGGGCGGTAGGTTACGCCAAGGTTCAACTCATGACCCAGGGTGCGGCTGATGTGGGAAACCTTCTGCTTTGCTTCCAGAAACGCGGTATCGGCAAAGTTGACATAATTATAGTTCGTTTCCAGAATCGTTTTGGGAGTTAAAGACACGTCGAATCCCAGATTCAATATAATGGCGCCCGGGTTTTCAAAATTCGACGTCGCATTGCCTCCTCGGAAAGAAGGGAAAATGCTGTTTCCCCGCAGCATGGTGGTCTTGCCCAACTGGATCTTCTCGCCGAAGAAGTAGCTGTTCTGCCCGCCGCCGAAATTGATGTTATCGTTGATGGAGTCAAACCCGGTGGCCGTGCGATTGTTGGGCCGGTGATCGCCGGACGCATAGACAAAGGCGATCCTGGGATTGAAGGCATCCACGGGATAGGCCATGCCCAAAAAAATCATGAAGGCGCTGATGTCTTGCACCTTTTTATCGATGGTATTGTTTGAGGTCCGGCCAAAAGCGTAATAAACCGCCGGATTGAGCACGAGGCGCCCGATGTGGCCGTTGGAGGCCAGACCGACGTAATAGGCGTGCAGATCGCGGCTCTTCTTCGCGTCGTTGTTGTAGAGAAACGAAGGGGAGAGAGCAAACCCCGGCAGCACGTCATTCCAGATGAGGTTGATGACCCCGACTTGTTCCATTCGCCGCTTCTCGGTGTTTAACGCGGCCAGGGGATCTTTGAAGAAGCGGTCGAAGAAACCTACATTGACTTGGAAGGTATTCTGCACCAGCTCGCTGAATATCCTCACTCCATTGGCGTTGTCATTATAGATCAACCCCAAAAAATCGGAATTGAAATTTTGAATACCGCCGCGCATGGAGGTGACATCGAACTGCTCTCCCACCTCAAAAAGTTTAACCTCGGCAAAGCCTTCTTGGACGCCGAAATCAACGGTCCGCCGACCCTTAGTATCAAAGCCTCCTCCGACGAGCTTCGCCGCTGGATTTTTATCGCCGGTGACGGCCTTGATAGAGGGCCTGAATTTGATCGCCCAATCCTTCGGCGCAAAGACCGTGTCCCCCTGAAAAATCTCAAAGCTAGGGGTAAACTCCGTCTTCGTGACAAAGTTGAATTCCGTAAAGGTTACATTTTTTACCAGGGGAGTCCCGAGGTTAGGCCTGAAGTCGAGGTTTCTCCTGCTCTCCAGGTTAAAATCCAGGACCCCTGTGAAGACAAAAAAGACGTTATCCCTAAAGACCGGGATATCCCCCTTGAGGATGTTTTGATTGTAGGGGTCCCAGATTGAAGGGTGAATAATACTTTGGCCTTCATCGTTCAAAACGGTCCACCGATCGGGACCGGGAGGGCTTTCCGACTGTTTTTCTTGTGCGGGCTTTTCCGCTTCTCCGGCGCTTACGGGCGAAGCCGAGAAAAAGACAAAAAATAGAAGTACGAGCGCGATGATGCGGTGATGCGACATCGGGTTATATTCGGGTTATATAAGGGAGACCGTTCCCTGCCTCTCGATATTTCTCGGATTACTTAGCCTGAGCCCTGATAAATGTCACCATCTCTTTGAGGGCTTTTTCATCCATATTTTTGTAGGCTGGCATGAGCTTCGATTTGCCGACCGCCGCCCCGCCTTCGACGGTAATCTTAATCAGATATTCATCCGTCACTTGGGACATTACCGCCTTGTCCGTCCAATCCAGAGCCTTCCCCTTCATTTTCGTTAAAGTCGGGCCATCGCCTTTACCGTTTTCTCCATGGCACCTAGTGCACGTTTTAGCATGAGTTTCCTTGTAGTCGGCCCCGCTCGCCATCCGGGCGGGCATTGCAATCCAAAAAAGCAATAAGCTCCCAAGGAGTATTATTCTGCTCATATGACAACTTTCCTCTTGATTCAGGATCCTTTTCTGGAATGTAAGAAGACTTTTTAAACTGGCCGAGCCTGTTTTGTCAAGCAAAATATTGCCAGGTGTAGTAGCAACGTAACTATTTCTCTTTTATCTCGGTGTCGCTGACATGAGCCCTTTTCATTGCCCGGGCAATTTTGCTATTGGGCGCCGCATTAGGAGTCTGGGGCTTTTACCAGCCCTTGCGGGCCAGTGGCTGGCCCTTTAAATAGAAACGGACCATCCCACTTCGTGTCCTTAGCCTTATGGTAGATATGGCAGACGACGCAATCAGTGCCCGCGTTTGCATCCTTGAATATACTGGATTCGGCTTTGCGGTGGCAATTGAGGCAAACGTTGATGCTCGGAAGCAACACGTCCGAAGCCTGCGCGCTTTCAGCAGCCGCAGGGTGACACGCAACGCACCGTAACATTCGGTGCGGCTTGTGGGCAAAGCGAGCGTATGGCAGCCATACCGCCGGAATGGCCGGCTTTTCGACGGTGGGAAATGGCCGGCTGTTCAGGTTCATCTCGTGGCATATCGTGCAAACATCCCTGAACAACCCGGCTTCGACCTCGCGCACATTTTGACCCTGGCGCAGCTCCGAGTAGACTCCGATCAAGTAGTTATGGATAAATTCCGGCTGCATATGCGGCGCGTGACGATTGGGCAACTGAGCGTCGAAATCGAGTTCGTGGCATTGCTTGCAGTGGGCCTCGTATTTGACCGGCGCCATGAATCTGCCATCGATGTCCGGGAGATGGCAATCCGCGCACGGAACAGGCACGTCGGCGTTGGGGCCGTGCTTCTGGTGATTAAACTTGATCCTGGAGGGATCGGCGCCGCGCGCGGCCTGATCGCTTAAGCGCAGCCGCTTTTCATCGGCGCCGGTTTTTACTGCGATGGCGAATTCAGGATGATCGCGGGTAAAATCGGTCACCTTTTTCTCGAAACGGGAGGGCTTGGCCTGTTTCGTTGTTAAATCTGCGTGACAGGTAACGCATTGTTGTTTGGCAACGTACGCCAGCGACTGCTTGCTTCGGTGCTCCGCGTGACAGGACAAACACGAAGCCGTCGCCTGTCCTTCGTGGTGCGGGGGACCGGGGTGACACTCCTGACAGGCCTTCGCCGAAGGACCATGCCACGGCGCGTGACAGCGGAAACACTCGTGGGAAAAAAACGAATGGGCGTCGGACAATGCTCCCGGTTGAAACACGCGGGTCGCTCCCGCAAACAGGATGCCGGCTACCACGACCAGCCCGAATACGGTGAAGAACCAGGTCAAAACGGTCTTATTCAAAAAAGTTCGGCTCAGTTCATGGGCGGCGGCATAATCGGTTTTCTGACTCTCGACGGCGCCTTGCTTCGGTCCGGCCGAACCTCCAATCTGCCGAATATTCAAAACCAGAGGTCCGGTGGATTCTTGTAAAAACTCCGCTTTGAGCACAAAAGGGCCGATCGCGATTTCGTCACCAGCGGCGAGTTGAACTTTTTCGATTCGCTTGCCGTTGACGTAGGTTCCGGTGACGCTGCCCCGGTCCGTCAGGACGTATCGTTTGTCTTCCTCGTCAATAGAGGCATGCTCAATCGCAACGGCGTCGTGCTCAAGACGAAGGTTGGACTGGGGCCCGCGACCGATAATCAAACGGGGACCCCTCTCCTCCCGGGGCTCGAGTTGATCGTTAAGGTGCGGCAGCAGAAGATAAGACATAGGAGCTAATCGTTCACCGATCGAAGGGCTACCAATAATAGAAGAAGGCCGCGACGTGAGCGATGATCGCCACCATCATGGCAAAGGAAAGCGGCAGGTGAATATACAACCAGGCGGCCATCGTGTTGATGTAACGCTGCTTTTCGATCAAAGACGTGTGTAAATCCTTAAGCTGATTTTCCAGCGCGAGCAACCGGGCTAGATCCGCATGTTCATCGGCGGGAATTCGCTCCAGGCTGAGCAACAAACGTGCCCGAGCTTGCTCCGCTCGGCTGATTGCACGAGGCGCTATAATCTGCCAGCCCGCGAGCGTTTTTGGTCGCCGAATGCTCAGGAGGCTGGCGCAGAGTTCTTGGAACTCCGTGGATTTATCCGCTGCGAGGCGCGTCATGGCTTGGGCAAGCTGGTTGATTTGGTCCGAAATTTCCCGTGCCGTGAGCTTGCTCTGCATATCGGTCAACAGCGGCGGGACGAAGGTATAAAGAAGCGCTCCGACGCCGCCGCTCAAAGCGACCAGGGTGAGCAAGACAAAGGCGGTGACGGCGACTCGGTCATGAAAGCGGAAACCGGAGTGGAACAAAATAACAACAACGACCAGGATCCCCAGATAGATGTGCGCGTGGAGCCAATTTTGCAGACTGCCGACCTTACTTTTGTAACTGCGCTTGCGCACGCCGAAGTACATCAAGATCAAAACGATGGTCAAGCCGACCACGCCGTACAGGATGCCCATCGTACTGCCGCCGTGAGTGAAGGCGCGATTCGCGTATACAATATACGACCCGCCGATGAGAACGAGGGTCCAGGAGAGCCAGCGTCGCCAGCGGGCATTCTCGGGGGTGGTGAGCAGCATCAGGCTTGGTCCCTGCGGTCGATGATCACCGATTCAATGGTCCTGTGGTACTGTTCGGGCGTCAGGCGCAGCACCGCGCCGGTCGGGCAACTGCGCACGCACGCCGGCCCGCTTCCGAGCTCCCGGCAAAGGTCGCATTTGACCGCGATGGATTTCGACTCTCTCTTTGCGGAATGCCCAATGCCGACCGTCTCTTTGAGCCAGTCGAAGAGGGTCACTTTTGTTTCCGGATGCACCATGAAGATATTGTCGTAGGGGCAATTGGACGCGCAGTTGCCGCAGGCGATGCAGTTGTCCCGGATATAGACTTCCCCGCGCGGATCCCTGACGATGGCGTCTCCAGGAGGACAGTCCATCATGCACAATGGATTCTCGCAGTGACGGCAGGAATTGGCGATGAGAATATTGGCAAACTTCTGCCCCGTGCGCTTGAGCCGCGTTTGCCCGTCCGGATGCACTCCCTCGCATGCCTTGACGCAATTGTTACAATGCACGCACTTGTTTTCATCGATAAGCAGGACATTTTGACTCACGACCACTTCCTCGCTGGTCATGAAGCGTTCGAGTTCCGCCAGTTCGGGGCGCACTTCCACCTCGATGTTGCTCAAATGGCGGCGCTTACTCTCTTCGGCGATCCTGGCTCTGGTCTGGGGATGCTCGTAGACAAACTCGTTGAAGTCCTCTTTTCGAAGCTGGATCACCTCGACGCGATCGATCGCGGTTACGCTGGCCATTCTAGCTTCGCCGGTCAAAAGGGCCATCTCGCCGAAGTACTGACCGGCCGGAAGATAGGCCAAGACAATCTCCCGCCCTTGACGCATCTTGCTGACCTTGACCATCCCCGATCGCAGAAAGTAAAACGCGTCGCCCGCGTCGCCCTCCTTGATGATCGTCGCCCCTTTTTCAAACCCGAACACCTTGGCCTTATCGGTCAAGCCCGACAACACGCTGTGGCTTAAACCGGCAAACAAATAGCTCTGAAAGGCATTGATGAGAAACGCCTTGTCGATTTTGTCCTTGGCTGTCGGGGTCATATGGATGAACTTGAGCATGGCCTTGCGGCCAACTTCCCAGAGCAGCGCGTCGGTCGACGCCTTCACGGTGGAGGACCGCCGTCGGCCCGAGATCAAGCTCATCTCGCCGAAAAATTCGCCCGGCTCCTGCGCCGCCACCTGCTTTTCCGAGCCGTCATCCAGCCGGACCAAAACCCTGACGGACCCCTCCAGGATCATATAAATGCTCTCGGAATAATCGAACTGCCGGAAAATGGATTCTCCAGCGCGGGGACGGTGGAACTCCGAGGCGAGAAGCAGCTCCCGGATCTTATCCTCGCTGCCGCCCGCGAGCAGCGGGGTGCGGGGGAGCAAGGCCTTGATTCGGTCCGAGACCGTTCCAGGGAGAAAATCGAGCTTCTTCTTCAACAGCTCCTCATCCGCCGGCTCGACCGGTTTTCCAAGGATATGCTCGACGACTTCGTACCCTTGATTGATCGCTTGCTTGATCAAGTCGGCCCGCCCGGTGAGGGCGCCGATAAGGTAAAGCCCCGGCACGCTGGACTCGTAGGAGCCGCTGAGAGCTGGGGGCGCGGCGAAATCCGCCGAGGAAAACGCGACGCCGCATTTCTCGAGGAAGTTTCTGAGCGGAAGCGTGCCGATCTTTACGATGACGACCCGCGCTTTGACCTGAGCGGTTGTTTGCGGAAGCTTGAGCGTCACCGCGTCGGCGTCGATTTTCTCCACCGAGCTGTTGAAGTGGATCTTGAGCTCGCCTCTTTTCGCCAGATCCAGGGCCTGGCGCTCCAGAGAGCTTTTAACGCGAATGAACTCCGGGGTGCGCACAACCAGCGTGACCCGGTTCCGTCCCGCCAGGGCGATGGCGATCTCGATGCCGGCGTCGCCGCCGCCGACGACGACGATGTCCTGGTCCGAGTACATGTCGGGATCGACCAGCCGCGGCAAAACGTGCGGCAGCTCCTCTCCCGGGACTCCCAGCTTGCGCGGGTTGCCCTGGGTGCCCGTGCTCAGGACGACCTTCTTCGCGCTCAGGAGCCGTTGGGTCGTCTTGATCTGAAACGATCCGTTCTCCTTTCTAAGCTCCGTCGCCGCCTCGTTGAACGCGGCGCGAACTCCGATTTTCTTTGCCGCTTCGGCCCAATGATCCAGGATATCTTCCCGGACCGCCGGCTCCATCCACAACTGTCCTCTCAACGGAATGACCGTGGGCTCCGCCATCACGTGTTTCTTTTTCTGATAGCAGAAAATGGTGTCGGCCAGGTGATCGGTTTTTTCCAGGAGAATGTAATTGAGATTATTTCTTTGCGCGTTGAGCGCCGCGCTCAGGCCGGCTGGCCCGGCGCCCACAATCACGAGATCGAAAGCGGAATCCATACTCACGGCCATCCTTCAAATGCTAAGGGTTCACCGCATCATTCATGTAGGGAACGGCGGAAAATTGACAGGTCCGACAAATGCCTCCGAGCAAAAGTTTGCCAGGATACTCCTGCTCGTTCTTTTTCGCTAACGCCATTCGTCGATCAGATTGGCGATGAGCGCCGTCCAGCCGGTTTGATGGCTAGCGCCGAGGCCAGTGCCGTCGTCGCCGTGGAAATACTCGTTGAAAAGCAAACAATCGCGCCAATGCGGATCTTCCTGAAATTTTTGATAGCGCCGGAAAATCGGCCGCTGGCCGGCGCTGTCGCGCTTGAACAGCCCGATCATCCGGTTGGCGATCTCTTGAGCCATATCTTTAGGCGCGAGCGCTTTGTTGCCGGTGCCGGCCGTTTTGACCGAAAACTGAGGACCGAAGGCGTGGCTGAACTTTACCAGGGACTCGATCAGCAAATACGACGTTGGAAACCAAACGGGACCTCTCCAGTTAGAATTTCCCCCCTTGACCTTGAGCTTTTCCTCGGCCGGCTCGTAACCCACCTCGTGTCCGCCGAAGACGAAAGGATTCTGCTCGTGAAATTTGGACAGACTGCGAATGCCCGCCGGGGATAAAAACTCGTTCGGATCCCACAGCCGATCGAGCAGCCTTTTGAGCTGGTTCTGGTCCACGATCGAGAGGATATGGCGCGGGCTGCCTTTCCTTTTCTCCGAGTAGCAGGCGCGGCCCACCAGCGCGGGACGGTTTTTTATGAACCAATTCACGTCGTCCAAGAAATGCGGATTGTGCTCGAGGTCCTTGTCCTGCAGGATCTCGATGGCGAACATGGGAATGAGACCGACGAGCGAACGCACGCGGAACTTGTGGAATTGGCCGTTTGGGTATCTCAAAACGTCGTAGAAAAATCCGTCCTTTTCGTCCCACAGTTGGTAGTTTCGGCCGCCCATCTTTTTCATCGCCGCGCCGATGTAGATGTAGTGCTCGAAAAATTTCGTCGCGAGCCCTTCGTACACCGGATCTTTTTTCGCGAGTTCGAGCGCGATGCGCATGAGATAGAGGCAGGAAAAGGCCATCCAGCCCGTGGCGTCGGACTGCTCGAGGATCGCGCCATCGTGAAGCTGCTCGCTGCGATCGACGACCGTGATGTTGTCCAGGCCGAGAAAGCCGCCTTCGAAAACGTTGTTCCCCTCGCTGTCCACCTTGTTCACCCACCAGGCAAAGTTGATGAGCAGCTTGTGAAAACACTTCTCCAGAAACAGCCGGTCGCCTTCTCCGATCCGCTCCTTCTCTATGTTGTAGACCTTCCAGCAGGCCCAGGCGTGCACCGGCGGATTCAAGTCGGAGAACTCCCACTCGTAGGCGGGGATTTGACCGTTGGGGTGCTGGAACTGTTCGAAGAGGACGACCCAGAGATTCTCTTTAGCGAATTCGATATCGACGAGAGCCAGCGTGATGCACTGGAAAGAGAGATCCCAGGCGGCAAACCAGGGAAATTCCCATTTGTCGGGCATCGAGAGAATGCGCATGGAGTTGAGGTGCCGCCATCGAGAATTACGGACGTGCCAACGCGATTCGGGCGGCGGAAACTTGGGGTTGTCTCCCTCCAGCCAGCGATTGACGTCAAAAAGATAAATCTGTTTGTTCCAGAGGATGCCCGCGAGGGCCTGGCGCTGAATCATGCGCTCTTGCTCATCCGCCTTTGCCGGATGGATACCGGCGTAGAACTCATCAGCCTCGGTTTTTCTAAGCGCGACGATCCTGTCCACGTCGCGGAGCGGATCGGCCAGCGACTCCGGAGTTAGACGGAGCCGTAAAACTACGGACTTGCCTGCGGGAACACGCTTTCGATAGGTGATGCAAGCTTTGGTGCCCGTCGCATCCGGGTTGACGCAGTTTTCACCCTGCACGATATAGCGGTGAAACGCGTCCTTAACGTAGGGCTTTCGATTGACGGCCCATGGGCCATAGACCCTGGGGCAGTTGGTCTCGTTGTCGGTGAAGAGAAGACCAGCGTCTTCGCAAGGGGCATAGAGATGACGTTTCCCTAGGCGGTATTCAAAACGCAGGTTACTCAAGGGAGCTGCGGTACCGTCATCGGCAAGAAGGCTCACCGTCTCGCTGCCCTTGGGACCCGGCTGTATTTCTGGCTCCGCACCAGGAGGATCCGTCCAAGCCCAAGTATTCCGAAACCAGAGATGTGGCAGGATGTGAAGGTCGGCATCCTCGGGGCCCCGATTGAAAGCCTCGATGCGAATGTAGATATCTTCCGGTGCTGCCTTAGCGTATTCAATAAAGACGTCGAAGTATCGACCCTCGTCGAAGATGCCCGTATCGAGTAGCTCGAATTCCGGGCCTCGGCCGTCCCGCCGCTTGTTTTCTTCGATCAAGAGGCTGTAAGGATATTCCCTCTGGGGATATTTATAAAGCATCTTCATATAGCTATGTGTAGGAGTATTGTCGAGATAGAAATAGTACTCCTTGACGTCTTCCCCGTGGTTGCCTTCAGTGCACGTAAGCCCGAACATCCGCTCCTTGAGTATGGGGTCGGCGCCGTTCCACAAGGCGAGAGCGAAGACCAATAGCTGGTAGCGGTCACAAATGCCGGCGATGCCGTCTTCGCCCCAGCGGTACGCCTTGCTGCGCGCCATGTCGTGGGTGAGATAATCCCACGCCGTGCCGCCTGGGCTATAGTCTTCGCGCACGGTCCCCCAGGCCCGCTCGCTGACATAAGGACCCCACTTTCGCCAGGGCTGGACGAACCCACTCGAAGGCTGCGAAAGACGCTTTTGCTCCTCGGTACCGTTGTGCGCCTTGCTCGCCATTGTTCCCCGTTTCCCGAACTCCTCTAAACGAAAGAGCTATTATACTAAGGCGACGAAAATGTCCACCATTTTCAGGATGAACGGCCCTTTGACAATCGGCACCTTAACCTGGTATCCGTTCGTCTTGTTTCACTCATTGAAGCGTCCTATCGAGGGGGAGCGAATGGCGGGCGTTTTTCTCTTCCGGTCAGGAGATTCCAACGATGTGAAGTGTGACCAACATCTGGTCAAACATGTCACCGAACTTGGATAGCAAGGCCGAGTGGCTTGAGGCCGACGGTCTCGGCGGCTTCGCATCCGGCACCGTCGGTGGAATCAGAACCAGGCGCTATCACGCGCTGCTCCTTGCCGCGTTGAAGCCTCCCACGGGTCGCGTGGTTCTGGTCAATGGTTTTGACGCGTGGGTTGAAACCCCCGGCGGCAGATACGCGCTTTCTTCGCATTTCTACGCACCGGGAGTGACTCATCCGGACGGCCTGAGCCGGCTCGAGAGCTTTGAACTCGATCCCTGGCCACAGTGGATCTTCCGCTTAGAGGACGGCACGAGGGTCCGGCAGGAACTGTTTGTGCGCAGTGGCGCAGCGGTGACTGCGCTTTCGTGGCGCGTGTTGCATCCGGCTGCCAGCGTTACCCTATCATTGCGCCCCCTTCTTTCTGGGCGTGACTATCACGCTCTCCATCACGAGAACCCCAGTTTTAATTTTGTGCCGCAGCAAGGCAGTGGCCGCGTTGTCTGGTCTCCGTACGATGGCTTGCCGGGTGTAGCCGCCTCGTCGAACGGGGATTACAGGCAAGAACCGGACTGGTATCGGAATTTTCTCTACGAAGAGGAACGAGCCCGAGGCCTTGACTGCACCGAGGATCTTGCGTCTCCCGGCATTTTTCAATGGGACCTTACGCGAGACGAAGCGGTTTTGGTCCTAAGCGCGGAAGGCTATGAGCACGGCTCTCTGCCCGCCGATCTCCGGATTGAAGAATGGCTCGGCACTCTTCGCGAAAGTGAACAAAAACGACGCGCAAAGTTCCCGACGAAACTGCACCGAGCGGCGCAAGCCTACCTGGTTGGAAGAGGCGAGGGTCAAACAATCGCCGCCGGCTATCCATGGTTTACCGATTGGGGCCGCGACACGTTCATCTCGCTGAGGGGGCTTTGCCTGGCGACGGGCCGATTCAAGGAGTCTCGTGAAATTCTTATGCAATGGGCAGGAGCGATTTCCGAGGGAATGCTTCCTAATCGTTTTTCCGATAGAGGAGAAGTCGCGGAATTCAACTCCGTCGATGCGTCGCTGTGGTACATTGTCGTCGTTTATGAATATCTCCGCTTGATGAAAACGAGCAAGCGCAAGGTTCGGGCGCAAGATCGGCGGGCGCTGGAAAGTGCGGTCGAGGCCATTCTCGTCGGCTATGCAAAAGGGACACGTTACGGAATCCGGCTGGACAGCGATGGGCTCCTTGCCGCAGGCGAAGCAGGAGCGCAGCTTACCTGGATGGATGCCAAGATCGGTGACTGGGTGGTCACGCCTCGCATAGGCAAGCCCGTGGAAGTGGAGTGTCTATGGCTCAATGCCCTGAAAATTGGAAAGGAAATGCTCGACCGCTGGGGTGATGTCTATGAGCGGGGGCTCGGCGCTTTTCGAAAACGTTTTTGGAATCCGGCGGGAGACGGTCTCTACGACGTTGTGGATGTCAATCATGAACGAGGAATGGCCGACGGGTCGTGCCGGCCAAATCAAATTTTCGCCGTAGGGGGCTTGCCCTATCCACTCCTGCACGGCCAAAGGGCGCGGTGCGTCGTTGGGACCGTGGAAAAGCGGCTCTTGACGCCGCTCGGACTGCGCTCGCTCGCGCCGGAGGAGCCCGGCTACTGCGGGCAATACGTCGGCGGAATTCGCGACCGTGACAGCGCTTACCACCAGGGAACCGTGTGGCCCTGGCTGATCGGACCTTTTGTTGAAGCCTGGGTGCAAGCACACGGGAACACGGCCGAGGCGAAGCGTGAGGCGCGTTCCCGGTTCGTCGCACCGCTGATGGAGCACCTCAATCACGCAGGCCTGGGCCACATCTCGGAAGTCGCCGACGCGGAACCACCGCACACTCCACGCGGCTGCCCGTTTCAAGCCTGGTCTCTAGGCGAACTCCTGCGCCTTGAGCTTTCCGTTCTCTCATAGCAGCGCCGGTTTCCCGATAGGACTGGAGTTCATTCTGCATCCTGAATGAAGGGCGCTCGTCCGCCGGAATCCCTTTTTCAATACAGGATCATTAAGATCTATGCGATTTTTTTCGGGTTTTTCTCTAACCGCTTACCCAATTCAAAACTCAACGATAAATGATTTGACATAGAGCCGTCCGGAGATTATTCTCCCGACCGAAGTGAGCAGGGAGAACCGCCCAATGACAGCCGACGCAAAACTCGACGAGTTGTGCATCAATACGATGCGGACGCTCGCTATGGACGCAGTCCAGAAAGCGAATTCCGGCCATCCGGGAACTCCCATGGCGATGGCTCCCGTGGTGCACATGCTTTGGGACCGGTTCCTGCGTTTTTATCCAAAAAATCCCAAATGGATAAACCGAGACCGCTTTGTCTTATCCTGCGGCCACGCTTCCATGCTGTTGTACAGCGCGCTTCACGTCAACGGATTCGATCTCAAGATCGAAGGACTGATGAATTTCCGCCAGCTCCATAGCCAATGTCCCGGCCATCCTGAATACACACCCGATCACCGCATCACTCCCGGCGTCGAAACGACCACCGGGCCGCTTGGCCAGGGGGTGGCGACCAGCGTCGGCATGGCGATCGCCGAGCGTTGGTTGGAGGCGCACTTCAACCGTCCCGGCCATGAGATCGTCCACTACAATATTTTCGCCCTCTGCGGCGACGGCTGCCTGATGGAAGGCGTCTCGAGCGAGGCCGCATCGTTGGCGGGACATCTCGGTTTGAGCAATCTGGTGTGGATTTACGACAACAACCGCATCACGATCGAAGGCAATACGAGCCTGGCGTTCACCGAAGACGTGGCGACGCGCTTCCTGGCCTACCATTGGAACGTCCAACGGGTGGGCGACGCGAACGACCTCGAACAATTGGAGCGGGCGCTCGCCAACGCGATCGCCGAAGACGAGCGGCCGTCGCTCATCATCGTAGATAGCCACATCGCCTACGGCGCGCCGCACAAGCAAGACACCTCGGCCGCGCATGGCGAGCCTCTCGGCGAAGACGAGATTCGCGCCACCAAGCAGCGCTATGGCTGGGACCCGGACAAGCATTTTTACGTCCCTGACGAAGTCAGCGCGCGCATGCCGGAGATGCGAAAAAAGGGCGCCCAGCTCGAGGCGGAATGGAACGAGAAGTTTGCCGCTTATAAAGAAGCTTACCCGCAGTTGGCGCAGGAGCTTGCGCACATTCAAAAGGGAGAACTGCCGGAGAAGTGGGACCGGGAGATCCCCGTCTTTCCCGCCGATCCCAAAGGCGTGGCCGGCCGCGACTCCAGCGCGCAGACGCTGAACGCGATAGCCAAACAGATTCCGTGGATGATAGGCGGCTCGGCGGACTTGAGTCCTTCGACGAAAACCCGCCTGACGTTTTCCGGAGCGGGCGATTTTCAGAAAAGCTCGTATCACGGACGCAACCTGCACTTCGGCGTGCGCGAGCACGCCATGGGTTCGATCATGAACGGCATCGCGTTGTCGGGCCTGCGCACTTTCGGCTCCGGTTTTCTGATCTTCGCCGACTATTCGCGGCCGACGCTACGGCTGGCCGCGCTCATGGAGCTGCCGGTCGTTTACATCTTTACTCACGACAGCATCGGCGTGGGCGAAGACGGGCCGACGCACCAACCCATAGAACATCTCGCGTCTCTGCGCGCGATTCCTCACCTCACGGTGTTGCGCCCGGCCGACGCCAATGAGACCGCGGAGGCCTGGAAGATAGCGATGGAAATCGAGAAGTACACGAAAGGCGAACGAGGTCCGGTAGCATTGATCTTGAGCCGCCAAGCGTTGCCGACCGTCGATCGCACGAAGTATGCGTCCGCCAAGGGCGTAAAGAAGGGCGCCTACGTTCTTGCCGACAGCGACGGTCCGCCCCAGTTGATCCTCATGGCCACCGGGTCGGAGGTCCAGTGGTGCCTGGCCGCGCACGAGCAACTGAAATCCGCCGGCGTCAAGTCGCGCGTAGTCTCTATGCCCGCGCAAGAGATTTTCGAACATCAGCCGAAGGAATACCGCGATTCCGTCCTGCCGCCGTCGTGCCGGGCACGCATCGCCATGGAGATGGCCTCTAAATATGGTTGGGACCGCTACGTAGGGTTGGACGGCAAGATCATCGCGCGATCCGACTTTGGGGCTTCCGCCCCGCTGCGGGAACTCTTGAAGGAATTCGGTTTTACGGTAGAGCATATTGTAGCCGAGGCAAGGTCTTTGCTAGGCAATAACTAAAGTTTCCGTTCGACAACCCTAGAAGGGAAAGTACATTGAAGATCGCCGTTGCCGCGGACCACGCCGGTTATGCGCTTAAGCAGAGCGTGATTGACGAGTTGAAAGCGGCCGGCCGCGAAGTGATCTACTTGGGAACCCATGACGCCACTCAGCCCGACGACTATCCCGATTTTGCCGCATTGGTGTGCGAGGCGGTCAGACGCAGCGAGGCCGAGCGCGGCGTTATCTTATGCGGCAGCGGCGTCGGCGTGGTCATCACGGCCAACAAATTCCCGGGTATTCGCGCCGGGCTCTGTCACGATTCTTATTCTGCGCACCAGGGAGTCGAGCACGAAGACATGAACGTGTTGTGTCTGGGGGCGCGGATCATCGGGTCCGAAATCGCGCGCGAAATCGTCCGCAACTTCGCCACCGCCCGCTATTCCGCCGAGGACCAACATGCGCGAAGGCTGGAAAAAATAAACCAGATCGAGGCGCACTTTTTAAAAAAGCCGTAAGCTCGGTAGAAGATTTAGCAGGGAGAAAAGACAATGGCCAATCCACTCATAGAGCTTCAACGCTACGGACAGAGCCCGTGGTACGACAACATCCGGCGCAGCCTGATTACTTCCGGCGAGCTTAAGGATCTCATCGAAAAGGACGGACTCAAGGGCGTCACGTCCAATCCGACCATCTTTGAAAAAGCGATCGCGGGCAGCACCGATTACAACGACGCGCTCAAGGCGTTGGAGAGCCAGCGAGACCTGGACGCCAAGACGCTCTACGAACAGTTGGCCGTCGCCGATATTCAGGACGCCGCCGACGTTCTATCGTCCGTTTATGAAAAAACCAGCCGTCGCGACGGCTACGTGAGCTTGGAAGTGTCGCCGCATCTGGCGCACGATACCGCGGGCACGCTCGACGAGGCGCGCCGGCTGTGGAAGACGATCGGGCGTAAGAACGTCATGATCAAGGTCCCGGCCACCGCCGCGGGCGTTCCGGCGGTCCGCCAACTCATCAGCGAGGGGATCAACGTCAACGTGACGCTGCTCTTCAACATAGCCGCGTACGAAGCGGTCGTGGAGGCGTACATCGCCGGCCTGGAGACCCATGCCGCGAAGGGCGGCGATCCGCGAGCCATCGCCAGCGTCGCCAGCTTCTTCGTCAGCCGCATCGACAGCGCCATCGACGCCATCATCACGGCGAGGCTCAAAAAAGCCCCCGGCGCGGGCGAGCGCGCGATCCTCAAAAGCCTCCTCGGCCGCGTCGCAATCGCCAACGCGAAGCTCACGTATCAGCGTTACAAGGAGATTTTCCGCGGCGAGCGCTGGCAGAGATTGGCGGCCAAAGGCGCACAGACCCAGCGACTCCTATGGGCGAGCACGAGCACCAAAAATCCGAATTACCGCGATGTCATTTACGTTGAAGAGTTGATCGGACCGGACACCGTGGACACGATTCCGGCGGCGACCTTCGATGCCTTTCGCGATCACGGGCGTCCGCGCGCGAGCCTCGAAGAGAATCTCGAGGAAGCCTACGACACGATGGAGCTGCTCGAGCAAGCCGCGATCTCCATGAAGTCGGTGACGAATAAGCTCCTCGACGAGGGCCTCGCGTTGTTTGCCGACGCGTTCGATAAACTTTTGAGCGCGGTCGAGAAGAAGCGCGAGGGATTGTTGGGCCCTGCCTTGGACCGCCAGGTATTTAAACTGCCGGCCGATCTCGAGGCCAAGGTGAAAGCCACGCTCGAGGAGTGGCGCCGGGACGGGAAGGTGAGACGTCTCTGGGCGGGAGATAAAACGGTCTGGACCGACGACGACGAGAATCGCTGGCTCGGGTGGCTCGGAATCACCGACGACCAACTTGCGCACGTGGGTCACTTGACCGCAATCGCCCAAGAGGCGAAGAACTCGGGCTTTAAGAACGCGCTGCTCCTTGGGATGGGCGGCTCGAGTCTCTGTCCGGAAGTGATGAAGATGACTTTCGGCAGGGTCGCCGGTTTTCCCGAGCTCCACGTGCTGGATTCGACGGATCCGGCTCAGATTAAAGTCTTTGAGAACAAGGTCGATCTTTCCAAGACGCTCTTCATCGTTTCGAGCAAGTCGGGCTCGACTCTCGAGCCGAATATCTTCAAGCAGTATTTCTTCGAGAGGGCGAAGCAGGTTGTCGGCGCCGACAAAGCCGGCGAGCGCTTTATCGCGATCACCGACCCGGGCTCCAAGATGCAGCAAGTTGCCGAGCATGACGGCTTCCGGCATATCTTCTTCGGCCTGGCTTCGATCGGCGGGAGGTATTCAGCTCTCTCGGATTTCGGCATGGTGCCGACGGCGATCATGGGCGTGGACATCGTCAAGTTTCTCGACCGGGCAGAGGAAATGGCGCATAGCTGCGCCTCTTGCGTGCCTCCGGAAGACAATCCCGGCGTCGTTCTCGGAATCATCATGGGTGTCCTGGCCAACCAAGGGCGGGACAAGGTCACCATCACCGCCTCGCCACGCATCCGAGATGTCGGCGCGTGGCTGGAGCAACTGATCGCCGAATCGACCGGCAAGGTCGGCAAAGGAATAATTCCGGTCGATCAGGAGCGGCTGGGTCCGCCGGAAGTTTACGGGAAAGACCGTCTGTTCGTCTATCTTCGCCTGGAATCCGAGCCCGATGCCGAGCAGGATCGAGCGGTCGATGCGCTGGAGAAAGCCGGGCAGCCGGTCGTGCGCATCCTGATCGCCGATCCGATAGATTTAGGCCAGGAATTTTTCCGCTGGGAGATCGCCACGGCCGTTGCCGGCGCCGTCATCGGCATCAACGCTTTCAACCAGCCCGACGTTGAAGCGGCCAAAATCGCCACGCGAAAAATTACCTCCGAATATGAAAAGACAGGCTCTCTTCCCCCAGAGAATCCTCTGCTCGAAGAAAATGGGGTTAAACTATTTACCGATGCGAAGAACGCCGCCGCGCTGACATCGGCGGGTGACAAGGCTCTGCTAAGTTGCCTGCGGGCGCACTTCAATCGTATTCGGCCGGGCGATTACTTTTGCATCTCGGCCTATGTCGAAATGAACGACCAGCATGATCAGATCTTACAGGCGATCCGCCACACGGTGCGAGACATCAAGAAGGTGGCAACATGCCTCGGCTATGGGCCGCGCTTTTTGCACTCGACGGGCCAGGCATATAAGGGAGGACCGAACAGCGGTGTTTTCCTCCAGATCACCTGCGACGACGCCGCCGATATCCCGGTGCCCGGTCAAAAATATACCTTCGGCGTTGTGAAAGCCGCGCAGGCCCGCGGCGACTTCGAAGTCTTAGCGGAAAGGGGCCGCCGGCTGCTGCGCGTTCATCTCGGCACTCCGGTGAAGACGCAACTGGCAACCCTCGAGAAAACGATCAAACAAGCATTGGCGTAGAATCTATAAGGAGGTATTTTTTATGCAGCTCGGTATGATTGGCTTAGGACGGATGGGGGCGAACATCGTGCGCCGGTTGATGCGCGCGGGACATCAGGGCGTCGTGTTCGACACGAATCAGGACAACCTGAAGCAGCTCGCCAAGGAGGGAGCGACGGGCGCACAATCTCTCGACGACTTTGTAAAGAAACTGAATAAGCCGCGGGCCGCTTGGGTGATGGTTCCGGCGGGCGAGCCGACCGAGAAGACCGTGACGGCTCTGGCGGAACGGATGGAAAAAGACGACATCATCATCGATGGCGGCAACTCGTATTTTAAGGACGACGTGCGCCGCAGCGGCATGTTGAAGCAGAAAGGAATTCAATATGTGGACGTCGGGACGAGCGGAGGGATATGGGGGTTGGAGCGCGGCTATTGTCTGATGATCGGCGGTCCGACGGAAGTGGTGAAGCAGTTGGAGCCGATCTTTAAAACTCTGGCGCCGGGCCGCGGCGATACCGAGCGCACGGCCGGACGGGAGAAAGCGGGCGGCACGGCCGAGGACGGTTACCTCCACTGCGGTCCGGCGGGCGCCGGCCATTTCGTCAAGATGGTTCATAACGGCATCGAGTACGGGCTGATGCAGGCTTATGCCGAAGGATTCGACATCATGCGAAACGCCGCCTCGCAGGAACTTTCCAAAGAGCACCGCTATCAGTTCCCGCTGGCGGACATCGCCGAGGTGTGGCGCCGCGGCAGCGTCGTGAGCTCATGGCTTCTCGATCTCACCGCCCTCGCGCTCCTGGAGGACGCCGGTCTTTCCAAGTACACCGGCGCGGTGCAGGATTCCGGCGAAGGACGCTGGACGATCATGGCGGCGATCGAAGAGGCGGTTCCCGCCGACGTGTTGTCGGCGGCGCTCTACACGCGTTTCCGCTCGCGCCAGGAACACACTTTCGCCGAGAGGGTCTTATCGGCCATGCGCAACAAGTTCGGCGGTCACGTCGAACGGCCAAGCGGCGGGTAATCGATTCGGAATCTTTCCGTAGAGAATTTTGCCATGCCTGAAGTAACCATACGTTCAGAACAAACTTCGACGACGGTACACGAGCGCGCGGGCGATCCCTGCGCGATGGTTATTTTCGGCGCGTCCGGAGATTTGACCAAGCGGCTGCTGATGCCGGCTATCTACAATTTGGCCTGCGACTCGCTGTTGCCGCACAACTTCGCCATCATCGGCATCGCGCGCGGAGAGCTGACGGAGCAGACTTTTCGCGAGCAGATGAGTCAGGATATCCGCCGGTTCACGACGCGCGAGTTCAACGAAGGTGTTTGGAGCGAGTTCGTCAAAAACCTCTATTACGTGAATGGCGAGTTCGACGACCCCGGCGCCTACCAACAGCTCGGCCAATTGCTCGGGCGAGTGGAGGCGAAGCATCAAACCCAGGGCAACCGGCTTTTTTATCTGGCGGTGCCGCCGCCGCTTTTCCCGACCATCTCGCGCCGTCTAGGAGCGGCCGGACTGGCCCAGGAAAACAAGAACTGGGCGCGCATCATCGTGGAAAAACCTTTCGGTCACGATCTCGACAGCGCGGTCATGCTCGACCGCGAGCTGCACGAGCACTGGCGCGAACACCAGGTCTGGCGCATCGATCATTATCTGGGAAAAGAAACCGTCCAAAACATTTTAGCCTTCCGCTTCGCCAACGGAATTTTCGAGCCGCTGTGGAATTCGCGCTATGTCGATCACGTTCAGTTCACCGTGGGAGAAAAAGTCGGCGTCGAGGGCCGCGGCAATTACTACGAGCGCTCCGGCGTGCTGCGCGACATGATCCAGAACCACATGTTCCAGATACTCGCCTATATCGCCATGGAGACTCCAACTTCGTTTCGCGCCGACTCCATCCGCAATGAGAAGGTCAAGGTCCTGGAGGCGCTTCATCCGCTGAAGCCCGAAGACGTGCTGACCGACACCGTGCGCGGACAATACAGCGGCGGAACCATCGACGGTAATATCGTGTTGGGCTATCGCGAGGAGCCCGACGTCGCCAAGGATTCCCGGACCGAGACCTTCGCCGCGCTGAGACTGTTCATCGATAACTGGCGCTGGGCCGGCGTGCCGTTTTATCTGCGGTCGGGCAAGCGCATGCCGATCCGGCGCACCGAAATCGCCATCCAGTTCAAGCGCGCTCCGGAGGTGCTGTTCCGCGATACGCCGGTCGAAGGATTGCAAGCGAACGAGCTCAGGCTGCACATTCAGCCGGACCAGGGCATCGAGCTCGTCTTCGAGGGAAAGGTTCCGGGTCCGGTGATGCGTCTGCAAACCGTACGAATGCAATTCGAATATCAAGACGCCTTCCCCGCCGCGCGCGGCACCGGCTATGAGACGCTCCTCTACGATTGCATGGTCAACGACCCGACGCTCTTCTCGCGCGCGGATTTGGTGGCGATGGCGTGGCAAGTCGCGCAGCCGATTCTCGACGTTTGGAGCTCGCTCCCGCCGCGCGATTTTCCCAACTATCCGGCGGGCGCTTGGGGACCGAAAGACGCGGACGATCTCGTGGCGCGCGACGGACGGCGCTGGAGAAAATTTTGACGTGATCCTGGCGGGAGACATCGGCGGCACGAACACGCGGCTGGCCTTCTTCGACGTGAAAGACGACCGCCCCCGCCTGGTGGTAAAGGAGACGTTTTCCAGTCGAGAGCATGCCAGCCTGGACGAGATCGTGCGGCAGTTTGCGGCGGCGCACAAATTGCCGGTCGAGTGCGCCTGCTTCGGCTTGGCAGGGCCGGTTCGGCACGGACGAGTCGAGACGACAAATCTCGCCTGGGTGGTTGACGCGCGGCGGCTGGCGGAGGAATTAAGAATTAAGTCGGTGACGCTGCTCAACGACCTGGAGGCGAACGCTTACGGCATTTCGGCGCTGGAGCCAAACGATTTTGCCGTCATCAACGGCGGCTCGCGCGACGCTGCCGGAAACGGTGCCGTCATCGCGGCGGGAACGGGACTTGGCGAAGCGGGTCTCTACTGGGACGGGACGCGTCATCGCCCCTTCGCATGTGAAGGCGGCCACGCCGACTTCGCGCCTCACGATGAATTAGAGGTGGAGCTGTTTCGTTACCTCAAGTCCCGGTTTGGCCATGTGAGCTGGGAGCGCGTCCTTTCGGGGCCGGGACTCAAAAATATCTACGAATTCTTGCGCGACACCGGACACGGCGATGAATCCGAAGATCTTCGGGGGAAAATCGACGCAGGAAACCCGGCGGCGGTGATTTCTCAGGCAGCCATGGCCGGAAGCTGCGACCTTTGCGTCAAGGCGCTGGATCTTTTCGTCTCGCTCTACGGCGCGGAAGCCGGCAATCTCGCTCTGAAGCTCATGGCCACCGGCGGAGTTTATATCGGCGGCGGGATCGCCCCCAAAATCCTGAAGGCGTTGCTCGACGGAAATTTTCTGAAGGCCTTTGTCGATAAGGGGCGCTTCAAGCCTTTTATGGATGCGATCCCGGTGCGCGTCATTCTCGACGAAAGAACGGCGTTGCTGGGCGCCGCGCTCTGTGCGGCGCGTTCCGCACAAGAAATGGAAGCCCGATGAGCACAGCCGTAACCTTGGCTCGTTTTATTTTGAAGTCCAGGAAAAACCCGGCTGAGAACGACGATCAGTTGGCCGTCCTTCTCACCCAAATCGCCTACGCGGGGAAAATCCTCTCACGCGAGATGCGGCGCGCCGCCCTGGTCGGCCAATTGGGATTGACGGGAGACAAGAACATTACCGGAGACGCCCAGAAAAAATTGGACGTTTTCGGCAACGATACCTTTGTGGAGGCCTTCGGCGAAACCGGCCTGGTCGCGGCGATTGTCTCCGAGGAAATCGATCAGGCGAAAACCATGTCGGTGGGGAGCGATGCCAAGTTCGTGATCTGCGTGGACCCATTGGACGGTTCTTCCAACACCGACATCAACGGCCCGGTCGGCACCATCTTTGGCATTTACCGCCGCGTCACTACCGACGGCGAGCAATCCCCGAAAGACCTCCTGCGCAACGGCAGGGAGCAAGTGGCCGCGGGTTATGTGATGTATGGTCCGAGCACGATGTTGGTCTACACGTGCGGCGAGGGAGTTAACGGCTTTACCCTCGATCACGATCTGGGCGAGTTCCTGCTCTCCCACGAGAACATCCGCTGTCCGGAGCGCGGCCATTACTACAGCGGCAACATGGGATACTACCACGACTGGCATGCGAACATTCGAAGCTTTATCGATTATCTCTCCGATCATGATCCTGCGACGCGCCGCCCCTATTCGCTCCGCTACGCCGGCGCGTTGGTGGCCGACGTGCACCGTTGCCTGATCGAGGGCGGCCTCTACTTCTACCCTCCCGACACCCAACACCGGTCGGGCAAACTCCGCCTTCTCTACGAGTGCGCGCCGCTCGCGATGATCGTCGAGCAAGCAGGCGGTCGCGCCAGCGATGGCGCCCATCCCATTCTGGAAATTCAGGCAGAATCGATTCATCAAAGGGTTCCTTTAGCGATTGGCAGCAAGCAGGACGTGGAGCTTTACGAAAAATTTTTGGCGCGCGGCCGCCCGTAAAAAAAGGATTAATTTATGACTGAGCGAGTAAAAGAAATTTTAAGCTGGTACGGAAGCGACAGCCCGGGAACGCTCACCAACCTTGCGCGCTTGCTCAACCACGGCAGATTGGGCGGAACGGGCAAGCTCGTGATCCTCCCCGTGGATCAGGGTTTCGAGCATGGGCCGGCGCGAAGCTTCGCGTCAAATCCGTCGGCCTATGACCCGCGTTATCATTTTGAGCTTGCCGTTGAGGCCGGGTGCAGCGGCTATGCGGCGCCCTTAGGATTCCTTGAGGCGGGCGCGCGCGAGTTCGCCGGAGATATTCCGCTTATCCTGAAAGTCAACGACCATGATGTCCTGCTTGATGAGAAAGACCCCAATCAGGCGCTTACGGGCAGCGTCTCGGATACGTTGCGTTTGGGTTGTGTAGGCGTCGGTTTTACCATTTATCCCGGCTCTTCCCACCGCCTGGAGATGTACCAGCAGATCCGCGCGTATGCGGAGGAGGCCAAGCGTAACGGCCTCATCGTCGTCATCTGGTCCTATCCGCGGGGGGCGGGCTTGAGTAAAGAGGGCGAGAGCGCCGTCGACGTCTGTGGTTATGCGGCGCACATCGCCGCCCAACTCGGAGCGCACATCGTCAAAGTCAAGCTTCCTTCCCAGCACATCGAGCAGGAGGCCGCCTCGAAAGTGTACGCGGCCGAGAAGATTCCCATCAGCACACTCGCCGAACGGGTTCGCCACGTCGTGCAGTGCACTTTTAACGGCAGGCGAATTGTCATTTTTTCCGGCGGTCCCGCGGAGACCGACGAGAATCTGCTGGCCGAGATTCGCGGCATTCGCGACGGCGGCGGCTTCGGCTCGATTATCGGCCGCAACGCGTTCCAGCGTAAAAAGCCCGACGCGCTCCGCCTCCTGGAGACGATTATGAAAATCTATTCCGGAGGGATCCGCTAACGATCGCGCCGTGGACTCGACTATTCGTAAGATCGAAGTCGTGGCGGACGCGGACGAACTCAGCCGCCGGGCGGCGGAAGAGTTCGTAACTTTGGCGGAGGAGGCGGCGCGAGAGCGGGGCCGTTTTACGGTGGCCCTTTCCGGTGGCTCTACGCCTCAGCACTTATACCGCCTTCTTACCGACAACGAGAAGCCGTTTCGCGCCCAGGTGCCCTGGCAGAAGTGTCATTTTTTTTTCGGCGACGAACGGCACGTGGCGCCCGACCACCCCGACAGCAATTACCGCATGGCCCGCGAGGCGATGTTTTCAAGGGTCTCTATTCCTGCGGAAAACGTGCACCGGATCAAGACCGAAAATCCCGATGCCCGCAAGGCGGCGGAGGATTATGAGCAGGAGCTGCGCGCGTTCTTTCACCCGGCGCGCGGGCAGCTCCCGCGCTTCGACTTGGTTTTTCTGGGCATGGGACCGGACGGTCACACCGCCTCGCTTTTTCCGGGGACCGATGCGCTGCGAGAGCAAACCCGGCTGGTCGCCGCTCCTCGCATCGAAAAGCTGAGCACGTATCGTGTCACTCTGACGCCTCTGGTCTTGAACAACGCATCCTGTACAATGTTCCTAGTGGCGGGAGCGGATAAAGCAGAATCATTGCGGGCGGTGCTCCAGGGAAGCTATCAACCGGACCTTTACCCCGCGCAGCTCGTGCGCCCCACAGTGGGCAAGGTTCTCTGGTTGGTGGATAAGGCGGCCGCGAGTCTTATGTCATCGGTTTAGCTCGGTTTTACGGTCTGAATTTTGGTTCCCGTTTTGCGCTTTACAATCGCCATAGAAAGCAGTAAGTTCCGGCGCAACGGTTTCTGTTTTATTCCAATTACTACCGAACCGCGCAAGCCCAGTCCTTGCGACCATACGGGCATACGAAGGGCAAAAGGCGTCCATCAGGCCGAAAGTAGAGCACGTGACGATGCGGATTATTTGTAATTATAAAGGTAAAGAATCGATCTTCGATTCAACAAAAACGCAGATCGTCATCGGGCGCCCGAAACCAGGCGTTACAGTTGACCTTGATCTAACCCCTGACCAATCTGCATCCCGCCCACACGCACAGATCTGGGAAGTTGAGGGGAAATATTGGATTGAAGACCTGAACAGCATGCGCGGGACGCAGATCAACGGCGAGGAAATCCACGGCAAAGCGAGGCGGCAGCTACGTGAAGGCGAAACCATACGCGTTGGCGAAACAACGCTGAGAATGGACGTACCGGTTTCTCATGCAAGTCCCCCTGCCGCAGCCGAGAAAGAAAAGGAAAAGCCTAAAGCCGCAGAGCCGGCGCCGGCTGAAGCCCATCCGGCTAAAGGGTCCAACACCGAACCTCACACGGAGATCGAGGTCGCCATGGACGCTACCGTCGTTCGATTTGCTCCGCTGGCCAATCGAGCGACGGATATTCGGGAACAGATGGCGCTCCTTTGCGAACTGCCGTTGCAGTTCGCCGCCGAGACCCATCTGGACGCGCTGCTTCAAACAGTGGTCAAGAGACTGCTCGAGGTCATCCCGGGCGCCAAGCGGGGCGCGCTATTGCTTCAGGACCGATCCAAGGGACAACTTTTACTGAAGGCCCATCTGCCGCCGGGAGAGCCGGCTCTCAGCATCACTCTCGCCGGCCGCGCCATGGAACGCCGCGAGGGATTTTTATGGTGGCGAGGGAAAGACCCGACGGTGAGCCAATTGGAATATCACATGCAGTCCGGGATGTATGCGCCGCTGGTGTGGAAGGGCGAAGCGCTAGGCGTTCTATGCCTAGACAATCACGAAACCGACAATGCCTTCGACAGCGACGACCTGCCGCTCCTGTTGGCGGTCGCGCACTACGCTGCGATGGCGGTCGTGCAACATCAACTGCAAGAAGATTCGCGGCGCAACGCGGTCATTCTAGGGCGTTTGCTCACGAACTTTTCTCCAAAAATCCGTGACAAGCTAATGGAGAAGGCGCGCCGCGGAAGGCTGAGCCTCGGCGGCGAACGGTCCGAGGTGACGATTCTCTGTTCAGACATTCGCGGCTTTACCAAAACCAGCGAAACGATGGAAGCCGAAGACATTATGGACATGCTCAACAACTATTTTTCCTCGCTGGTCGAGCAGATTTTTAAGTACGACGGCACCATCGACAAGTTCGTCGGCGACGCGATCTTGGCGGTCTTCGGCAGTCCGGAGCCCGACCCGCAGCAGCACGAAAAAGCGGTGCGCGCGGCGGTCGCGATGCAGGCGAAGATGAAAGAGTTGAACGCGCAGCGAGCGGCGCGCGGTCAAGTCGTCTGCGATATCGGCATTGCGGTTCACTGCGGGGAAGTGGCGCACGGCTTTATCGGGTCCCAGGAGCGAATGGAGTTCACGGTGATCGGCGACGCGGTGAACCGCGCGTCGCGCTACTGCGACGGCGCCCCCGCCGGGGAGATTTTAGTGAGCCCGGAGGTGCACCAACGGATTTGGAAGATTGCCCACGTTGAATCCACGACCATTGAGACAAAACACGAAGGGAACTTTCCGGCGTTTCGCATCAAGGGCCTGAAAAATGTAACCGACCCAGCGTCGTAAAATGAAGCCTGACAGCCAATCCCTTCATGTGAATGCGTTCGGTCAAAGCGACATCGGCTTGGTGCGGAAGAACAACGAGGACAGCTTTCTTATCATCGACTTCATGGACCCGGAGGGAGCGCCCAGCTCCTCGACGCGAAATTTCGTCGTCAGCGAGAAGGGCAGCTTGTTTATGGTCGCCGACGGCATGGGCGGCGCGGAGGCCGGCGAAGTTGCCAGTCAAATGGCGGTGGAATCGGTTTGCCGTTATCTCCGAGGCCAGCGATTTTCTACCAAGCAAGCCTTCGTAAAGGGCCTCAAGAAAGCGATTGAGAACGCCAACCGAATCATCCACCAAGAAGGCCGGGAAAATCCGCAGCGAAGCGGAATGGGTACGACCCTCACCGCGGCGGGAGTTTTTGGCGGGGAATTATTCTTTGCTCAAGTGGGAGACAGCCGAGGATACCTGGTTCGAAACGATTCCATCGCGCAGATGACTCAAGATCAAAGCCTGGTGGCCCAGTTGGTTGCGTCGGGCGCTTTAAGTCCGACAAAAGCCAAAGTTGACCCGCGGCGCAACGTTATCCTGCAGGCCTTGGGAGTCCAAGAGCGGGTAGATGTTGCGGTCTCGGTGGTGGAACTAAGGAGAGGGGATTGGGCAATTCTTTGCAGTGACGGTTTGTCCGGCAAGGTTGATGCAGAAGAGATGACAGCGATTTTGAAAGAGTCTTCGGGGCTCAACGAGGCGTGCCAGCAGATGATAGACCTAGCTAAACAGAGGGGCGGCGAGGATAACATCACGGTCATCGTTGCGAAGTTTGATGGCGAGAAGTTACCGTTGCCCTCTCCAGATGAAGTGCCAACCTACACGGAGTTTAATGAAGAAAGTCGCTCCTATTTTTGGTTTTAGGGAGTCCCTAGGCGCAGTTCAACATCGACAGAAAGGTGCGTAACGCGGTTGACTTGGTGTCCTGGATTTTACAGATCGTTAAAAAACTCTCCGTTCACCCTTCGACGTGCTCAGGGCGAACGGAGGAAATCTTGGAATCATTAATCATTTTCCGTTCATGCTGAGCTAGTCGAAGCATGAAAACCACTTTTTCAACAGTCTGTTTATCTCTGAGATCAGCAAGAGCCGACGAGAATACATGTTGGCACTCTTTTTTTAGTCAGTGAAATAAAGTCTATGAAGTATTGTCCCATATGTGAGAAGAGCTACGGCGATGAGGCAAAGGTGTGTGACGTCGATGGAGCCACGCTCAGAGAAGCTGGAACAGGAGTGGACGCATTCATTGGCCATGTGATCAAGGGACGGTATCAGGTGCTTAAGAAGCTTGGGGCGGGAGGTATGGGGACGGTTTATCTGGCAGAGCAGGTAAGCATTGGCAGGAAAGTGGCCTTAAAAGTATTGCATGGTCAGTACGCGGGGGACGAGGAGTTTGTCAGGAGATTTCGTCACGAGGCTCGTTTGGCGGCCTCGTTGAATCATCACAACATAGTTACGGTTTACGATTTCGATCAGGGGGATGATGCGAGTTTGTTTATAGCGATGGAATATGTGGACGGGCAGAGCCTAACTGAGATCATCAAGCGGGAAGGTCCTTTGGATGTTGGCAGGGCGGTGCGTTTAGGGGTGCAGATCGGGGAAGGGTTGGAAGCGGCGCACCACGCTGGGGTCATTCACCGGGATATTAAGCCGGACAATATAATGGTGGTGGCTGTGGGAGAGAAGGAGGAGGTGAAGCTGATGGACTTTGGGATTGCACGGCTTAGAGATACAGGGTCGGCGACTCGGCTAACTCGAGCGGGTGTAATCATGGGAACACCGGCCTATATGGCTCCAGAGCAGATAGAAGGAGGAGCGGATGTAAGTGAGAGAACAGATATCTATGCCTTGGGGGTAGTGCTTTATGAAATGCTTAGCGGTGGAGTGCCGTTTAGGGCATCGACTCCTGGTACAGTCTTGGTGAAGCAGCTGCGGGAAATGCCTGTTCCGCTCAGGAAATTGCGGCGCGAGGTGCCGTTAGCCGTCGAGAGAGTGGTCATGCAGGCGTTGGAGAAGAAGCCCCAGAAGCGGCAGCGGGACATGGGGGCGGTTGCCCAGGGGTTAAAGCAGGCGAAAGACACGTTAGGCGAGGGAGAGATTCCTCGAACTGTGGTGGAGTCTTGGCCCTTATGGCAAAGGATTGCCGAGAAATTGCAAGGACAGAAAACCAAGCTGTATGTTTCAGTCGCAGTAGTCGCTGGCATAGCACTTATTGTGTGGTTTGGGGGACCACTTCTCGGAAAACGAGAAGGAGTGATTGAGAATCCTGCGCCAGAAAGATCTCAACCGCAGCCTCCTGTTGTTCAAGCGGAACCGAAAGGCCCCGATCCAAAAATCCAGGAGCATATAAACTTAGCGAAATCTTTTTGGGAGCGAGGCAAATTCTCGGATGCTCTGACGGAGCTTGAGAAGGCCAGATCCATTGATCCGACAGATAAGGCCGTAAAAGATGATATCGAGAGCATGAGGCGCGCTTGTCTCGCGGCGAGGAAGTACGGGCTGACGGAGGACCGTTGCGACTGAAGACTTTTATCCTCAACGCTTCTTCGTCACGACCGAGCTGTCCGATGCTACAGGTCGTCATCGGGGCGCTTTTGATTATGGTCCTGTCAGCTTTGTCAGGATTTGCCCAGGAGCGGAAAGGCCTACCTCTCGATGGGATTATTGAATTAATCAGAGAAAAGAGCCCTCCGGCCTGGCTAAGCCAGCAAATTGAGCAGCATGGAGTTGGGTTTGAATTGGATGAAAGGACATCGAGGCGACTTAAAGAAGCCGGGGCGAATGAGGCGGTTTTGTCCGCTGTAAAGAAAATGGCTGCTCGATACACCGAAGAACAGCAGCGAAAAACCAAAGCCGAACGAGACAAACAGGAGGCTGAGGCCAGGGTTAAAGCGGAGCGCGGCAGAAAGGAAGCCGAAGCGAAGGCAAAAGTCGAACGAGAGAAACAAGACACGGAAGCAAAAGCCAGAGCCGAACAAGAAAAACGAGACGCGGAAGCAAGAGCGAAAGCCGAAAGAGAAAGACAAAAGACGGAGGCAAAAGCGAGAGAAAAAAGAGAAGCCGAAACAAAAGCCAAGGCCGAGCGAGACCGACAGCAGGCAGAATCTAAGGCTACAGCGGAGAGAGAAAAGCAGGGCGCCGAGCAGAAGGCAAAAGCGGAACGGGATAGGCTCCAGGCTGAGCAACGGGCCAAGGAGGAAAGAGACAGACAAGAGATTGAGCGAAAGACCCAGGCCGAGCGCGACAGACAGGAAGCAGAAGCAAAGGCCAAAGCGGAGAGAGAAAAGCAGGCGGCCGAGCAAAAAACGAAAGCGGAACGAGACCGGCTGGAAGCCGAGGCAAAGGTCAAGGCGGACAGAGAAAGACAGGAGGCTAAAGCCAAAGCGGAAAGAGAAAGAAAAGACGCCGAGGCCAAAACAAAAGACGAAAGCGGAACGAGGCCGTTTGGAGGCCAAGGCAAAGGTCAAGGCCGAAAAAAAGCCGAAAGAGACCGATTGGACGCCGAGGTGAAAACCAAGGCGGAGAGAGAAAAGCAGGCGGCCGAACAAAAGACGAAAGCGGAACGAGACAGACTGGAAACCGAGGCAAAGGTCAAGGCGGAGAGAGAAAGACAGGAGGCTGAAGCCAAAGCCAGAGCGGAAAGAGAAAGAAAAGACGCCGAGGCTAAAGCGAAAGCCGAAAGAGACCGATTGGAAGCCGAGGCGAGAACCAAGACGGAGAGAGAAAAGCAGGCGGCCGAGCAGAAGGCTAAAGCGGAACGAGAGAGACTGGAGGCTGAGCAGAGGGCCAGGGTGGAACGGGACAGGCTAGAGGCTGAGCGAAAGGTGCAGGCCGAGCGTGACAGGCTGGAAGCTGAACGAAGGGCCAAAGCGGAACGAGAACGGTTAGAAACCGAGCAGAAAATGAAGGAGCGAGAGCGGCAGATGCTGGAGGCGGAGCGGAAGATGAAGGAGCGGGAGCGGCAGCTCGAAGAACAACAAAAGAAAAAGTCCGAGCCGCCGCCGGCTTTTGTCCCGCCTGTAATGTGAGACGCCTGTCAGTTCGGCTTAGGAAACCGAGAGAAATGCAAATCTAAGGAGGAGGCAATGCGCAGGGCAGTATTACTCGTTTTTCTCGCGGTGATGGGTTTTAGTTGCGTTCCGATCGGATCGCAACAAACAACAATTCCCAACTCTAGAATCGAGGTCTTCCCGTCGCCGTACGCTTCGGACTCCGATTTTCTAAACTTGGTCAACGATGATCGAGCGATACGGGATCAGGCTCATAGACATGTTTTCGTGTATTATAATTGCCTCCTCAAAGCGAGCACGGCCAATCAGAAACGACAAGATCCCATTGTTCTTTCCAGATCGCGGTTTGTTGCATTTTCTGAAATACCGGAAAAAATATACGAAACGAGACAGGAAAGATTGGCGCAGCTTATAACCGAGCATAATAAAGCCGTCATGCAAAGCACCGTTGAGAAAGAGATGAGTGACCTGAAGAGAATGAAATGGGATGACATCAAAAAAGAAGTGAGCTTGATTGTTACCGGCGGTCGCAACGCCGAATTGGAAAAATACGGCTGCCCGATAAGTGAGGGGGAGCTGCGCAGACCGCAGCAAAGATGGTTTTTCGAGCAGCCGTCCTTCGTCCCGCCTATTATGTGAGGCGCTTGGTAGCTTGGCGTCTCCGAGATTCGCAACAAAACTTAGCAATCATTCCGGCCAAGCTGGCGATTCCGCCATAGGCGGATCAGCCTCAGGCTAAAGCTAGCGCGAGCCGGAATCCAGGAAACATAACGAAGACTGGATTACCGCTTTCGCGGTAATGACGAACGGGAGGCACCGACTAATTCAGTGAAGTTCTGAAACTCAAGACTAGCGTGGCAGCTCAGAGGAGAAGCAAGAGAATCCCGTGCGCTCCCGGATTAAGGCCGGGAGCGCACGGGACAACCGACTTGACTAGAAAACGAGAGCGGTTACGCCGATTATTGGCCCGCGCGTCACGTCCTGTGAATGGCTTTCGCCAAACGTCCCAAATTTATGTCTAAACGTAGTCCACAGTATTTGATATTTGTATCCAGCCGTAAACACCAGAGGTACCGGTACCAGTGTATCTAGCTTATATGCCAGCCCTCCTTCCATCGCTCCGTACCATGCATGGTTGCTAATGCTACAACAGCTTGACTGTGTGGCCCACATATATCCCCCCCCGCCACTTCCGTACACGCTAAAGCCTGAAGGCAGCAAGCCCCCTTCGGGGATCGGAACGTTCGCTGAAATCCCGAGCGTGGGACCATTATAATTAACATGGTCCGTGGGGGGGAAGGCTGGCGTCCCTTTGAACTGTTGAAATACACCTTTGTAGCCCAGAGAAAGCGCGATCGATGGATGGATATAATACCCAGCGTTAACGTCAACTTCTTGACGGCTCGAATGCGGGCAACAACTAGTGTTCTTATTAGTATAATGAGCGCCAAGCATACCGCTCGCCGAAACGAAGAAGTCCTTATATCTTACGCCAATCGTTGGGATATAACCTACGCTACTGTCATCGAGTTGGACAATACACTTAGCGCACGCACCACTCCCAGCAAAAAATTTTCCGTTCAGCCAATTGTTGAACCAAGCTCGGAAGCCGATCGAAAGGTGCAGATCGTCAGGCATGCCGTCGATCAGCCGGGGTGCGGGGCGGGGTTTCTCGGCGGGTTGGCCAGACGCCTGGGCAAGAATTATCGGTTGGTCAGATCTCGCCATAGCAAGCTGTATCGGTTCCCGGCCTGTTTGCGCGCGATTTAGTTCCGCGCAGAAATCTGCCGCTGCCTGCGCGGTTTTGTCGCTTGCCGTTTGTCCGCGACCTATTTGCGAGCAAAAATCACTCGCTAACTGCGAGAGTTTGTCACTGGTCTGCGCGTAACTCAGGCTCGCAAAGAGAAACATCGCACACAGCACGAGCGCGGCGGTGATTGCATGCTTCATAAGTTTCCCCTTTTGGTTTGTTACCTGCGTTTTAATCCCGTCCAAGCCAGAGCCTTCCCTGGTTCTCCTCGGCCATCAGGCCCGCAGGTGACTAAGAACATCAAATACTACCATCGCCTGTTTCTTGTCAAGCGCTTTTTTGGGTCATTCTTAGGGCCTTCTTAGGGCCCCTGATTCCCTCCCCGGGAGGCAGGGGGACCCTTAGCCCGGCCACCGTCAGGGCGTCTTTAGGCTGGGGGAGCTTGGGCGTCCGTAGGGAAGATGAGCGACTTGATCACGACCGGAACCGCGCCGGAAGAGGGAATCAGCGCGCCGATGTCGATGTAATCGAACTCGCTGAGAGCGATGCCGTCGATGGAGATGACCGGACTCGCAAGACCCATCTCCTCTTTGAAGTGCAGGCCGAGGATACCGCCGATGTCGCCGTCGCTCACGAGCGTAAGCGGAAACCCTTTGGCGAGGATTTTTTCCAGACCCTTGGTGACGCCGGAGCAGAACGATTGCAAGCGCGCGAACGTCGCCGAGCCGTCCCAGTGAAACGCCAGCGCCACCGGCTGCCTGGCGTCGGCGAGGTCGAGCCGCGCGAGCGCCCGGCCGATCGCGCTTTTCACCGCGGCCGGATCGATGTCGTCGTTGTCGAAAGAAAAATCGGGCGCCACGACCGGAACGTTGCGCACCGGAACCGCGTTCACCGGATCGACGAAGATCGTGCCGCCGCTCACTTGGATCGTGTACTGCGACGCGCCGATCACCGTGGCCCGGATTCGCGCCGCCGGTTCCAGCACGGGAATCCCCAAACGCTCGACTCTCTGCTTCACCTCCGCCGCCAGGAGAGCGCCGAGATCACCGAAATCTCCGGGATGCTGGTTATAAATAAATTCCGACACGCCGCCCGAGAACGTGATCGCATCGATTTTTCCCCGATAAGACAAAGGCGGGATACGCAACAGCCGGCGCGTCTGCTCGGATGGAGGCTTGAGGCTGATCGTCTCAAAGAGGCGATCGGCCATCAATGAAACCATCGCCGGCAGTTTGGACCGATCGACTTTTTGCTCCAGCGCTAGATTCAACCCGGCAGCTTGCGCAAACAAACGGCCCGCATCTTCCAGCCGCGTGACGACGCCATTTCCGTTCAGCACGACGAGACGCGCGCCGACGTCGAGCGCCGTCACCTCGCGCACTCTGCCGTTGGCGCAGACCGCGATTTTACTCGTCCCGCCGCCGATGTCGATGTTCATGATGACTTGATCGGAGTGAGCGGAACGCGCCGCCGCGCCCGAGCCGTAAGCGGCCATCGTGCTTTCCAGACTGTCGCCCGCGCTGACGGAGACAAAGCGGCCCGCTTCATTCGCGAACAGCTCGCCGATCGCGCGCGCGTTGCGGCGGCGGACCGCGACTCCGGTAAGAATCAGCGCGCCGGTGTCGACGTCGTCGCGCTTGAGTCTCGCGCGCTCGTACTGGTCATTGATAAATTTTCCCAGCGCAGCTACGTCGATGGTCAAATCATCGAGATAGGGAGTCAAAAGTATTTCCGACTCGCTCAGGATCACGCGCCGCTTGACCACGTAGCGCGTCCCTTCCTGCTTCATTTCCAGGCGGGAGAAGACGAGATGGGAAGTCGAGGACCCGATATCGATTCCCACGCTGGTGAGCTTGATCTCGTCTTCTTCGACGATGTGACGGCCGGCGTTGGTAAAACTGGCGGGTATCATTCTCTGATTAAGCAGTAGTCGGGGCGGTTTTAAACCTGCCCCGACACTGCCGACTGCCGTCTTGACTGCATTTCCTTGAATCAGGGCTTGCGGTAGAGCGAGTCGTCCATTCTGGATGTGACTCCCTCTTGCTTCAGCGTCTCCACATATTCTTTACGCAGGTAAGGATCTTCGTCGTAGTAAGGAATGGCCGTGCCGCCCTCATGGATATCGATCGCGCCGTAGTCGATCGCTTTTTCGCCGGGACGGCCGCGCTCGCGCCCCGGAGCGTTCGGTCCGAACCAGGCCGACAGACGCAGCGGCTCTTTGCTGATGCCGAAGTGCGCGTGAAACCAGTTGCCGCCCATCGGCGCGGCGCTCACCAGCCCGACCGGCTCGTAGTCCTGGCGTTTGACGAATTCCGCTTTCCCGTCTTTCCACGGCGTCTGTCCGTAATTGGCGGGCCACGTGTACGTGTAGCCCTTGCCGGTGAGACAGACGAGAACCGCGGCCGAGCCGTGCGCGTGCGCTTTGGAATATCTGCCGTTCTCGTGCTGGCCGATCCAGAGATAAAAATTATTTCCCGTCATGTGCGGCTCGATGCGCCGGTATCCGGGCGAGCGCCGGTTGTCGAGCGGCAATTCGCAGTTGATGATGTCGGGAATGATGTTGGTTTGCCGCATCGCCAGCCCGCGCAGCGGATCGGGCTCGATCTCTTCTCTGGGCTTGTAGTAATCGTCGGTCGGATCGAAGCGGTCTTTGAAGTGGTATGGGCAATTGAAAATAAAATCGGGATTGGAAAACATGTTCATGACGTTGGGCGCCGTCGTGCCGGCGAGGAGCAGCGCCGGGCTGCGCGTTGCGTTGACGATGCGGTGCGAAGCGTTGATGGGAATCGAAAACAGCGAGCCGCGCTGCCACTCGAAGGTGAGCTTCTTGCCGTTGCCTTCGGTCCAAACCTCGGTCGAGCCGCGCCCGTCGACGACCAGATAAACCTCCTCGTACAGGTGCTTCTCCGGATTGAGCGCGCCGGCCCCCGGAACCTCAACGACATAGCAACCCCACAGCCCTTCGGTGCCGAGTAATTGAATGAATGTCCCGTTGCCGCCGGTTTTTTTCCACGGCTTGCGCGGCAGATCTTGCACCCGTTTGACGCCGATCTCGCGGTAGATCGGGATCTCCTGCTCTTCCATGTAGATATCGTAAGGCGTCTTCGGCCGCAGAAACTTGCCGTAGCCGGCCTTGGTTTTGTCGTCCGTCGGCGCTTGCCATTTCGACGTGTGTTGGTGTTGAGACATATCGGTTCCTCTCTTTCCTCTCTCTCGTTCCTAAGTCATTTGCGAAAAAAATTCAACACTCGGCGGGCGAAGAGGCCCTGCGCTGAAGCGAGGAGACGTCCGACACTGGCGGTCCACACACAGAAGAAGGAGTGAAGCAGCACTTCGCGACAGAGAGGTAGAGGCCCATCGGTTCCCGCTGAGGGCAGGCCCTCTTCGCCCGCGCATTAACATCACAATTGGTCCAGTGCAGCCCGCTGCGGATAGGTGACGCGTTC
The DNA here is from genome assembly GCA_964572145.1 of uncultured Syntrophobacteraceae bacterium. Lineage (GTDB taxonomy): Bacteria > Desulfobacterota > Binatia > UBA9968 > UBA9968 > JAJPJQ01. The sequence continues at coordinate 42,338 of CAZNES010000029.1, forward strand.
GCCTTCGACGGCGGCGAAGGGAGTCAACTGGTGAGGCTGCGCGCTCGTGAGCGAGAGAATATGCTTGACCTCCCAATCGCGGACAACAAGCGCGTCGGCGATAAGCGACCGGTGACAGCGCCACGGCACCGCCTCGGCGCACATGATCACCGTCTTTTGTTCGGTAGCCAGCGTTTGAAGCTCGGCGATGCCCGTTCGAAACTCCTCCGTCTGCATATGATCAGCGAATCCGCGAAAGCCCGAGTTGCGCCAGCCGAGATTGATCGAATCGTTCGCCGGCTTTCTGAGGCCGCCGAGAAGCTTCATGTGGCGGTAATCGATCTTTCTCAGCGCAAGCGCCCGCACGATATTGTCCGTGTTGAAGTGCGGCACGTGGCGCGATTTGGGAACGGTTCGAACATCGACCAGCCGTTGAATGCCGTAGCGCTCCAGTAGCGTCTCAAAATCTTCGAGCGTTCGGGTGGAGTGACCGATGGTGTGGATGGAATGAGGCATCCATATTAGTTTCTAGGAGGAACCGTCTCAGTGCAAGCGGAGATAATTTCTTTCGAAACGAGGCCTTACGGCGCGAGGTTTCGGGCGCGGCCCAACCCTTCGGAATCTCAAATTTCAAATCTCAAATCGCAAATATGAGATCTGTCCGCCACCGTACTTTGGCGGAGATATTCCGAGCGGAGCGAGGACTTGCGGGCTCGGAGAGCAGGTGGTGGCGTGAACGAGAAAACGATCGTCTGAACGGGCTAGAGATTCCGTCTCAGCTCGCTTGCGGTTTGAACCAGCAAGCGGGCTTTTGCCAGTGCCAAGTCGCGGCTGATCGTCATCAAGCCACAGTCCGGCGCGAGCAAGAGCCGCGACGGTTCGACGTAGTCGAGCGCCGCGCGGGCGCGCGCGACGACTTTTTCCAGCGGCTCGGGCGGCGTGTCGCCGGGATCGACGCAGCCGAAGATCACCAGCCGGTCATCGCAGAGCTTGAGCAGCGCCGGGTCGAAGCCGCTGCGCGCAAACTCGACGGAGAAGCCGCCGATGCGGCTTTTCATGAGAAGCTCCAGCAGCTCCGGATATTCGTATTCGTGCTGGCGCTTGCCCCCGCCCCCGGGATAGCCGTAGCAGAGGTGAACGATCGTCGGCATCGTGACGCCTTCGAGACAGCGGTCGAGCGCGCGCACGCCGTAGGCGGCCGTCTTCTCGTGAAAGCGCGTCATCGCCGGCTCGTCGATCTGCGCCATCTCGCAACCGGCCGCTTGCAGCGCGAGCAGCTCTTCGTTCAGCGCCGCGGCCACGTCCAGCGCCAACTTTTCTTCGTCACGGTAGAATTCGTCGTACGTCGAGTCGACGACGGTCATGGGTCCCGGCACGGCCATTTTCACCGGCCGCGCCGTGTGCGCCTTGGCGAATAGCAAATCTCCAACGACGGCTACAGCTCGGCGGCGCACCGGCCCGACGACGCGCGGCACCGCGCGCTCGACGTCGGTGCGGCGGCGGATCGCCTTGTTGCGGCGCTTCACAAGATCGAACCCTTCCATTGCCGCGAGCACGTGATTGATAAAGTGCGGCCGGCGCTGCTCGCCGTCGGTGAGCAAGTCCAGCCCGACGCGCTCCTGCTCGTGGAGGATCGCAATCGTGGCATCGTCCTGCGCCTCGCGGAGAAGCTCACCCTCTAGGCGAAACGTGATTTCGCTCCGCTCGCGATCCGAAAGCCAATTCGGCCGGGGAAAACTGCCGACGGTCGTGGTGGCGATGGGAGGAAGGTTCATAAAATCAAGAAGCCTCTCTACAGCTCGGATTAAAGGTCAACCAGTTTCCCTTTTGCGACTTTTCTCTTCTTCCCTCGTGTGCTTCGTGTCCTTGGTGGTTAAAAAAGTTAATCACCGATCCCCGTGACTTTCACGCTCGCGTGCTTGGATTTGTATTTGCGGTTCAGGTGAATCAGCACGCCGGTTATTCCCTCGATCACATAAGCGTTGGCCGCCGGCCCGGCGTCGTAAGGTTGCGCGCCGATGCGGCGGATGATCTCCATCACGCTCTGCTTCGCCGCGTCGCTGTCGCCGCAGACCAGCACGTCGCCCAGCGGCGCGTGAATGTCCTGCAGGTCCAGCGCGGAGATATTGTGCAGCGCGCCGACGACCGGCGCCTCGCCGGCGAGAATCGTTTGCGCCTCCAATACTGCGGAGCCCGCCGGGGGCACGAACGGCCTGCCCTTCTGCAGCGGCACCACGGCGTCGATGATCGTCTTGCCGGCGAGCCGGCCTTTCAAATCGGCGACGATCTTCGCATGGCCCTCGTAAGGCACGGAGATGACGACGAACTCCGCCTGTTTGACCGCCTCCTGGTTGCTCTCGCCTTCGATTTTCCCTTGCGTCACTTTGCCTTTCAGCGACTCGACGATCGTCAACGCCTTTTCGCGCTCGCGCGAGCCGATGATGACACGAACGCCGGGAGCGGCCAGCCGCAGCGCCAGCGCCGTGCCGAGATTTCCCGTTCCACCCACGATTGCAACTGAAATTTCTTTCTCCATATTTATTTTTCCGGACCCTCACTGTGCAAGCCGGACATGGTTTACGTTTTAGACCGGGGACATGGTTTAC
>CAZNES010000030.1:0-42873 GCA_964572145.1 uncultured Syntrophobacteraceae bacterium
CGCGCGCCATCTCGTACCGTAGCGTCTCCCGGAGCGCCTCCTGAAGGCGCATCTCTTTAACAGCAGCGTTCGATGCAACAGATTCCATCGTCTTAGCCACGGACCGCCTCCGATCGGGCGAACACGCCGTCGAGCTCGACCTCTTTTGGAGGAAGTGGAGATGCCTGGGCTTTAGCGGCAACCTCGTCCAACTCGGCATAGACGGACGCGCTGAGTATTTCAAACTCCGCTTCGGTGAAATTTCCTTCGCTCATCAATTTTTCTTTTAGCCGTTTGATCGGACAGCGCTGTTTCCACTGTTCGATTTCCTCCCGCGCGCGATAGCCGGTGCCAGGGTCGCCGCCGAAATGGCCGTCCCATCGGTACGTGAGACATTCAAGCAGCGTCGCGCCTCCGCCCCGGCGCGCCTTGTCCGCGGCCTTGCGCGTCTCTTCATACACCAACTCGACGTCGTTGCCGTCGATGACCTTGCCCTCGAAGCCATAACCTGCGGCGCGCTCGGCGAGATGCTTGACGGCGACGCTTTTCTCCAGGCTGACGGTCATGGCGTAATAATTATTCTCGATCACGTAAATTACGGGAAGCTTCCACAGCCCGGCGAAGTTCATCGCCTCGTGAACGACGCCCTGATTCATTGCTCCGTCGCCCATGAAACTCACGGCAACTTCCGTGCTGCCTCTGATCTTTGCCGCAAGAGCGGCGCCGGTTGCGACCGGAACCGTGGCGCCCACGGTGCCGGTGTTGCCGAGAAAGCCGAACGAGAGATCGCCCATGTGCATCTTGCCGCCGCGTCCCTTGGAATAACCGTCGAGACGTCCGAGGCACTCGCACATGAGACGGTAAAGATCCGCTCCTTTCGCGACCAGATGGCCGGTTCCCCGGTGGTAGCTCGCGATGAGATCGTTCGCTTCGAGGGCGGAGCAGACGCCCACCGCGATCGCCTCCTGCCCGCGATAGGAGTGCGGACTGCCGAACATGACTTTGTTTTGATAGAGCTCGTTGAGCTTTTCTTCAAAGGAGCGGACTCTGAGCATGGTTCGCAGCATCTCTTTTCGCTTTGACGTTTCCAGCACGGCCAGACCTCCTTCATTGCAGAATGCCAAGGGCGCGTTGCCAGCGCTGCACTACGAACGCAACGGCCATGAGAAACACCGTCATCAAGACGCCCAGCGCGGCCACCGCCGTCGTATCTCCAGCGTCCCAAAGGCCGAAGATGACGGTCGAAAGGACCTCGGTTCCCTGGCCCACGAGAAAAATTGAGGCGGACAGCTCTCGGAGAGAGAGGATCGCAACAAAGATCCATCCGGAAAGAAAGCCGGGCAGAAAGAGCGGCAGGACGACGCGCGAAAAAGTTTGCAGCCAGGAAGCGCCGCTTGCGGTCGAGGCCTCCTCCAGCTCCTTGTGGATCTGGACCATGGTCGCCGACGAGATGCGAATGCCGTAAGGCATGTAGAGCGTGATGTAGGCGACGAGCAGGATCCAGAGCGTCCCGTAGATCGGGATCGGCAGGGTGAGATAAACAAAGATCAGGCTCACTCCCATGATCACGCCGGGAATCGCGATGGGCATAAAGGTGAGCGCGTCCAGAATCCATTTTCCCTTGATCTCGGCGCGCAGCGTGATCCAGGCGATCACCGCGGTAAGAAGCATGACGATCGTGGCGGAACTCGCCGCCAGGATGACGCTGTTTCTGAACGCGCGCCCGATCGTTGGGTAAGTGATAGCGAAGCGGTAAGGAGCGAGAGTGAGCTTTTCCCATGCCGCGGGAGTGAGAGCCGCGAGATGGCCGGAAAATGAAGTCGCAAGCAGGGCGAGAACGGGAATCAAAAGGGTTATCGCGAAGAACAAGGCGCAACCGGCGGAGATAAGGCGCTTCCATTTCCCGAGGTCGATGACGCCCGGCCGGTAGCTCTTTCCCGTGATCGTCGCGAAACGCTCGCCATGAGCGGTCATCTTCTGGTAGGCAAAAGCCCCCACCGCGCATAACACGAGGAGAACCGAGGCATTGGCGCTGGCAAGGCCGAGGGCCGGAGGAAAGGTGCTCGCGGCCTCATAGATTTTTGTCGTAAAGACAAAAATCCTCGCGGGAATGCCGATCAGGGCCGGGACTTCGAAAGACTCGATGCCGCGAATGAAGAGAATAAGCAGCGCCGAGAGCAAAGCCGGGCGGAGAATCTTCAACGTGATCTGGCGCAGGCAGGCCGACTGGCTCGCGCCAGAGACCCACGCGGCCTCCTCGAACGCGCTGTCCATCGAGCGAAAGGCGGCGGACATCGTGAGAAAACAGAGCGGATAGAGGTGCAGCGAGGCAGCCCAGATCATGCCCCAGTACGAGTAGATCGAAAGCGGCGGCTCGCCGAGACCCAGGAGACGCATGAGCAGAACGTTGACCAGGCCGATTCGAGGGCTGAGCAAAAGGATCCAGGAGATCGCGAGCAGAACTCCGGGAACGACATAAGCGGTCACCACGAGAAGGGAAAAAAAATTTCGCCCGGGCGTGTTCGTTCGCTCGCAAATCCATGCGAGCGAGGCGCCGATGATGAAGCTAAAGAAGGCAACGCCGGAGGCGTAGATCAGTGAGTTGGCGAAGAGCGAAAAAAACTCCCGGTCGGTGTATGCCTCGATGTAGTTGCTCAAGGTCAGCCTCCCGGCGCCGGTCATGAAGTCGCTTTGAAGGCTGCCGTAAAGAAGCAGGCTCAGAGGAGTCAGCACCAGGTAGGCAACGATCAGAACAACCGTTCCAAGGATCAGAGTATCCGACTTAACCCAAAACTTGCCGGCTTTGTTCTCCTCCGCCAGCAATCTCCGAAGCGCCGGATATCTAGCGACCCAACCAGATCTGTCGATAGAGGGCCTGGACATCTTTCAGTTCTTTTGCCTCCATTGGCTTGGCGACATGCAGCCTGAGCCCCTTGGTAAGCCTTGGCGGATCGGGCTCGACATCGACCCGAACCGGGATTCTTCCGCCATTCTTGACGATAAACTCCTGCCCCTCCCTGGACGTGATCCAATTCACGTAGAGCTTGGCCGCGTTTGGATGCGGGGCATTTTTAGAAATCACCGCGGGAGCAACAATGGTCACCACCGGGTTAATCGCCACAAAGTCCGTTTCCGCGCCGTTTTTCTGGGCGCGCGCGACCTGGTTGCCGTAATTGTTGACGGCGACGGGGCACTCGCCCGCGGAGACCAGATCGGAAAGGAGCCCGTGCCCGTTGCGCATGGCCGGTTGGTTGGCGGCGATTTTCTTAAACAGGTCCAGGGCACTTTCTCTTCCCATGAAACTCTGCAGTCCCGCGAACCACTCGAAGTCAGAGTCTTCCAGGCAAAGTTTCCCTTTCCATTTCGACTGCGTCAGATCCTCGTAACTCCTGGGCACGTCGGCCTTCGCCACCAGTTTCGTGTTGTACTGGATGACGTTCGTGTTGATATAGACCGGAGTGGCCATCCCGTCCGGATCCACGAGATCCGGATTGAATCCCGAGGCCGAGGGCGGAGACCACTTGAGCGCCAGGCCATAGGTTTTAAGGTAAGCCGCCGCAGTCGTGATTAAAACATCGAAGTTATAGGTTTTCGCCTTGGCCTCTGCGAGGATTTTGCTTACCAGCTTATCTTCGCTGGAGCGGAAGTAATCGATCTTGACGCCGGGATATGTTTTCTCGAAGGCGCCAAAGACCGCTGTGGCCTCGTTCTCGAGCATGGAGCCGTAGAGATTGATCCTGCCCTCTTTCCTGGCTTCTTCCGCGATGACCTTCAATTCCTGGGCCGAAAGGAAGAAAGGCGCCAGACAAAGGGCCAGGGCTGCGGCTGATGTGAAGAGGTAACGCTTGACCATAACCGTACCCTCCTTATGTAGGGGCGGTTCGCGAACCGCCCCTACGGTTTGATCTGGGTTTTTTCGTACGCCAATCCGGTTCCGTAATTCGGCCATCTCTCGATCAGATTATGGCGGCAATTCTCCAACCAATACGTCGCCAGATCGATGCCACGCGGGAACCATACTCCGGGGTGGCCCTTGGCGTAGCGGAGAAACTCTCTCAGAACGATGGTTCTGAACGGCCTGCCAATTAGGAACGGATGAAGTCCCAGGCTCATAAATCCGGGGTATTTTCCCCCCTCCTCGTAGATCCAGTCGAAGTTGTCTTTCCATATCTGGAGCATTTCGCGCGGCGTCCTGCCCGCGTCGGCCTGGCCGGTCCGGTGGTCGGTCAACCAGATACCATAAGAAGCCATCACAAGATCTTTTTCGTCGAGCCGGACGACGTACGGCAGGTCCTCATGCAGGAAACACATCCAGTACTTGTAGCCGAGATCGACGAGGATTTTGGGCGTCTCGTCCGTGGGCCGCTCGCCGGGCATGATGAAGCCCTGCGGCTTAATTCCAAGAACCCGCTGAAAAGTATCGACCGTGCGCTTGATATCCTCCCGCTGCTCCTCGGGCGTCATCATGAAAACATATTCGTGCCGCCAGTTCTCCGAGCACAGTTCATGGCCTTCCGCCAAGATCTGCTTCATGATGTCGGGAAAGGCTTCAACGGTGTGGCCGTTGACGAAGAAACTCCCCTTGACCCCCTCCTGCTGCAAAACCTCCAGGACGCGATAAACTCCGACTCTCTCGCCGTATTGCCTGTCGGTGATCGAAGCGATGTCTTTTTTGAATTTCGCGTCGGCCGGAACGCCTTTGCGAAATTCAGACTGCAGCGATTTCGCCGTTCCCAACTCGTCGGGCCAGCTTTCCATGACGATACACGTCGTGATCGCCACCCGAGCGTTATCGGGCCATCGAATGGGTTTTCGTCGAAACATAGCGGCCTCCCTTCTTTTCTTCAGCTTCGCTCGAAGCCAATCCTAATGGAAATCGAGCAAGAGCTATGCCACGAGTCTAAGAGTAGAAAGTGCAACCGTGAGAAGTTTAGGACGGCAAATCGGCCGCCAATCCTTCTCAATTCCAATAAAATTCTTCCGTTTCTTTGCAGAACTAGGAATTGAACCGCGCCACAGGACGGCGTTTAGCAATCGAAACGAGCGCCGATGGCTGGCCTCTGTTTTGCTCGAATGAGAAGTCGATAACACGTGAAAAAAGTTTTTGAAGGAGGCTTGCCATGGACACCCCGCTGATCACGATCGCCGCGATTCTCGCGCTCGGGACCTTGTTCGTTCTGATTCCTGTGGCCTCGGATAGTTACCGCCGCTTTCGCCGCAGGAGAGTCGTGACCTGTCCTGAGACGAAGGCGATCGCCGAGATCCTTATCGACGCGCGTCACGCGGCCTGCTCTTCGCTCTTCGGCAACCCGCGGCTCAGGGTCAACGACTGTACGCGTTGGCCGAAGCGGGAGGACTGCGCGCAGGATTGCCTGCCCCGGCTGTGATCGAGACTGGAGTCGCTGAAAACGATGAAAGCGAGCGCGGAGCCGATTCAGAAACCTGCGGGCGAAAAGAACCTGAGCCCCGATAAGCAGCGGGAGGTTTGCGCCGCCTGCCTCGATCAGCACGTGGAGACGGAAAGTGCAATCATGGAGGAATACCGGGCGCTGGCGGGGCCCATCGAGAGCGGCCCGATAAGGTTTCTAATCGATTTCATTCTCCACGACGAAGAGCGCCATCACGGCTTGCTCCGCATGATGGCGAAATACTTGCGGATAAAAAACCGACACAAGAACCAGCTCCCGTGGGTGATCGACCGCGAGGAGCTCAAGCGGCACATGCAAAAGCTGCAAGAGCACGAGCGGGAAACAATCGCGGCGTGCCGCGATCTGAAGCATCAACTTCCGTCCGACGAGAGCGAGTTTTTCGGCGCGCTGCTCGACGCGCTGATCCTCGACAGCGAGAAGCACGAGAGGCTGCTCCTCGCAGTGGAGCGGCTGACCAAGGCATAGGCTGTCCGAGCTATTATCTCAAATTAGCGCATGAAGCTTCTTTTTCTCACTCCACCCATGGGCAACTGGAAGCGCTGGGGCGCGCGCCATATCGCGTGCAACGCGCTTTACGCCCACCTGGCGGCGTTCGTGCGCGAGAAGAAAGCCGCGGAGGTCCAGGTCCTCGACTGCCGCGCTCTGGGACTAGACGAAGGGGAGATGATCGAGCGCGTGAGAGCAATCGCTCCCGACGCGGTCTTCGTCGGCACGCGCGTCGTGACCGAAGGCGGAGCGGGATCGGTCATGCGCTACCTCGAAGCGCTGGAGCTTGTGAAGCAATCGTTTCCCAAATTGATCACGATCGCCGGCGGGCTGGCGCTCTCCGCGATGCCCAAAGATATTCTGGGTCTCGCGCCTCAAGTCGATTACATTCTCGTCGGCGAAGCGGACGTTACCCTGGTCGAGCTGCTCGAAGAGCTGAAGCGGGAGAACCCCAGGCTGCAGCAAGTCCTGGGGCTCGCTTATAAAAACAATTCCGAGATCCGCCTCGCGCCCCCGCGTCCGCTGCTTGCCGATCTGAACCAATTGCCGATGCCGGCCTACGATCTTTTCCCCATGGACAACTACATCGGCTTTTCCCGCATCGAAAGCTACAACGAGGCCGTGACCAGCCGCGGCTGCGAGGGCGCGTGCAACTTCTGCTACGAGTGGGGGCTGGTCGATTTTCGGCGGCGCCAGGATTTTTTCGTTCACCGGACCCGAAGCGGCAAGCTGGTGGCTGACGAGATGGAGCTGCTCTGCAAGCGCTACGGCGTCAAGGCGCTCAATTTCATGGACGACGATTTCAACTCCGAGCGGCAGAAGATGGTCGATCTTCTCGACGAGATCGAGAGACGCGCGCTGGACATCCAGTGGTTCTTCATGGGGCGGGCGAGAAATCTGATCCGCGACGCGGATTTAATTCCGAGAATGCGCCGGGCGGGATGCTACCAGGTGCTTTTCGGCATCGAGGTCGGCAGCGACCAGGAGCTGGTCAACCTGCACAAAAGCAAAGAGCCCTACACGATCGGCGATCTCAAGGAGCTGGTAGGGTTACTCCGGCGTAATGATATTTCGACCGTTGGAACCTACATGAGCGGATTCTGGGAGGACGACGCGGCGAAGATCAAAAATCGCTTCCGCGTGGTGGATGAAATAGATCCGGACATCGGCGTCCTCATGCTGCTCACGCCGATGCCGGGTTCGCCGGTTTGGCGCCAGTCACTCACCGGCGAGCGGATTGAAGACGTGGATTTAAAAAACTGGGATGCGATCCATACCGTGATGCCGACGCGCTATCTCTCGCGGAAAGAGCTGGGCGAGATCTGTGCCTCGATCAACCGGGAATTTTTCTCCCGGCCCGAGCGCATCGAGCGGATTCAGACCGGCTACACCTCGCCCTACGTGCGCGCGAAGTTCGAGACCTACCGGTCAACGGCGGATTTGATCGATCGGTGAGTCTCTGGCGGATTATTTCGAAATGATGGCCACCCAAACATTTTTACCCTGCATATTTTTGTCGTCGTGATCGTTTTACCAATGAACAACGGTTCGTAGGGGCGCACCTGCGTGTGCGCCCTTCTGCACAGGGCCGACACATAGGTCGGCCCCTACGCCGCTCTCTTAACCGGCTTCGCCCACAACGCGCGGACGAATTTATTGTTGTGCGACCACTTGTAGGTGACCTTGCTTCCGCGCGCCTTATCGAGGCACCGCCCCAACCGCTGGGCCATGCAATACTGTTGAAGGGCCGTGACTTTTCTACCTTGGAGAGACTCACTGGGTCCTCCATCGTCTATTCCGCCATTGTCAAAACAATTTGCGACACGTCTTTAGGGAATACTTTCTTTTTTCTGAGCAAGACTAGTATTTTTAGCTTTTGAAAGCGCGGCGGCCTTTGGTTCGACTGCCAAGCGGAATCCAACGGCATCAAGGACCGTCGACAGACTAAAAAACTCTGGATTCCCTTTCGTTGAAAGCATCCTGTAAAGATTTTCTCGGTTAAGCGAAGTTGTCGCCGAGAGCTTGCCCATCCCACCGTACGAGTCAACAACGTCTCTCAACGCCAGAAGAAAGACCTCAGGCTCCCCGTCTTCAAGAGCCGCGTTCAAATATTCTGCTGCTTCAACAGGGTCTTTGAGTGCTTCCAAAAGATTTCTTTGATAACTTCTACTTTTAGCCATTGTTAACTCCTACTTTTTGTAGTCCTCCCAATATTCGATAGCTCTCCTTATGTCTTCACCTTGTGAACTTTTATCTCCGCCACAAAGCAAAATAACCAATGTCATCCCCACTTGGCCGAAATAAACACGGTAGCCCGGTCCGTAGTCGATTCTGAGTTCTAGAACTCCGCTTCCGACAGGCTCACAGTTACCCAGGTTTCCCAATCGGACGCGAGCGATCCTCGCACGAATTTTAGCTCTTGCTCGTTGGTCCCGGAGCGAATCCATCAAATCGTCAAAAGGACAACTACCGTCAGGACAAATATAGTTCTCCACCTGCCGCTCTGACACTTCCATAACCCGAAGCGTAGTTTATAAGCTACATAATGTCAAGAACAAAACCCACAGGCGAGTTATTTTCCCCGCTCAACACGATTTCAATAAACTCAGACAGATTTAAATACAGACTGACAAGAATTGAAAAACGACGCCGACTTTAAGGAATTCCCCCGCGAGTTCATGTACTCGTGATCTTGAATCCGTCTAAATAGTCCGCTCCACCATGAGCGCCACCGCCTCTCCTCCTCCGATGCACAGCGCCGCGATGCCGCGCTCTTTGTCGAGATCGATGAGCGCGTGGACCAGCGTCGTCAAGATGCGCGCGCCGCTGGCGCCGATCGGATGCCCCAAAGCCACCGCGCCGCCGCGCGCGTTGACTTTCTCCGGATCAAGTTTCAGGACCCGGTTAACGGCAATCGATGCGACGGCAAACGCCTCGTTGATTTCGAAAAGATCGATATCGGAGGGCTGAGCGCCGCTCTTTCGCAGCAACGACGCTATGGCGTCGGCCGGCGCTAGGGTGAACCACTCAGGCTCGCGCGCGGATGAAGCGTAGCCGACGACGCGGGCGAGCGGCCGGAGGCCGAGCGCTTGAGCTCTCTCCCGCGCCATCAACACCAGCGCGGCCGCGCCGTCGCTGACCGAAGACGAATTTCCCGCGGTCACGGTTCCATCCGGCCGGAAGGCGGGCTTCAGCGCCTTCATTTTTTCCGCGTCGAACTTCTTGATCTCCTCGTCTGCGCCGACGACCGCGCTCCGTCCGTTCTTGCCATTCGTGGTCACGGGAACAATCTCCCGCCTGAAATCTCCGCGGATCTCAGCCGCTTGAGCGCGCTCATAGCTCATCCTCGCAAACTCATCCTGCTCCGCGCGCGAGATGAGAAATTCATCGGCGCACAACTCGGCCAGCGCGCCCATTTGGGAATCCATGGTCGGATCCCAGAGCCCGTCCTTGATCAGACTGTCCACCAACGTCGCGTGCCCCATGCGGTATCCGGATCGCGCGCGATCCAACAAGTACGGCGCGTTGCTCATGCTCTCCATGCCTCCCGCGATCACGACTTGCGCTTCGTCGAGGAGAATGGCCTGTGCGCCGAGCATCACGGCTTTCAGGCCGGAACCGCAAACTTTGTTGATCGTGGTACAGCCGACTTTGTCGGGCAAGCCGGCTTTGAGCGCGGCCTGCCGGGCCGGCGCCTGGCCCAGGCCCGCGGAGAGAACGTTGCCCATGATCACTTCGTCCACATCGTTGCCGCCGAGGCCGGCTCTCCTCAGCGCCTCGGCGATGACGATGCTCCCCGCCTCGGTCGCGGATAGAGACGCCAGAGATCCATTGAGGCCGCCGATGGGAGTCCGCACCGCGCTGACGATGACCGTCTCTTTCATCGGCTTGCCGAGACGAGATTCGACGCCGGCTGTTGAATCGGGTAAGAGTCGGACTGCCGGCGACGGCTGGAAAACGCCGCGCGCAAAAACTGCTCCGCCTCGCCGCAGAGATCTGCGACCGGCGGCTCGGTGTCGAGAGCAAAATAATTTGACGACTCTGCAAAAGGCTCAAAGAGATCCTTCTGCTTCAAATAGACCGGCCAGATGCCGTCCGAAATATCGCGCCCCTCTTCGGCCCTTCCCCGAAGCCTTTCCTGGACGAGTTCGTCGCGAGCATGACAGTGAACGATTGCCACGGACGCGCCGTTTCTCTCCGCCGCTTCGAAGACGGCCGAACGCTGGGACACCTTCTGAAACGTCGCGTCGAGAATGACTCCTTCTCCGGCGGCGAGATGCCGTTCGGCTTCTTCGGTCATCTTGCGATAGGCCCTGCCGGTCATCGCGGCGCTGTAGATGCCCTCGGCATAAGAAACCGGGTTGCGCCGATTCGAGGTTCCGGCGATGCCCTTGCGCACGACGTCCGAGTTGATGACGGGCGCTCCCAGCCGCCGGCCGAGCGCGCGCGCTAATGTGGACTTGCCGCTGCCGGTAAGACCGCAAATCATTACCATGAAAGGCTTGGCGTCCTGCCACGTGGCGCTGTAGGCAAGATCGAAATAGCGCGCGGCCGCGCCGGCCTCGGATTCGGAAATCAACGAGAAAACTTTTCCCCGCACCAACGCGCGGTAGCATTGGTAGAACGGAAGGAGCTTAGGCAGCTCGGAATCCTCCGCCAGCTCGAGATAGCGCCGGAGAAATTCCCTCCCCAGTTCTTTGGCCCCGCGCGCTTCCAGGTCCATTAATAAAAAGGCGACTTCCGACGCCGGGTCGATGCAGCGCAGCTTGGGGCTGAACTCGACGCAATCGAAGATCTGGATTCCTTCGGGCGCGAAGCAGACGTGCTCGCAGTGGAGATCGCCGTGCAGCTCGCGCGCGCGTCCCTCGCGCGCCCGGCGGAGCATCAGATCGGTATGCTCGTCTAAAAAACGGCCGCCGAAGGCGCGGATGGCCGCGAGACTCTCGGTGTCGATCGTGCGCCCGACGAAAGGAGTGAGGTCGGCCAGGTTTTCTTGCCAAATTTTTTGCGCGCTCGAAGGATGCCCGTAAGCGTGCTTCCTTTGGCCCCTTGCGGCCTCGTGGTGAAACGGGACGAGGATCTCCGCCAGAGCCGCCATCATCCGCGGCGTGACCTGGTCGCGCTCCAATAGATAATCGAGCATCCGTTTTTCCGGCAGCCGGCGCATGACGAGAACGTATTCGGCCGGATGAGCGTCGCTGCCCAATTGCCAGCCGTGCTCGTCATGCGAGATGGGAAGAATTCCCAGGTAAACCGACGGCGCCAGCCGCCGGTTGAGACGCAGCTCTTCTTCGAGAAAATATTTCCTACGCGCCAGCGTGGAATAATCGAGGAAGGAATAGCGCACGTTTTTTTTGATTTTGTATACCAGCTCGCCGGCGAAAAAAAGATCGGAGATATGGGTCTGCCGCCGCGTCACCTCGGAAGGCCCGTGAGGATAAAAGGCAGGATCGAGCATGGCCGAAAGAAGAGACTTGTGAGAATTCGATTCGGCCGAACTTGACTCGCCTGCCTGTATGACGTGCGCTGGTTTCATAGTTCCTCGCGAGCAAGGGGAGCAATATTGATGCCAGGGGAAACTCTTTCGGAAAGTGCAATTAACGAGGCGAAGCGAAGTAACTTTTCTTAAGTTCAGGAAAGAAAGGAACTATCTTCTTGCAAATGAAAGACTAAGTGATGCCCAACTCTTCGAGCTTGCGGTAGAGCGATGAGAGGCTGATGTCGAGCAAATGCGCGGCCTCTTTTCTGTCCTGCCCGGCCTGGTCCAAGACGCGCAGGATGTGCTGCTTCTCATACTGCCTCAAGGCTTCTTTGAGATTCAGAACGAAAGGAGGAATCGCCTCTTCCGCATTCAACAGAGCCGCCGGCAGATTCTTCAGCGTGATCCACTCGCTGTCGGCCAGAATCATCGTGTGCTCGATCACGTTGTCCAGCTCTCTCACGTTTCCCTTCCATTCGAGCGATGCCAACAACCGGACCACCTCGGGCTCGGCCCCCTTGAAGCTCTTCTTCAATTCCGGATTGTGCTTCTGAATCAGATGATCCACCAATAGCGGGATGTCCTCGGGCCTCTCCCGCAAAGGCGGGATGTGAATCTCCATGATGTTCAGTCGATAATAGAGATCGTCGCGAAAGCGTTTCTCCTCGACCTCTTTTTTTAGATCTCGATTCGTCGCGGCCACGACCCGGGCGTCGATGCGCCGCGGGCTGGTGCTGCCGATCGGCAGGATCTCCTTGGCCTCCAGCGCCCTCAAGAGCTTGACCTGCAAGTGCTGCGGTATCTCGCCGATCTCATCCAAGAAGATCGTTCCGCCGCGCGCTTTTTCGAACAGCCCCTCCTGATTGGCGAATGCGCCGGTAAACGCGCCCTTCATGTGGCCGAACAGGAGACTCTCCAAGAGCGTCTCCGGCAGCGCGCCGCAGTTGACGGGTAAAAACAGCTTGTCGCTGCGGTCGCTCAGCGCATGGATGGCGCGCGCGACCAGCTCTTTTCCGCTGCCGCTCTCGCCGGTGATCAACACCGTCGCCTGCGTCGGGGCCACTTTCTTGACCATATCCAAAACGACGAGCAAGGGCTTACTCTTGCCGATGATGTGGTCAAATCCGTTCTGCATGCCTGAATTGCTCGCCGTATTGATTAGAGTTGCTCGGCCGCCGCCAAGAGCTTTGGATCTTTGCAAAAATGCCTGAGCGCCGCCTTGAGCTTCTGCCGCTGCACGGCGGCCGGCACTCCGAGGTTCTCCAGCGTCTGGGCGATCTTCGGACCGCCGAGCTGCAGCAGCTTGCCGTAGATCACGTCGATCTCCGAGGTCTCAATATCCAGGGCGATCCTGAAAGCCTCCTCGACGCCGATAGCGGGAGTTCCCTCGCTGAGATAGCTTCGAATATGATCTTTGAGACGCTCCGCGTTTTCCCGGCTGATGCTCGGGTCCAACGCTTCGTCTTCGTAGTTCTGAATGACGATCTTACAGGCCAAAAGAATCAGCCCGTGCTGCTCTTCTTCCCGCGCCATTTCCCACCAGAAATCCCTCAGCTCCGGCTGGTCCATAAACAGGTGGGAAAAGCGGAAGTAGACCTTGCCCACGAGGCGCTCAACTTCGGAAAAGCTTTCCAGAGGATCAAAACGCGACAATGCCATCCGCTCGGCCCCCTTTTGGGCTATTTATAGTCTGTTGCCCGATCATTTTCAAATCAACGCTGCAAAAGATAAGAAAATGGGCGACACTTTTCCCATCTGCGAGAATAACCGCTCTCGCGATGAACGCTCGGACCGATGGCATGCCGTACAATTCTGCTGGCACTTTTATTGCGTCGTCGCCGTTCGAAGGCTTATCTCATATGCCCTACGATGATCTGCGAGCTTTTTTACTGCGCTTGGAGGCGGCCGGCAGGCTCCATCGAATCGTCAAGCCCGTCGATAAGGACTGGGAGATCGCGGCGGTATCGAAAGTCGCTTTTGAAAGAATTCCCGAGCCGCAGAGATCGGCTCTTTTATTCGAGCGCGTCCAAGGCTTCGACATCCCGGTAGTGACCGGAGCGCTCGGCGCGTCGCGCGCGACCTACTGTCTCGCTCTCGACTGCGAGCTCGGCGACGTGCAGAGAAAGTGGGCGGAGGCGGAGCTCCATCCCATCCGGCCGAGACCGGTCGCAAGCGGTCCCGCGCAGGAAAACGTTTGGATGGGAGACAAAGCCGATCTCACGCGCTTTCCCATCCCCACCTGGACCGTGGGACAAGATCCCGCGCCGTACATCACCTCCGGCTACGTCGTCACGGCGGATCCCGATTCCGGCATCAGAAACGTGGGGACCTACAGGGTGCAGCTCAAAGGGCCGCGCAAGCTGGGGCTGTTCATCAACTATCTCCAGGGAGGCAGGGTCCACGTCGAAAAAAACAACAAGCTCGGACGCCCCACGCCGGTGGCGATCGTGATCGGCGCGGACCCGGTGATCGGCCTGGTATCGGTATCCCGCCTGCCGCAGGACATGGACGAGCTGGCGGTGGCCGGCGCGCTCAGGGGAGAGGCGGTGGACGTCGTCCGCTGCCGCACCGTCGATCTCGAAGTGCCGGCCACTTCTGAAATCGTCATCGAGGGCGTGATCAGGGCGAACGAGCTTGAGAGCGAAGGCCCTTTCGGCGAATATACGGGCTACATGGGTCCCAAGGCGATGTCTTACGTCGTGGACGTGAGCTCGATCACGCACCGGAACCAGCCGATCTTCCAGGCCTTCATCAGCCAGATGCCGCCCAGCGAATCGAGCTGCATCCGCTCGATCGGCCGAGAAGCCACTCTTCAGAAACATTTGACGGAGGCGCTCGGTCTTCCCGTGCGCGATGTTCATCTTCTCGAAGCCGGCGGCGGCGCCGCCTGGCTGGTCATTTCACTCAAAAAAAATCATCCCGTCCAGCCGCGCACCGCCATGTGCGGCGCCTGGAGCTACGCGCCGCAGTTCGGCAAGATCACCGTCGTCGTCGACGACGACATCGACCTCCGTGATATCAGCAGTGTGCTGTGGGCCGTTTCATTCCGCGTTCAGCCTGAAAGAGACGTCCTGATCATGCCCGGCATGGCTGCCGTCCAACTCGATCCTTCCCAAGCGCCCGCGGAGGTGCCGCAGGAGGACATTTCTCGGCGCGTCTCGTCGAAGCTCGGCATCGACGCCACGCGCAAGCACGCCTTTCCCGAAATCGCGGCGCCGCCGACGGAGCATCTCGAGTCGGTGCGCAAAAACTGGCAAAGCTATGGCTTCAAGTAAAAAGGTCAAAGGCAAAGCGGCCGGAGAGCGCGAGCCCGGAGGGCGAGGTCACAGGGACGCGCAGCTACACGGCAGGCCCTGACCGATGGTGTTAGCACCCTCGGGGTGGCCGGCGACGGCGGCCCTCGAGCCACGGAAACTATTTCCGCCAGAGGCGGATCAGCCTCAGGCTGAGCCCTTCGCCCGGAGCGGTTTGCGCTTGAGGGCCGAGAGCGTGAATAATCCGGGCTGGTGACATTCGATGAGAAAGGCGACGCTTCGATGAAGTGCTGCACGGACGTCGGCGGAACCTTTACCGACTGCCTGGTGCAGGACGATCGCGGCGAGGTGCACGCGTTCAAGTCGCCGACGACGCCGCGCGATCCCACCCTCGGCCTCACCAATGCCTTGAGCAAGGCGGCGCGCTTCTTCCGCATGGAGCTTCCTCAGTTCATGTCCAACGTTCACCTGCTCATCGCTCACGGCACCACGCTGTCCACCAACGCGCTGCTCACCGGAAAAATCGCCAAGGTCGGGATGCTGACGACCGAAGGTTTCCGCGACACGATCGAGATCCGGCGCGGCTACAAGAACATCAGAACCTCGCGCTTCAACGTTTTCGTCCCGCCCTATACGCCTTTGGTGCCGCGCACGCTGCGCATGCCGGTCGAGGGGCGCATGCTCTACACCGGCGAGGAGTTGACGCCGCTCAAAGAAGAAGACATCCACAACGGAATTCGGAAATTCAAAGAGGAGAAAGTCGAGGCGGTGGCGATCTGCTTTCTCCACAGCTACATCAACCCGGCGCACGAGAAGCGCGCGCTGGAGATCTGCCGCGCGGAGATGAACGGCGCTTATATCACGGCATCGCACGAGGTGCTTCCCGTCTATCGCGAATACGAGCGCTTCAGCACCACGGTCGTGAGCGCGGCCGTCGGGCCGATCACGGCGCATTATCTCGCCGCGCTGAGGGAAAAGCTGAGAGAGATCGGATTTCAAGGAACCCTCTACATGGTCCAGGGCGGCGGGCTGGTTCAATCGGTCGAAGAATCGTCGCGCCGAGCGGTGACTCTTATCGGCTCGGGGCCCGCTGCGGCGCCCGCGGGAGCGATTCGGCTCGGCGAGTGCATCGACAGCAACAATTTATTTTCCATCGACATGGGCGGCACCAGCCTGGATGTGTGCCTGATACGCGACGGCGAGATTCCGACCACGGATTACAACTGGGTCGGAGACGAGCGGGTGGCGACGAAGATGGTCGATGTCCCGAGCGTCGGCGCCGGCGGCGGCAGCATCGCCTGGATCGATTCCCTCGGCCTTCTCAGAGTCGGGCCGCAGAGCGCGGGCGCCGATCCCGGTCCCGCGTGCTACGGCAAGGGAGGCTCCGATCCCGCGGTCACGGACGCGGATTTGATTTTAGGTTATGTCCCGGCGGACTATTTTCTTGGCGGCGAAATTATTCTCCGCCGCGACCTGGCGGAAAAGGCGATCAATTCTATCGCGGCGCCACTCGGTCTCGATCTGCCGACGGCGGCCAAGGCGATCTTTGCCACGGTCAATTCGCTGATGGCCGACAAGATGACGGAGATCTCGACCAAACGAGGTTACGACGTGCGCGATTTCGCGCTGGTCGTCGGCGGCGGCGCGGGACCGGTCCACGGCGCCTATCTGGCGGATCTTCTGGAAATCCCGACGATCATCGTCCCGCGCTACGCGGCGACCTACAGCGCTTTCGGAATGTTGAATATGGAAGTCGGAAAGGATTTCGCCCGCTCGCTCATCTCGCGCAAGAGCCTGCTCGATTTGAAGCGCGTCAACGCGCTCTACGCCGAGATGGAGACCGAAGCGCGCGAAGTTCTGGCGGAGATCGGCATCGCTCCGCGCGACACGGTGTTCCGGCGCTCGATGGATATGCGCTACGTCGGCCAGTTTCATGAGATGGAAGTATTCGACGTGCCGCCTGGAGAGATCGGCGTCAAGGATCTCGATGAGATCACCGAGGCATTTCACAAACGGCACAAAGATCTCTTTACGTTTAACATGCCCGGTCGCGAAGTCGAGTTTCTCAACGTCCGCCTCAAAGCGACGGCGCGCCAGGAGCGATTGAAGCTGGCGGAGATTCCACGCGCCGCCGGCGGCGCGGCAGAGGCGCTCAAACGCCGCCGCCCGATTCTCTGGGAGCTCGCGAAGGGATACGAAGAGACGCCGGTTTACGACGGTACCAAACTGAATAACGGCCACAAAATTTCCGGTCCGGCGGTGATCGAGGAGCCGGCGACGACCGTCGTGATACCCGGCTCGTATGTCTGCGCGGTGGACGGCGTGAAAAACTACATTCTCTCACGGAGGTAAATGATGGCTTCGGACCGCGTCGATCCGATGACTCTCTCGACGGTGTGGCATTCACTGCAGAGCATCTGCAAGGAGATGCGCCACGTCATCGACCGCACCTCGCAAAACTACCTGATCGCGCAACTGCACGACGTATCGGTCGGCATCTGGGACGGCGCCGGGCGCACGGTGGCGATTCCGATCGGCCTCTCGGTGCAGTATCTCGGCGGCAAGCTCTCGGTCGAATACGTGCTGAACAAGTTCAAAGGAAATCTAAACCCCGGCGACGTGATCCTGGTGAACGATCCCTATCACGGCTACTGCTGCCACCTGCCGGACTGGGGCTTTTACCGGCCGATTTTTTATCGCGGAGAGCTGCTCTTCTTCACGCTCTGCCGTGCCCACCAGATGGACACCGGCGGCGCCTATCCCGGCGGCTATTTTCCCAACGCCTACGACATTCACGCCGAGGGGCTGGCGATTCCCGGCATCAAGGTGATGGAAGGCGACAAAGAGCGCGAGGACGTGATGGAGCTGATCTTGAACAACGTGCGCTGGCCCGAAGGGACGCGCATCGACAACTACGCCCAGATCGCCGCGACGCGCGTGTGCGAGGAGCGGATCGTCGCGTTGCTCGACAAGTACGGCAAGGAGACCGTGCTGGCCTGCGTCGATGAAATGATGGACCGCACGGAGCGCGCCGTGCGCGCCGCGATCGAAAAGATGCCCGACGGGACCTACTACGGCGAGTCGGCCACGGACGACGACGGCACCGAGCTCGACGTGCCGGTCTGGGTGCGCTGCGAGATTACGGTGAAAGGCGACACGCTCAGCGTCGATTTCTCCAAGAGCGACAAGCAGCGCAAAGGTTTCGTGAACTGCGTGTTCAATTCTACCTACAGCAACTCGCTCTCGGCGCTCTTTATGTTTTTGGATCCCGCGCTCGGCGAGTATCACAACGAGGGCAGCCTCAGGCCGATCACCGTCTACGCGCCGCCGGGCTCCGTCCTCAATGCACAATACCCCGCGACCGTCGGGGCCTCGCCCGTCAGCATGGGACATCAGATTATCGAGTCGGTCGTGAGCGCGATGTCCACAGCGATTCCCGAGCGGGCCATCGCCTGCTGGGGCAAGCGCTACGGCCACTACATCTTCGGCCTCGATCCGCGCACGAACGAGAAATACGTCGTGACCACCTTCGATATGGACGGAGGGGCGGGCGCCGCCAAGGGATTCGACGGCTACGAAGGAGCGACTTCGATCGGCGCGCTGGGCGAAGTCAACAAGGGAAACGTCGAGGAAGTGGAAATGCGCTTCCCCTGGCGGACGCGGCGTTGGGAATTCGCCCAGGACACCTCGGGCGCGGGCAAGTGGCGCGGCGCCTCGGGCATCCACTGGGAAGTCGAGAACGTCGGCGGCGACGCCGGCATCGCCACCGGCAGCTCGGACGGCGAGATCGTGCGCGCGCCGGGAGCGCTGGGAGGAGAGCCTACGCCCAACTCGCGCACGCTCCTCTTTCGAGGAGAAGAAAAAACCGTGCTCAGGGGACACCGGCTCTACGAGCTTAAGCCGGGCGATATTCTGCTCAAGATCAGCGGCGGCGGCGCCGGCGTCGGCGATCCCGCCGAGCGCGACCCGGAAAAAGTTCGGATGGACGTGGTGAAGAAATTTATCTCGATCGAGAAGGCGCTGGAGGTGTACAAGGTGGCCTTAGACCCTGAAACATTGGAGGTCAATAAGGAACGAACCGCTCTTCTCCGCGCACAGGAAAAACCAAAATGAATCCCGTCTGGGAGAAAGGCGCCAGTTGGGGGCTTCTATTGCTCCGGCTCGGCGTCGGAATCGTCTTTCTCCTCCATGGTTTTCCCAAAATGACCGGCCACAGTAGCGACCCGAAGGTCAACCGAGAAGGTCTCACCCGTAGCCTCCGCCGGCTCGGTCTTCCCTTCCCATCTCATCTTGCGCTCTGGGTCGGTACCGTCGAGTTTGCGGGAGGGCTCATGTTGATTATCGGGCTCTGGACCCACTGGGTGGCGCTCGCGTTGGCTGTGATTATGGCCGTGGCGAGTGGAAGAAACTTTATCGAGAAGGGATTCGTCGGCAGCGCGGATTTCCCTTTTTCCCTGCTCACAACGCTTCTTGCCTTGAGCTTTCTCGGCGGCGGTTTTCTCAGCTTGGACAGACTTCTTTTTGGATAGAAGATTCAAAGTTGGTCCGCGGCCGACAATAGCTTCGGGTCGGTGCAGAAGTTTCTGAGAGCGGACTTGAGCTTCTGGCGCTGCACGCTCGCGGGCACGCCGAGATTTTGCATCGTCTGCGTGATTTTCGGCCCGCCGAGCTGCAAGAGCTTGCCGTAAATGGCGTCGATCTCGGAAGTCTCGATTTCCAGCGCGGTCTTAAAAGATTCCTCGACAGTGATCGACGGAGTGCCTCGCTCAAGGTAGGAAGTCAACTGCTGCTTGAGGCGATCCGCCTTCTCCCGGGTGATGTCGGGCTCGAGCTTCTCGTCGTCGTAGTTCACGATCATTGCTCTACAAGCAAGAAGGATCGACCCATGCTGCTCCTCCTCCATTCCCATATTCCACCAGAAATCCCTCAACTCGGGACGATCGAGGAACAGATGGGAAAAGCGGAAGTATATCTTGCCGACCAGCCGCTCGATCTCCGCGAACCTTTCCAGGGGATCAAAACTCTCTAAAGCCATCAACTAAGCCTCTTTAAGCTTCTGCCGGAGAAACTCAAGGATGTCAATATGCTTTTCCGTGTCGGCGATCATGCAGCGGAGAAAAAGGGCGAAGACGCCGTGATGATAACCTTTGCTCTCTTTGATGAGCGCCTTGGACTCCTTTAGCCCTTCTTTTTCGAGTCGAATGAATGCCTCGGTGACCGCCAGGAGCTTTTCCTTTGCCTCGCCGATGTCGTAAAGGCCTCGGATGGCATCCTCCGGCTTGGTCCAGGTGAGGTCGCCTTTCAGCGTCGAGAGCATAGAATGCATCAGCGCGCGGTGCTTCTCCTCGTCGGAGATGATGAGCTGCAGGAGAGTCTTGACCAGCGGGTTCTTGGTTTGGGCTGTCGCGTCGCGATACTGCCGGAGAATCTTTTCTTCTTCGCCCTCGTGCGCCTCGAATTCGTTCATCAGTCTTTCGACCGAGGAAATCGCGGAAGATTTCGATTCAAACCCATACAACAGGTAAAACTCAGGGACTTTGTCCATGATATTCGTCCTCCCTCTTTTGTCCTGATTCTCCATGGCCGGTCCCTCCGTTCCGATTTTTTTTTCCGATCGAAAGAGATATTTAGCAACGGCCATGCCAAGAAAAAATGATAGAGAAACAGCATCCCAAGAAGACCTTCTAGAAGAAAAAATTCCAAGATCTAAGAATATCCATCCCGCTTCTTCTCACTTTTGGGCAAGCCGCCATTTTCGACTTGAACCTTCACGTCTAACGGCGCGACAAATTTCCTTGGCACATCGATTGCTCAACTTGCTTCAGCAGCTTCGGAACGAACGCCCGTAATAAAGGAGACGGCGAAACAATATGGCCTTGGACGAATTGGTCGCGCGCTACAGAGAGGTTCTCGAAGAGTCGCCGCTCGAACCGGCCGCCAAGTGGAAGGCGAGCCATCCGGGATCGAAGGTCGTCGGCTGCTATCCGGTCTACAGTCCCGTGGAGCTGATTCACGCCGCGGGAATGTTGCCCGTTGGAATCATCGGCGGAGGCAACAGGATCGAGATCGCCCACGCCGATTCGCGCTTTCAATCCTTTATCTGCTCGATCGTGAAGAGCACGCTTGAGCTGGGGCTGACCGACAAGCTCAATTTCGTCGATGGGATGGTCTTTCATTCGATCTGCGATCCGGCGCGCAACCTCGGAAGCGTTTTCAAACGAAACTTCCCTCAGATGATGATCGAGTACATCCACTTTCCGCAAAACATGAAGTCGCTCGCGACCGCGGACTACCTCACTGCGGAGTACAACCGACTCAAGAAGAGCTACGAAACTCTCGGCGGAAAGACCGCCACCGACGAAGATCTGCGACGGAGCATTCTCCTCTACAACGAGCAGAGAAAATTGCTCCGCGAGCTTTACCAGATCCGTAAAGAAACGCCGCAGAATCTTTCGACGGCGGAGAGTTATGTCCTGATGCGCATAGGAACCCTGATCCCGGTGGAGGAGCATATCGCCATTCTGAAAGAGGCGCTCGTAGAGTTGCGCAAGCGAGACGAAAAGCCCAAGGACCGCATCAAGGTCGTTATCGAGGGCTCGTTCTGCGAACAGCCGCCGCTGGAACTGATCGAGGGGTTGGAGGCGGCGGGCTGTTACATCCTGGACGACGATTTTCTGATCGGCTGGCGCTGGTTTGTCGAGGATATCCCCACCGAGGGAGACCCGGTGCGAAACCTCGCGCGCGCGTATCTTAATCAAAGCGTCTATTCGGGCGTGAAGCACGACAGCCGGCAGCCCAAATCCAAACATCTCGTCGATAGAGTCCGCGAGACGGGCGTGAGCGCGGTGATCTTCCTTGCGGCCAAATTCTGCGAGCCCGCGCTATTCGATTACGCCTTGTACCGGAGGGCTTTGGAAAAAGAAGCGATCCCGCATCTTGCGCTCGAATTCGAGGAAAAGATGTGGATCTTCGACAAAGCGCGGTCCGAAGTCGAGACCTTCGTGGAATCCATGCTGTTCGATTGACCGGGAGGAAATATGGCACAAGCAGCCGAAGCAGTGAAGACGACCTACCAGGGG
This sequence comes from uncultured Syntrophobacteraceae bacterium, assembly GCA_964572145.1. Classification (GTDB taxonomy): domain Bacteria; phylum Desulfobacterota; class Binatia; order UBA9968; family UBA9968; genus JAJPJQ01. The sequence continues at coordinate 21,707 of CAZNES010000030.1, forward strand.
CAGATGCATCTCCTGCAAAAAGAGATCATGGGCCGCTACTTCGAGCGCCTCACGCGCTGCGCCGAGCAAGGCGACGGCAAGGCCGTCTACATGCTGATCAGCGGCAACCCGGTCGAGCTGGCGCTCGCCTTCGACCTGATCCCCGTCTATCCGGAGATCAACGCGCTGCAGCTCGCGGTCAAAAAAGTCTGCCTGCCTTTCATCCAGAAGGCGGAAGAGATGGGCTACTCGATGGACAACTGCGCCTACGTCAAGGCGGACGTGGGCATGTTCCACTCCGGCCGCAAGACTCCCTTTGCCACGATCCCCCTACCGTCTCTGATCCTGTGCAATTACGTCGGGTGCAATGTCTACCTCCAGTGGTTTGAGCACCTGGCCGAATACTCGCAAGGAAACCTCTACAACCTCGATATCCCGTTTCTGCACGGGGAGTTCGACGAACCGTCGGCGGCGGATATCACTTACGTTGTCCGGCAGCTCGAGGAGGTCATCGAAGCGATGGAGCGGCTCACGGGAAAAAAGCTCGATTGGGCCAAGCTCAGAAGGATCGTCGCGCTCTCCGGCGAGACCGGCGAGCTGTGGGCGAAGATCAAGGCGCTCACACAGAAGACCCCGTCGCCGTTCGATGCCTACTTCGATTCGGTGACGATGATGGCGCCGCTTTACTGTCTCAGAGGCACCGAAGAGGGGCTCAGGTTTTTCGAGACGGCGCTGAAAGAAATGGAAGAAAAGGTCGAGCTCGGAATGGGCCCGCTCCCCGAGGAGCGCTTCCGCTTCGTGATCGAAGGGCCGCCTCCGTGGCCCTACCTGCGCCAATTTCGCGATCTGTTCTCCAAGTGGGGCGCCGTGGCGGTGGCCTCGACCTATTCGACCGTGGGTGGTCTCTGGGAATTCGGCTTCAAGCACGATCCCAACCATCCGCTCGAATCGATCGCCGCGCACATGCTCAAATGGAATCTCACCAACCGGAGTTTCCTCCAGAGATATGAGCAGATCCACCGCTATATAAAGGAATGGCACGCCGACGCGCTGGTGATCCATTCGGTCAAGAGCTGCCGGCTTTTCTCCGCCGGGCAGGGCGACATGCGCGAGCATTTCACCAAGGATCTGGGGATTCCCACGCTGCTCGTCGAATCCGACATCGAAGACCCGCGCTACTTCTCCGAGGCGCAGATGAAGAACCGGATCGACGCTTTCTTCGAATCGCTCGAGCACCAGAAGATGCTGCGTGAGAGCGCGCCCAAAGGAGACGCAAGATGATCTATGCCGCAGGCGTGGACGTTGGCTCCACACAGACCAAGGCCATCATCATCAACGAGAAGCGCGAGATCGTCGCCAGGGCATTGACCGACACCGGCGCGAACGTTACGCGCGCGGCCGACAGGGGCTTCGCGGAGGCGCTGCTCGCGGCCGGGTTGAAGCGCGAAGATGTCGCGTACGTCGTCGGCACCGGCTACGGCCGATACAAGGTCACGTTCGGCGACGCGCAGATCACCGAGATCAGTTGTCACGCGCGCGGCGCGAGCCTGCTCTTTCCCAACACCCGCACCGTCATCGACATGGGCGGGCAGGACGCGAAGGGAATCCACATCGGCCCGGATGGGGACGTGAAAGATTTCGTTATGAACGACAAGTGCGCCGCCGGCACCGGCCGGTTCCTGGCCAATGCGGCGGAGGCGCTGACACTTGGGCTCGACGACATCGGCGAAATTTCCATGCGGGCGAAAAATCCGGTCCGCCTCACCACCGTCTGCACGGTTTTCGTCGAGTCGGACATCATGTCCTATCTCGCCCAGGGGAAAAAAGTCGAAGATATCCTGGGCGGCGTGCACAGCGCGATCGCCGCGCGCACCATCTCTCTGGTTCGCCGGGTCGGCATCGAGCCGGAAGTGACGTTTACCGGCGGTGTTTCACTCAACATCGGCATGGTGCGCGCGCTCGAAGAAAAGCTCGGCATGAAGGTCAACGTGAGTCCCGATTCTCATTTTGTCGGCGCGCTGGGAGCGGCGATCTTCGCCCTCGAACGCGCGCTCAAGGCAACCGGCGAGAAGCGCGAGGCGACTCCGGCGGTGGCTGGGGCTGGGCCTACCGCCTAACGCCTATCGCCTACTGCCTGTTGCCTATTGCCTGTTTGTAAGGAGGTTTCATGACTTTCGTAGCCGGCATCGACATGGGCGCCAAGAGCGCCAAGGTCATCATCATGGATGGCGAGAAAGAGGTGCGCGGCAAGAGCGCGGTGAGGACGCGCCCCGATTTTACCGCGGTCTCCAAAGAGGCGCTCGGGATCGCGCTGGAGCAGGCCGGGATCAAAGAGAACGACCTGAGCTACGTCGCCACGACGGGATTCGGCCGATACAATGTCCCGTTTCGCGATATTCAAATCACCGACATCACCTGCGTCGGACACGGCGCGGTCCATCTCTTCCCCAAAACGCGCTGCATCCTCGACATCGGCGCCCAGAGCACGCGCGCGATCCGCGTCCTGGAGAACGGGAAGGTCCGGGAATTTCGCACCAACGACAAATGCGCCGCCGGCGCCGGCGGCTTCATCGAGCGGGCGTCCAAATATTTGGAGGTCACGATCGAGCAGGTGGGCGATCTGTCGATCGCGGCCGACAAGCCGCAGACGATCAGCAGCGTCTGCGCGGTGTTGGCGGAATCGGAAATCATCAACCACGTCTCCAACGGCCAGACCGTGGAGAACATCCTTTACGGAGTACACCTGTCGCTCGCTTCCAGGGCGATGGCGCTGCTCAAGCGCGTCGGGCTGGAAGAAGAGATCACGTTCGTCGGCGGCGTCGCGCGGCAAAAAGGGATGGTGAAGGCGCTGGAAGAGACGGTGAAGAAGAAGGTCAACGTCAGCGATGAACCGGAGATGGTCGGCGCCCTCGGCGCGGCGCTCTTGGCGCTCAAGCGATTGGAAAAAATAAGTGCTGAGCAACGAGCATTGAGTGCTGAGCAGGGACCAACTCAGTCCTCAGCACTCATCGCTCAGCACTGAAGCCGGGAGGTGAGAAGATGAAACTCAAGCGCAAAGCAGCCATTGTCACCGGAGGCGCCAGCGGCATCGGCCGCGCCACGGCGTTGGCCTTGAGCCTCGAAGGCGCCAATGTGGCTATCGCCGATATCGCGGCGGAAAATGCCAAGCGCGTCAGCGACGAGGTTGCGGCGTCGGGCTACGGCTCGGCCATCGCCTGCCCGGTGGATCTCACCAAACGAGTCGAAGTCGAAGCGATGGTCCAAACGGTTCTGCGAGAATTCGGCCAGATCGATATTCTGGTCAACTGCGCGGGATGGGACAGATTGGAGCCCTTCATCGAGAGCAACGAAGAGACGTGGGATAAAATTTTGACGATCAACTTCAAATCGGTGCTCCACACCGTCAAAGCGGTCCTGCCGCACATGATGGAGCGCGGCTCGGGAAAAATCATCAACATCGCTTCCGACGCCGGCAGGGTCGGCTCTTCCTGGGAAGCGGTTTATTCCGGCGCCAAAGGCGCGGTGATCGCGTTTTCCAAGACCCTTGCGCGTGAAACGGCCCGTTACCATATCAATGTGAACGTCGTCTGCCCGGGCATGACCGATACGCCGTTGATGCAGGCGATCCGGGCGCAATCGGAAAAAACGGAAAAGATTATCGACGCCGTTATCAAGGCCACTCCTTTTAGACGCGCAGCAAAGCCTGAGGAGATTGCCGCGATGGTTGTGTTCTTGGCTTCCGGCGATTCGGATTTCATGACCGGACAGACGATCAGCGTCAGCGGCGGTTTAACGATGGTGTGAAATGCGAAAGGCTGTAGGGGCGCGATTCATCGCGCCCAGGAGGAAAGATGCCAAGTGAAGTCCAAGCCATCGACATGATGTACTACGTGGCGACGCCGGAGTTCATCGCCAAGTGGAACGACGCAAAAAAAAACGAGCTGATCTGCCGCATGGAGCGCGCCATCGGCGGCCTGCCGCAGTTCGACAGCATCCCGACGATGATCGGCAAGATGGACGAGGCCGGGGTGGAAAAAGTTTTCATCACTCAGTGCAAGATGTGGTCGTACCGAAACCACTGGATGTACATGGACACGAGCCTGGAAGAAGTCGCGCAGTATACGACTCAATATCCAAACCGCTTCGTCGGGCTTGCCGGCTACAATCCGTTCAGAATAAAAGAGTCGCTGCAAGAGATCGAGGTCGGCGTGAAGCAATACGGCTTCAAGGGAGTTTATGTCCACATTTATGGCTTCGACATTCCGCTCTCCGACCCGAAGATGTATCCGCTTTTCGCCAAGTGCGTGGAGCTCGACATCCCGGTCTCCATGCAGGTCGGCCACGTGCTCGAAGCGATGCCGAGCGAGCATGGCCGGCCGATTTACCTCGACCGCATCGCCATCGATTTTCCCGAGCTCAAGATGATCGGCGCGCACACCGGCTGGCCGTGGGTCGAGGAGCTGATCTCCTCTTGCTACAAATGGGACAACATCTACTTCGGCATCGACGGTTGGATGCCGAAATATCTCGGGCCCGAGACGCTTCACTTCATGAACAGCCGCATGGGTATGGATCGCTGCGTGTGGGGCACCAACGGGCTGCCATGGAAAGCGAGCCTCGATCAAATCGACCAGATCGGCCTCAAAGAAGAGGTTAAACGAAAGGTACTGCGAGACAACACCGTTCAGCTCTTCGGGCTGTAATTTACACTGCGCTGGAAAAATCCAAAAACCGACTAGAGGCGCTCATGAATACAAACGTCGTGCGACTGGACTCAAGGCGGGATGTAGAAGCCGTCGAATGGGCGAAAGAGCTGCGGGAAACCGAGGCGTGGTTTCAGAGCGCGCGCTTCCGGCAGATCACACGCCTGCACACGCCCTACGAGGTCGTCGCGCTGCGCGGCAACGCGCGCGAAGACTGCACGGTCGCGAAGCAGGGCGCCGTGAAGATGCACGACTACCTGCAGCGCCTCTTCAAAGAAAAAAAACAGGAAATCACCTACGGCCCTTTCTCGCCGACGGGCGCGGTCCGGGCCGTGACGGAGGGGATCAAAGTTCTTTATCTCGGCGGCTGGGCGACCTCCGCGCGGGGCTCCGACTCGGAAGATCCGGGCGCGGACCTGGCGAACTACGCTTTGGACCGGGTGCCCAAGGAAGGCGCGTCGTGGGTGCGCGCGCTGCTGCACCAGGACGAGTCGCAGCGGTCCAACCGCATGCGCATGTCCTCGGCGCAGAGAAAGAAGACGCCGGCGGTCGAATTTTCTCCGCCGATGATTATTCCCGACGGCGACACGGGCCATGGCGGCGAGCACCATATCCGAAATCTCGTAAAAAAATTCGTCGAGAGCAAGATCGGCGCGGTTCATCTCGAAGACCAGCGGCCGGGCTGTAAAGTGTGCGGCCATCAGGGGCAAAAAGTTTTGGTCTCGACGGGTGAAATGATTTCGCGTTTGAATGCGGCGCGGCTGCAATTCGATATCATGGGCGTTCCGGGGATCGTCGTAGCGCGGACGGATTCCAACGACGCTACGGCGATCGACAGCGTGGACGACGAGCGCGACCACCCGTTCGTCTACGGCGCGACCCATGCGCGCATCGTCCCTTTCAAGAACGTCAACCTGGCGGCGATCAGAAAATTCTACAAAAGCGGATTGAAGGAGATCAACGGCCACCTGCTGCACAGAATTTCCGAAAAGGCGTATCGCGAAGCCGAGCGATGGTTGAAGCAAGAACGTCTGGCCTCGCGCATCCATGAAGGGATTGCGAAGATCAACGACGAGGAGGACTTGCTGAAAAAATCCCGCCGGCAGGCGCGACGCCGGGGCAAAAGCCCGAAAGCCGCACGCGAAGAGCTGGCGGCGCGCGAGATCTGGATCAAAAAGATCACCGAGGAAACCCTGGACAATGTTTTGGCGGAGATCCGCCAGGTCTGGGCGGAAAAGGCGGGGCTCAAAACTTACGCCGACGCGGTCGCGGCCGCGATGCAGGCGCGCGCTCAACAGAAAGCCAAACTGCCGATGTCGGTCGAGCGTTGGAAAACCTTCGCCGCCGGCGTTTCCCACGAGGAAGCGCGCAAGCAGGCGCAGTCGATGGGCATCGATATTTTTTGGAGCTGGGAGCTGCCGCGAACCCCGGACGGTTTTTATCTGCTTACCGGAGGACGCGATATGGCGGTTGCGCGCGGACTGGCGACGGCGCCGTTTGCCGATCTGGTCTGGCGCGAGACGACGAAGCCCGATCTCGTAGACGACAAGGCGTGGGCCGACGCGATTCACGCGGTTTTTCCCGACAAGATGTTGGCCTATAATCTTTCACCGTCGTGGAACTGGGACGCCTGGGGATTCACCGACGACCAGATCCGCAGCTTCGCCAACGAGCTGGGCAAGATGGGCTACGTGTTCAACTTCATCACCTACGCGGGCCACCAGGGCGAAGCGTTGATGAACGGGCGCCTGGCGCGCGCGCTCGGCGAGGAAGGCGTGCTCGGATTCGTGCGGCTGATTCAACGCGCGCTCCGGCTCGCGGACGACCCGGCACAGTATCCGCAAACGTTTGTCGGCGGACCGTGGGCGGATCGGTTCCGGCGCGCGGCCCGCGGCCCGTCGCTCACGACCTCGTCCATGGGCGGAACGTCCACGGAAGCGCAGCATCGGAAAAGCACCGAAGTGCCGACCAGCGTTCTGGAGCGATGGCTCCGCATGTGGGCGGAGCATTGGAGAGCGCGCGGCGTTTACAACAAGGGCGATCTAAGCGTCGAAGTCAAAGAGCGATGGGCCGGCTCCGAGGAGATGATGTTGAACGTGTTCGACGAGGCCCGCGACAAGATCGCCGAGATCACGTACCGGGTGGACAAAGACAGACAAGGAAGGAAATTTCTCGCCGTCAAAGATCAGAATACGGTCAAGCAATACCGCTCGCGGCGGCTGATGACGCTCATACATTTTTTTCTCCTGCACCGTTATAAGACGGACCTCGTGCACTACGTGACGCCGACCGGCGACAACCGCTTGTCGGTTCATCGCATGATCCAGAACGGCGTTTTCAGAGAAGCCCGGACGGACGATCCGAACGTCATTGCGATCGAGGTGAACACGGCGCGAGCGCAAAAAAGCTTTGCCAACGACGAGTCCTTGAAGCGGTTTATCGCCAGATCGTCCGGCGCGTTGAACGCGCGGGCCTCCGACGGTCAGGCGAAGGCCGCAGCCGGATAGATAAAAGGCGGTAGGGGCGCGATTCATCGCGCCCAGGTGCGCGACAGAGGAGATACGTATGTTTCAAAATTTGATTGTCACCCGGGAAGGCGGCGTGACGATTCTTCAGTTGAACCGGCCGCAGAAGAAAAACGCGTTCAACGCCGATCTCAGGCGCGAGATGGAGGAGGCGCTCAAAGAGATCGCCGCCGATCCCAAAGAGCGCGTGGTGATCGTCACCGGCGGCGAGGAATTTTTTTGCGCCGGCGCCGACATCGGCGAGATTTTGGAAGCGAACACCGCCGAAGCGACCTACCGGCACGCGCGCGAATTTCAGCTTCTCTTCGATCAGATCGAAGCCTTGCCGCAGCCGGTTATCGCCGCGGTCGCGGGTTACGCGCTGGGCGGCGGCTGCGAGCTCGCGCTCGCGTGCGATTTTCGCATCGCCTCGGAAGGGACGAAGTTCGGACTGCCGGAGATCAAGATCGGCGCTTTCCCCGGCGGCGGCGGAACGCAGAGACTGCCGCGGCTCGTCGGCGCGGCCAAAGCGAAGGAAATGATTCTCACCGGAGACACGATCGGCGCCGAAGAGGCGTTCTCTTTCGGCCTCGTCATGAAAGTCGTGCTGAAAGACAAACTGCTCGAAGAGGCGCGAGCCTTCGCCGCCAAGCTCGCCGCCCTCCCCCGCCTCGCTCTCGAAGCGTCGAAGATGCTCATCAACAGAGGCTTGGAAGTGGACCTGGCTTCCGCCCTGGAAATGGAAGCACGCTGCTTCGGCAATCTGGCCATGAGCCACGACCTGCACGAGGGCACGGCGGCGTTTTTGGAAAAGCGAAAACCGAATTTCACGGGGACGTGAGAAAAAGAATGAAAAATGTAGAGGCGGGTTTGAAACCTGCCCCTACGAAAAGGAGACCGGATGTTCAACGACAAAGTTCAGGCCAATGATTTCGAAAAGATGGACCCCGAGTATCGGGACCTGCTGCAGCGGCTTCTCACCATCCAGTCGGACTGCGAGATCGGCGGGCCGCATCTCTACGTGGAAAAGATGCTCCCCGGCGCGCCGACCAAGCTCGACCAATTGATCGTCGCGCGCACGGCGGCGGAGGAGATGGATCACTACCGGAAATTCGCCCGCATCGCCGGCGATATCGGCGTGGACGTGTCGTTCGTGCTGAGCCAGCCGAACCGGAAGCGCTACGTGGAAGCCTTCCGGGGAACGATCGCGACGTGGGAGGACTTCGCCGTATTCGGCTTCTTGATCGATCGGATCGGCCATTACCAGCTCGATGAATTCATCGGCGGCAGTTACGCGCCGCTCGAGCCGCTACTCCCGGACATCATCAACGAGGAATTGGGACACATCGATTACGGCGCGACCCAGACAAGAGCGCTGGCGGAAAAAGGCGATGAATCGCGGGAGAAAGTTCAGAAGGCGCTCGACTATTGGTACGTGAAAGGGCTCGACATGTTCGGCCGCTCCGAATCCTGGCGCTCCGAACGCTTTTGTCACTGGGGCATCAAGCGCCGCACCAACGCGCAGGCGAGAGAGGAGTACATCAAAGAGGTCAATCCGCTGATCGAAGCGATGGGCCTCAAAGTCCCGGACCCGTTGAAAGGGAGGCAGTATCTCTAAGTAAGAGGACAAGCCATGCTCACCCAAGAACAAAATGAACGGTTGACACGCGTCGGTCCGGGAACGCTCGCGGGCGAATTGCTCAGACGCGTTCCCCCCTTTGCTTCCCCTTCTTACTCCTGGGAAAAAGCCATGACGCCGTTGCAAATTTTAGGAAAGAAAATGGCCAAGAGTCTCGGTTTCTTTCAGAATCTCGTGGCACGCTTTGTGCTCCCCTCTTCACCGAGGAGAATTCCTCATCTATGCAGGATCTACGAGGAAAAACCGTTCTGGTGACCGGCGGCGGCCGCGGCATCGGCCGCGCTATCGCGCTGGCCTTCGCCGCGCACGGCAGCCGGGTAGTGATCGCCGGAAGGACTCAGGCCGCTCTCGATGCAGTCGCGGCGGAGATCCACTGCCGTCACGCCAGTGTTCTTCCACTCGCCTGCGACGTGACGCAAAAAAAAGAGATCGAGGATTTGAAAAAGCGCATCGCGAGCGACCTCGGCGCCGTCCAGATTTTAGTCAACAACGCTGGCATCGCCCCGGCCGTGAGCTTCCTCGAAATGGAGGATAGCCTCTGGGAAGAAGTGATGCGCGTGAACCTGACCGGCACGTACTATTGCTGCAAAGTATTTCTGCCGGAAATGATCGCCGCGAAATGGGGACGGATCGTCAATATCGCTTCGACGGTTGCGAAGACTTCGTATCCGAATATTTCCGCCTACGCCAGCTCGAAGCACGCGGTGCTGGGATTGACGCGCTCGCTCGCCGCGGAGACGGCGCGGCACGGCGTTACGGTGAACGCCGTCTGCCCCGGATACGTCGATACTGGCCTGACGCAAAAAAATTCCGCCTTTCTGGCTCAGAAAACAGGCAAGCCGGTCGAAGACGCGCTCAAGATGTTGAAAAATACGTCGCCGCAAAAACGATTGATCGATCCCGACGAAGTCGCGTATCTCACCGTGATGCTCGCCTCGGAAGCGGCGCGCGGCATAAACGGCCAGGCGATCAACGTGGACGGCGGCGCGGTGATGATGTGAAGGAGAAGGAGCATTCATGACCTACCGCAGTTTCATCTACGAAATCGACAACGGCATAGCGACGGTGCGCTTGAACGACCCGGAGCGGCTGAACGCTCTCACCTTCGAGACTTATGCCGAGCTGGAGAAGCTGACGGCGGATGTGGCCCACGACAATGCGGTGAAAGTTTTGGTGCTCACCGGGACGGGCAAAGGTTTTTGCTCCGGCGGCAGCGTGCATGAAATCATCGGTAAGCTCATCGAGATGAAAGGCGACGAGCTGTACCGATTCACGCGCATGACCTGCAACGTCGTCAAGAACATGCGCAACTTGAAAAAGCCGATCGTCGCCGCCGTCAACGGCATCGCGGCGGGCGCCGGCGCGATGCTGATGCTGGCTTCCGACATCCGAATATTTTCCGACAAGGCCAAAGCCGCCTTTCTCTTTGTCAGGGTGGGCTTGTCGGGCGCCGACATGGGCGCGCTCTACCTATTGCCGAGAATCGTCGGACTCGGAAAAGCCACAGAGCTGATTTTCTTCGGCGATGCGATCGACGCTCAGGAGGCCCATCGCATCGGCCTCGCCAACCGCGTCGTACCCGGCGAAAAATTACTCGAAGAAGCTTACGCGCTCGCGCGACGCCTTCGAGACGGACCGGCCTACGCGCTCGGCGTGACCAAAGAGCTGCTCAACTTCGAAGCGGCGACAAACCTGGAGACGGCGCTGGAGATGGAAGCGATGGCCCAGGCGCGCTGCATGGAGACGCCGGATTTTATTGAAGGCTACAACGCGTTCGTCGAAAAGCGCCCGCTGAGATTCAACCAGCCATGAGACTGCGGAGGTAAAAAGCCATGGAAAAAAACGTTTACGTGAGGAATCTCGAGAAGAACGACCTCGCTTCGATCGTCAACATCGAGGAGCGCGTCACCGGCATCGGCCGGCGCGACTACTGGGAGAAACGGATCGAGATCTCCGAGGCGATCCGGCCTCACTGGGCGTCGCTCGTGGCCGAGCTCGACAACCACGTGGTCGGCTTTGTTTTTGGCCGCGCCGGTGAGCTGGAATTCGGCCTGCCGGGGACCGTCGCCTGGATCGAGATCATCGGCGTCGATCCCGCGTACCGCCGTCAGGGCATCGCGCGCGCTTTGTTGGATCGATTCACCTCGTCGGCGGAAGACCACGGCGTCAAAACGGTTTTCACTCTCGTGAACAACGATCAGCCGGAGATGAAGGATTTTTTTAACCGCCTCGGCTTCGCCCAGGGAAAGATGCAGCATTTCCAAAAGGAGACGGCTGCCTGACCTCCCGTGGTGAGCGAGGTCGAACCATTGTTTATGGACTGCTTTCTCGATCAAGAACAACTGCGGCTGCGTTCTCATGTTCGCTCGTGGGCGGAGAAAAACCTTCTCTCGCATGACGGCACCGGATTGGATATCGACACCGAAGCGCGCCGTCTCGTCGCCCGTCTCGGCCGTGACGGTATCATGGCCTACGTCGCGCCGAAAGAATTCGGCGGCGCCCGCGAGCAGGTTCAAGCGCGCGACCTTTGTTCAATCCGCGAGCAGTTGGCCTGGGGCTCGGCTCTGGCGGACACCATGTTCGGGGTCCAGGCGCTCGGAAGTTACCCGATAGTCATTGCTGGCAGCGAAGAACAGAAGCGGCGTTATCTTCCGCCGCTCGCGAAAGGCGAGGCCATCGCCGCATTCGTCCTGACCGAGCCCAATGCCGGATCGGACGTTTCGTCCCTGGAGACGCGCGCGGTAAGAACCGGACAAGGCTATCGTTTGAACGGCGTCAAACATTTTATTTCCAACGCGGGGATCGCCCAGACCCACGTGGTCTTCGCATCGACCGACCCGGATAAAAAAGGAAAAGGCATCAGCGCCTTCATCGTCGAAGCCGGCGTTCCGGGATTGATCCTCAGGGAAAAAACCAATCTGCTCTCGCCTCATCCGATCGGAGTTCTCGCATTCGAAGATTGCGCCGTTCCCGAGGGACAGCGACTGGGCGGCGAAGGAGAGGGATTGAAGATCGCTCTGCGCACGCTCGACACGCTGCGCTGCACGGTCGGAGCCGCCGCCGTCGGGCTGGCGCAGCGAGCATTGGACGAGGCGCTCCGGTACAGCCAGAACCGCCGCCAATTCGGACTCGCGCTTTCCGCCTTTCAGGCGACGCAGATGAAGCTCGCCGATATGGCGACGGAGCTGGAAGCGTCGCGGCTTCTCGTTTATCAAGCCGCCTGGGCGAACGATCGTGGCGAAGAGGACCTTCCAATCAAGTCGGCCATGGCGAAACTCTTCGCGACGGAGGCCGCGCAGAGAATCGTCGACCAGGCGGTGCAAATCCACGGCGGCATCGGACTCGTGTCGGGACATCCAGTCGAGCGGCTCTACCGCGACGTGCGCGCGCTCCGAATTTACGAAGGGACTTCGGAGATTCAAAAACTCGTCATCGCGCGGAGCTTGCTCAATTCGTCAGGAGTAAAGCGTGAGGGGTCAGGGGATCGCCTCAGGCCTAACGCCTTACGTTTTACGAGGCCTTAGGAGGAAAGTTGTGGATTTTGAATTGACGGAGGAGCTGGCGGCCGTGCGCGAGCTGGCGCGGGAATTTTCCGAGAAGGAGATCGCGCCCAAGGCGGCCGAGGACGACCGCGAGCATCGCTTTCGCCGCGACCTGGTCCTGAAGATGGGCGAGTTGGGATTTTTCGGCTGCACGCTGCCGGAAGATTGCGGCGGCAACAATCTCGGCTTTCTCGCTCTGGCGATCATCGCCGAGGAAATTTCGCGGGTGCACAGCGCGATCCGCGTCTACATCAACATGCAGACCGGACCGGCGACCACGATCGCCGATTTCGGCGCCGCGGAGCAAAAGAAAAAATGGATTCCGTCGCTGATTCGCGGCGAGACCATCGGCTGCTTCGCCATCACCGAACCCGACGCCGGCTCGGACGTGGCGGCGATGCGCACGACCGCGGCGCGGAACGGCAGCGGATATCTTCTCAATGGAACGAAAACGTGGATCTCCAACGCTCCGGTCGCCGACGCGGGCATTGTCTTCGCCTATACGGACCGCTCGCTCAAGCACAAGGGCATGTCGGCCTTTTACGTCGATCTCAACCAGCCGGGCGTCGCGCGCCGCACGCTGGAAAAAATGGGTGCGCACGCCTCGCCCACCGGCGAGCTGACTTTTGAAAACGTCGCGGTGCCGGCGGAAAACCTGATCGGACAAGAAGGCGAAGGCTTCAAGATCTGCATGACGCATTTGAATCACACGCGTCTCACCTGCGCTGCCGGCGCGGTGGGTCTAGCGCGCGCCGCGCGAGAAGCGGCGGTCGCTTACGCGAACCAGCGCGAGCAATTCGGACAGAAGATCGGCCAGTTTCAGATGAACCAGGACCTGATCGCGCAGATGGTGATTCATGAAGAAGCGGCGCGCATGTTGGTCTATCGCGCCGCGGCTCTGGCCGACCAGGGCCGGCCGCACAGCCTCGAGACCGCCATCGCCAAGTATACCGCGGCCGAGGCCGCGGCCTTCAACGCCGACGCGGCGGTGAAGATTCTCGGCGCTTACGGCTACTCCACCGAATTCCCCGTTGAACGCTACCTGCGCGACTCGAAGTCGTACCAGATCGTCGAGGGCTCGTCGAATATTTTAAAGCTCATCATCGCCCAGGACGCCTTGGGCTACAGAAAGGCAAACCGATGACCGTCGAATCGCCCGCTCTCGCCCGCGTCGTGCCGCCGCCCGAGCCAAACGAACACGAGCACGAATCACGAGCACGAAAAGAAGAGCCCATCGTAGAAAGCATGGAGAGCAAGCTGAAGGAGTTGGAACAGAGGCGCGCGCGCCTGGAGCAGGGCGGTGGGGCGAAGCTCCAGGAGAAGCAGCGCGCGCAGGGAAAAATGACCGCGCGCGAGCGCATCGACTATCTGCTCGATCCGGAAAGTTTCGTCGAGTTCGACCTCTTCGCTCGCCACATCGGCAGAGACTACGGCCTCGACAAGGCCGAGGTTCCCGCCGATGGCGTCATCACCGGCCACGGAAAAATCGACGGTAGAGACGTCTTCGTTTACTCGGAAGACTTCACGGTGATCGCCGGCACCTACGGCGAGCGCCACGGGAAAAAGATCTGCAAGACCGTCGATCTCGCGCGCAAGATGGGCGCGCCGGTCATCGGCATCAACGACTCGGGCGGCGCGCGCGTCACCGAAGAGATGGGCTCGCTCAGCGAATACGGCCAGCTTTTTTTCCGTCACGTGCGCGCGTCGGGAGTCATCCCGCAGATCGCGCTCGTGATGGGCCCCGTGGCCGGCGGCCAGGCCTATTCGCCGGCGCTGATGGATTTTATCTTCATGGTGAAGAAGACGAGCTACATGTTCATCGCCGGGCCGCCGCTAGTGGAAGCGGTCGTATTCGAGAAGACCACCAACGAACAATTGGGCGGGCCGTCGATCCACGCGCGCGTGAGCGGCGTGTCGGATCTCACCGCGGCGGACGACCGCGACTGCCTTGACCGGACCAAGGCGCTGTTGAGCTATCTGCCGTCGAACAACGGCGAAGCGCCGCCGATCCGCGCAAGCGGCGACGATCCGGAGCGGTGCGAGGAGGATCTCCTCACCCTAATTCCCGCGGACCAGAAAAAATCCTACGACATCCACGACGTAATCGCGCGCATCGTCGATCGCGAGAGCTTCTTCGAGATCAAAAAAGACTACGCGCCGAATCTCGCCGTCGGCTTCGCGCGCTTTCACGGGCGGACCGTCGGCATCGTGGCAAATAACCCAAAGCATCTCGCCGGCTGCCTCGACGTGAACGCCGCGGACAAAGGCTCCCGCTTCATCCGATTTTGCGACGCCTTCAATATCCCGCTGGTGAGCTTGCAGGACATTCCCGGGTTTTTGATCGGCACCGCGATGGAGCGCCAGGGAATCATCCGCCACGGCGCCAAGATGCTCTACGCCTTTGCCGAGGCGACCGTGCCGAAGATCACCGTGGTCCTGCGCAAGGCCTACGCCGGCGGCTATCTCTCGATGTGCAGCAAGGACCTCGGCGCCGACTTCGTCTTCTCGCTGCCGACGGCCGAGGTCTGCCTGATGGGGCCGGAAGGCGCGGTCAACATTCTTTTCCGCAAAGAGATCGCCGAGGCCAAAGATCCGGAAGCCGTGCGCGCGGCGCGGCTGAAAGAATTTTTCGACAAGTACGTAAATCCGTACTATTCGGCGGCCGAGCAGCACGTCGACGACATCATCGATCCGCGCGACATGCGGCCGCGGATCATCCGGGCGCTCGATCTGTGCGCCGGCAAGACGGACGAGCCGCCGAAAAAGAAGCACGGCCTGATGCCGGTCTGAACTCTCTATGAGCACCGCCATGGATTCTCTGAAAGCCATCTCGCTGCAAACGGGCATCATCTACGGCCCGCTGCGATCGCGTCGGCTCGGCCTTTCGCTGGGAATCAATCTCCTACCGGAAGACTACAAGTTTTGTTCGTTCAACTGCGTTTATTGCCAGTACGGCTGGACGGCGGAGCCGACGGTCGACGCGACCCGCGCGCTGAAGGACTTGCCGCGTCCCGACCAAGTGTCCGACGCGTTGGAGAAGGCGCTCAAGGCCATCGCTAGAAAACGGCAGAAGCTCGACGCAATCACTTTCTCCGGCAACGGCGAGCCCACGATGCATCCGGACTTTCCGGAGATCGTCGAGCGAGCGATCGGCTTGCGCGACAAATACCTGCCGCATCTCAAGCTCGCGGCGCTCTCCAACTCTTCCACCGTCACGCGGCCGGAGATCCGCTCAGCGCTGGACCGGCTCGACTTGAGAATCATGAAGCTCGACGCCGGCAGCGAAGAGATCATCCATCAGTTGAACGGGCCGGCGCCGCCCTTTTATTTGAAAGATATCGTTACCGGGCTGAAAGACCTGAAAGACGTGATCCTGCAATCTTTGTTCGTCCAGGGCAGGATCACCAACGCCGATCCGGATTCGGTCGCTCTGTGGATCGAGAGTCTCAGAGAAATCCGTCCCGCTCTCGTTCAGGTCTACACGCTCGACCGGACGCCGGCGGACTCGCGCATCTCGAAGGTCAACCGACCCACGCTGGAGTGGATCGCGAGCCAGGTGCGCTGGCGCGCCGGCGTGAAGGCGGAAATTTACTGACCCGGTTTATCTCCGTCAAGGAGAGCCGCCCGGCCGGAGCGACCGGGCCCGGGCCTGGCCGAGCCTCCAGAAACTGAGAAATTCGGCCCGGCTTTTCCTAAAATCAGAAAAGCCCAACCTCCCGGCTCGGTCGATTTCTCACGGATGCACAGGCGATGTGGCTCTACCCGCCTGTGGCATGGTTTGTGCTCGATTTTCCTTTAATCATTTATGTCTTCGCCCAATCTCGTCAAAGTTTCTTATCTCGGTCTGGTGCGCAACGTGATCGGCTGCCGCGAAGAGGAGATCGAGGTGGCGCCCGGCATCACGGTCGGCGAGCTGCTCGCTCGGCTCATCGACCGGCACGGCAATCCGTTTCGCGCCAGCGTTTTCAGGTCAGCCAAAGAACTCCGCGCGACTACTCTTATCTGCGTCAACGATTGCGATATCGCCCAACTGCAAGGCTTCGAAACCCGGCTTGAGCGCGGGGAGAATCTGAGCGTCGTGGTCGGCGTCTATCCCCCGGAAGGAGGCTAAGCGATGGCATCCCCCAGAGAAGATACGTGGGTTCATAGCGTCTGCGATATGTGCTTTGCGGCGTGCGGCATCCTGGCGCACCGCGTGGACGGAGTGCTGGTGAAGATCGAGGGCGATCCGAACTGCCCGGCCAGCGGCGGCCATCTCTGTGCTAAAGGGCAGGCGGGGCTGATCGGCCAGTACGATCCTTCCCGGGTGACGCGCCCTCTGCGCCGCATCAATCCGCAAAAAGGGATCGGCGTCGATCCGCATTGGGAGGAGCTCTCGTGGGAGACCGCGCTGTATATCCTGACCGACAAGCTGACCAAGGTGCGGGAAAAAGATCCGCGCGGCCTGGTGATCTCCACCTTCGACCAGATCGCGCTCTCTTATTTCATACGCCCGGTCTGGGCGCCGGCCTTCGGCACGCCCAATGCCGACTGGGTCGGTTACTACTGCGGCAACTACCTTCACGCTTCGATGTATCTCACCAACGGCTCGTTTCACTCCGACTTCGATCTCGACTATTGCAATTACGCGATCCTCCTCGGCAACCAGCAGGGCTTCATGGCGGGTCTGAACGCGACGGTGATGGCGCGGAAGATGGCGGACGCGCGCCGGCGCGGGATGCGCGTCGTGGCGGTCGATCCGGTCGGGACCAACGCGGCGGCGAAGGCGGATGAGTGGGTGCCGATCCGTCCCGGCACGGACGGCGCGTTTATTTTGAGCATCATCCATGTGTTGTTGAATGAACTCGGCTGCTACGACCGCGAGTTCTTGAGCTGCCGCACCAATGGGTCTTACTTGGTCAAGGAGGATGGCAGCTACCTGAAAGAAGGTCGCGACGGCAAACCGTTGGCCTGGGATCAAAAGAGCGGGATGGCCGTGCCATTCGATGAAAGCGGGATATC
The DNA here is from genome assembly GCA_964572145.1 of uncultured Syntrophobacteraceae bacterium. Lineage (GTDB taxonomy): Bacteria > Desulfobacterota > Binatia > UBA9968 > UBA9968 > JAJPJQ01. Next base: position 39,075 of record CAZNES010000030.1, read on the forward strand.
CCCCGCGCTTGAGGGTTGGTTTACGGCCGGCGGAGAGAGATGCCAGCCGGCATTTCAGGCATTAAAAGAACACGTCAAAGCCTACACGCCGGAGAAGGCCGCGCCGATCACGACGGTGTCCGCGGCGACGATCCGGCGGATCGCGAAGGAGTTCGGCGAGGCCGCGAGAATCGGCTCCACCATCGTCATCGACGGCAAAGTCCTGCCGTATCGCCCGGTCGCCGTGAATATTTATCGCGGCGCGGGCGCGCACAAGCACGGCACGCACACGGCGCTGGCGGTGCAGATCTTAAACATGATCGTCGGCGCCTACTATGTCCCCGGCGGCCATCGCGGCCCGAATCTCGTCGGTCCGTCCGGGCGTTGGGGGCCGGGAGTCACAGCCGAGGGCATGATCACTCCCCCCTCCACCATCGGTCACGGCGCGAAGTATTACGACTTTGAAGATCGCGAGCCGGACGATCTCGGCCTGCACCAGCTCTTTCCCATCACCACCAACCGCAGTCCGATGTATCAACTGAACCTGCAAGACCCCAGCCTGTTCAAGCTTCCCTACACGCCGGAGATGCTGATCGTTTGCCGGCGCAATCTCATGATGAACAACGTCAATCCCGAGCTGGTCGCCGAATCGCTTAGGAAATTTCCATACATCGTGAGCTTCAGCACGCATCTCGACGAAGTCGCCGAATTCGCCGACCTCGTCCTGCCCGAGCAGTATTACCTGGAAAGGTTCGATCTCTTTCCCAACCGGCCAAGCCACACGATGAGCCCGGCCACGAGCCAGTTTTACTGGGGCTTGCGCCAGCCGGTGGTGGAGACGCAGGGAGAGGCCCGGCGCTGGATCGACGTGCTCTTTGAAGTCGCCGGCCGCATGGGATTTTTAAGCGACGTCTACAAATTGATGAACGTGAGCATGGGGCTCAAAGAGCCCTACAAACTCGATCCTGAAAAGCGCTACTCGATGGACGAGATCTACGACCGCTGGACCAAAACGCTGTTCGGCCCCGAGCGCGGGATCGAATGGTTCAAGCAAAACGGCTATCACAAAATGCCGAGGGCCGTCGAAGAAAAGTACCCCGGTCCATTCATCCGGCCGCGTTTCCCCGTCTATTTTGAAAACATGCTGCGGGCCAAACAGTCGGTGAAGAGCGTCGCCACCCGCATGGGACATGACTGGGACACCTCCGACTACCAGCCGGTGCCCGATTGGAAGCCTTGCCCCGCCTACGAAGACGGCAAAGGCTCCTACGATCTGTACGTGGTCAATTTCAAGATTCCGTTTCACAGCCTCTCGATCACCACGCAGAATCCGTGGCTCAACGATCTGGCCGAGCACAATCCGTACGCGTACAAGATTCTGATCAACGCCGACACCGCCGCGCGAAAAAAGATCAAAGACGGCGAGACGATCTGGGTCGAGTCCGAAGCCGGGAAGGTCAAGGGCGAAGCCAAGCTCACCGAGTGCATCCATCCCGAAGTCATCGGCATCGCCGGCGTGTTCGGGAGCTGGGCCAAGGGAAAGCCGGTCGCCAAAGGCAAAGGCGTTCACTTCAACACGCTGCTGCCGCTCTCACTCGATCGCATCGATCCGGTTTCCACGGGCGTGGATTCTTGCATCAGAGTGAAGGTGTCACGGGCTGCTTGAGGAAAAAAGATGGGCTGCGTCACTTTTTGCGTTCAAGATTGGAGGAGCCATGGACAGTCTGGGCAAGGAACGTGTCCGGCTTGATCTGACAGGGTCGCCGGAGCAGCGGAAGATCTTAGGTACGTTCCTCTGACACGCCCTCGTCGATAGGGTAATCGGGTATTACCTTGAAGGGACGGGGGCAGAAGAAATCCCCATGACCGTGAGTTTCGTGGACGGCCGCGGCTTCACCACACTGGCCGAACACTCGGGACCTGCCGTAGCGATGGAGATCGTCAACCGCCACTTGGCAGTGATCCTAGACGCCGTATTCGCACAGCGTGGATCCTGCCTGAAGATCCAGGGCGACGGCGTCTTGCTCGGGTTTGGTCTGCGGGATGAGGATCGCGATAGGCACGCGGCCCAAAGTCTAGAGTGCGCCCTGGCCATCCAGCAAGCAATTGCGGCGTACCATGAAGGGTGTGCTGCCGACAGGCGGCTGCGGTTCGGCATCGGGATCAGCACGGGCATGGTGGTCCTCGGGGCAGTGGGAATCAAGGAGCGGCGGGATGTGGCCATCATCGGAGACACCACTAACACAGCGCAGCGCCTCATGACCATGGCCCGCTCCGGTGAGGTCTTATTTACCGGCCAGACCCTGGCCGCAGCCGGGAACCAGTTCGAGGTTGAGTTTCTGGAGTCCACGCTCGTTAAGGGAAAATCTGAGAAGGTTGACGTGTACAAACTGGTAGGACGAAGGAGTGGAGATCGGCCAGTGGAGGCTGCAGGCAGCTCGTAAGAAGAGTTAGAAGGAAAAGGGGGCAATATGTTAGCGCGCATCGATGAATTTCTGATCGGCGTCAAGCCCCAGCGCGAATGGGGATGGCTGGTCATCACCTATCTGTTTCTCGGCGGCGCCGGCGCGGGGCTGTTTCTCATCTCGCTCTATATCGATCACGGCTGGGCCGGCGCGCTGGGCCTTGTCGTCGTGATATTAGGCACCGGGTTGCTCTTGCTCGACCTCGGGCGGCCGGAGCGTTTCTGGCGCGCCTTTTATCGTCCGCAGAGCTCGTGGATCAGCCGGGGCTGTTTCTTCATCACGCTGCTGGTCGCGCTCGGCGCGCTGCAAGTCGCACTGCGCGTCTTCGAGATAGAGTTGTCCCCGGGCATCGCGACGGCCGTGAAATTCATCTCCGCCGCCGCCGCCATCCTCGTCATGATCTACACCGGTTTTGTCTTGTCTCCTTCCGCGGCGATACCGTTTTGGAACTCGACCTTTTTCCCGATTATCTTCTTCGCCTACTCCCTGCTCGCCGGCATCGACATTCTCATACTCACTTCGCCCGTATTGCCCGGTCCGGCTCTCGATCTCGGCGCGCTGGAGAGTTGGCAGGCCTATCTCGCGCTCGGTTGCTTGATCTTCGTGCTGAGCCATCTCTCGGTGATGTCCGGCTCCGCAACGGCTGCGCGCGAGTCGATCCGGCTGCTGACGCGCGGGAAATGGGCGACTCTTTTCCTCGGAGGCGTGATCGGCCTGGGTCTGGTGGTGCCGCTGCTGCTGGGCTGGCCGTTTGCCGGCCGCTCCGAGATGCAGACAATTTTCGTGGTGACGGCCGTCCTGGCGGTCTTGAGGCTTTTCGGTGACTATCTTTTCCGCTTTCTGGTCATCCGGGCAGGCATGTACGATCCGCTGCTCTAAAAAAGGAGTTGCACTATGACGCGCTACGGAATGGTGATCGATCTCAACATCTGCATCGGCTGCAACGCCTGCACGATGGCGTGCAAAGCGGAGCATGCTTCGCCTTCGGGGGTTTTCTTCGCCAAGGTGCTGGAAAAAGAGGTGGGGAAATTTCCCGCGTCGCGTCGCGTCTTTCTCCCCGTCCTCTGCAACCACTGCGAGCAGCCGGCGTGCAGAGAGGTCTGTCCGACGGGCGCCACATCCAAGCGCGAAGACGGCATCGTTTTGATCGACTACGATCTCTGCATCGGCTGCCGCTCTTGCATTGAGGCCTGTCCTTACGGCGCGCGCACGTTCTACGACGGCAACGGCGCCTATTTCCCCGGCCACACGACTCTCTTCGAGACCGCCAAGCAGAACATCCCCGAAGGCGTCGTGATGAAGTGCAACTTCTGCGTCGGCCGCGTCGATCAGGGGCTCGATCCCGCCTGCGTGCA
>CAZNES010000031.1:0-40248 GCA_964572145.1 uncultured Syntrophobacteraceae bacterium
AGGTGCCGATGTGCGTCGCGGTGATGTAGCGGATGTTGTTCATGTCGAAGCAGAGCAGCGAGCCGATCTCGGATTTCTTCAGCGCCGCTTTGATCCGATTTAAGCGGTCGTGTCGAAGACGATCGAAGTTGACGCGCTCTTCCCAATCGACGCCCATTAGACCGAAAGTTTTAAGCGCCATAATATCTCCTTCAAAGAAAACGTAGGGGCACGGCGCGCCGTGCCCCTACCTGCACAATGTCTTCGCCATTTCCGCAACCGTCTCAGGTGTCGGCACCGTCTGATCTTCGAGCACCGGAGAAAACGGCACGGGAACGTCCATCGCGCCCATGCGCTTAACCGGCGCGTCGAGATAGTAAAACGCGCCGTCGGCGATGACCGACGCGATCTCCGCCGTGACGCCGTAGCGCTCGTAGCCTTCATCGACCACGATCGCGCGAGTCGTTTTTTTCGCGGATTCGATAATCGTCTGTTTGTCCAGCGGCGCGGTCGTCCTCACGTCCACGATCTCGGCACTGATTCCCGCCCGATCCAGGATCTCGGCCGCGCTAAGAGCGACTTGAACCATGCTGCTGGTCGCAACGATCGTGATATCTTTACCAATACGCTTCACGTCCGCTACGCCGAACGGAATCGTATACTCGCCCTCCGGCACCGGCCCCTTGAGCTGGTACATCAGCTTGTCTTCAAAAAAGACGACCGGGTTGTCGTCGCGGATCGCGGTCTTGAGCAGACCCTTGGCGTCATAGGGCGTCGAAGGCAGCGCCACTTTCAATCCCGGAATGTGGCTGAACCAGGCGTGCAGGCTCTGGCTATGCTGCGCCGCCGAGCGTCGCGTCGCGCCCAGCGTCGTGCGCATTACCATCGGGACGGTGAGCTTGCCACCGGACATATAATGAATCTTGGCGGCCTGGTTCACCATTTGGTCCATGGTGAGCGTGATGAAATCGCCGAACATGATATCGACGACCGGGCGCAGGCCGGTCATCGCCGCGCCGACGCACAGGCCGGTGATCGCCGCCTCCGAGATCGGCGAGTCAATCACCCGCTCTTTGCCGAACTCTTTGAGCAGACCGGAGAGAACCTTGAACGGCGTGCCGGCCTCGGCGACGTCTTCTCCAAGAATGAAGACCTTAGGATCGCGGCGCATCTCCTCGGCAAGGGCCTCGTTGATAGCCTGTCCAAAGGTGATTACACGCGCTGCATTTGCCACTGCCGATGTCGTTTCGTTTGCAGGCTTCATTTCGCGTCATTGTAGGGGCAGGCCTGTGTGCCTGCCCATTTTTGGGCGACCAGCCGGTCGCCCCTACAAATTTTCTCTACGCATACACATGCTGATCGACTTCGTCGGGGTCGGGGTAAGGAGCGTTAAGGGCGAACTGGACTCCTGCTTCGATCTCGTGGCGAATTTCTTTTTCGATCTCGCTCAAGTGCTTCTCATCGGCGACTTTGAGGCGCTTCAATTTGTCCGTTAAGAGCCGCAGCGGATCGCGCTTGATCTTCCACTCCTCTTCTTCTTTTTTCGACCGATAGTAGGCGCGGTCGATGTCGCCGACGTGGTGGCCGTGAAAGCGGTAGGTGTTGCAGAGCAGAAACGAAGGCCCTGCGGCCTTCCGCGCGCGCTCGACCAGACGAACCGTAGTTCGGTGCACCAGCTCGACATCCTGTCCGTCAATCGACTCCGTCGGAATGCCGAACGCTTTCGCGCGCGCTTCGATCGTGCCCGCGGTCGTTTCGCTGTAATGGGTGTACTCGTTATACAGGTTGTTCTCGCAGAGATAGATCACCGGCAGCTTCCAGAGAGACGCCATATTCATGCATTCGTAAAGCAGCCCCTGCCCCAACGCGCCCTCGCCGAAAAAGCAGACGGCGACTTGATCGCTGCCGCGTAGCTTGGCCGACATTGCCGCGCCGGTGGCGATGCCCGTGCTGCCGCCGACGATCGCGTTGGCACCCAGGTTTCCCATCGCCTGGTCGGCGATGTGCATGGAGCCGCCTTTGCCCCGGCAGTAGCCATCGACTTTGCCAAGCAGCTCGGCGAACATTTTGTCCACGGCAGCGCCTTTGGCCAGGCAATGGCCATGGCCCCGGTGCGTGCTGGTGATGTAATCGTCGGAACGAAGAGCTTCGCAAACGCCGACGGCGACGGCTTCCTGGCCGATGTAGAGATGCGCCAGTCCCGGCATCTTGGCGCTCCTATAAAGATCGTTCACCTGCTCTTCGAACAAGCGGATCTTCAACATTTGGCGGTAGAAACGCAATAAGCGCTCGCCGTCGGCTTTTGTGCTGCCTGCTGCTGCGGGTTTAATTTTCGCTTTGAGTGGTCGAGCCATACGTTTGCGCTTCAATTTTGAATTTTGAATGTTGAGTTTTGAATTAAGGTGTTTTGGAGTTCAATTAAAAATTGATAACTCAAAATTCAACATTATTTTTTAAGTCCTGCCATCCTCGCCAGCGCTTCGAACAGCACGGCGAAATCCTTGTCGGCAAATCCCATCGCGCGCGCGGTGGTGAGCATTTCGTTGGTGACCGCCGTCGTTGGCAGCGGCACGTCGAGGCCACGTCCCATCTCCAGCGCGAGCAGCAAGTCTTTCTGCATCATGTTCACGTCGAACCAGGCTTCGTCCGGCATCTTGAGCACGAACGGGCCGCGGTACTTTACCATCGGCGAGGCGATCACGCTGTTGAGCAAGACTTCGACCGCGGTCGCGCGCGCGATGCCGCTCTTCTCCGCCAGCAATACTCCTTCGCTGAAGGCGAGCATTTGCACGGCGAGGCTCAAGTTCGTGGCGATTTTCATCCCGACGGCGAGGCCGTTGCCGCCGACGTGCGTGACCTTCGGGCCGATCGCTGCGAGAATCGGCCGCGCGCGCTCGCAGGCAGCCCGATCTCCGCCGACCATGATCGAGAGCTTGCCTTCTTCGAGCGTACTCACGCTGCCGGACACCGGCGCGTCGAGCATCTGCGCGCCCTTTGCGGCGACCTGCGCCGCGATCTCGCGGCTCGCCGCCGGGCTCACGGTGCTCATGTCGATGTAAACCTTGCCTCGGCCAAGGCCCGCGAGAATCCCGTCCGGTCCGTTCGTGACCGCCTTCAGTGCCTCGGTGTTCGTCACCATCGAGAACGTGATCTCGGAGGACTCGGCGACGGCGCGCGGCGTGTCCGCCCATTTCATGCCGGCATCCAGAAGCCATTGCGCCTTGGACTTAGTTCGATTGTAACCCGTTACGGTATGACCGGCGTCGAGCAGCCGCTTCACCATGCGGCTACCCATCACGCCGAGACCGACAAAGCCGAGATTGGCCATCGATGATTCGTTCCTTGAGTCTGCCTGAAGTTAGGTTGGCGGCTGATTTTTGTCAATAGTGTGGGAGAGCGGCGCGCGCGGGATTTCCCTCCGGACCGAGCCAGGCCCTGCGGGATCTCAAATGGCCAATCTCAAATCCCAAATCTGAGATCTGAGATAGGCGATCTGAGATTCCGAGCGCCGGCGAGGGCTAGGCGTTCTTGACAATCCTCGCACAGGAAGTGATAGATGACAGCAGATTGTAACGGAGGACGACTATCGTGGAACAGAGAAAATATTACCGCGACGTACGCGAGCACATCAAAGCTCTGGAAGAGCGCGGCAAATTGATTCGCATCAAGCGCGAGATCAACAAAGACACCGAGCTGATGCCGCTCGTGCGCTGGCAGTTCCGCGGTCTCGACGAAGAGCAGCGCAAAGCGTTTTTATTCGAGAACGTCGTGGACGTGAAAGGCAAGCGCTACACGATGCCGGTTTCGGTCGGCACGCTGGCCGCGTCCACGGAAATTTATAGCATCGGCCTCATGTGCGAGCCGGACGATATTTTCGACCGCTGGACTCAGGCGCAGATGAAGCCGATTCCGCCCGTCGTCGTGGAATCCGGCCCCGCGCAGGAGGTCGTGCGCATGGGAAAGGATCTTCTTAACGGCTATGGGCTCGACATGATTCCGGTGCCGATCTCAACGCCGGGATTCGACAACGCGCCGTATCTCACCTCCGCGAACTGGGTCACCAAAGATCCCGAAACCGGCATTTACAACATCGGCAATTACCGCGGGCAGATCAAGGCGCCGAACCGCACCGGCGGACTATTTCTCGGGCAGCACATGGGGATGCACTGGAAAAAATGCCAGGCCAAAGGAATTCCGCTCGAAGCCGCGATCGTGATCGGCGTCATTCCGGCCGTGGCGTACGCTGCAACAGCCAAGCTGCCGTACGATTTCGACGAGTATCGTCTGGCCGGCGGTCTAGCCGGCGAGCCGATCCCGCTCGTGAAATGCAGGACCGTCGATCTCTTGGTCCCCGCCACGGCGGAAATCGTCATTGAAGGAAAGATCGCCACCGATATGATCGAGCCCGAAGGGCCGTTCGGCGAGTATCCCGGCTATATGGGCCATCGCGGCGTGGCGCCGTTTTTAGACGTGACGTGCATCACGCACCGCAAAGACGCCATTTACACCACGCTCATGAGCCAGTTCCCGCCCAGCGAGTCGAGCAAGATCAAGCACACCGGCACGGAAAAAGTCATGTACAAGTTTCTCCGCCACGATGCCGGCAATCCTACCGTACTGGACGTGGCCATTCACGATGAAGTCAGCGGCAGCGGCCAGGCTTATTGCGTGATTAAAATAAAAAAGACCAATTCGGGCGACGTATGGCGCGCGCTCAATACCTCCGCCGGCTTCAGCGGCAGCTATGCGAAAATCTGTATTGCCGTCGATGAAGACATCGACATCCGCGACCCGGCGATGATCAACTGGGCGATCTCGTTTAACGTCAGACCCGACCAAGACGTCATGATTCTCAAGGGCAAATCTCCCGGCCTCGATCCCTCCTGCTATCCGCCCGGCGTGCCGACGCACGTGGCGCGAATGACGCCGACCAGCGCGCTCTTGATCGACGCGACCCGTCCGTGGCCCTACACGCCGGTGTCGCTGCCGCGAAAAGAGTTCATGGAGAATTCCAGAAAAATCTGGGAGGAGCTAGGCCTCCCGGCGCTCAAGCCGCGCATGCCGTGGTACGGTTACAGTCTCGGCGACTGGACCAAGCAAGACGAAGAAGAGGCCGAGCTTGCGCTCAAGGGCGATCACTTTATCACGGGAGAAAAAGCCAAGGCGAAGCGGGTGAAGCCGAGCTAGAATAAACCTGGAATCCAGCGCTTGGAAATCGCGAGATAACGCCGGTACGGCTCGCCCCATTGTTCGATCAATCTTGACTCGTCCTTGCGAACGCGCGAGTGAAACCAGATCGCCGTCGCAATCGTGATCAGCGCGGCGAGGAGAGAGTGAAACGTGAGCGTTAGACCGATAAGGAAGATGATGTGCCCGAGGTACATGGGATTCCGCGTGTAAGCGTACGGGCCGGACATGACCAATCGCTCCGGCGGCGTGTCAAAACCGGGTCCGCCGCCGCCGCGCTTTACTCGATAGACGCCGCATAGGCGATATTGTAGATAGCCCCAGAGCATCAGCGGGAGAAATATCGGCTGGAGATTCATGCGTCCCCGATTGATCATCAATTCCCACGCGATTGTGAGTACCGGATAAAGAATAAAGGTTCGAAGCGGCGTGCGGCGAAGCAGTTTTGTTAGTTCCTCCATGGATAGTTTTACTGCAGCAGCTATAGCAAAGATTTTCCGCGTCTGAAAGCGAGAGGAGAAGGCGATGAGCGAATTTTTGTGTAACGACCTCAGAAGCTTCATCGAGGCCAGCAAGCAGGTCGGCGACTGGAGAGAAATCAAAGGAGCGGATTGGAATCTCGAAATCGGCGCGTTGATCGAAAGCGCGGCCGAGCTGATTACGCCGCCGCCGATGCTGTTGTTCGATGAGATTAAAGGTTATCCGCGCGGCTTTCGCGTCGCCGCTTTGCTTTTTGCCAATTACAAGCGCGTCGCGCTGGCGCTCGGTCTCCCGCACGATAAGGGCAAGCTCGAGCTCGTGCGCCTCGCGGCGCGTAAAATCAAGTCGTCCAAGGCGATTCCGCCGGTCGAGGTGAAAACCGGTCCCGTGATGGAGAACGTGATGCGCGGCGATCAAATCGATCTGCTGCGCTTTCCCGCGCTGCGCTCGCACGAGAACGACGACGGCCGCTACATCGGCACCGGCGATACGCTGATCAATAGAGATCCCCCCGCCGGCTTCGTCAACATGGGCACTTATCGCATGCAGCTTCACGATCGCGACCTGCTGGGTCTGTGGATGAGTCCGGGGCAGCACGGCCGGCTGATAGCCATGAAATACTGGGAGAAGGGCGAGAGCTGTCCCGTAGTCGCGACCTTCGGTCCCGACCCGCTGTGCTTTTTGGCGGCGAACGCGAAGATTCCCTGGGGCCAGTCGGAGCTCGATTACGTCGGCGGACTCAGGGGCCGGCCGCTCGAAATCATCAAGGGCCCAGTCACCGGGCTGCCGATCCCGGCCCATGCCGAGGTCGCCATCGAGGGCGAGGTGCCGCCGCCGAGCGTCGAGTCGAGAGACGAAGGCCCGTTCGGCGAGTGGCCGGGATATTATTCGGGCGGCACGTTGGGCACCGGCGAGCGCCAGCCGGTAATCAAAGTCAAGGCGGTTTATTACCGCAACGATCCCATCCGCAAGACGAAGCGCCGCTCTGGCCCGGCGCGCCGAGGACGGACTTGAGCCTGCGCGCCGGACTTTTATGGGATCAACTGGAGAGCGCCGGCATTCAGGACGTGACCGGGGTCTACAGCTTCACCAATTACATCTACGTCGTTGCCATCAAGCAGCGCTACGCCGGCCACGCGAAGCAGGCCGGCATGGCCGCCGTCGCCGCATCCGCCTCCGCGCGCCACGGCCGTTACGTCGTCGTGGTCGATGACGACATCGATCCGACGAATCTTAAGGAAGTTCTCTGGGCGATGATGACGCGCGTCGATCCCGCGACCAACATCGATATCGTGGACGGCTGCTGGAGCACGCCGCTCGACCCGCGCATGCCGCCGGAGAAACGCGCCGCGCGCGATCACACCAACAGCCGGGCGATTTTCTACGCCGTGCGGCCCTTTGAATGGCGCGACAAGTTTCCCAAGACGAGCCGGGTGAGCCGCGAGCTGCGCGAGAAGGTGATTCGCGACTTCCAGAACATTATTCCTTTTCCCAAAGCTTGAGCGCGCGCTCCGCAATTAGCTCCTGCTGCACGTCATGCCACTCGACCCGACTACCATCATCGTAGGGGCGATGCTTCTGCTCGCCGCCTTTGTCAAAGGAACTACAGGATTCGGCTTCCCGCTGATCGCGACGCCGATGGTCGCGCTGCTCCTCGACATCCGCACGGCGATCACGATCCTCATCATCCCCAATATTCTCATGGACGTCGCGCAGATCTTTCGCGGCAGTTTCCCCGGGGCGATTATCAAGCGTTTCAAGTGGTTGCTGCTTCTGACGGTCCTCGGGGTCTTCCTCGGCACCAAGGTTCTGGTCATGCTTCCCATCTGGGCGCTCAACCTATCGCTCGGCGTCATGGTCCTCGCGTTCGTCGTCTCCAATTTTCTGCGCTTCGAGCCCACGATCCCTCCCCGGCTGGAGCGGCTTTCCTCGCCGGTCATCGGCCTCGCCGTCGGCTTTCTCAATGGCATGACCAACGCGGCCGGTCCGGTGCTGGCGAGCTATCTCTACGGTCTCAGGCTCCCTAAGACGGAGTTCGTGCGCTCGATCTCGACGATCTTCATGATCACGAAAATAAGCCAACTGGCCGCTGTCTCTACGTGGAACCTCTTCACGTTCGAGACGCTGCGCTTATCGGCGGGCGTCACGGTCTTCGTGATGCTCGGATTTTATTTCGGTTTAAAGACTCAGGACCGGGTGAACCAGAAGACTTTCAATCGCGGGCTGCTCGTGATCCTTTTTGTGATCGGCGTCATGCTGGTCGTGCGCGGGCTCGGCTAGGGCAAACTCAGCGGATAGCGGTCGTCTCAATCTCGATCAACTTCCCTTCGGCGGAGTAACCGTCGACAAAAGAATATTCCATTTGTGGAATCTCAGCTTTGACTGTCTTTTGAAATAGCGCCTTCAGCGTCTCTGGCCTTTGGCTGCGGTGAAGGTAAAAGGAGACTTTCACTACTCTTTCCCAGGATGAGCCGGCGTCGGCGAGAGAGCCAGCGATGCGCGGAAGAATGTCCGCCATCTGCTCTTCGAGCTTGGGCAGGACCGCGGTGACTCCGGAAAGAACAACCACCGAATCGTAAACCAGGTAGCGCAGCGGCACGATGGACGGCTCGTATTCCTTAAGAATCTTTTCGATGCCCGGCCGCGAAGGTTTCATAGCGAGTAGGTCCAGAGCGACCAGGGCGCTGGAGTCGAAATGAACCGGCGCGATGTAGCTGGAGCTTGCCGACCGCGCTTTGCCGGACAAGACTCCGACCCTTTCGTTGCTGCCTAGATTGCGGCTCTCCCGGTCTTTGCCCCACAGCCGGGTCCGAACCGTGTTGTCTAGGGAGATCCCCAGGGTTCTCAGATCCCGATCGAAGCGTTGAAAAATTTCCCGAGCTTGTTCCGTCGCCGTCGCTCCCGACCTAGCTTCCGACGAAAGCTCGACGAACTCTTTCCCCAGCCACGAGAAAATTCTTTTCGTCATGGGCTTTTACAAGCCCGGCGCGTAGAGCGTCGGAGAGAGGCCGTCGATGTATTCGAGCGTCTCTTTGAGCGAGACGACGTCGGCGTACTTCATGTTCATGTCGAAGAGATTGATCTTGTGCGAGGACTGGCCCCGGTCGAAGACGCACTCCTCCACGACCGAAACTTTGAAATTATACGAGAAGGCGTCGATAACGCTGGCGCGCACGCAACCGCTGGTGGTGCAGCCGGTGACTAAAACAGTATCGGCGTGCAATTCGTTCAGCATGCTCATAAGCGGCGTGCCGAAAAAAGCGCTGGGCTTTTGCTTGCGCACAAGCACGTCTCCAGGCTGCGGCTCGATCTCCGCTACGATGTCGTTGCCTTTTGTCCATTTGTTTCCGATATCTTCCGCGCCGCGGCTGTTCTTTCCATGCCAGCGGCCGTAGGCCACCGCGCTTCCGCCTTCGTGGCCGGTCGTATAAAAAGTCGGCAGATGTTTTTTGCGCGCCGCTTCGAGCAGCTCGCGAATTCGGTAGACGCCCTCCCATCCTTCTTCGCCGCAACTGTTGCGGAAGCGCTCGACGGATTTCACGATCGGTTCCGGTTTGTCGCCGACGAAGTTATAGTTCATGTCGATGACGAGCACCACGGGCCGCGCGCCGAAGCCGGCTTTTTTTCCGTAACCGGATTTGGCGAAGACTTCTTTGTCGCGCTCGGTCAGGATATCGTCCCAGATTGCCATGTATTTTCTCCCTTCTCCGTCACATCTAGGCGGATGGGCTCGTGGTGTCAAGACTCCGCAGTTTGACGACAGAGTTCTCTCTGTCTATAACAGTCGGCTATGAAAACGGTTCGATCGTTGGCAACTCTGATCTTGTCCTGTTCTTTGCTGGGCTGCTTCCCCGGACTGCCGGTCTGGACGGCGGGCGAGGTCCCCTTCGTTCCGACGCCGCCGGAAGTCGTGGATCGCATGCTGGAGTTGGCCGAGGTGAAAGCGGGCGACGTGCTCTATGACGTCGGCAGCGGCGACGGCCGGATAGTGATTCGCGCAGCAAAAAAATATGGAACCCGAGGCGTTGGTATCGAGATCGACGGCGAACTGGTCGATCGCGCCCGCTCCCAAGCCAAAATCGAAGCGGTCGACCATCTAGTCGAGTTCCGCGAGCAGGACGCGTTGACGGCGGATATCTCGGAAGCCACGGTCGTGACGCTCTACATGCTGCCCGAGTTCAACGCCAAGCTGCGGCCCAAGCTGGAGAAACTCAAGCCCGGCGCCCGCATTGTCTCGCACGATTTTGGGATAGAAGGTTGGCCGCCGGCCAAAGCCGAGAAGGCCGGCGGCGGAACTTTGTATCACACGCACACAATCTATTTGTGGAGGCTGCCGTGACCTTACAGTCCGCTATGCCCCCTTACCGGTAGAGTTTGTCGATAAAACCGCTCGACTCCAGTTGGCGCACGAAGCTGTCGTTGAAAAATCTTTTGGGATCTTCGTTCAGCGCTTTGGGATTTCTCGGCGCCAGCTCCTCGAGCACCGCCCTCACGGCGTCGACATTGGGGAGCGGGACCTTCATCAGATATTTCTGCACGTAGATGTCGTAGGTTTCGGCGAGTAGTTCCGGATCGCTCAGGCGAAGATATTTGCCCGTCACCTTCATGGCGTAAGGCTTGTCATTCTTCATGCGCGCGATCGCCTCCACCTGCGCGGTGACGTAGCGCCGCACGAGGTCGGGCTGCTCGCGAATCAGTTTTCCGGTGGTAGTCATTCCGGTCGACGCGTAAGGCATGCCCAGCGCGGCGATATCCAGCAGCACGCGGTGGCCCAACTTTTTCGCGCGGCCGATCGAAGGATAAGAAAGAATGCCGGCCTGGACGCGGTTCCCCTGCAGCGCGGCGACGATCGATTCGATCGAGCCGATCTGAACGATCGCGACGTCTTTTTCCGGCACCAGGCCGAAATGGCGCAGCGCAACACGCGCGCCGGTGTCGATCGAAGTCCCGAAGCGGCTGATGCCCAGAGCCTTGCCTTTAAGTTGCTCCGCGGTTTCGATCTCCGGCCGGACCATCAGATTTTGCACGAAGGTGCCGATCGTCGTGGCTACGATCATCACGTCGGCGCCGCCGACCGCAGCGCTCACGGTTGTGCCGCCGGCGATTTGCAGAAACTGAACTTCCCCGGCGATCAGCGCGTTCATGCCTTCGACGCCGCTCGGGGTCGCGATCACTTCCACTTCCAATCCATATTTGCTGAAAATCCCCGCCTCCCGCGCCACCCACGGCGGCGCCATGGAGCCGGACAGGGAAGTGAACGCCATGCGAATTTTACGCGGCGGCTCGGCCGCTTCGGCGGCAAAAAAGACCAGAGACAGACAAAACAGGCCGAAGAATACTTTGGCGGTCTTCATGAACTCCACCCGTAAAATCGCCGGGCGTTATGCCCCAAGATTTTTTCCTTGGCGCCGTCGGAAATGTCCTTGCGGCCGCGAAGCGTCGAAACCACGCGGGGAAACATGCCGTCCCAGTGCGGATAATCGGAGGCAAAGAGAATTTTGTCTTCGCCGATGCGCTCGATGACGTAGGGAAGCATTTCCTCTTCCGGCTCCGCGGCGAAAAACCAGTTGCCATGGATGACGTACTCGCTCGGTTTTCGCTTGCACAACGGCGCCTCGACCTTGCCGCGCTTCTCCCATTCCTCGTCCATCCGCTCCATCCAGTAGGGCACCCAGCCGGCGCCGCATTCCAGAAAGCCGATTCGCAGGCGAGAAAATCTTTCCGCCACGCCGCCGTAGATCAAACCGGCGAACTGGATGAATGTTTCCACCGGCCGTCCGATCGTATGCATGTAAAGAAAACTGTCGAAGCGGTTTTCTCCCGCCGGTCCGACGCGGCGGTTGTGGACGCAAAGCGGAACGTTCAGACGTTGAATCTCGTCGTAGAGCGGCCAAAACCTCTGCGAGCCCAAATGCTCTTTCATCCCCTGTGTTGCGACCGCGACCGCAACTAATCCCAGTTTTGTGACCGCACGATTCAATTCGTCGACCGACGCGTCGAGGTCTTGAAGCGGAAGTAAAGCGATTCCCTTGAGACGAGGGCTCTGCTTGCAGATATCGGAGATGAAATCGTTGTACGCGCGCGCGTAGGCGATCGCGTAATCGCGCTCGATGAACTTGGTCAAAGAAAAGCTGCCGGTGGGAAACAGAACCGATACGTCGATGCCTTCCCGGTCCATGTCTTTGAGGCGCGTTGCGGTATCGACGTTCTCAAGCCCGCCGAGCCGTCCGCCCATGCTCGTATCCAGTCCCTCCGAAGGCAGGAGCGCGCCTTGCCGGCTGCAATGAGGCTCAGGGAGGTAAGCTCTGATATCTCTGTCTTTTTCGACGATATGTCCGTCGGCGTCGATGACCTTCATTCTAGCGTGTCTTTTCGGGGACTGACAAAATGCCTTCCGAGAGGCAAAGACTATTCGCTTTGGGCGGGATATGTCAAACGGTGATTATCGCCGTTTTGTCCGTTAAATGGAGTCGACTGGATCAGAGTCTTCGGGAAGAAGACGCAAGCACTGGAAGCTGCAAAAATTTAAATCCGCACGGAGACACCTGAAGCGAAATAAAAGCGTAGCCTCAGTGTCTCGGCGGGAATTTTAATGCCCTCATACCGACCATGCGGCTTCTAGATTCAAGATGCCGTGCAGGTGTTTCCAATATTTTTATCCGCGGCTTCTTTTCGTTACCGTTGGGATTCGTTTGAGTAAAGTTCATTCTGGAAAGTTCGCCAATCTTCATCTCTCTCCACCGCAACAAACCTTGACGCACATATTGAGGGTCGAAACCCACCACTGCGCATAAATTAGTGAAGGAGAACGGACGGCCGTTATCCTCTCCGTAGATCCATTCCTGGGTCTCGCGGAACAGCCTCAACCCCCTACCGCCACGCGAAGAATAGTGCTTTTGAAAGCAGGCCAATGCGTCCTCAAGTACGGCCAACATAAGCCTCTTCTCCGGTTCTGTTTCGACTTCCCTGCGAAAATTATCGAAGTACTGAACGGGGAGAAGGCAGTCGGGCTGAAACAGAGAAGCCGTTTCTTCTAGGGCCGGGTGATTGACGTCGCTTGGTGGAATCATAAAAAATACCTTTCGCCGTGCGGCTTGATTGGGCCAGCGTCAGGCTGGATGTTATCTGGATTCAGCGAGGCGAAGAAATCTGATTTGAACTTTTCGCCTCCGGTCGATGGCATCCTTTCTAGAATACCCGATGACTACCTGGTGAAATGACGGGGATGGGGACCACAGTCACGGCAAACAAAACACCCACTCAGACCATGCGCCGAAGCAGCCATCAGAATGGCCAGCATGGCTCCCATCAAAACCTTTTTCATTTTGATCCTTTTCATTTCACCCTCCCCTTTCTGCCGACAGCCTTCCTCAGTCGGCGGCAGAATTTGTGCTGCATCTGGAGAAGCAGTTTAGCAACGGTCATGCCAAATTAGACCAATAGAAAAATCAAACAGTTACAACGTGACGGCCGGCTGAAGGCAAGTTAAAAAGTAAATGGGGTAGGGAAAATTTACTTGATTTCCCGCAACGGCCCGGCGTGAGGGGTTTGCATGTTTTGGCCCTCTTTGAGATTTGGCCGCGAGCTTTAGAAAGAGTCACAACCCTCTATGTTGAGAATGCGAGAACGGACCGTTCGCCGGTGGTGGAAGGTCGTCTTCTTGAGCGTCGTTGTGGGTGGTCAAGACCGCCTCATGCTGCGATGCACGAAACTTTTTCCTCTTCAGCTCGTTCCCAGTCGCATCCCTGTAAACAAGCTCGTCGGTATCCAAATCATATTCGGGGATGTCGGGATTTTCCCATCGCGTCAGGAAATATTGGTAAAAGGGAGTGTAGAGACCTCCAGGGTTTTGGTCGTGCCTAAACACATATTCCGGCATTCTGTGGACGTCGAAGACCGGATGATAGTGCTTGAGCCAAACGTAGTCGCCCAGAATAGCCAGCTTTAAAAAAGGAGCATCCTCGTAGAGCTTGAGCTTGATGTTTTTCTGGACGGCTTTAAGGCCTTTGAGAAAATCTATGCTTTTTCTGATCTGTTCGCTGAAATTCTCCGGAGTGACATCGGGGTCGAGGATGCTCTTGGCTCGGACGCTCGCGCCTTCGCTGTGCGGATTCAGGAGCATGATCTTCGCCTCGCGGCAGTTCTGCAAAACGCCGTGCAGGTCGCCACGGGGGTCAACGAAGGTGCGAAAACCCGTTGAAGAGATAAACATCACACCTCGGGCAAGACCCTGCCGGTTCTTCAATTTCCTAATTCTTCTCTGTGCCAGGAGTCCTCTAATCGGAAAAAAATGGACCAAGCCCGCGGATCTTGCAGTCTTGGCAATTCTCCGATCCTTCCAACTTCTACCTACGTAACTGAACAAGAGCATGAGCCCTATGGCCAGGACTATTTCGACCGACATAAGATAAATTTTTTCCCTCTCAATGAGAGACCAATAGAGCCAGAAATCTCTCGCTATGAAGCCGACCGCAGAGGGCAGGGAAAACGCGATCCCGGCGCTCAGGGCGACTACCAAAGCATGAAACAGGACTCGCGCCACGCCTTTAAAGAAGTATCTCGGGGATCTCTGGTCGATCCACGTTACCCCGGATAATTTTAGATTTTTCACGCCGGCTTCCTTAATATTCGATTCTCGTCGTCATTCCTCGCGATTTCGAGGCGCTAGTTGTACCTCGGCGATCCTGACACGTGTTGGTAGGATCCGTCTTATGTAGTCTCTTTTTGTCAACGTGTTCAGAAGCTGCAATACCTCCTCAACGGCGCGCAACTGGAATCGCGCCTGCGTCGGAGTAATTCCGACCCTGATGGAATACGCTTTCGCAGGCAGAATCCCAAACATATCCTCGTCGGTCCGGTCGTCACCGATCGCCAAGACAAAATCAAAGCCGCCTTTTGCGAGCCATCTTTGGACAGCTATTCCCTTGTGGATTCCCGCGTTCTTCAATTCCACCGCTTTATTGACTTGCAGCACCTGGACGTCGATGTTCGCCGTAAACGCGAGCAGATCGTCGCTCAATTCTCGCGCGGCGAGCGTTCCCCGTTCGGGGTGGGCGTTGCGATAATGCCACACGATGGAAAAATCCTTCTCTTCGACAAACGTCCCGGGGACGCGTTCGGCGTATAATTTCAGTATCGGGAGTAGTTTCGTTTTCCAATCGGTTGCTAAGGACTTGATCATCTCCCACGGTTTATCGGGCTCTTTGATCCAGGCGCCGTGCTCGGCCACCAGCCCCATCCGAAGCGAGCCAAACCAATCTTCCAGCGTGGCTTTATCTCGGCCGCTCAGGAGGACTAATTCGTTTCTAGGGTCGGCTCCCAGAATGGCAAGGAGATTCAGCAGCTCCCGATCAGGTTTGGCGAGCTGGGGATAGCTGGCGAACGGCGCCAGCGTTCCATCGTAGTCGAACAAGAGCAACCGGTGCGCGCTCCGGTCATAGTGGCGGAGCAGCGCGGTTTTCACGGCCGGGCTCATGGGCTTGGCGTAGGATCTCTCGCGACCGGCGTTGACTGAAACTAGCTCCCGGAGGAAGCCCTCAGCCCAGCGTGCTACATCTGAACTGCGCAATCGATTCTGCATGGCCCGGTTGCGCCGGATCTGTTCTCTGCACGGCATCTCCAGCGCCGCTTTCAATGCCTCGGCGATCTCTTCCCGATGGTTTGGATTCACGATGATCGCTTCCGCCAGTTCCTTTGCGGCGCCGGCCATTTCACTAAGAATCAGCACGCCGGTCCCGTCGGTCCTGCTTGCGATATATTCCTTCGCCACCAGATTCATGCCGTCCCGCAGCGGCGTCACCAACGCGACGTCGCTCATCGCATACAAACCCACTAAGGTATCGAAGGGCACGGAACGATAGTGGTAGATAATCGGCACCCAATTGATCGCGCCGAATTTACCGTTGATCCGCCCGACCAGCTCTTCGATTTGCTTTTTCATTCCTTCGTAGTCCTGAATGCCGATGCGCGAAGGCACGACGATCATGAGCAGCGTGACCTTGCCGTGCAACTGGGGGTATCGCTCCAGCATGGCCTCGAAGCCCTGGAGTCTGTGGATGATGCCTTTGGAATAATCCTGCCGATCGACGGAAAGGACGATCTTCGTGTCGCTAAAAGTTTTTCTCAGTTCTTCTTTTGCCTTTCGACCCTCGGGACTCCCTGCCGCGGAGTGAAACTTCTTAAAGTCCACGCCCATCGGAAATGCGCCCGCTCTCACCAGCCGGTCGCCGACCGTGAGATGGCCTATTTTGTGTTTGTAACCTAAGATACGCTGCACGCAGCGGAGGAAGTACTCCATGTAATCATGGGTATGAAAGCCGATGACGTCGGCGCCGATCAGACCTTCTAAAATCTCACGTCTCCACTTGTCTGGAAGGAGTCGGAAGATTTCCAACTGGGGGAACGGGATGTGGAGGAAAAATCCTATTTGGACTTTTGGCAACTTCTTCCGGATCAAATTCGGCAACAGCATCAAGTGGTAATCGTGAATCCACAAGATATCGTCCGGTCTGGCCACTTCCAGCAGCGCCGCGGCGAAGACATCGTTGACTTTTTGGTATTGAAGCCAGTAATTCTCGTTGTACTCCGCATTGGAAGGAAAGTAATGGAAAAGCGGCCAGATCGTTTTGTTGCAAAAGCCCTGGTAGAAATTCTCGAAATCTTCTTCGGATAAGAATACCGCGTGAGAGCGAAACTCCGCTCGCGCCCGGGATTGGACTTCGCTCTTTTGTTGATCGGTGATCGCGCCGCCGGGCCAACCCACCCAAAGATACTCGTGCTTGAAGGAGAAAACGCCCGGCATCGTGTCCAGCAGCGATTTCAAGCCGGTCGCAACTCCTCCGGCGCTCTGATTAAATGTAATTTCCCCGTTTTCTTGCTCGACGGTGAAGGGGAGACGATTGGAGACGATGACGATTCTCCGTCCGGAAATATCTTTCTCTTTCATCGAGCCCCCCTTCGTGAACGGCTCTCATGAATCAACATGCCGGCCTTTATGCGCGACCGAGAGGAAAACCGAGAGATAATCCCTGAGGTGGCGCGTGATGAGGAAATTCTGCTTGACGTGCTCCCGCCCGTTAAGCCCTAGCTGCCGCGCGTATCCCGGTTCCTGGATGAGCTTCTTGATCCAATGGGCAGTCTCTTCAATTGTGTATGTCAGGATACCGGTGCGCTGATGTTGAACTTGTAAAGGTATGCCGCCCACGGCGCTGGCGATGACGGGCTTTGCCTTCCAGAGAGCCTCCGTCACGGTCAGCCCGAAACCTTCGCGCACGGACTTTTGTACGATCACGGTTGAGCCTCGTTGCAGGGCATTGATCTCAATGTCGCTGCCGGGAGGAAGGAAGAGAATAAAAATATCCTTGTCTCCGTCCGCTTCGGCCTTGACCTGATCGAGTGTTTTCGGCCCTTCGGGATCGTCCGCGGCCCCTCCTCCGGCAAGAACCAGCTGGATATCCACGTCCCTCTTGACGATTTTATAGGCCTGGATGACGCCTACCGGATCTTTCAGGTAATCGAAACGTGAGATCTGCGTGACGACGGGTCTTGAGCGATCGATGCCGAACCTATCCAGAACGAGATGCACCGCCTCTTGCGGTAACTCCTTGTTCTTTTCGCTGAATGGATCGATCGACGGAGCAATCAAGACCTGCTTGATGGATAGATCTCTAGTGAAGGAAGAGGCGGAGAAAATAGCCGCATCATACTTGTCGATGTAGTTCTTCACGAAGTTCCACATCCTCGCATCAGGTCTGGAAAAATCCATGTGGCAGCGCCAGACCCAAGGAGCGCCGCTTTCTTTGCGGTGTTCGATCAGCGCCGCCGGTTGGTGGTCATGAACGAGAATGAAGTCGCTCGACGTGTCTATTTCAGGAGCGTTCATTCGGTTGATTTCAAGGAAGTAGGCTAAATCCTCGTCGGATATGTCGGCCGGAGCGCCATGCAAGGCGTTGAACATCTTTTTGGTGACGACGAAGAAACGTTCATCCCCTTTGATGACATCCCACCTCGCGTCCACCCCGAGGTGTTTCAGCAAGGGGATCATTCGGGATAATATCTCAGCCACGCCGCCGCCGACGGCAGTGGAGTTGATATTCTGCATCTTTTTTCTTTTAAGTTTGCCCGCCAAAAAGAGGATCTCTTTCACCGCCGCCGGCCCAACGATGGGCGTGTAGTCTTCAATGTCGGTCATGTTCACCATACCCTTTGCCATTGCCTTGGCCGATGAGCCCACCCGCTCCAGAACCGAGCAAGGCGCCAAGATATCCGACGATTCCCAGCCGCAAAATTTCCAGGAGCAAAACAACGGCTCTTGAGATGACGTGTTGTAAAGCGGGCTGGGTTCGAGAGTTTTTCCGCTTTGGCTCAAACGCTTCCATTAGGTTGTTTTTCAAGTAGGCGTATGGTCCCGAGCTTGGGTGCTGCTATACGGCTGTCGGCTCTGCTGGCGATAGTCGCGGAACATGGAGAGGACTTTGATCGCGTATCCGAACGGAAGCGACATTCTGTCCTCTATTCTTTTCTGCACCCACGTGGGCCCCCGGTTGTATGCGGTCAAGGCGATTTTTAAATCCCCGAATCGCTCTTTTAATTGACCCAGATAGTAGGCGCCGAGCTTGATGTTGGTTATGGGATCGTGAAGGCTTTTTTCTCCTTCCCACCCGTCTAAATCCGTGTTTTCCGCGAGCGAGTGGGCGACGTAGGGGAGCAATTGCATCAGTCCCCGTGCGCCGTACACAGAGACAGCGCCCGATTGAAATTCGCTCTCCACTTTGATGACCGCGAGGACCAGCATGGGGTCAAGCGAATACTTTTTGCTCTCTTGCCAGACGGTCTCCGCCACCGCCCGTGTAGAGGGGTGACTGAGGCCCATATTGGAGGCTTGCAGCATCGAGAAGATCCGCGAGGTTTCATGGAGCCGCCGCGCTTTGGACTCCGCTAACGGCCGGCTCGGAAAGAACGGCGACCCTAGAAGCAGGAACGACAAAGCCAGACGGAACGCCTGCCTGGGAGGATTCAATACGACCGGTTTTTTGTTCATGGGAACCTAGGAGCTCAGGTGACTGGAAATCAGCCGGAGAAGTTCCATATCGCCGGGGTCGATATAACGCCGGACATTCGAGCCTTGCCGGTCGAACACCGAGTAAGCGGCGCGATGATGGATTGCGCAATTTCCAGAGTCGCAAGTGGCGTTAAAAATGACCACCGCCAGCTCGCGCTTGTCTTGGCTAACAAAGAGCGCGGCAACGTAATGGTCTTCAATGAGCGCCGGGCTGTCGGGGATCAGCGCAAAGTCGTTCAGGAATTGCCAGGGGTCCTCCTCGGCCGCGACGCTTACCAGCGGAGCAAGCGTTAACAGCAAGACCCAAAGAAGAACTCGCATTGGCTTTTTTAACCGCGATTCCATGCATCACCTCCCGAGCCCGATGCAAAATCACGAATTCTTTCGTTCCTCATCGATTATCTTGAGGGCTTTTTTGCGCAGTTGCTCGTTGTTGTTCACTGCGGTGTAGAGGCGGTTGTACGACTGTGGCGTGAGCCCCTGTTTTTCCAAGGCTTGGCTTACTTTGGAGTCTCCCTCGCGCTGGAGCTTCTCTTTTTCCTTGGCATCCTGGACGTTGCCGATTTGCTTTTCATACGACTGGCGCAACTTGTGATATTCGACGTACGCCTTGGCGAAGCTCCGGAGATCCTTGTCGCTCACGTTGGTTTGCGCCTGAGAGGTCGCCGTCTTCGGCGATTCCTGGGCCGCAGCCGGCAGACTCCACAGGCCGATCAGGACGGCCAGTGCGCCAAGCAAAATCCGGGTCGAGAAAAAAATATACATGACGGTAATCCTCCTGCAGGCGAGATTCCGATGCTCTCACCCTTTTTTTGTCGCCGGCCCCTTTATCTCAGGCGTTTTTTGTTGCAGTTTTCTAAGCAGCTCGTCGAACGAGGCGTTGGCTAAAATGCGGTTGAATTGAGACCGGTAGTTGTTGACCAAGCTGATGTCTTCGACCACGACGTCGTAGACTTTCCACTCATTGCCCAGGCGGTGGAGCTTATAGTTGATGGAGAATTCTTCGCCCTTTTTAGTATGGATTTTGGTAAACACCTCGGCGTTGTCGCCATCGACTAGCTCGCGCGAATAGAGGACTTTTTCGCCGTCGTAACCCTCGATCTTGTCGACGTAGGAGCTTTCCAGGAGGCCGGTAAAAAGCTTGACGAACTCCTGTTGCTCCTGGGGCGAGCGGCGCGACCAGTGCGGACCCAACGATCTCTTGGCCATCTCGGGAAAATCGAATCGCGGATAGATGGTGTCGCGCAATTGCTGCCGCCGTTGATCACTGTTCGCGCCCGATCGCAGAATGCTGAGAACCTTATCGACCGTCTCCCGAGTCTGGTCCGTGGGCAGACCTGCCGCCGCCAAGCCGGGAAATTGAAGACAAAGAATCCCAACGAGCAACCAACCGAGCTTGGTAAATTTATAATTCATCGACACACCTCCCATTCGCTT
Source organism: uncultured Syntrophobacteraceae bacterium (assembly GCA_964572145.1). Taxonomy (GTDB): domain Bacteria; phylum Desulfobacterota; class Binatia; order UBA9968; family UBA9968; genus JAJPJQ01. The sequence continues at coordinate 20,144 of CAZNES010000031.1, forward strand.
ATCTCTCGAGCGGCGGTTCTCTTAGGCGCTCGTTCTCTCTTCGCTGTCGTTCAAGCTCGGCCCGGTTTCGGTCGATTTGCCGCTGTTGATCGTCTTGTCTTTTCTCCTGTGCGAGAAGTTGGTCGCCTATCAACGCTCCGGCGATGAGCCCTACCGGCCCGCCGATCAGAGCGCCGACGGCCGCATGACCGACGGTGTTGCCGATGATAGCGCCTGTGCCGGCGCCCACCCCCGCGCCGATAAGTCCCCCTTGCTCGCGTACCGTGAGCGGACTGGAACAACCGCCCAACAGCAGAATGAGCGCTCCGGCGACAAACGTTTCTATTTTGTTTTTCATCATTGAGTCCCTCCTGCGTCTAGCCGTGTCGTGGCGAAGCTATCTTCGAGTTGAGCGCGAAGGCGCGCTTTCGGCCATCGCAACCGGGGGAATATCAGCCTCGGTCACCTCTCTGGTTTTCTCCACCTCCGCCTGCCGCGCCGACAAGACGCGAACTTGCCCAACCTGTTTCGTGTAGGTTTTGATCAGCCAAACTTTTCCGGTCAGGCGATTCATTTTGTAAGCGGTATCCACCGGTCCGTTCGGGGACGTGATCGTGTAGAGCCCGCCGGAGAACAAGAAGAGAAAGAAAAGGACCATGACCCCGAAAACCGCCCACAGGGCTCTTTCTTTCAGGACGAAACTTCCGCGCTGGCCAAAAAACGAGTCGGATGTTTCCATGTTAGTACTCTCCTTGCTGGCGTCTCAGCCGGTCGATCTCTTCCTGGTTCCTGCGGATCTCGCGATCCTGTTCGTAATTGCGGTTCTCCTGGCCCTGCATCTGGTCACCAATCAGCGCTCCCGCACCCAAACCCAATCCGCCGCCGATCAGAGCGCCTGCCGCCGGATGACCAACAGTGCTCCCGATGATGCCCCCAGCGGCAGCTCCCCCGAGGGCGCCAACGCCGGCGCCTTTTTCTCGCGTGCTCAAAGGCCCGCCGGCGCAGCCCGTGACGAGGAGCGCCGCAACCGTAAGTGCTGCCAAACTTTTGGTAACCGTATTTGTCTTCATTTTTTCCTCCTTAAAAAAATCGAAAACTATCCCGAGGGCAGAACAGCGGTCAGTGCCACGTACCCGAATGGGTTAAAAGGTCGCTTAGCATGTCGGCAACCAGCGCGTTGGCCTCATTTTCGTCTTCGGCAACCAAAAAGGCCTCTTCCGTCAGCGCCGCGACCAGGTCACCCAAAGTAGTCTTGATGATCCTTCTTCTTTGAATGTGTTCCATTTTTAGTACTCCCAGAAAATGGCCATAGTTTTGCCTCTAGGACTCTGCGTCTGATTTTGGGAACTCCCTGTACCGCTCTTCTTTTGAAGCTCAGGGCGCTCCTCTTCCCGAATCCAGCCGCGCTCGGGGTCGGCAAACCATTTGTTACTGTTTTTCATTCCCTTATCGCTGCTGTTCATAGACGAAGCCACTTTACCTCCACTTTGCGCGCTGCCATTTTCAGCTGCCCCGATGCGCTGACCCGCGGTAGCAAGCAACGGGACCAAGCTGAAAAAGATGATGTTAAAGGTAACTTTCCAGGGCACGCTCGTAATCACCTCTGTTTAGCATTCTTCAACTCCTCGCAGAGGAGGGAGGAGCAACGGGCATGCCATTCGAATATGGCGGTAGTTTCAGCTACTTGGGCAATTCGCTACGGTGCGAGGCGAGTAAAAAGGTTGGGGGATAGGGAAAAATTACTTAACGGCTTCTGACCCGTAAAGGGCCAGCTTGGCGTTGAGAGTTTTGGGCGTGATGCCGAGAATTCTAGCGGCCTGAGTTTTGTTGCCGCCGGTTGCGCCAAGCGCGCGCTCGATGGCTTGGCGCTCCGCCTCGGCTAACGAGACCGGCACACTGTCGGACGATTCGGCCAGCAGCGTGCTCAAGCAGAATTGCTTTACGTCCGCCGCCGTAAGAGTCGGTCCCGGGGCCAGCACCACAACCCGCTCCAGCGCATTTCTCAACTCGCGCACGTTACCTGGCCAGGAGTGATCTTTCAAAGCCGAAATGAAATCCGCCGCCCAGGGAAGCACCGGCCGTTCGTACTTCTCCGCAAACTGCTCGAGAAAATAACGCGCCAGAAGCGCGATATCCTCCCCGCGCTCGCGCAGCGGCGGAAGCTCCAGATGAAACACGCTAAGCCGGTAGAACAAGTCCGAGCGGAGCCGCTCTTCCTTCACTGCCTGCGCCGGCGAGCGATTGGTCGCGGTCACGACGCGCACCGATATGGGTACGGTGCCAGCGGCGCCAATGCGGCGCACCTCTTTTTCTTCCAGCACGCGCAGAAACTTCGCCTGCACCTCCGGGACCATCTCGGTGATCTCGTCCAGGAACAGCGTGCCTCCGTCGGACTGCTCGAAACATCCCAGCCGGCGCTCCAAAGCTCCGGTGAAAGCGCCTTTTTCGTGTCCCAGAATTTCGCTTTCCATGAGGGTCGGCGGGATGGCCGCGCAGTTGAGGGCGAGAAAGGGACCGTCGCGCCGGGGAGAGAGATCGTGCAGAGTGCGTGCGACGAGCTCTTTTCCCGTGCCGCTCTCGCCGCTCACCAATACCGGGGCGTCGGTTGCGGCCACCTGAGTGATGTTCTGGTAGAGCTGCCGCATCGGAGGAGATTTGCCGATCAGTCCGCCGTAAGATCCCAGCGGAGACTCCAGTCGCTGGCGCAGCGCATTGGCTTCGCGCGCAAGCTCTACTTGCCGGAGGCCTTTCTCTAATGCGGTTCGAAGCCGGTTGGCTTCCAGCGGTTTGGCGAGATAGTCGTAAGCGCCGAGCTTGATCGCTTGCACCGCGCTATCGATCGTCGCCTGTCCGGTAAGCATGATGACGGCCATCTGGTGCACCCGTTCTCCCAAAGTCACTACCAGATCGAGCCCGGTCATCCCCGGCATAACTAAATCCAGCACCATGGCATCCGGCAGAGATTGCTCGCATGCTTTGAGCGCTGCCTGCCCGTTTGGCGCGGTCGAGCTTTTGTAGCCCCATCTCTCTAAAAGAGAAGCAAGGCCGTCCCGGCTCGCCACATCGTCGTCAACCACCATCACCGTCGGACGCGGGCGGGTCAAAGGGCGCCTCCGTTAAGCGGCAGGGTCAGCCGAAAGACGGCGCCGGAGTCTGCGACATCTTCGTATTGCAGCGTGCCGCCGTGAGCCTCGACGATGAGTTGACTCAATGAAAGCCCGATGCCGCTGCCCCCCGGCTTGGTGCTCTGGCCGAAATCGAAAATAATATCGAGCCGCTCCGGCGGAATCCCCGGGCCGGCGTCTTTGAAACACAAGGTGATCTGGCCGCCGTTGCGCCGGCCGGTGATTTCGATCGCACCGCCGTCGGGTTGCGCTTCTATGGCGTTGCGCAGCAAATTATCGAACGCTTGCCTCAAGCGGTGCGAGTCGCCCTCGAGCACCCAGGGTCCGGAGGGGAGATCCATGGTGATGGCGATGGCCTGAGCGGTGCATTGAGCCAACACCGCTTCCACGCTCGCTTCGAGGACTTGCGCCACGTCGAGCGGTTGCCGCTCCAGAGTGACGGGCGTGCTGTAGTCCGCGAAGTCGCGCAGCAGTTGATCGACCTGACGCGCGCTGGCTTCGAGGACTTCCAGCGAACGCTGCTGCGTCTCTTGCGCTGCGCCGGTGGAATTGTCGGCATTGTGGCGCAGCAGCTCCAAATGCACGGCCATCGCGTTCAGGGGAGTTTTTACCTCATGGACCAAAGTGCGCGCGGCCACGGAGACGCGTTGCAAAGGGGCCGTGAGTCCGATGTGACCGCGCTGCTTCATCACCAAACGGTCGATCAAGTCGAGGCTGGTCCCGATTTCATCCTGGCTGCCGTAAAGAGGCCTGGCTTGATACGTTCCGGCCTCCGCTTCGCGCAACGCCTCGCTGATCAAACGAAAGCGCCGCGTGTACAATGCCGTGGTCAGAAAAGCGCTGAGCAGCGCAACGCCGGCGCCCAGAAAGAACAGCAAGGTGAACTGCCGCCATAAACCCGAGACGAGCTCGGTCCAGTCCGAAGGATTGATCCATAGTCTCAGACCACCGGGGCCGCGCGCGCCTTCCGGCATTTTCAGCGGTACGAGCACGTCGTAATAGGTCTGGTTTCCGTCGTTGTACGACTCGATCGTGGTAATGCCCTTCTCCAGACTTTCCCGCAGCGCGGGCTCGGTCAGCGTCCGGCCTCGTTCCTGGTTGCGAGAGGAATAGAGGATTTTTCCCTCCGGATTCAAAACCCACATAGCCTGAATACTAGAGCGGCGGTCGATGTAGGCCTTGATGAGTCCTTGCACCTCCGTGCGCCGGGAAGCTGGAGGGGTGGTTTTCTTCGGTGGATTGATTTCCGCCGGAGGATTGCCGGGAAAAAGTCGACCGAGAAAGTCCCAGAATTTGGCGGCAGGTGGGGCAGTCTGGGTCTGCGGCGCCGGCGGTGGCACGGGTGGTTGCTGGAGGCTCTGGGCCAGGGCGATCTCGACCTGGCGCGCCAAGAGGAGCGCGGTCTGCAGCGTCGCTTCGGTAGTCAGCCGCTTCGCAACCAACAGAATGCCCGTGGCGAAGAGACCGAAAATCACCACCACGGTGGCGACGAACACAAGTATCTGCTGCTTCCGCAGGCTCATAGAGTGCCCAATACCATAACAGATGGGCCTTTGCGGTCAACGTGGGTCGCGCTTGCGCCACTCCTCTGTTTTGTGCGAAGTTAAAGACGATGGTACGCGACGTTTACAGCCGTCCGATCAAAGATCTGAGAATATCGGTGACCGACCGGTGCAACTTCCGCTGCACCTATTGCATGCCGCAGGACGAGTACGAGTGGATCGATAAGAAAGAGATTCTTTCTTTCGAAGAGATCGCGCGGTTGGCGCGGCTTTTCATTCAGGCCGGAGTGGAAAAGATCCGGTTGACCGGCGGCGAGCCGCTGGTGCGCCGCGACGTCGAGTCTTTGGTGGCGGAGCTTTCCGGGCTCGATGGGCTTAAGGATCTCTGTCTCACGACCAACGGCTCGCTGCTCGCGGAAAAAGCTGCCGCTCTCAAAGCCGCCGGACTCAGGCGCATCAACGTGAGCCTCGATACGCTCGACCCCGAGAAGTTCAAGCGCATGACCAAGCGCGGCGATCTGGAAAAAGTTCTCGAAGGGCTCTTTGCCGCCAAGAAGCAGGGACTGGGTCCGATCAAGATCAACGCGGTCGTCGAGCGCGGCGTCAATGACGGCGACGACATCATCGAGCTGGTCGAGTTCGCGCGCGCGCATGGCTTTGCGATCCGCTTCATCGAATATATGGACGTCGGCAACTCCAACAACTGGACTTCCGAAAAGCTCGTTCCGAAAAAGGAAATCATCGAGCGGATTCAGGCTCGTTATCCACTAAAAGAGATCGGGCGGGACCAGGGCAGCGCGCCGTCGGTCGATTACGAATTTGCCGACGGACGCGGCGAACTCGGCGTGGTGGCGTCGGTCACCGAGCCTTTTTGCTCCACCTGCAACCGCGCCAGGCTCACCGCGGACGGCAAGCTCGTCACCTGTTTGTTCTCCGCGGTCGGACACGATTTGAAGGCGATCTTGAGGAGCGGGGCCGCGGACGAGAAAATTTTCGAACTGATCGCCGGCGTCTGGAAGAAACGTGACGACCGCTACTCCGCGGAACGGCTCGAAGCGATGAACTCTTTCGTTTATGATCCCACGGCCCACAAGAAGATCGAGATGATCACGCTCGGCGGGTGACTCAATACATGCTCGGGCGGTGCTCCTCGGGCGGGGTCAAAACGCCGCGCCGCTCGAGATCCGAGCGCTGAGTTGGAGTGAGCCCCTCCACTGTCACGTATCCCTGGCTTTCATACTTCTTCCGGCATTCGTCGACCATGCCGCTTGCCGCTCCCGCCATCAGCCCTGCTCCGGCCGCGCCGCATTTTATCGTCGCGCCGGTCTGGGGCTGGACCAGCATCACGCTCGCGCTCGAGCAGGCCGCCAGGCCGAGCAACAATAGGGCGACGACGACCGTCGCGTTGTTCCTCCACATATTTGTCTCCTTTCCGTTTTTGATTATATTTGTCTAGTCGATGGGGGCCTGTTTGGCAATGACCTGGAGTCGGAACGTCTACGTTGACCCCGGCGACGCGGTGAGGTAGCTTTCCAATTCAAATGACGGAGGACGATCATGCTGCTTAAAGAAAAAATCGCGCTGGTTACCGGATCGACCAACAATATCGGTTTAGCCATCGCGCGGGCGTTCGCGCGCGAAGGGGCAAAAGTAATCGTCCATTCCCGGCATCGGGACGACGCCGGAAAGATCGCCGAAGAAATCGGCGGAGACTGTTTTGCCGCGGACCTCGCTCAGCCCGATCAGGTGGAAAATTTGTTCGCGCATATTAAAAGCAAACATCGGAGGCTCGACCTTCTGGTCAACACAGTCGCGCATTCGACCAAAAACGATATCCTGGAGACGTCGCTGGAGGAGTGGAACCGAATCATCGCGGTCAACCTCACCGGCTATTTTCTCTGCATCCAGCACGGCGCCCGGATGATGAAAGAAAACGGCGGCGGAGCGATCATCAACATCTCCGCGGCGTCGGGAGAAAGAGGCAGTCCCGGAACCGCGGCCTACTCGATCTCCAAGGGCGCGATCAACGCGCTCACCCGCCAGGCCGCGGCGGACCTCGCGCCTTATAAGATCCGCGTCAACGGCCTCATCGCCGGCATCGTCGGCACGCCGCTCGGAAGAAAAGACATGGGGAACAGAAAAGAGGAGTACGACAACATACCGCTCCGGCGCATCGGCCAGCCCGAAGACGTGGCGGACGCCGCAGTCTTTTTGGCTTCGGAAAAGGCGAGCTACATCACCAACGCGATATTGCCGGTGGACGGCGGCCGGATGAATTCCATGGGCAGCGCGTCGCGCGGTTAAACCGGAACCAGGAAAGGGTAGAGTCCGGAATGGGATTAGAAATTTTAATTATCCTTCTGCTCATTATCGTCAACGGCGTGTTCGCCATGGCGGAAATGGCCGTGGTCGGCGCGCGCAAGTCGCGGCTTGAGGAGTGGGCCGATAAAGGCAACCTGCGAGCAAAAGCAGCCCTGGAGCTAGCACAGTCGCCCAACCAGTTTCTCTTGACCGTTCAGGTCGGTATAACGTCGACCGGCATCTTGGCCGGCGTGTTTGTCGGCAGAATCGTAGCCGATCAAATCGCCGCATATCTCGACACGATTCCAGGAGTCGAGCCTTACAGCCCCGCGATCGCCCTCGCACTCGTCGTCATCGTGATCACTTATTTGTTCCTCTTCGTCGGCGAGTTGGTTCCCAAACGGCTGGCCTTACGGCATGCTGAGAGGATCGCCGCCGCCGTGGCTCGCCCCATGCGCGCATTGACGGCAATCTCCTCTCCGATCGTTCATCTGCTCAGCGTCTCAACCGACGCGGTGTTCCACATTTTTGGCAAACCGCATGTTCAGGAGCCGCCGATTACCGAAGAGGAAATCAAAACTCTGGTCGAAAAAGGGACCGAGGCCGGCATTTTCGAAGAATCGGAACAAAACATGGTGGAAGCCGTTTTCAGCTTGAGCGATCGCAGCGCGCGGTCTTTAATGACGCCACGAACGCAGATCGTCTGGCTGGACATCAATGCCGGCGACGACCATATTCGCGCGAAAATCAGGGAGAGCGGATATTCCCGCTTTCCCGTCGGCGGCGGCGGTCTGGATCACGTCACCGGCTTGGTCCAGGCCAAAGATTTGTTGGCGCAATATCTGGCCGGATACGCGCTCGACTTGAAGCCGATTTTACAAGAACCGTTGTTTGTGCCGAGAACCGTTTCGGCGCTGCACGTGCTCGATCTCTTCAAGCAATCGGGTAAACACATAGCGTTGGTGGTGGACGAATACGGCGGCATCGAAGGTTTGTTGACCCACCATGACATTTTGCAGGCTATTACGGGCGAGATTGCTCTCGGTGAAAAATCCAAAGAGCCCAAGGCCGTGCAGCGGCACGACGGCTCATGGCTGCTCGACGGCATGCTCGCCGTGGAAGAGTTTAAAGAGATCTTTCACCTGGAAGATTTGCCGGGAGAAAAAAAAGACGCCTACCAGACCTTAGGCGGTTTTCTCTTCACCCAAATGGGACGCGTGCCGTCGGTCGCGGAGCGATTCGAATGGAGCGGTCTACGTTTCGAGATCGTCGATATGGACGGCAAACGAATCGACAAAGTGCTGGTGACGGCCCTTTCCAACGCATCTCTATGACGCAGTACTGTCCCCTAGCGCCGCGCTTGCGCTAAAGCCACAGCTTGTAAAGAAGGCCCGCAATTCCTCCGGCCAGCACGAGCCAGGCCGAGTTGATCCTAAGGCGGAAGACCAGCAGCGCCGACACGACGGCGAGGATGAGCGTGAAGGCATCGATCAAAGCCGACCTCCCGAGTTGCCACGTAACCACAGCCATCAAGCCTAAGGACGCCGCGTTCACGCCGTCGAGAAATCCGCCGGCCCACGGAGAACGGCGCAGCCGCGGGATCAACGGACTGCTCGCGGCGACGAAGACAAAAGCCGGGAGAAAAATTCCCATCGTTGCGAGCACCGCTCCCGGAGAACCGGCGATCAAATATCCGACAAAAGTCGCGGTGGTAAAAACCGGACCGGGAGTGAACTGACCGATGGCCACTGCATCGAGCAATTGCCGGTCGGTGAGCCAGTGCCAGCGGTCTACCAGGTCGGCGCGGAGAAACGCGAGCAGCACATAGCCGCTGCCGAAAAGAATCGAGCCGATTTTTAAAAAAAAGAGCGTCAGGCCGGTGAGCGTGACGGGCGTTGCCGCCACGACGGGAATATTAGCTGTCCCCGCCGCGATGAGCGTTGAAATGACAGGAACGCCCAGGCCGGCGACTCGGCCGGGCCGCCAAATCTGTTGCAGGTTTTTAAACGCCATGACGACAAAGCCGGCGGCGAAGAGCAGCAGAATCTCGTTGGCGCCTAGGAAAAATAAAATTACCACCGCGATGGCGGCCGTTGCCGTCGGAAAATCTTTGATGGCTGCTTTGCCGAGTCCCCAAAGCGCCTGGACGATGACGGCGATAATCACCGGCTTGACGCCGTAGAGGAGCCAGGTCGCTTCCGGCATGGCGCCGTACCTGACGTAGAGCGAAGCCAAAGCCCAAACAATCAGCATCGCGGGCAGGATGAAGCAGCTGCCGGCGACGACGAGACCTTTCCAGCCCGCGCGCCGCAGGCCGATGTGAATCGCCATTTCAGTGGAGTTGGGACCGGGAATGAGATTCGTGGCGCCGAGAAGATCGAGAAACTGCTCGTGGCTGAGCCAGCGCCGCCGCCGCACCACTTCTTCTTCCATCATCGCGATGTGCGCGGCGGGCCCGCCGAAGGCGATGGTGCCGAGCTTCAAAAAGAGACCGGCGAGTTCAGAGAGGGAGGCGCGCATGCTTCATTCAGTCGACAGCGTGTGGTCGAGGCCGGACAATCAGCCCATCCACACGAACGGCCAAAGTATCCATCCAACCAGTCCTGAAACCTACCATATTCGAGCCGGCCAAAGACAACCCGTGTTGGAAAATTAGACGGGAGAGCGGTATATAAGGTTTGTGCTCGTTCGAGACATCGATGCTTAAAGTGATACCCGTACAAGAAGCCGTCGGCCTGCCCCTCGCGCACGACATCACGGAAATCGTTCCGGGGAAGCACAAGGGCCCGGCGTTTCGCCGCGGACATGTGATCCGGCCGGAAGATGTATCCAAGCTTCTCGACGTCGGCAAGGCGCACATCTATGTCATGGAGTTGGAAAGGGACGAGCTCCATGAAGAGGATGCAGCTAAAAGATTGGCCAAGGCTGCGGCGGGGCCGAATATTCGCTTGACCGATCCGGTCGAGGGCAAGGTGAGTCTCGTCGCCGAGGCTCCCGGACTGCTCAAGATCGACGAGGCGCGGCTTAACCGTTTCAACGCGCTCGGAGAGTTGATGCTGGCTACTCTTACCACCGACAGGTACGTGACAAAAGGCGAGGTGATCGCCGGCACGCGGACCATTCCCGTCGTCGTGAAAGAAGAATTGGTCAAGCAGGCCGAGGCGATCTGCAAAGATAAACCGATCGTAACGATCGTGCCGATCCCATCGCGGCGAGTGCATTTGATCGTCACCGGGAGCGAGGTTTATACCGGCAGGATCAAAGACGGCTTTGAGCCGGTGGTCCGGCGGAAACTCGCCGACATGGGGACGGAGCTGGAGAGCGCAAAACTTTCGCCCGACGATCCGGACATCATCGCCGGGCACATCAAAGATGCGCGTCAGGCCGGCGCCGATCTGATTTTAGTCAGCGGCGGCATGTCCGTCGATCCGGACGACTTGACTCCCGAAGGCATCCGGCGGAGCGGCGCCCAGGTCGAATGCCACGGCTTTCCGGTGCTACCCGGCTCCATGTTTCTCATGGCTTATCTAAAAGATACTCCGGTCCTGGGGCTTTCCGGCTGCGTCATGCACGATTCGTTCACGGCTTTCGACGTTCTGTTGCCGCGTTTGCTGGCGGGCGAAAAGATTTTGCGCTCGGATATCGTCTCGATGGGTCACGGCGGATTGCAAAAAAACACGAACATTAACGTACGAAACAGAGGAGGAACACATGCGGGTACTTAAAACTTCGACGGAAAGATGGGATCCCCACTGGGCGGCGCTTCTCGTCGTGGATGTGCAAAACGATTTTGCCAGTCCCAAAGGCAGCGCCGCCCAGCGCGGCGAAGATGTGAGCGCGTCGGTGGCCATGGTGCCGAGACTTACCCGTCTTATCGATGAAGCGCGGCGCGTCGGGCTGACGATCATTTATGTGAAAACCACCCATGGCGAATGGACCGACACGCCGAGCTGGATCTACAGGAAGTCGCAGCAGAGCGCGTTGAATACCTGCCGCGAGGGCACATGGGGAGCGGAATTCTACGACGGCATCTCGCCGCTGCCGAGCGAGAGAGTCGTCACCAAGCACCGCTACAGCGCGTTCATCAACACGGATTTGAACACCGTGCTCAAAGCCAAGGGCATCGAGAGCGTTTTAGTGACCGGCATCGCCACCAACGTCTGCGTGGAGACCACGGCGAGAGACGCTTACATGTACGATTACTACGTCACCATGGTGGAAGATTGCGCGGCTGCCTACGATTCCAAGCTGCACGAGACCACGCTGGAGAACATTCGCCTCCACTTCGGGCTAGTGGCCACGTCGGATGAGATCATACAGACCTGGCAGGGGATGGGACAAAAGAAGGCGGCAGTCTAGGCATGGTTTACTCTCTTTGATACTCCCCAACGAACGGCCATTTCGGAAATCTGCTCGATTTGCCCGCCGGGTGTCGCGTAAACGATCAGAACTTCGTCCGCTAAGGCCGCGACCAGTTCATTTCGCTGACGCGCCGATTCTAGCGTAGGGCGTCGCGGTCTTTTCTCGAACGGTGAAATAATCAATAGACGACCGCCTTCCAATGCGACACGCCACTCAGATGGAAGCCGAATTTTATCGATAGCCCGAGCCGCGCAAATAAGGATAGGCTGTTTTCCGCGCAGCAAAATTCGCAGGCATTCTTTTTCTACCGGAGAGTGAAATCCGCTAATGACAGTCACACCTTCATCGCGTAGCTTTTGGGCCGCGTCATAGGCACCGAGGATGACGTCACCAGGGCAACGGGCCGAGCAAAACAGCGCGACTTTGTGGTCAGCGAGAAGGGCCTCGTTCCCTATGGCCAGGAGCTTGGAGGGCGTATGGGCTCCGACCCTCTCGTCAAGCTGGCCGGGCCGACGGACTTGGAAGGGTGTCATCGCAAAAACCACGATGGGACCTACGCCTCCTTGCTTGTCACTCTGCTTAGTTTTCCCGTAGGCTGAATTGACCGGACCATTCCGAGGTATTCCGAGACAATCGTTGTCTAAATCTAGGCTCTATCTTCCGGCCGAAAACTTCGCGCGCTCAATACATACGTAACACCCGTATTTTCATGCGGTTCTGAACACCGACCCGAGGTTCTTTGTCTAACTTCATGGCTAAACGCCCCCCTTGGCTCTCGGTTTAGATATACGCCACTTCGCCCATCGCGTGGTCCCGTCTGGAAACATGATAGAGGGTGATCGAACGATCGGCAAACTGAGAGCCTTTTTGTCTTGAAATTAATTGCTCTGAGGGCATATGGATTGGTATCCAGGGCCTACTTGAGCTAATAATCAACCGACTCTCAAAAGACAGAGGATCTCATTGAAGCGGTCGGACACTAAATTGGTTTACACTACTGATCCAACTGAGATTGTTAAGTTGGCGCGTAACAAAGGCTGGTCTAACGAGAAAATAATTACCAAACTAATGTTCGGCAAAGTTTACAGAGATCGTATGGCAATCGCTAAGACGTATGCCCCGGTTATGGGACTCGAACTAGCGGAATTTATGATTATAGGGGGTCTGCGGAAAGCGCCGCGCTGAGTGATCGGGTAGCTTCTCGTACGGCATCTGCTTGAGTCTGTTCCAGGTTGTCCCAGGTATCTTTATCCATAGCCAATTCCGCTTTTATGTCGTCAAGGATATGTCTAGGAAACGTAAGTTTGTGCTCTACTTTATCACGTTCAGGCCAGAGCAAATCAATAAACATTGGGATGTCTTTTATTTTCATTCGCCGATCTGGAAGTTCTACGGGCACAATAGCCATGTCGTAGACAAGATCCATTAACTGCTTCCCGGTATATTTCCGATATTTATTAGTAGTTGCTTTAACGGTCTCAAAAATCTTGCCATTGTCCCTATAATGAACGATGCAGCCTTCAACAAACCCGATTAGATATTCCCCTCTATCGGTCAGTCGGTAAGTAGTCTTATGAATAAACCCCTTATCGGCAAGTGCGTTGTAGTTATCCTGTAACTGCCGACTAAATGGGCCGTAGTTGTAACGAAAATACTTGTAGTAAAGCCCTCCGCTGTCAATATCGATGAGTTTTAATTCGTTGAGAAATACTTGCTTCTGAAGCTTTGTCGCTCCAAAAATGTTGTCATCCTCTTGGAGGACTTTTAGAAGCAATATACTTTCTGATATTTTTTGTTCTTCAGTCTTCATGGCAACTGGTGCACGCAGAAGGCCCCGATGGGATTTACGAAAATTTTATAAGATATAGACTAAGAAAACAAGCAGGAAAGATAGTTCATCCTCGATTGTCTCTCGACCATCTCGATTTTGCTGCCTTTTTTGCTATTTCCTTCCGTTTCCTAGCCGACAGCTTGTTTGCCCTAGCGGGGCCGCCCTTCTTGGCGATGTCAGTCAGTCACCTATTGGTTCCTCGGCGCTCTCTTCTTTCCGTCCCATCCGGTACTTGATGTCGTAGTTGCCTGCCCTGAGCTTGGTCGAAGGGATGAATTCCAACTCCTCCGCCGTAAACCCGTAGTGCGCCGCCAGCACCCGGTCGATTTCGACGCGGCTTGGTCGAACCTCTTAGGCTGAAAAGGATTCCCAACCACTTTAATTTTCCTAAAGCCCCTCCAACTGTCAGCTGCCGACTTTCTCATTCAATTCGTCGTAACGTGCCCAATAGGCAACGTCGAGTTTCTTAGCTAAGTGGCCGACCGTTTTGAATGCTTCTCTCATATAAGCTTCATCTGTGGGGAGGTTTGCGTACTCCTCGACTCCCTTAATCGTTTCAAGCTGCATACGGATGTTCTCGGGGACATCGCGCGCAAGGTCGTGTACGTAACGGTTTCTGATCTCCCGGAGCGCATCTAAGGTCTTCCACGTTTCCTTTTCGATATCCAATCGAAGGCCGCAGTCGTTCTCAAAGTAATAAACGTACTTATTAAAGTGTGGCATCGGCTTCGTGGGCAGTCGGAGAGCTTGCTTCCGCATTTCTGCCATGTCTTTCGCCACCTCAAGGAAGAGATTTTCGATCAAGCTGAATAGCTGGACAAGCACCGAACTTCTCAGGTAGTAGCGGAAGGTCTCGTCTGACAGAGTCATCTCTTCGTGAAAGAGTCCCGACTCCGCACTACCCATCGTTTTCTCTCGGGTCAGGGACCGCCGACTTTCCACAAGGTAGGTCTTTATGAACTTGGCACCAAATTCGAAGTATCGTTGCAGGCTCTTCAGGCGAGCGTCGAATTCATAGAATGCTTCAAGAAAGCGCTCCGAAGGATCGTAGACAGATTCGATTAAGAGTGCCTCATTAAAGTCAAAACGCTCTGTGCTTGGCTTTGTGCGGTTGTTTTTTCTATATGGCACAGGAACTCCGTAGATTGGTCTTTGGGACGCCCCAACAATCAATCAACTCGGATATTCGCTCGATACTGCCGCCCGGTTGAGCGTGAATAATGAGAACCTCATCAGATAAAGCGGCGACGAGTTCGTTTCGCTGACGGGCGGATTCTATCGTGGGGCGACGCGGAAGCTTCTCAAATGGAGACAGCAATAATAAACGACCAGAGTCCAAGGCACGCCGCCATTCGGCTGGGATTCGGATTTTCTCCAGAGATCGTGCCAAGCATGTGATGACAGGCTGCTTGCCTCGCAGAAGAATCCGCAGGCATTCCTTCTCCACTGGAGAGTGAAAACCGCTGATGACAGTCACGCCCTCATCGCGTAGCTTTTGCGCGCTATCGTAGGCGCCGAGGATAGCGTCGCCAGGGCAACGGACCGAGCAGAACAAGCCAACCTTATGGTCAGCAAGAATGTCCGGCCTACCGATGGCCCAGAGCCGAGACAGGGCATCACGCCCCAGCCTACTATCAAGCTCGCGAGGCCAATGAGCGTGTGATGGCGTTAAGGTCGAGACCTGAATCGGACTTGTCCCCATCGACTGCATCAGATTGCGCCGAACAGGAAGCTTCCTCTATCCGCTTTTTGTTCGTTCATGTGCGAGATCACCGGCATTTCGTTCCACGTTCGGCCCTCCAGGATTCTGCCGGCGACCTTTTTGCCCACGCGTTTGCCTGAAGGATCATAAGCGCCCCATTGCTTGAAGAAGAACGGTACATGGTGCTTTTCACACTGCTCGCGGATTTTGAATACCCACTCCGGCCTTACAGCCCTTGCTCGTGGCCCGCTCTCACCGCCGACGATCACCCAGTGGATGCCTTCCAACAAGGAACGACCTAAAGTCACGGGCCCCAAAAGAGGTTCAATAGATAAGAATCTTATAGACGCCGGGGACTTTTGTAAGTATGTAATCCTCGAAGTGTAAACTTGGTTTTCCACCGAAACGCCCAGCCATACATTTGTAGGCCAGTGTTTCTTTCCGTTTTTTCCATTACTACCCGACTGATACCTCGCCTTAGTCCACTTCAACATTCTCCCCGCGCGTTTGGTGAGAACCTGGAAGACGTGTCGGTTTGCTTGCACCATGACATCGAACACTTGCTCTATTAATTCGTCAGGAACACCTTCGTGAAATAAGTCCGACATGGAGTTGACAAAAACCCTCCTCGGCCGTTTCCACTTAAGAGGCAACTCCAGTCGTTCCGGCCAAAGCCGCAAGTCGAAACCCTGCTCAAACGCGTGCCCGCGCACACCACGGAAACGCTCGGCGAAGGTCTCGGCATAACAATGGGCGCACCCCGGGCTCACTTTCGTGCACCCCGTAACCGGATTCCAACTGGCATCGGTCCATTCAATCTTCGAGAAAGAGCTCATTCTGACCCCCACGGTCTAGATGAAAGTTTAGTAGAATCGTTAATCTGTGTTCTTCGCTTCATTGATTTTCTATCCGGGAAAAGAAGTTTAGTTCCTATAAGCTGATCGATCATAGCCCGATAGTTCTTAGTACGGTAGTGCATAAAATAACTTGGAATAATAGCCTCATAAATTTCCGGTCGTGTCTTAGGCCCATTTTTGACTTCCTTCACAATTGCTTTACTAATTTCATTTTCTGAGGTTGGTTCAAACCTCTTTGGAGTAAAAGAGAAAAGCAACCCTTCTTTGAACTGGTTCAGATAGGGCTCTAATGCCAGATTAGCTACGTCATTCATATACTGGACCGCACGGACGTGCCTAGTCCCAAAGATTAAATGGTACTTCGCAATTTGATCCGTTGGTATGGCGTGGGACTCTTCTAACTCTTTCACGGGTATTGAGTAGGTGTAGCAAAAATAATTTCTGATCTTTTCCTTGTAAGCATCCACTACCAGGTCTTCTCTACTGAGCTTATCGACTGTCGGGTCTGTGATGATGTCTTTCCAATAGTTACCTCCCATGACACTATTTATTCGATCAATTTTAGATTCTTTTACTTTGCGTGCGATCTCTGTGGCTGCGTCAGTGTAGTTCCAGTTACCACTCATCCTCATGAAAGCCTTAAAATTAAAATTTATCAAAACCTCGGTGCTATTTGAGGTATCGCGTTCGTAGATCTGCTTCACAATATCAAATTCAAGATCCTTGATTCCGTAGGGATCTAGGTAAAAAAACAATGTAGCTCCGTGACCGACTGACAAGGCTTTTGACAATGATTGCGGAAATTCCGCTAATGGCGTCTCAGCTATTCCTTTGTTTATGTAGGGGTCAAGGTTGATTTTTAGCGCCTCGCGATGAGCGGCGTGAGCATCTGAGAAGATGCAGCCAATACCGCCACCCTTTTGTTGTGTTTTTTCTATAGATTTACAAATAATCAAAGGCGAACCGTCCGCGCCGTCACCAAATCGTCCCGGACCGGAGAACGAATCAACGATAATTATCGACTTTTGGAGCCGTTGAACAGTGCGCAAGTAACAAGTGATATAACTTCCTACTATTCGATCCTTTATCTTTGACCATTCACGTTTGTTTTCAAAGAATGGGTGGATCTCGTCTACATTGTCGCCATATCGAAAATGCTTTCCGTCACAATCGTAGAATGACATAGCCTGCTCCGAGTTTCACAAACCGTCTTCATCTCCCGGATATTTCACGAAAGATTCTTGATTCCTTTTCTTCCCCGTTGGCGCCAGATCATTCCTCTTCGCTCTCCGCGTCCCGTCCCATGCGGTACTTGATGTCGTAGTTGATGATGAAGTCCAACTCCTCGTCCGTAAACCGGTAATGCGCCGCTAACACTTGGTCGATTTCGTCAAGAATGGGTTTCGACTGATCTGGGTAGAACTCGTCGTATTCGACCTTCCCAGATGCCTCGTAAACGTAAACGCGACGGCGTGAGTGGCGTTGAAGATCTCCCATCAAGAGTGAGAAGAGTTTTTCTAAGCGGTTTAGATCTGTGTCTTCCAAGTCTCCAACGGGAAAACGTTCAATGTCTGTTCCCGCAATGTTCCGACAGTTGCCCTGAACGGTAAACCAAAAGAAAAAGACTGTGCTATTCAAGAATGCGCCAACTTTTCGGGCCACTTCCATATTAGTAAAATATAGGTCTTTGATGTGGTCAGTGGATCTTTCTTTGACCGGTGATTTGAAATACGGCTCGAAGTCCATCGAACGAATCCAAAATACAGGGCTACGGTGGTACGTGATGTGACCCTTGCCAGACCTATGAAGGTACGTTCTTAGTGTGGCTTTCTGGGAAAGAATCTTTGTGAAAGTCCGTTGAGCCAAGCTCGAACCAACTTTTGCGAATCGAAGAAACCCATCCTGGAAGCTGCATTTTTCATACGCAAGTTTGGCCGGAAACAGTACAGGTCTTTCGTCTGCATACCAACGAACGTAATCGGTGACGTGAACATCCTCCGGGCTACGTCGTCTTTTGCTGCCGACGATAATGCAAAGACGGTACTTAACACCGTTGAAAAGGATCGACGGGTGCGCATCTCCGCTATAGTAGGAAATCACGAGATTATTGAAGCGCCGCCAAACGAAATCCTGGTACGGTGCCATTCGTTCAGTCGAGAATCCACTAAGTGGTACAACTAGGCCCAGGTACCCAGCTTCAGAAAGCAATGACCCCGCACGTTCTACGCACAGGGTGTAAAGATTTCCCCCGCTTTCCGTTTCATAATTCCTGGCTCGGTATTCGCGGACTTTGGTAAGCTCAACATATGGCGGATTACCGACAATCACATCAAAGCCCCCTCCGTTCATGATCCCGTAGAACTCTACGAACCAGTGAAACGGCTGGTGGGACTTCAGCCACTTGGCGTAGGCGTCGCCCTCACCCTCACCCTTGGTCCCTCTCCCGGTGGGCGAGGGAACTTTGATGCCGTATTCGCCGGCTAAGTAGCCGTTGAGTTCATCTTCCAGGGCCTTGAGCCGCTGGCGGACTTCCTGTTTGTGCTCGGTCGGGACAGAGCCGTCGCCCTCGACCTGGCGCTGCCGGAAGGCATCGAAGGTCTGTTGCAAGTCCGCCGCTTTGACCGAGATCTTTTCCATCGAATTGTCGAAGTCGAGCTTGCTCGTGAGAGCTCGCTTGACCTCATCGTATGTCGTGTAGCCTACGAGCGTATTTCCAGGCCGGATGTTGAAGTCGATGTCAGGCAGCGGTTCGATACCGAGATTGCTTCGCGCGGTGTCAGGCTCTACCTGCGCGGCCAGTTTGAGAAAGAGGCGGAGTTTACAGATTTCGACGGCCTCTTCCATGATGTCCACGCCGAAGAGATTGTTTAGAATAATGCTCTTGAGAATAAAGTAGCGGCGGTTGGGATGCGCCTCCACGTTTTTCAGCACATCGCGAAAGTCGGAAAACTTTTCGGGCCGGTGCTTCTCGCCGGAGCGGTCGAGGTCTTCGACGAACGCCTCCATCCGGTCGAGGCAGGCTTCGTAGAGCGGCTCAAGGATATTGAGCGCGGCAAACAGGAAAGCGCCTGAGCCGCAGGTCGGGTCCAGAATCGTGACCTTTTCGATGGCGTGCCAGAAGGCGCGGAGGAGATCAGGACCTTCGCAGTTTACGATTGCGTCCTGCGCGAACTGTCGGATGTCAAGGTTAAGAGTTATTAAATGGTTAATGTCTTGGACTTCGCCGGAGAGCAGTTTATTCTTTACCTCGGCGTAACGCTGTCGCCGCGCAACCACCTCACGCCAGATTTCCGTTGGTAGGCGAAATTTCTGAGGCGCGGGCTTGTTCCAGCCTTTGCGGCGCTCGATGAGGTTGGGCCTGCCGGCGTCAAGTCCTTCTGCGATATTTCCCGGGAGCGGCAGCGGTTTGTCTAACGGTTCGCCTTTGTTAGGGTGCTGCGAATCATAATTCCACGAAATGCCGTGGCGCACAGCCGGATAGATATAGCGGTCGGGATCGTCTTTCAGTAAATCCCAGACGGTTGGTCCATTCAGGTTCTCGAAGGCGACCTTGCACTTGGAGCGTGCCGCATCGAAAAGTAACGGGACAACGGTGTTTTTGCAGATGTAGTCGGTAATATCTTCCTTTGTGTAGTAGGCTCCCATCTGTTTCTGGTTGATGTATTTTTCGAAGATGTAGCCCAGGACATCAGGGTTGATTTCTTCTTTGTCGCCTTCCTTTTGCACGGTTCGCTGCGGATCGAGGACCCAATCAAATCCCTCGAAGTAAGCGAAGACCTGCTCGAACGCTTTGTCGGGGATCTGGATTTCTCCTCCATAACGGTCCGGCTTCTCAAGCTCGTGGATGTCAAAGAGCCCACCGTTGAGAAACGGGATTCTTCCGAGCAATTTTTCCAGCTCGGGCGTTCGCGCTCGCGAGCCGAAGCCCTCGTGAAAGAGACGCAGAAGAAAGTAACGGTAGAACGAATAGAACTTATCCTTACCATGTTCCGCCTGGCACCGCCGGAGACGATTTCTCAGGTAATTTTGATCGCCGTCCAGAAAACCCTGGCGCTGAATAAAGTACACGAACATCAGGCGGTTCAGCATCACAGACGCGTACCACTCGCGGTCTGCCTGCTCTTCGATACCTTTGATGAATTTCAGAAAGGCGGAGTGTTCCTTCTTGAACTGGTCGTAAAAGCGCTTGGTAACCCGCTCGACATCGAAGGCGGCACGAGCGCGACCGGACAGGTCGGTGATCGAGATGCCGGCTTCTTCCTCTTCAAGGGAGATGAACAGCAGTTGAAGTTTCTGGAGCAGCGAGTTGCCGGGTTGGCCGCGGGAGTATTCGTGAGTGCGGGCGCTGATTGGACGGGCACGTTCGCGACGGACCCACATCCACGACTGGCGAAAGCGGTCAGCGGTAACGAAAACGACAAGGTGCTCAAAACTCGTTTGAGCTAG
>CAZNES010000032.1:0-35954 GCA_964572145.1 uncultured Syntrophobacteraceae bacterium
GCAGGTAATCTAATACGCTTCGTCCATGGCTCGGATTTCCAGACTCGTGGTGCCTGGTTATCCACATCATGTAACGCAGAGGGGCGTACGCTCAATCCCCATCTTCAGCAGCGACAAGGATCGTAGCGCGTATGCCGACGGGACATCATCTCAGCTTAGGAAAGAGAGGACCTCGACCAAAGGGGCTTCCTGAAAATTAGTATTATGTCCCCGGAAATGCCAGCGGTGGAACCTGGCCGGCCGGAGAGATTGCAATGAGCTACACACATTTCTGGGTTGATTTCGCGACGTTGCTGACGACCATCAATCCGGTGGGGGTGATTCCTTTATACCTCGCCCTCACCGAAGGCCTGGAGGCGCGGGAGCGCGCACGGGTGCTGCGCAAGGCGATTCTGGTGTCGGTGGGAATCCTGCTGGCGTTTCTAATTGCGGGCGAGCCTCTGCTGAATGCCTTGGGGGTGACGCTGGATGCGTTTCGGATTGCGGGCGGGCTGATCCTCTTGCTCATCGGGCTGCGCATGGTGTTTGCCGACAACCACGAGCAGGGGTCGAAGCCAGAAGCCGAGAAGGCGCGGCGCGATATTGCAGTCTTTCCGTTGGCGATGCCGTTCATCGCCGGTTCGGGCGCGATCATGTCGATCGTCCTGTTGACGGAGAACGATCTGCACAGTCTGCCGCAGCAGGCGGGCACGGCCGGCACGATGTGCCTGGTGCTGATCCTGTGCTACGCGATCCTGCGAGCGGCGGATACGATCCAACGGTTGCTGGGATCGACCGGGATCAACGTGGTGGCGAGGATCTCGGGTTTGGTGGTCACGGCGCTGGCGACGCAAGTGATGATCAACGGTCTGCGGAACAGCTTCCCCGGCTGGCAGTGAGCGAAAGCTCTGCCATCGGCATAGCGGGCGGTGCTTGGGAGGCCCGGATCACACGCGGGGCCATGTCCGAGTGCGGATCTTATGTTAGCCAGGCCCCACCCGCCGGCGCCGCCGCCGTCTGGGCTGCGCCAGATACCGTTTGTGCTGGCTACGCTCTCCCACACGCATCCGATCGGTCGGTTCGAGGCCCGGTTCTTCGCGGCACTGGGGTATACCGCGGAGCGTTGGCAGGGGCTGGATTCCGGGGACACAATACTAAATTCTTCTTGACGGCTTCGCAGGTAATCTAATACGCTTCGCCCATGGCTCGGATTTCCAGACTCGTGGTGCCTGGTTATCCACATCATGTAACGCAGCGGGGCGTACGCTCAATCCCCATCTTTCAGAAGCGACAAGGATCGTAGCGCGTATACCGATATCATGGCCTAGCAGTTGCATCGGTTTGGTGTCGAGGTTTTGGCGTGGTGCTTGATGACAAATCACACGCATCTGCTTGCCGCTGCGCGCTCCCTGGAGCTCAATCCGGTTAAGGTGGCATGGTAAAATCAGCCGAAGAATATCGATAGTCAAGCGCTCGGTTTCATCTCGGTTTGGTCGCCAACGACGTTTTAGTAAAAGATAAAAACCTAACGTCATCTCAGCTTAGGAAAGCGAGGACCTCGACTGAAGGGGCTTCCCGGAATTTAGTATTGTGTCCCCGGAACCGGCGGCAGATCGTTGCGGAGATTAAGGCGGAGCGTGCAATGGTGGAGGCGAACCGGAAGCTGATCGATGTTTTTGAAAAGAAAGTTCAAGCCAGTTTGGCAGAAATTTGGGAAAATGCCAAAGAGACGTCAGGAGGTTCCGATGATTAACCCGGTTTCAATTTCGCGCGTCACTCTCCGCAACTACAAAAGCATCGCCCGCTGCTCCGTCACCCTGCGCTCCCTCGTCTTCCTCGTCGGCCCCAACGGCTCCGGCAAAAGCAACTTCCTCGACGCCCTCCGTTTCGTCGCCGAATCCCTCAACACATCTCTCGACCACGCCCTGCGCGAGCGCGGCGGAATCAGCGAAGTGCGCCGCCGCTCCGCCGGCCATCCTACGCACTTCGGCATCCGCCTCGATATGATATTGCCCGATGGCCGCGCCGCCTACTACGCCTTCCAAGTCGGAGCAAAACCCAAGGGCGGCTTCGAGGTTCAGCAGGAAGAATGCCGCGTCTTCCCACCGGAAGTCCTGGGCGAAGAGCATTCCTACGCGGTCGTGTCGGGAGAGATCAAGGCCACGAGCCTTAAGGTCGCCCCCCCGGCTGCGAGCGACCGCTTATACTTGGTGGCCGCTGCCGGGCTTCCCCAGTTTCGCCCGGTGTACGACCTCCTAGCGCGGATGGGCTTCTACAACCTAAACCCCGAGGAAATACGCGACCTTCAACCTTCCGACGCCGGCGACTTGCTTTTGCGCGACGGCCGCAATCTAGCCGCCGTTTTAGACCATCTGCCGGACAAGGACAAGCGCCGAGTCGTGGAGTTTCTCTCCAAGGTGGTGCCGGGTGTTACGGACGTCAATGTCAAGCACGTTGGCAAGAAAGAGACTCTGGAATTCCGCCAGACAGTCGGGTCGAACGGGGAGCAGTGGCGGTTTATGGCCGAAAACATGTCGGATGGAACCTTGCGCGCCCTGGGAATTCTCACCGCGTTGTTTCAGTCCGGCGCTCCCTCGCAAAGGAAGGCCCCCGTTGTGGGCATCGAGGAGCCGGAGTCCGCCCTGCATCCCGGCGCGGCCGGCGTGCTTCGCGACGCCCTGCGCGCCGCGGCGCGACATACGCAGGTCTTGGTCACCAGCCACAGTCCGGATTTGCTGGATGACAAGTCCATTTCCGATGAGAACATCATTGCCGTGGAAATGAGGAATGGCGAAACCCTCATCGCGCCCGTGGACGCCGCCGGCCGCAGCGCCATCCGGGACAAGCTTTATACAGCAGGTGAACTGCTGCGGATGAACCAACTGAACCCTGACGAGGAGCAGATCAAGCTCATGTCGCAACCGGAGCTTTTTGGCGAGGTGAAAGCCTAACATGCTGCGCTTGGCGGCCATCGTGGGCGGCGACGGCGAATGCGAGGCTGTGCCGATTCTCGTCCGCCGCATCGCCCTAACCCTTGATCCAGGCTTGACCCCGATCGTTAAGCCCGTCCTGCGCATTCCTGAGTCGCGCTTGATCAAACAAGGAGAGTTAGAGCGCGCGGTTGATTTTGCCGCCCGGAAGACCGGCGGCCAAGGCGGCATACTCATCCTGTTGGATTGCGACGACGGCTGTCCGGCCCAGGAGGGCCCGGCAATGCTCACGCGCGCATCCGCCGCCCGTCCCGACGTTCCCATCGCGACCGTGCTTGCGAAGAGAGAATTCGAGGCTTGGTTTCTCGCTGCCGCCGAATCCCTGCGCGGTTGTCGTGGATTAGCCGACGATCTGGCCGCGCCGCCAGACCCTGAAGCCATTCGCGGCGCGAAAGAATGGCTGACCAGCAACATGCCGTCGGATCAAGCCTACTCGGAAACCGCAGACCAGCCCGCGCTCGCTGAACTGTTCGATTTAAAAGCGGCCTGCCGCGCGGATTCCTTTGACAAGTGCTACCGTGAGATCGTTCAACTCCTCAACAGGCTCCGTGGAGCAGGGGGGCAGAATGAGCCATGAAGACGATCAAGGACATGCCGGAACATAGTCGCCCACGCGAGAAGTTGCGGGAAAAGGGCGCTTCCGCGCTTACTGACGAGGAACTAGGATTCCGGGTAGGATTCCGGGGACACAATACTAAATTCTTCTTGACGGCTTCGCAGGTAATCTAATACGCTTCGTCCATGGCTCGGATTTCCAGACTCGTGGTGCCTGGTTATCCGCATCATGTAACGCAGAGGGGCGTACGCTCAATCCCCAACTTCAGCAGCAGTCGGCGTCGAAGCACTGACGGATTTTTTTGCTTGATGTCTGATGAGTAACCGTAGAGCCGGCTAAGCTTTGCATTAGGCGCATTTGGTTATGAACAGTAAATTCATCGCGTTCGATATCGAAACGGCAAAAATTCTTCCGAAGGATGTCGAGGACCTTTTGGCGCACCGTCCATTGGGAATATCTTGCGCCGCGACGCTGGCGGCAGATCAAAGCAAGCCCCAGTTGTTTTACTCGAAGAAAACCGACGGTAGCCCTTCGCCCACGATGAGCAAAGACGACTTATCCCAGTTTGTCGATTTTCTGCTTGCCCGCTCTGCTGAGGGTTACACCATCGTGACGTTAAACGGCTTGGGATTTGACTTCGATGTGCTGGCGGAGGAATCCGGCCGGCAAGACGACTGTAAGCAGCTCGCGCTTAGCCACGTTGACATGCTGTTTCATGTTTTCTGCGGCAAAGGATTTGGCGTTGGACTGAACGCCGCGGCCAAAGCGATCGGGTTGAGCAAACCGGCCGATGTCGATGGATCGATGGCGCCACAGCTTTGGGCGGATGGTCAATACGATCGCGTTCTGGATTATGTGGCGCAGGATTGCAAAATCACTTTAGATGTCGCCGTTGCCAGCGAAAAGGAACGCGCCTTCCGCTGGATCACCAAGCGCGGCACAACCGGCAGTTTTGATATTCCATCCGGTTGGCTTACGGTTCGGGACGCAATGAAACTCCCTCTTCCCGATACGTCGTGGATGGATCATCCGTGGCCACGATCCAAATTTACCGTGTGGCTTGGGTAGCTTGCAGCGGCGGCACCCAAGTTCGGCGACGCCGCCTAACCTTCCCGTCCATTAGCCTTCGACATCTCGACAACCTCTTTAGAGACTTCTTGCCAGCCTTCGCCCCCCGTAAATCTAATTGATTTCCCCCACCTGCGATGTTACAAAGACCTATCAAATTCGATCGGGGCGTGGCGCAGCCTGGTAGCGCGCACGCTTGGGGTGCGTGAGGTCACCGGTTCAAATCCGGTCGCCCCGACCATTTCATCCAACCAAATCAATCGATGACTCCAGACCGAGTCCCGTCCAATTACAACCGGGCCAGGGAAAAGATGGTTCAGGAGCAGGTCATCGCTCGGGGAATCAAAGACCCGAGGGTGATCGAAGCGATGCTGAAGGTCCCGCGGGACTTGTTCGTGGAGTCCGCGCTTGCGGGCCGCGCCTATGACGACGGGCCGCTGCCGATTGGCAAAAAGCAGACGATCTCCCAGCCGTACATGGTCGCTCTTATGACGGAGGTCGCCGAGCTCAAGGCGCCCGAAAAGGTTCTCGAGGTAGGCACCGGCTCGGGCTATCAAACAGCGGTGCTGGCCGAGCTGGCGGCCAATGTTTTTTCCGTCGAGAAAATCCGCTCGCTGTCGATCAGGGCGCGGGCCCTTCTGGACGAGCTGGGCTACTACAACATAGCGACTCACGTCGGCGACGGGACGATCGGATGGTCGGACCACGCGCCCTACGACGCGATCCTCGTCACCGCCGGCTCTCCCGGCGTGCCGAAGCCGCTGGTTGATCAACTTGCGCTTGGAGGAAGGTTGGTCATCCCGCTCGGTGACGAGCAATCGCAGGTGCTCAAAAGAATCCGGCGCACGGATTCGGGGCTGGTCGAGGAAGAGTTGGGCGAATGCCGTTTCGTCAAGCTCTGGGGGAAATACGGTTGGGCGGATGACCGGTAGAACTGCTCTGCTCTCTATCTCTCTTTTCTTTCCGCTATTTTTTTCTTCTTGCGCTACTTTTCGCACCTCGTCTTTGCGCCACACAGGACCCGGAATCTATCACACGGTGCAGCGCGGCGAAAATCTTTTTCGCATCGGCAAGGCGTACGACTTGACGTACCAGGAGCTGGCGCGCATCAACCGGATAGAAGACCCAAGCCAGCTTCGCGTGGGCGAGAGAATTTTCATTCCCGGCGCGACGCGCCAGCTTCCGGTCGAGATCATCACGCCTTCGACCGTATCCCTCAAGCGGTCGCCCCCCTCCGAGCCCAGGGACGGGAGCCGGCCGGCGATCATGTGGCCGGTGCCGGGAACCGTCACTTCGGGATTTGGCGCGCGCGGCGAGAGCTTTCACGACGGCATCGACATCTCCGTCCCTGAAGGCACTCCGGTTCACGCCGTGGAAAGCGGCGAAGTCATCTACAGCGACCAGCTTCGCGGCTATGGAAATATGATCATCCTCCGCCACGCGGGAGGCATCGTTTCCGTCTACGCTCACAACCGCAGTAACAAAGTCGCCGAAGGCCGCACGGTGGCTCGGGGAGAGACGATCGCTGAAGTAGGCAGCACCGGCAGGACGACCGCGCCACATCTTCATTTCGAGATCCGCAGAGACAACATAGCCGAAGACCCGCTTAACTATTTACGGCCGTAGGGACGGACCTGTGTGTCCGCCCGGATTTTGGGCGATCACGCAGGATCGCCCCTACAAATCTTCGCGAAACAAGGACATAACTGTTTGACATTGCCGAGTGTCCCGCCTATCAGTTGAAGCGATGAGCGATCTGGCGATAATCAGAACCGACGTCGTCGGCAGTCTGTTGCGGCCCGGTTTTCTCAAGCAGGCGCGCGCGCGTTGCGACGCAGGAAAGATCGGCGCGGAAGAGCTGCGGCGCGTCGAGGACGAAGCGGTCCGCCACGCCGTGGCGCTTCAGGAAGAGGCCGGCCTGGAAATCCTCACCGACGGAGAAATGCGCCGCCTCAATTTCCAGGACAGCTTCGGCGCGTCCATCACCGGCTTTGACGCGGGCCGCGCGGATATCAAGTTTTACGAGGCGCGCGTCGAGGGCGCCGAGCCGCTCAGGCGCTGGGAATTTCCGGAAGGGGAGGCGAAGGCGACGGCGGTGGCGCAGCGGCGGCCCGTCGTAGAGAAATTGCGCCTGGCGAGAAACGTCCCGCTTGAAGAATATCAATTCGTCAGCCGCGTGGCGCGCACGCCGGCTAAAGTCACGCTCGTCGGACCGGATCGCGTCTCCCAGCGCTTCGACCACAAGGCGTCCACCGCAGTTTATCCGACGATCGACGATTTTCTCGCCGACGTCGTGCGCATTCAGCGGGAAATGATCCGCACTTTGGCCGAGGCGGGCTGCCGCTACGTCCAGATCGACGCTCCGGGATATACTGCCTACGTGGATGCACCGTCGCTCCAGGCCATGCGCGCGCGCGGCGAAGATCCTATGATAAACTTCGCGCGCTCGCTCAACGCGGACAACGAAGTGATTCGCGGCTTCGATGGAGTGACGTTCGGCATTCATATCTGCCGCGGCAATCAGCGCAGCATGTGGCACCGCGAAGGCAGCTACGATCCGATCGCAGAAAGGCTCCTGAACGAATTGGATCACGACCGGTTTCTACTTGAATACGACAGCCCGCGCGCCGGAGGATTCGAGCCGCTGCGCTTCGTGCCGAGAGGCAAGGTGGTGGTTCTGGGACTGGTCAGCACCAAGATCCCCCAGCTCGAAACGGTTGACGATCTCAAGCGGCGCATCGACGAGGCGAGCCGCTATATTGCGCTGGAGCAGCTCGCCATCAGCCCGCAATGCGGCTTTGCCTCGGATGTGATCGGAAATCTTATCAGCGAAGACGATCAGAAAAGAAAGCTCGAACTTGTCGTGGAAACAGCGCGGCAAGTGTGGGGCAAGTAAAAAGGCTCCGCCAAAAAGATTGGCGGATCAGCCTCAGGCTGAAAAAGTAAAAAAGTAAAAGCAGTTCGTGCTTCGACGGGCTCAGCACGAACGTTACACTTTACCGTTCGCCCCTTCGATAAACTCAGGACAGGCTCTGAGCTTGTCGAAGGGTGGTTTGCCCGGAGAAACGGTTTGTGATACCTGCAACTCCATGGAACAGGACATAGCAGAGCTTCGTAACGCCATCCGCGACATTCCCAACTTTCCCAAGCCGGGAATCGTCTTCAAAGACATCACTCCGCTGCTGGGCAGCGGACCGCTTTTCCACCGCACGATCGACATCCTGGCCGAGCGATACAGCAACAAGTCCGTGGACACCGTTTTGGGAATCGAGTCGCGCGGCTTCATCGTCGGCGCCGCGCTCGCCTATAGACTCGGCGCTGGTTTTTGCATTGTGCGCAAACCAGGAAAGCTTCCCTACCAAACGCACCGCGCGAGCTACCAGCTCGAATACGGCTCCGACACGCTGGAAGTCCACCGCGACGCCATTAAGCCGGGCGCCCGGGTGCTGATCGCCGACGATCTGATCGCAACCGGCGGCACGGCCGCGGCCGCCTGCGAGCTGGTCTCCATGCTCGGCGGGAAGGTTGTGGAATGCGCCTTCGTCATTGAGCTCGGCTTTCTCAAGGGCAGAGAGAAGCTCAAGTCGTGCGGCGTCTATTCGATCATGCGGTACGATTCGGAGTAATCGCCGGGGGAGAGCGGCGCGAAACTTTCCTTGAACAAAGGTCCGGAATCCTCTATAAGTCATAACGTCACTCCTTAAATTTCAGCGCGGCGCCGATGCAGAGAATCGAACACATGAGCCTCTGGGAAAAGCTCTATTTCCCGGAGGTGATACGCGGCATGATGGTCACGAGCCATCATTTCGCGCGCAACCTGGCGATTCATACGCTGCACCTGTTCGGCCTGGCGAAAAATCATCAGGCGGCCATCACGGTGCAGTATCCGGAAGAAAGATTTCCTTATCCCGATACTTTCCGCGGCCGCCACCGCCTGACGCTCAAAGAAAACGGCAGCGTCCAATGCACCGCTTGCTTTCTCTGCTCCACGGCCTGCCCGGCGGAATGCATCTACATCGAGGCGGGAGAATATCCCGACAATCCGATCGAAAAGTTTCCCGTGCGCTACGAGATCGACACGCTGCGCTGTATTTACTGCGGGTTTTGCGTCGAGGCTTGCCCGTGCGACGCGATACGCATGGATACGGGACTTCATCCCGGCAATCTGGGATTTTCGCGGCAGGACTTCGTCGAGGATAAACGGGTGCTGACGGAACGGTCGAAGAAATTAGAGACGATTGGCAAAGAGGCGCTCTACGAAGAAGAGGTGCGCCGCTATCGGCAGCGTTAGAGCCGACGCTGCTTAGCTCCCAAGGAGGTTAGTCATGTCCAATGCGCAAGGAACAACCAAGAATCCGGTCGGCAAGACTATCTCGATTTCACCGCTGCCGGGGTCGCGCAAGATTTTTGTTTCGAGCCGGCCCGACGGAGTTCGCGTCGCAATGCGAGAGATCGCCGTGTCTCCCACGGGCGAAGGGTTCTCCCACAACGGCCACAAAGACAATCCGCCGCTGGTCGTTTACGACACGTCGGGTCCATACACCGATCCCGAAGCGAAGATCGATCTGCGTAAAGGACTCGCGGCGCTCCGGGCGCGGTGGATTGTTGCGCGCGGCGACACGGAGGAAATCCAGGGCCGCTATCTTCAAAAAGCAAGCAACGGAGAGGAGCGTTTTCCCGAGGCGTCGCGCCGGGCGGTGCTGCGCGCCAAGCCCGGCAATAACGTCTCGCAGATGCACTATGCGAAAAAGGGCGTCGTCACGCCCGAAATGGAATACATCGCGACCCGGGAAAATATCAGGCGCGAGAAGGTCATGCAAAACGGCAACGGCGCGTCCCCCTCCAAAGGCGGAAACAGCTTCGGCGCTTCGATTCCAAAGCTCGTGACGCCGGAATTCGTGCGCGACGAGGTCGCCCGCGGGCGCGCCATCATCCCCGCCAATATCAATCACCCGGAGAGCGAGCCGATGATCATCGGGCGTAACTTCCTGGTTAAGATCAACGCCAACATCGGTAATTCCGCTGTGGCGTCGTCCGTTGAAGAAGAAGTGGAGAAGATGATCTGGGCGATCCGCTGGGGCTCCGACACGGTGATGGATCTTTCCACCGGCGACCACATCCACGAGACGCGCGAGTGGATTCTGCGCAACTCGCCGGTGCCGATCGGAACGGTGCCGATTTATCAGGCGCTGGAAAAGGTCGACGGCAAGGCGGAGGAGCTTACCTGGGAAATTTACCGCGACACGTTGATCGAGCAGGCGGAGCAGGGCGTGGACTATTTCACCATTCATGCGGGCGTGCTGCTGCGTTATATTCCGCTCACTGCCAAACGGGTCACGGGCATCGTCTCGCGCGGCGGCTCGATCCTCGCCAAGTGGTGTCTCGCGCATCACCGGGAAAATTTCCTCTACACTCGTTTCGAAGAGATTTGCGAGATCATGAAAGCCTACGACGTTTCGTTCTCGCTCGGAGACGGCCTGCGGCCCGGCTCGATCGCTGACGCGAACGACGAGGCGCAGTTCGGCGAGCTGGCGACCTTGGGCGAGCTGACAAAGATCGCGTGGAAGCACGACGTGCAGGTGATGATCGAGGGGCCGGGCCACGTGCCCATGCACCTGATCCAGGAAAACATGACCAGGCAGCTCGAAGTTTGCCACGAGGCGCCGTTCTACACTCTCGGGCCGCTGACGACCGATATCGCGCCCGGCTACGATCACATCACCAGCGCCATCGGCGCGGCGATGATCGGCTGGTTCGGCACAGCGATGCTTTGCTACGTGACGCCAAAGGAGCATTTAGGATTGCCGGACAAAAAGGACGTCAAAGACGGCGTCATCGCCTACAAAATCGCGGCGCATGCCTCGGATCTTGCAAAAGGTCATCCGGGAGCGCAGATGCGCGACGACACGCTCAGTCGCGCGCGCTTCGAGTTCCGCTGGGAAGATCAGTTCAATTTGAGCCTCGATCCCGATACCGCCCGCGCTTTTCACGACGAGACGCTGCCAGCGCAAGGCGCCAAGCTGGCGCACTTCTGCTCCATGTGCGGCCCGCATTTCTGCTCGATGAAGATCACGCAGGACGTGCGCGACTACGCCGCGCAGAAAGGGCTGGAGGAAGAAGCGGCGCTGGAAGCGGGGATGAAAGAAAAGGCCGAGGAGTTCAAAAAATCCGGCTCGCAGATTTACGTCGAGGCGGCCTCTGGCGAAAGCTCCGGCGTCGAGTTCAAAGCGGCAGGCAAAGAGTAAAAGTAAGCTGCGGCGCGATACTCGCATCACTCCAGACCCGCCAAGCGCTACGGCCGCGGGGGCGCAATCGTTTTTACCTCATCTCTAAAAATATTCGAATTACTGGACGGTCTTGGCCCAAGATCAATGGGGGTGTTGCGATGCAACGAAAAAGTTTCCTCTCGGTAGTGATCGGCGTTCTAACAGGGAGTCTGCTCTTCGGTCCCGCGTGGGGCCAGGGTTATAAGCCGAGCCGGCCGATCGAGGTCGTGGTCCATAGCGCCCTCGGCGGCGGCTCCGATGTCTTTGCCCGAGCGGTCGTCGAGATGATAGAGAGGGAAAAGCTCCTGCCCCAACCCATGCAGGTCGTTAACAAAACGGTTGGCGCCGGATTAGAAGCCATGGCCTATCTGGCGGAGAAGCGGGGTGACGGCCATACCATCGCGATTTTCACCAACACTTGGGTGGTCACTCCGCTGACGAGTAAAGACGCCAAATATACGGTCAAGGATTTAACCCCCCTTGTCCGTCTGGTCTTGGAGCCAACGATCGCTGTAGTCAATGCCAGCTCTCCCTATAAAAGCATGAACGATTTTGTCGCGGCGGCGAAGAAAAACCCAGGGAGCTTGAAACAAGCCGGCGGCTCGGTCACTGCCATTGAGAGCCTGAGCGGTCTGTTGATCCAGAGCGCTACCGGCGCGAAATGGACTTTTATCTCCACGCCCGCAGTCAAAGATAGAATCGCCAATATTTTGGCGGGGAAGGTGGACATCATTATCCCGCAGCCGCAAGACGTGAACGAATACATCGCGGCCGGCAGACTGCGTCCGATCGCCGCCCTCACCGAAAAGCGACTGACTGTCTTGCCCGATGTTCCGACGATCAAGGAACAGGGCATCAACATGCCGATTATCGCCAACGCGCGCGGGTTCCTCGCTCCCCCGGGTGTCTCCAAGGCGGTCGTGGAATACTGGGAAGATTTTTTTGGCCGGTTGGTTGCGACTCCAAGCTGGAAGAAGTACGTGGAGGAAAACCAGGTCGAGGACGTCTTCCTCAAAGGCCGCGACATGGCGCCGTTCTTTGATGAACAGATCGCGCTGATGCGTTCCGTCCTTCAGCAAGCGGGTGTTAAGGTCGAGCGGTAGTTTCACGGCGCGCAGCTCGCGCACTTCTGCTCGATCTTGCGAGCCATGCGCCAATGGCGTATAGTCCTTTATGCGGTTTGTCGAGACTCGGGTCTTTACCCGCGAGCTTCAAACGCTACTACCGGATGATGTTTACAGCTCACTGCAGCTTGCGTTGATGTTCAGGCCGGAAGCTGGCGCAGTCATCCCAGGCGGTGCAGGGCTTCGCAAGATTCGTTGGAGTTTGCCAGGCAAAGGAAAGCGCGGCGGAGTGCGTGTGATCTACTACTGGCAGAGATCCGAAGAAGTCATCTACATGCTGTGGATTTATCCAAAGACCCGACAGGAGGACTTGACACAGGGACAATTGAGAGAATTACGCAAATTTGTGAGGGAGAACTTAAAATGAACAAAAAAGATTTTGAAAAACTGGTTTCCAGCATCAAACAGGCGGGAAAAATTAGACGGGGAGAGATGAAGGCGTCCCGCGTTTTTGATCTTAAACCGATGGACGTTAAGGCAATTCGACAGAAACTTAACTTATCACAGTCGGAGTTTGCGTTGATGATCGGAGTCAGTCTCTCGACATTGCAGAATTGGGAACAGGGACGACGCCGACCCGAGGGTCCCGCTCAGGCGTTGCTTCGAGTGGCGGCTTCCAATCCCAAGGCCGTCGTTGACGCCTTATCGCCTTGATCTCCGCTTTTCTGTTGGTTCGACTGCTGGGTGCGTTATATCTTTCTTGGAGCGGTGATTGGCGCGGTTATCGATGCTCTCCTTGGCTTTTATTCTCCGAGGCTAGGAGTGTGTCCGAGTAATCCAAAAATCGCCGGTTTAGGGGGTAGGAAAACCATTCCCGAACCGCCGTTCGTTGATCCTGGGGCATTCTACGAGGTCGAGTTTTGACGAAAGACATTACTCGGACAGGCTCCTAGGGAAGAACTCTTTGAATTGCTATCGACTCTGTAAGTGACCAGGTTGGTCAGTTGGTCGAGTACACCCATGACACACCGTGTTCGACGTAACCCCGTTGTCATAGGGGCTTTGCTAGCAGCGACAGTTGCATTTGGCCAGCAAGACCAGTTGCCGAAGGAAGTTGAGGCTGTCCGACGCTTCGCTTTAGAAAAGGACTACCCGGAGCTTTTTGGCGACAAGCCATACCGGACCAAAATCGAAAACGCCATCATGGCTGACCTTGACGGCGACGGTCGCCCGGAAGTTATCGTCCATTTCACGCCTCACTACCGACAGTCAGCCCCGATCGTCATTTATCGAGTGGACAAAGATCTTCAGGTAACCCGAGTTAAAGAAGGGCTCGCTCCGGGACCTCTGGTGCCTGTGACCGGAACATACCTGGACAGCCACACGATAGGAATGGGTGTTGACTTCACAGTTGACTTTAAGCCAGGGGAAGAAGCGGCGCGCAAGAAAGCGGCAGAGGCTGGAGCCCAAAAATTCGGGGGATTTGTCGACTACAAAACCTTTTTCCACGCGGACAGCCGGAGTGGAAATGGTGCGTACATTGATATGACGCACGTTGACGTCCCCAAAGGACAACCCAATTGCGAAGCCTTCGAGTTTTCCCGCGTCGCGCAAATTATTGCGGGCAGATTGAGTCCTGAATCGAATCGGACCTACTTGGCGGCCCTTGTCGGCAGAGAGATTTGGCTCTACCGTATAGAGGAGTTTCTTCCGAACGGCTTACTGAAGAAAACGATCCAGATTGAAAAAGCGCCGGTGGATTTTCTAGAGTTCGCGCCGCTTTCCGGCTCTCAGATTACCTATCGAGCGCGTAGCGGCCAAGTAAAAGCCTTGACCTTTGAAAAAGGCGAGGACGTTACGGCACCTCAACGTTGATGCGTGTGCTGGTTTACGGCTTCGGTCCCTACGGGCGGTTTAAAAACAACATCACGCAGCAGATCGTCAGAAAGCTTCCTTCCTCGCGTAATCTCAAGAAGATCGTCTTTCCGGTTCGCTTCGATAAAAAGCAATTCACGGACGCGGTGAAAAAACACCGGCCCGATTTTGTCCTGGGCTTAGGCCAGAGTTCGAGAGGGCGGTTGTTGAGGATCGAGCGGCGGGCGGTCAACAAGCGGCGAGATGACAAGAAACAGAAACTGCGCCCGATCGTGCGTGGCGGTCCCAAGTGGCTTCAGACTCATTTAAGGCCGGAGAAGTCGGCGCTCGGTAGACAAGCTAAACTCTCCTCCGACGCCGGCGACTACGTCTGCAACTTTTCGATGTATGTCATCCTCGATTACCTAAGGCGCCATACCGGCGGAATTCCTCAGTTCGGTTTCGTCCATATCCCGCATCGGTACGATCCCAAAAAGGCAACGCGGTTTGTGCGGAAGGTTTTGAATCAGTTACGAATGGGCGACCATGCGCCGCGTTAGCTCTATTTTTTCAAATGATGTATTCTTAGCAAGAACGACGATGGTTAAACGTAGACAAGCGGTGAATCGCCAGGGCAAGATCTGGACTATTACGAAAGTGGGCTGGAAGGAAGCCGAGGAGGAAGACTTCCGGTTTTGGTACGAAGGACTGACTCCCGAGGAGCGCGTCGAGGTTGTAGGTTCTGCCCTTGAGGATTGTCTGAACACGCGAGGAGGCAATGGCGTCCCGAGACTACGAAGAGTTCATCGACGCGTTAAATGCCCATGGGGTGCGCTACCTTATCGTAGGCGCCCACGCCGTAGCATTTCACGCGCGCCCTCGCGCCACCAAAGACCTTGATATTCTGGTCGATCCCACGCCGTCCAACGCACGGAAAATGTTGGACGCCCTCCGGGACTTTTTTGGCGGGGCTGATTTGGGTTACACCGTCGAAGATGTCACAGACCCGCAGTGGATCATCCAACTCGGAGTCGCTCCTGTTCGTATCGATGTGCTCTCGCACCTGCCCGAATGTCCGGACTTTCAGGCCCTCTGGGAGCGTCGCATCGAAGCCCGCTTCGGGTCCGTTAAGGCTGATTACCTCGGCCTCGACGATTTGATACACGCCAAAGAAGTGTCAGGAAGACTGCAGGACCGTGCCGACGTTCGCTCACTGCGGCGGGCGAAAAAGACGACTAAGGGCTCTCGCGGCAGCTCTAGAAGGCGCCGTTAAATGGTGGACTTCTGAATATCAGCGACGGCGCGTGCTATGCGGCCGCAGTCAGCCGGCGCAACGCCTCGGCGTATTTCTCCTGCGTCTTGCGGATAACTTCCGGCGGCAGGTTGGGCGGGTTGTTCGGGTCCCAGTTGCTCTCGATCAGATAATCGCGCACGTACTGCTTGTCGAAACTCTCCGGCGAGATGCCGGGACGATAGCCTTCCTTCGGCCAGAACCGTGAAGAATCCGGCGTCAGCAACTCGTCGATGATGATGATTTTGCCGTCGCGCACGCCGAACTCGAATTTCGTGTCGGCGATGATGATGCCTTTTTCCTCCGCCATCGCTCGCGCCCGGAGATAAATCGCGATCGTCGCATCGCGCATCCTCTCGGCCCGCTCCCTTCCGACCATATCCACCATCTTCGAAAATGTGATGTTGATATCGTGCTCGCCCACGGGCGCTTTGGTCGACGGCGTGAAGATGGGTTCCTCGAGGCGGGAAGCCTCGACCAATCCCTGAGGCAGCGGGATGCCGCAAACCTTCCCGGTCTTTTGGTACTCCTTCCATCCGGAACCGACGAGGTAGCCGCGCACGATGCACTCCACGGGCGCGGGATCGGATTTTTTCACCAGCATGCTCCGGCCATCCAACCGCTGCCTGTGGGGTTGGCAGACCGTGGAAAAATTGGCAACGTCCGTGCTGAGTAGATGATGGGGAACTATGTCTTCCATCGCGTGGAACCAGTACGCGGAGAGAGACGTGAGGATTTTTCCCTTGTCGGGAATCTCGGTCGGAAGCACCACGTCGAAGCAGGAAATCCGGTCCGATGCGACCATCAGAAGGTTGTCGCCCAGATCGTACATCTCCCTTACCTTGCCGCTTTTGAAAAGCTTTAATCCGGGGATCAAACCTTTACTCATCTTGCTCGCTCGAGAGCGATTGCTCGCTCCGTGCCATGTTCACCAGGTCAGGAGCGAGTGGCCGATCGCTATCCCTTTCTCTTCCTGGTCTTGATGAAGTCGAGCAGCATAAGCACTGCGAAAAAGCCGACGCAGAGCCCGATAATCCAAAAGATCGGCACCCACTTTGCCAGGGTTAAAACCGGCACCACCTTTTCCATCTTTCCTCCCTATTTAAAGAATCGGCTGACCCGCTCCATCGCCTCTGGGGAGATTTCGTTCCGCTTGGGGAACTCGCCCTTCAACGGCCAGGTCGCGTCGATCATGGCCACCGTGTCGCCGAGCCAGCCGCGAAAGCTCTGGACCTTGCGGATGATCTCGATGTCTTTGTCCCAGTGCGTCCGTGTGCTGACCGCCCACATTACGTCTCGCTCGTTGAAAACGTCGATGTCGTCGTCGACCACCACGCAGAGTTTGAGATTCGGCATTTCGACGAAGGCTTGCATGGCCGCCTTGTTCGGATCGTTGATGAATTCTTTTTTGATCGAGATGTAGCAGATGAGCCGGCTGCAGCCCGAGGCAGGCAGGTGGATCGCCTTGATGCCCGGTACGTTCTTCTTGATCACGTTGTAGACGCTTCCCTCTTTAGGAATCCCGCCCAGATTCCAGTGATCCATGTGGCCGGGCCAGAAGTCTTCGACGATCCCCTTTTTCCGGTGCGTGATCGCAGTGACTTCGATGACCGGCACTTTCATTTCAGGCTGATAATAACCGAGGATCTCGCCGAAGGGGTTTTGCGATTCACGCACGCCCGGCGGGACTTCTCCTTCGATGACGACTTCGGCGTCGGCGGGAACCAGAAAATCTTCGCCCCACGTTTCCGAAGGCGTGAGCCGAAGCGGCTCGCCGAGAAAACCGCTTGCGGTCATATAGTCGTTGTTACCGAACGGCGTCATGCAGCAGCTGGAGAGAAAAAAGGCGGGATGATGGCCCAGCACGACGATGACCGGTGCGCGGCGGTTCTGCTTTTCATATTCCGTGGTCATCGCTTCGAGATGGTGGTGGGCGTGCGCGGAAAAACTCATGCGCCGCGGCGCGTAGTACATATTTTTAGTGAAGGTAATGTCGTAAAATCCGCCGTTGACGCTTTTCATGATGCAGACCATGGTGAGGTAAGCGCCGGCGTCGTCTTTCTGATGCATGGGAATCGGCAGTGTTCTCAAATCCACATCGGCGCCTTTCTTGACCACTTCTTTGCACGGCGCCTTGGTGGGAGAGATGGTTTCCGCTTCACCTTTTTTCAGCTCGCGCCTGGCAACTTCTAAGCTCAAATCCATATTCGATTTGAGGTCGCCCATGTCCAGCGAGTCGGCGCAGAACTGGCGCGTGATGAAAGGATTGTAGAAAAGAGAAAAGGGCGAAGGCTCGCCATTCAGGTTGACGATATTTTCGAACAGAACCATCTTTTGCTCCCCGCGAAGATCGAGGTGCTTCAAGTAGGCGATCGTTTCGTGGCGGTTCGGATCGATCCGGTCTTTCACGCGAATGACCGACCCGGGTCTCTTCTGTTCTTCTTGGGCGATGAAACCCTGTAGATCTTTGCTCATACTCCTTACTCCTTTTTGCATTGCCGACCGGAATTTTTCGGCGGCCGGCCTCCGCGGCGGGGGATTTTCGCGGGCCAGCCCTGAGATATTGCCTCAATTATGGCGCAAGTCAATAGTGGTTGCGTTCTCATAAGCGTTTTATACGCGCGAGCTTGTTTTTCCAGCCCGAGCGGTAAAAGAGACGGAACGCCCGGCGGATCATGTCGGTTTTTCGTTTCGTCAAGGGAAACCAACTGAACTCGTTTTTCAGGCCCAGACGGTCGGTGACGATCGTCTTTTGCCGGCAGAATTTGCGAATCCCTTCGGCGCCGTGGCGTCTGCCGATGCCGCTCTCCTTGATTCCTCCCATGGGCGCGTCGGGGATGATGAAATTCACCAGGCTGTCGTTGATGCATACCGATCCCGCCTGAATTTTTTCCGCGACCAGCCGCCCGCGTTTCCTATCGCGGGTAAACACGCTGCCGTCGAGGCCGTAGCGCGAGTCGTTGGCGAGGCGCACCGCTTCGTCCGGGTCTTGTACACGCATGATCGGAATGACCGGGCCGAAAGTCTCTTCCTTCATGATATCCATCCGGTGATCGACGTCCACCATCACCGTGGGCTCGTAGTACAGCCCTGTGAAATTGGGATTTCTCCGGCCGCCGCATAGAATCTTGGCGCCTTTGTTGACCGCGTCTTCGACTTGAGCTTCCACTTTCCGGAGCTGCTCCTCGGAAGTCATGCTTCCCAGCTCGACTTCGTCCGCGCTTTCGCCCTGGCGCAGAGCGCGGACACGCTCGACGATATGCGCGACGAACGCATCATAGACGGGCTCTTCCACGTAAATCCGTTCGATGGACGTGCAGACCTGTCCCGAGTTCATCAGCGCGCCCCAGACGCAGGCGTTGGCCGCCCGTTCGAGGTCGGCGTCTTTGAGCACGATCATCGGATCTTTGCCGCCCAACTCCAGAGCCACGGGAATCAACCTCTCCGCCGCCCGGCGCATCACGCTCTTCCCGGTCTCGACGCTGCCGGTAAAGGAGATCATGTCCGCGTGATCGATCAGCGCCTCGCCGGTCTCGCCGTAGCCGATGACGACTTGAAGCAGGTTTTCCGGAAAGCCGGCTTTCCCGGCCAGCTCGGCGCCGAAAAGAGCCGACATCGGCGTCAACTCCGAAGGCTTGATGATCACGGCGTTTCCCGCCATGAGCGCGGGGATCGCCTCGCCGATGGTGAGCACCAGAGGAAAATTCCACGGGCTGATAATCCCGACCACGCCGAGCGGGCTATAGGTCGAGACGACTTTTTTGCTCTTCAAAAGATGCGGCCGGATTTTCTCAGGTGCGAGATATTTGCCGGCGTTTTTCGCCCAGAAGCCGATGCCGTCGTAGAGATAAAAAAGCTCGTTGCCGAAAACTTCTGCCCTGGGCTTGCCGGTTTCCGTCGTCACGAGATCGGCCATCTTCTCCTGATGGTCGATCAACAGGTCGCGATAACGGTAGAGGACTTCCGCCCGCTCGCGAAAAGTTTTGTTTCCCCAAAGCGCCTGCGCCGCGCGCGCCTTGGTTACGGCCTGAGCGACGTCGCTGGCGGATACCACGGGCAGCGCGGCGATCTTCTCGCCGGTCGCCGGGCTGCGGACTTCGACCGTCTCGTTTTTCACCTGACGGCTCCGATAAATTTCTGCGAGAATGGTTTGAAAAGCAAGGGATGAATGGCCTTGGTCCTGGAAGAGATCAAGAGTCTGAAAGTCTAAACCATGGTCTGGCCGCCGCAGATGTTGATCGCCTGCCCGGTGACTCCGGCCGCGTTGTCGGAAGCCAGGTAGAGCGTCAGCTCGGCCACTTCGTCCGCGTCGAGAAATCTTTTGATCGGCACCGCTTCGACCGCCCGCTTCTTGAACTCCTCCGGCGTGATGCGCTCCAACGCGGCGCTCTCTTCGATGCCCTGGCGCGCCATTTCCGTCTCCACCCAGCCGGGGCAGATCGCGTTGACAGTGATGCCGCGGCCGACCACTTCCAACGCCAGCGCGCGGGTAAAACCGATCAGGCCGTGCTTGGTCGCGCAATAGGCGCTGTAGCCGGCAACGCCGAACTTGCCCAGCACCGACGAAACGTTGACGATCCGGCCGTTGGCGTTATTTTTCATCGACCGCAGAACTTCCTTGGTCACGAGATAGGTTCCGGTGAGGTTCGTCTCCACGATGTCGCGCCAGCGGCTGTCGTCCGCGTCGTCCATGCGCGTAAGTCCTGATATGCCGGCGTTGTTGACGAGGATGTCGATCGTCCCCCATTTTTCCACGATCTTAGCAATTCCTTTTTGCACCTGCTCTTTATTTTTGATGTCCATCTCGATCGGCAGCACGGACCCGCTCGTCGCCGCGGCGCCTTTCAGATGCGCCGGATTGCGCGAAGCAACGGCGACGCGGGCGCCGTTTTTAGCCAGCGCGTCGCCGATGGCTTTGCCGATGCCGGTCCCTCCTCCGGTAACCAAAGCGATTTTGCCAGTGAAATTAATATTCCTCGCCTCCGATCAAGTTTACGTTTTCCTATCGGCTTTTTGGGCAAAAGGCAAGAAATGGATTGAAGCAGGCGCGAGGCGACAGGCGACAGAATATGGCGAGGGGATTTTTTATTTCGTTCCGGCGAGTCTTTTTTCCATTCCCATTTCCGCGGTCATGAGCCAAAGCACGTCGCGAATCGTCGCATTTGCATACCGCTGCTCCCGGCAAGCGACGTTGATTCTTGTTTTAACTGCGCGATAGTCGGTGTTCGGCCACACTATGAGCGACAGCTCCGGCGGCGTTTTCAGAACGGATTTTATCGCGCTTGTGCCCAGAAAATAGCCGTAGATCAGATTGGCTTGTTCGGGTTCGGAAGTCGAAAGGTAATTCGCGCACCGAAGCCGGCTGGTTCCAAGAACCGATCTCCACGCTTCTGAAGGACCGTCGTCAAGCGGCACCCCGATGCGCGGAGAACCGTCCGTCCTGACGGCGATGCCGCTCAAAACATCGGCCAATTTTTTCTCCTCGCCGGCGCTATATTTGCAAACTGCCGTGAGCGAGCTCTCGAGATTGTCGGCAGAAACCTCGCCTTCGGGCAAAACCCACCAGATCGGATGATCTCGATCTTCCGGCGGGACAAGCATGTCGCGCATTTCTTTGTCTAAGGCGGCTTGGACCCCCTCCAAGTAACCGGTGGCGAAGGCCGCTCTGGCCTTATCGGTCGAGCGAATATAACTGCCGCACGTCCACGGGACGCCGGTCTCGCCGCCGGCATATGCCGGCGCACCGATGCCGATAAGAGTTATCAAGGAAAGGATTATGTGGAACCCATATCGCTTCGAGGTTGTCATGATTTCCTCCTGGTTTTTTTCGCGGGGAAGCCCGGCTAGGCGTTACTCTGTCTGCGCCTGAGTCTCGTAACGTTGAACGCGCTGACGGCACGAGCGAGCCCCTTCAGGTTTAGTTCGCCGATAGGCTCAGCATCCACCAGACTTTCAATCTCGCTGAGTGTCTTCTGATTGGTAAGGATTTGACCGCCCTTGGCTTGCTCGCAGAGGCGGGAGGCGAGATTCGTTACATTGCCGACGGCGCCGTAGTCCATTCTTCCTTCGAATCCGATGCTTCCAAGAGCGGCATAACCCGTGACCAGCCCTACCCCTAGATCCAGGTTCCAGTCTTTTTTCAGCCAATCCGGCCGGAGCCATTTCATTCTATCCTGCATTTCGAGAGCCATGCGCACCGCCCTTAGCCTGTGGTCGGCGCAGGGTATCGGATCGTTGAAGTAGGCCATGATTCCGTCTCCGGCAAAACGCTCGATGGTGCCATTGAACTTGAATATGAGTCTGCCCATTTCCCCGTGGTAGACTCTGAGGAGCTGGAGAACCTCTTCGGGCTCGGCGTTGTCGGAGAACGCCGTAAACCCGCGCAGGTCCAAGAATACGACGGTAATCTCGCGCCGATGACTATCGAAAAAGTCGTTCTGCTCGCCTTTGAGAATGGCCTCGGCTATTTGTGGGGATAGATAACGCTTCAGCCGGCTTACCCCGCTGATGTCATCCAGCTGCCGCCTGATCATTTGTCCTACAGTATGAGCCAAGTCTTTTAGGGACGGGTAGGGTTTCATCGGAAAGATATCCGTTCCTATATCTAGAGCTTCCATGAAATGTTCCTCCGCTTTTGGGATAAGATACCGGTCGCCGGCTTGGGCTGTAACGTTCATTGCTTTGATCTCTCATCAAGTGATAGGCGCCGTTGATTCCCTATAATGAGCGCGCGCCCGAGGACGGCACAGAAGGAAAGAAGAAAAACTTGATTTTTTGATCCGTCGGAGCAGGAGAGTTCCTGCATGGACGAATCCCATAATCGCCTCGCCCCTTCCCACCGACATCAGGATGAATTGGAGATCTTCGTTGATGGCGTACTCCCGAGCCGCCCTTCTCCAGCACCCCTTGATCACCCAGCTTACGTCTACGCCCAACTTGAACGTCACTTTCATTCCCGGCTTGGCGATCTTCTGAAGGATTGGAATGATCTCTTGCATTCGGTCCCGCTTCTTCATCGCAACTAGAATTTGTTCCATGATTTTCCCCTATGCCAAAAGTCCTGTTCATCGATAGAGCAAGCGATATGCCAGCCCGACGAGATGAAGCGGAGGCGGACTAAGGCGCTGATTTTTCGGGAAATGTTGCGGCAGTGAAACGTGGTCAGCTATCGGGCGAAGGTGAGATGATATCTTTTTAGATAGAACGAAGGGAAAAAATCATAGGGAGATGCGCAGCGTCTTGATCAGCCGGGAAAGATAGTTAGGTTCGAGGCCCAAAGCCTTGGCCGCGGCGGCGCGATTTCCCTTGGTCAACAGGAGCGCGCGCAAAATTAACTGCCGTCTGTAGACCGTGACGTCGTCGCGATATGACAGCGAGGTAGAGCGTCCGCGCGGCGCGCCGGACAGGATGCGCGGCGGCAGGTCCTGCACGGTGAGCTGTGGCCCCTGGCCGAGAACCACCGCGCGCTCGATCACGTTGGCAAGCTCGCGCACGTTGCCCGGCCAGTCGTGAGCGAGCAGCTTGTCCTCGGCCTCGCGGGTGATCTCGTTAAAGCTCTTTTTCGTTTCCAGGGAAAATCGCTGCATGAAAAAGCGCGCCAGCTCGGGAATGTCGTCTTTTCTCTCTCTTAAGGGAGGGAGAGTGATCGGAATCACGTTTAGACGATAATAGAGATCCTCGCGGAAGCGGCCTTCCCCGACCGCCGCGTCCAGGTCGCGGTTGGTCGCCGCGACGATTCGTACGTCGACGTGGATCGGTTTGGTGCCGCCGACCCGCTCGAATTCCCGCTCCTGGAGAAATCTCAAGAACTTGGTCTGCAGCTCCGCCGAAATATCTCCAACTTCGTCGAGGAAGACCGTGCCGCCGTGCGCCAGTTCCATTTTGCCTTTCTTTAGCTCGTGCGCGCCGGTGAACGCGCCCTTTTCATGGCCGAACAGTTCGCTCTCAAGCAAATCCTTGGAGAGGCCGACGCAGTTGATCGCGACGAACGGTTTGCCTTTCTGCTCTCCCCAGTTATGGATCGCGCGGGCGAAAATTTCTTTGCCGGTGCCGCTCTCGCCCAAGAGCAGAACGGTGGTTTTGCTGCCGGCTGCTTTCCTGGCGGTTTCTATGGCCTGGTTCATTTTGGCGCTGCCGCCCACGACCAGGCGATAGCGCTCGCCGATTTCCTCCGAGAGAATCTCGACTTCCCGCTTGAGGCTCTCCCGCTCCAAAGCCTTGCGCACCGTCAGCGCGATGTGTTCCGGCTCGAAGGGCTTGGGAATAAAATCGTAGGCGCCTTCTTTCATGGCTTGAACGGCGCGCTCGATCGTGCCGTAGGCGGTGATCATGACGACGGTGACGTCGATCTCTCTCAGGCGAATTTCTTTGAGCACATCGAGCCCGCTCATGCCGGGCATCTCGATGTCCAGCAGAACGATCTGCGGGCTTTGTTTTTCCAGAAAGTCGAGGCCTTCTTTGCCGCCCGACGCCACCAGCACGCGGTAACCCAGCGACTCCAGCCGATCCTTGAGGACCTCTTGAATGTCCGGGTCGTCGTCGACGACAAGGATGGTCTGATCGAACTTTTTCATGCGCGCGACCTAAAGGCGGATGTTGTACACTTTCTCGATCTTGGTCTTGAGCTCTTCCCACTCGAAGGGCTTGAGCACGTATTCGTTGGCGCCTTTGGCGATCGCTTCGATCGCCGCTTCCCGCGTCGAGGAAGAAGTGATGATGATGACGGGAGTCGTCCGGTCGGTTTTGCGAATGTGCTCCAGGGTCTCGATGCCGCCCATCTCGGG
This sequence comes from uncultured Syntrophobacteraceae bacterium, assembly GCA_964572145.1. Lineage (GTDB taxonomy): Bacteria > Desulfobacterota > Binatia > UBA9968 > UBA9968 > JAJPJQ01. The sequence goes on from CAZNES010000032.1 coordinate 23,852, forward strand.
CATCTTGACGTCGAGAAAAACGCCGTCGAACTTTTCCATCGAAAGCTTCTTCAGCGCCTCCAGGCCGTTTCCCGCGGTGACCACGGTGAACCCGTAGGCCTCCAGCCGGTCCTGAATCACTTCGATAATGTCTTCTTCATCGTCCACGAGAAGAACCTTGAGTCCCACGACCCGCCTCCTTACTTCTCCGGCGCCGGAATATTAAATGGCCGCTCCGCAGGCAAGGTAAAAGAGAAAGTGCTCCCTTTGCCCACTTCGCTCTCCATCCATATTTTTCCGCCGTGCATCTCGACCAGGGCCTTGCAAATCGCCAGGCCGAGTCCCGTCCCTTTGGCTTTTTGCTTTCCCGCCTGGGCGATCTGATAGAATCGATCGAAGATCCTGCTTGCTTCTTCCGGGAGAATGCCGGGGCCCGTGTCGGCCACCGAAATCTCCACCCAGCGGGCGCCGTTTTTGTGGACGGCGACGGTTACTTTGCCGCGCTCGGGGGTAAACTTGACCGCGTTGCCGATCAGGTTCATCAGAACCTGAATGATCTTGTCGCGATCCGCCCAAGCGGTTGTGCCGCCGTCGGCTGCGGCGACTTCGAGACTGATGAGCTTCTCGACGGCCACGGGCCGTATGTTGTCCGCGATCTCCTGGGCGAGACTGACCAGCGCGAGGTTCGCCGGCTTGAGATCGATCTTGCCCGCCTCGATCCGTGAAAGGTCCAGCAGATCGTTGATGAGCCGCGTGAGACGATCGGCGTTCGACTTGACGCGCGTGAGATAACGGGTCTGTTTTTCGTTCATCGTCCCGGTAATGCCGTCGAGCATGTTGTCGACCGATCCCTTGATCGCCGTAAGCGGGGTCCTCAACTCGTGCGAGACGTTGGAAACAAAGTCGGACTTGAGCCGGTCGAGCTCTTTCAGCCGGTGTTCGTAGCGCTTTTTCTCGGTGATGTCCTTCGCCAGATGGAGAAAGCCGCTGACCGCTCCCGTCTTGTCGCCGATCGGCGAAACCGCCAGGGCTACGTCGATCGTGACGCCGTCCTTTCTCTGCCGGCGGACCTCGAGATTGCGGATCACTCCCGCGAGTTCGACCTTGGCCCTGATCTCTTCCAATTCTTTCGCGCGGTGCGGCGGCAGCAGGACGGCCAGACTCTGTCCGATAACCTCCTCTTTCTTGTAACCGAAAATCACTTCAGCGGCGCGGTTCCAAGACAGGATTCGATCCGAGGCATCTGTTGAAATGATTGCGTCGCCCGCATTTTCGACGAGGTTTTCGATGTAGGCCTTGCCTGCGTGGACCTCTCCGTAGAGCTGGGCGTTTTCCAGCGCGCCGCCCAACTGCGAGCCCAAGGCCATCAGGAGATGAATTTCTCTTTTGGCGAACCGATGGAATTTTCGGCTGGCGACGACGATCACGCCCAACACGCGGCTTTTGGAGATCACCGGCGCGGCGGCGGTGGAGATCACGCCTTCTCCCTCCATCACGCGATTTTTGTAAAGAGGGTTCTTTCGAATGTCCGGTGACACGTACGGCTCTTTCGTCTCGAAAACGATCCGGGAGACGTTGCGCCGATCGGAAGCTATCGGAGTTGCATAGGCCAAAAACTCCGGCGACCGAAGTCCACGAACGGCGCGCACCACCATCGTCTTCGATCCGGGGTCCAAAACCCGAATAAATCCCACGTCGAAACCAAGGATATCGAGGGACTTGTCCAACGTATCGTTCAATACTTTTTCGATATCGAGCGACTGGGTGGCGGTCTCGGCGACCGCAAGGAGGGAGGCTAGGTCCCTCGTTCGAGTCAGCAGCTGCTGCTTTCTGAACGAGTCGTGAGGGAAAGCCTTTTTATCGGCTCCTTTACGTTTCATTCATGCAATCATTCCGAGACCGGGCCTCAAAACTGGAAGTGATTGTCGAGATATTTGACGAGCTCCGAACCGGAATTTTGCGCCCAACGAGTCATCGCGCCGTCCGCCTTATCGCCCGGGTCGGCGAAAAAACCCGCGTTGAGCGTCCCGACGTAGCCCCCGTTGATTTTTACCGCGATCGAACGGCGGTGCATCACGCCGGCTTTGATATCGAGCGTCTTGCCGGTAAGCTCGGGCTTGTCGACGTTCCAGTCGCGTCTCCTGACCGAGCCGGGGTTTTCCAGGCACTCCTCGTAGATCTTGGAGTAATGGTCGTCGCCGAAACGAAATAGGCCCGGGTCCGGCTCGTTCCTCTGGACTCTCTTGGCGACGAGGTCCTTATGTTCCACCCAGCCGACAAAGACCGGGCTTGGATCTTTTCTTCCCGTCTCATTGAGGCGGGTCGTGACCCATGCGCCCTTCATGCCTTCTAAATCCTTCAGGACTTTGAGCAGTTGAGTTCTAACCTCTACGAACATCTCCGGCGTGATTCCCGCCGGGATTTTTGCTTTAGCCATAATCCGGTGGCCTCCTTTACTGACGTATCAGTCGCATTAATATCAATGTGCCGAGCATGCGTCAAGAACACCGCTTCGGCCATCTCAAAGATTGACATAGGCGGCATTTTCTAATATTTACCACTCAAAGGCGGATTGAAGTTATGCCGGAAGCCAGCGGCTTACATAATTTTTTGGAGATCGTTACCAAGCCCGACAACATCCCGATTGTCGGGATGCTTCTTCTGGTCCTCTTCTTCACCTGGGTCGGCCTGAGGCAGGCCTTTCGCAACGACAAGCTCACCGACGAAGGCAGGAAGGACGAAATCCCGGAAGAGATGTGGAAGTAAAATGCGGGTTTCCCAGGCGGCGGCTCTCTTGGGGATCGTGTGGCTGGGTGTGCCCGTCGCGTACGGCGCCGGCGCTCCTTTCGAGCGCGACCCGCAATGGGAGCTTGGCAGGAAATATTTAGCCGAAGGAAAAAACCGGGAGGCCGGGGAAGCGCTGGCGGAGCTCTCCGGAAAATATCCGCAGGAGCCCGACATTTATCTTTTCGTCGCGATTGCCGCTTTGAGATCGCGCGCCGTCGAGCGCGCCGAGGGCGCCATCGAGAAAGCCCTGATTCTCGAACCCAATCACGTCGAGGCGAGGACGCTACGCGGCTGGGTCGAGCTGGAGGTGAAGCGCGATTATCCCGCGGCCATCGCCGATTATTCTCGGGTCGCGGAGCTGAAGCCGGATTGGCCGGAGGCGCACAACAACCTGGGGGTCGCGTGGAAGAAAAAGGGCGACTTCGAAAAAGCCGCGGCGAATTTTAACCGGGCGCTGGCGTTGCGCCCGGACTATGGCGAGGTGTGGAGCAATCTCGGCTGGATTCACGCCGAGGAAAAAAAGTGGCCTGAGGCGCGCGCGGATTTCGAGCAAGCGCTCAAGTCCAACCCCAACGACGAGGGCGCGCTCTACGGATTGTCTCAGGCGCAGAGAGAGGTCAGGGATTACGCCGGCGCCGAGAAGACTTTGAAAAGCCTTCTCTCCAGGGCGCCCAATTTCGTGTACTGGCTGGAGTGGGGACAGGTCAAGCTCGTGCACTATTATTGGTTGTTGCTTGTGGCCGCGGGGCTGGTTTATCTTAGTTCAAGGTACCGGAGATCAAGGAGAGAACTCCATGGCGGAGCCGACGGCAAAAAAGCGTAAGGGCACGGCGCTCCTCGCCGTAATGGACGAGAACTGTTCGAGCTGCGCCGGCTCGCCGTTGTGCGAGGTGCATTGTCCGGTCGATGGATGCATCAACCTGCTTTACGAAGAGCTGCCGCAGGGCGGCCTCAAGCCCTACCGCGTATGGGTGGACAACGATAAGTGCATCGGCTGCCAGATGTGCTACAGCGACGACCTCACCAAAATCCACCAGCACAAAGACACCGGCGAGGTCTTCTTCGAATACGGCGGACGGTTTTACGACAGCGCGAAAAAGCCTCTCGATCAGGACAAGGTGCCGAAGAAGTTCCAGCTCCAGTTGATCGGCACCGAGTCGGAGGACCGGCTCGACAAAAAGATCTGCCCCTGGGATGCGATCAAGATGTACGAGTTCGACGAAGGCCTGGAGGTCGCGCAGTATTTTTACGACCAGGAAAAGATCAAAACGGTCAACGGAGTTTACGTCCTAGAGTCTGAAGAAAAAGAGCGGCTCGAGCAAAAGCAGAAAGAGCTGTACGGCGGGTAGGGCGTTTGATTTTCTCTCGCCTCTCGCCTTCCGCCTCTCGCCTCTCGCCTTTTCAGATCACTTTATTGAGCGGATACTCGATAATTCCCACCGCGCCGTTCTGGATGAGCTTGGGAATCAAGTCGCGGACGACGTCTTCCGCGATGACGCTCTCGATGGAAAACCATTTCACGCCATGGAGAGCGGCGGTCGGGTAAAGCGGCGAGACGGTGGGAGCGGTGATGCTGGGAATGAGCTTGACGACTTTGTCCAGATCCGTCTCGGCGACGTTCATTTTGATTCCGACTTTGTTTTCCGCCGCCAATGCGCCCTGAAGCAGCAGCCGGATCTGCTCGATCTTCTCTTTTTTCCAGGGGTCCTTCAGCGCGTTCTTGTTGGCGATCAACTGCGGATTCGATTGCAGCAGCTCTTCTATTATCCTTAACCCATGGGCCCGGATCGTCGTGCCGGTCTCGGTCACCTCGACGATCGCATCCACCAGTCCCTCGGCGGCCTTGGCTTCGGTCACGCCCCAGGAAAACTCCACTTCTACGGGAATTTTTCGCTCGGAAAAATAACGCCGGGTGAAGTTCACCATCTCGGTTGCGATCCGCTTGCCTTTTAGATCCTCGATCTTCTTGATCGGCGAGTCCTGCGGCACCGCCAGCACCCAATACGTCGGCTTGAAGCTGGTCTTGGAATAAATCATCTCCGCGACGACCCGGACGTCGGAGTCGTTCTCCATCGTCCAGTCCTTCCCGGTGATTCCGGCGTCCAGAGTTCCGCTCTCGACGTAGCGCGACATCTCCTGAGGCCGCACCAGGCTGCAGCGCAGCGTGGCGTCGTCCACCGAGGGAAAATAACTTCGGCTCGTAGTCGAAATTTTCCAGCCCGACTTCTTGAAAAGCTCGATGGTCATCGACTCGAGGCTGCCCTTGGGAAGGCCGAGCCTCAATTCTTTGGTTGCTTCTTTCATCCTGGTCTTTTCAAGCCTTCGACTTGCTCTTATAGACTCGCTCCGGGTCGAAGATTCTTTTCGCCGCTGTCTTCCAACTTCTATCCGATTTCTTGCGAAAGAAACAGCTTCCATACCCCAGGTGGCAAGCGCCGCCGCCCGTCTGTTTGACGCGCAGGAGCAATGTGTCGTTGTCGCAATCGATCAGAATATCTTTGACCTCTTGATAGTGGCCGGACTCTTCGCCTTTTAACCACAGCCCGCGCCGCGACCGGCTGTAGTAGTGGGCCTTGCCGGTTTTTCGAGTTTTGGCCCAGGCTTCTTCGTTCATGTAGGCCATCATCAGGACCTCCCGGCTGCGATAGTCCTGGACGATCACCGGCACAATGCCGTTTCCCTTGGCGAAATCGATTTTTTCCATATCCGGATACCGGAAATTCTGCCTAGTAAAACATACATGAGGGGGGCTTTCAATCAGTCCGGCCACAAAGGCCCGGCTACCATAGCCCGCCCGTGAGTCTCTCTCTGCGCCGATGCGATAGGTCGGTGTTACGCTGCACGAGAGTTCCAGGAGAATTCCTTAAGTACGCTTGATGTTTCTTGTCCGACGCATCGGCGCTTCGAGAAACCCCGGGCGGGTGTAAAGGACCATTTTTGACCGGACTTGAGGAGTTATGTTCTAGGAGAGTAGGAGGACGGTTATTTTCTTTCTCTATCGTCCGCGCTGAGCGGCAACTCGAGAATCTCGGCGATTTGTCTCTGCAGGCGGCGGGATTTTCGCTGGCCTTTCAGAAGGCGGGTGACGGTCGATGGAGTGACGCCCAACCTTTTGGCCAACGCCTTCTGGCTGTAGATACCGCGTTCGAGCATGCGGATCTTGATTTTGACCCAGTGCATTGGTAGCATGGGCAAAAAAATTGCCTCGACTTGGAACTTTTATTCTGCATATTCTATTTTGAATTTATTGTCAACAGTATATTCGTGAACGAATGGCCGGACAGTTTTCAAGTCGCCTTGCGGAGGCTATCCAGTCGATGGGCATGAGCCCGACCGAGTTCGCACGCAAGGCCAGGATCCCGCAAGGCACGATTTCGAAATGTCTGAGCGGCCATGTCCCCACGGCGCGTATCCTGATGCGGATCGCGAAATTCACCGGCAAGAGTGTGGATTCGTTGCTGTTGGGGGCGGAGCAGGGCAAAGGCGGCGCCGGATTGGTGGATGAGCGGGGCATGCGCTACGGCCGCGAAAGCGCGGCGCCGAAGACAAAAGCCGGCGATGAAGTTTGGGTGAGAAAACTCCTCAAGGTCCTGCGCAGCAGCAACCGGCGCAAGACCCAGACGATCAAAGACCTCCTGGACGTCCTGGCGCGGGACGAATAAAAGCCCGATCCGCCCGTCAAAAAAATTTAAATATTCGTATCTGCCCAATTGACTACCCCGGAAAGCCGGTTTAAATACGCTACGTATGAGCGAGTTCATCGTGGTGTTGGTGACCGTGGGCTCGGCCGACGAGGGAGATCGCTTGGCCCGCGCGCTGGTCGAAGCGCGTCTTGCCGCGTGCGTGAACCGCGTCAAGTCGGTGCAGTCGATCTATCGCTGGAAAGGCAAGATCGAATCCAGTGAAGAAGAGCTTTTGATCGTTAAGACCAGGCGCGATCTTTTCGAGCGGCTCAAAGAGAAGATACAACAGCTCCACAGTTACCAAGTGCCGGAGATCATCGCGCTGCCGATCATCGAGGGGAGTGAGAGTTACCTTCGTTGGCTGGAGGAAGAGCTTGCGGAAAGCTGAACCTCGCACCGCGATGCGCACGGTGAGAGAAATTTCATCCGGCGGCGTCGTATACCGAAGACACAAAGGCACGGTCGAGATCGCCCTTATCCGCGTGCGCGACCGGTGGAGCCTGCCCAAAGGACAGGTGGAAGAGGGCGAGGGACTGCAAGAGACGGCGTTGCGCGAGGTCCGCGAAGAAACCGGCCTGGAAGGAAAAATAGTTGAAAAGCTGGGCGATATCACCTATTGGTTCACGAACAAGCCTAAAGAAGCCGAGCCGACCAGGATTTTCAAGCGCGTCTATTTTTATCTGATTCGCCGGCTCAAGGGGGATGTCTCCCGGCACGACCACGAGGTGGAGGAGGCCGCCTGGTTTCCCATGGCCGAGGCGATTGGACAAATGCATTACCCTACAGAGCGCGAGATGGTAAAAAAGGCCGAGGCCCTCCTCGAAGGTCGTAGCGCAAAACAATCCCCGCCGCGGGTCGGACAGGCCGGGTGAGGTTGACGATCGGGTCGATCATCCAGCAGCTTTAAGCAAAGACGAAAACGGTATGAAAGACGGAGTTAAGGATATCGGCTTCTCGGTCCCGTACGACATCGCCGTCGCGCGGACTCTCAGACAGACGTCCCGGCAGGAAAGAGAGGCGGCGCTGGAACAAGCCTGCTACAACACCGAGCTGATTCCCCAGGAGCTGGTTTATGTGGATTTGCAGACCGACAGCGCGGTCAGCGCGCTCAGCGCCTCGCAGGTTGCCGCGATGATCGCGGGCGGGAGCCCTGAGGCTGCGACGGAAATGGCGCCGAAAGGCCACGGAGGCATGGACGCTCTTTCATCGCGTTTTCGGGAGGTTTTCGGCTTTCCGTTCGTCCTTCCCTGCACGCAGGGCCGCGCCGCCGAGCGCATCTGGATGAAGCTCAACGTCAGAGAAGGCACCGTCGTTCCGGGCAACATGCTGTTCCCGTCCACGCGCTATCATATCGAATCGAACCGGGCCAAAGTCGTCGATGTGATCGCCGACAAGGCTTACGATCTTTTTTCCGACGAGCCGTTCAAAGGCAATCTGGACGTTCGAAAGCTGGAGAACGTCGTCAAAGAGCAAGGGGCGGAAAAGGTCTCCTGCATTTACGTCGAGCTGTGTGTGAACTCGTGTGGCGGCCATCCGGTCTCGCTCGCGAATTTGAGGCAAGTTCGTTCTTTGGCAGATGCGCATAAAATTCCGCTGTTCCTCGACGCATGCAGAATCTTGGAGAACAGTTACTTCATCCAGCAACGCGAGCCCGGCTATCACGATCGCTCGATCCGTGAGATCGTGCATGAGACCTGCTCGCTCGCGGACGGACTCACCATGAGCGCGCTCAAGGATTTTCTCGTGCCGATCGGCGGCTTTATCGGAACGCGGGATCAAAAGAGCTACCAGAAGGCCTCCTTCCAGCAGTTCCTCGACGGCGGGCAACCGCCTGCCGTCGCTCTCGCGAGTCTGGCGCTGTCGCTCGGAGAGATTTTTTCTTCGCCGACCTACGTTCGAAGCCGCGTCGCGCAAGTCGATTATCTCTGGCAGAGACTGGGTGAGACCGTGCCGGTTCTCCGTCCGGCGGCAGGACACGGCGTGTTTATCGACGCGAAGAGTTTTCTCCCGGAAATGCCGCCGGAACATCATCCGGCCGAAGCGTTGGCCGCCTTTATTTACACGATCTCGGGCGTTCGCGCGACCAAAGGCCCGCCGCTGACGCAAAGCCAGCGCCAGCGTGGGGTGGATCTGGTGCGCCTGGCGGTGCCCGCGCGGCGATATCTCCAGGGCCACATGGACGACGCGGCGCAGGCGGTCTTATACGCCTTTGCGCACCGGCGTGAGATTCGCGGGCTCGAGCAGGTCGAGAAGCCCGGGCGCTCGAAGTACGATCCTCCTCTGTTTGCTCCGATAGAACGATGAAAGTGAATCCAGATTTTTTTACCCAAAGACCGCGCCATCTCGCCGCGCTTTTTTTCCAGCGGGTCGCGCAACTGGAAGAGCGGGCTTTTATCAAGCTGCAGCGCGGCGGCCGCTTCGCAGAGATCTCCTGGAAGGATTTCGGCGCGAAGGTCGAACAGATTGTGTTGGGCTTGCACGCGCTCGGCCTCAAGCCGGGTGAGAGAGTGGCGATTATCGGCGAAAACAGTCTGGAGTGGCTATGCGCGGATCTGGCGACGCTCGCGGCGGGCTTTCCGAACGTCGTGATCTCGCCGCGTCTCTCCGAAGCGATGATCCTCAGGCTGCTCGGTCACTCCGGGACGCGCGCCGTCTTTGTCGAGAACGAGCTCGGCGTCGGCAGAGTATTGAACCTGAAAGGCCAGCTTCCCGCGCTCGCCGAGATCGTCGTTTTCGAGCCAACCGCGCAACGCCTTCCTCACACTCACACTTTTGACGAATTGCTGCTCCGCAGCAGAGCGGCACCGCAAGGAGCTTTGGAGCAAATTCTGGAGGCCGTCCATGAGGACGATCTGGCGACGATCATGTACACCTCGGGCTCGACCGGCGAGCCCAAAGGCGTCATGAAGACGCAGCGGAATATTCTCTCCAACATCGCCTCGGGCGGTGAGATCGCGCTGAGCAAACCGGGCGAGATGGTGGCTATGATATTGAGCATGAACCATCTGCTAGGAAGATTCGGCTTCCAAAAAAGCGCGGCGACGGGAAGGACGACGGCGCTGATGGAAGCGACCGAGATGGAAGTCGATCTTAAAAGCATCCAGGCGCTCGCTCCGACTTCGATGACGTTGGTCCCGAGGGTGATGGAAAAAATTTGGGCGGCGATCCTTGCCGATGGGGATAACCGGCGCCACTGGGAGGAGTTGGAGAAATTGGATCAGCGCACTTTAGAGAACGGCTCGCTTGCGCCTGCTGGGAGCGAGCGGGTGGACAAGCTTAAAAGGCTTCTTAAGGAATCCGTAAAACATTCTCTCGGAGGCAGGATCAAATACGTCACCTACGGCGGCGCGGCGATGCCGCCGAGGATCATACGGCTCTTCGAATTGATTGGAATTCCGCTGCTCGGCTCGTACGGCTCGACGGAGTGCGGCGGCGTAACGCTCTCGGGCATCGGCGAAAATCGTCCAGGGAATCTTGGCAAGCCGTTTCCCAATATTGAAATTCGCATCGCCGACGACGGCGAAATCCTGGTGCGCGGCCCGACGGTGATGCCGGGTTATTTTCAAAACCCGGAAGCGACGCGCGAAGTGCTCGATCCCGACGGATGGTTTTATACCGGAGATCTCGGCGCGATCGAGCCGGACGGCTCGTTGCGGATCGTCGGACGCAAGAAGGATGTCTTTTACTGTTCGGACGGCACGAATATTTATCCCGCTTACATCGAGCTCTGGCTGGAGAACGAACCGTTTATCCGCCAGGCGGTTCTGGTCGGCGATCGCCGGCCCTTCATCACGGCGCTGATCGTGCCCGAGACCGGGCGCATTGCGGCGGAGATGGAGAGGAATTCCAGTCCGGAGAAAATCCGCGAGATCATCTGGGCGCGCGTCGAGCGCGTCAACCAGCGGCTCGAAGAATACGAGCAGATCCGCAAGATCGCGCTTCTTAGCGATGACTTCCCCGAGCGGGTGCGAAGCGTGACCGCTTTTCAGAAAATCAAAGTGGACCGCAAGGCGGTCGATGAGCTTTACCAAAAAGAGATCCGGGAGATTTACGGAGGGGAGTGAGCGAGTCTCGTCGATAAGCGACGGATTGACACTCGGGTACGGCAGCAGTAAATTTCGTTTGGTAGTAGCTGAAGCTGTAAAGTGGGGAAGGAGAGAAGATGCTGCGCTCGATCGGTTTGACTCAGACGCACATGGAGTGCCGGAATCTGAAAGAAAGCATTCCGGTGCTGACCGATTTGCTCGCGTTCGAAAAGGTCGGCGGATAGTCGGTGACGAGTGAAATGCACACGGTATTTCGAAGCGTTACGCAGTCGCACGGATCGTGCTATGATCCAAGACGCTTGGATCGAATATGTTATTGAACACCCGGTGAAGGAGGTCGTCCAAAAGGACGGTCGAATTCGGCGATGGGCGCAGATAGACATGATGGAAGGAAAATTTTTGAGAGTTATTTTGCTACCGGATGGAGAGACAGTGCACAACGCCTTCTTTGACCGGTCATTCTCGCTATGAAGATCAAATATTTTCAAGACACCGATACCCTTTATATCGAGTTTCGCGCCGTGGAGGTTGCGGAAACGAAAGACCTTGACGAGAATACTGTTCTTGACCTTGACCGGCACGGCAATATCTGTGGGATCACCATTGAGCACGCCGGCGAGCGAACCGACATTCCAAAATTTTCCTACGAGCAAATTACAACCTAACCAGCGGCTATTAGGAAACGATGAGAAAATGCTACGACTTCTCACGAGCGAACCCAATCCGTACGCCGAACGGCTTAAGAAAGCCGTGCCTAAGCGAAGGAGACCGAGATGCTGCGCTCGATCGGTTTGACTCAGACCCACATGGAGTGTCGCAGTCTGAAAGACAGCGTGCCGGTGATGACCGATTTGCTCGCGTTCGAGAAAATTGGCGAGCGGCCGGGTGAGGTGACGCTGAAGCACCCGAACACGGCGTGGCTGCTTACCGTCCATGAAATACCGGACGCGCCGGCGAAGCAGATGCACAATCACTGGGGCGTGCGCGTCGCGACGACCGGAGAGGTGGACGCGGCGTACGAGTACCTCACGGCCAACAAAGAAAAATACAATATCGATCAGATCGGCAAGCCTTCTTACAGCCACGGCTCTTATTCCGTTTACTTTATCGAACCCGGCACCAACGGCTGGGAGATCGAATGCTACGCGGAGGCGCTACGCAAAGACGTTTGGAAAACACGGGTCGGCGGCGTGCGCGCGCCGCACTGGGACGAGCCGATGCCGGCGTCGCGTTTCCCGGGAAGAGGATACGTCCCGCAGGGATTTACGCACGGGACGCTCGCCACCGGGGATTTGAAGAGAGCTTGGGAATTTTTTGAGAAGGCGCTGGGGCTGGAGGTTCATCAAGCCAACGATCATGTCGTGTACGTCAAGCACTCCAACACCAAGCCCTACATCGTCTGCGCCATCCGGAACGATTGGAAAGCCTTTTCGCCCAACTTCCGTTTTACCATCACTCTCGAATCCAAAGACGCGGTCGATGAAGCCTACCGCCGGTTCGCGTCTTCCGGCAAAGAGCTGGGAATCACGGACCTCCGCGAGCCCGCGGGCAACGGATCGTTTTTGCTCGCCGATCCGGACAAAAACTGGTGGGAGATAGCCTCGCCCA
>CAZNES010000032.1:36054-40033 GCA_964572145.1 uncultured Syntrophobacteraceae bacterium
ATTCCCGCGACGGAAAAGCCGATCACCGCGATGGGGCTGCGCGAGATCCGCGAGCTCGCGCGGCGAAGAATGCCGGCGGAAGCCTGGCATCATTTCATGGGCGCCGCCGAGAGCGGAGCGACGCTACGCCGAAACCAGAGAGCGCTCGGCCGCTTTCTCTTCTGTCAGAAGATTTTCCACGACATCGCCGATCCCGACACGTCCATCGAACTCTTCGGACGCAAGCTGCCGATGCCGGCGGCGATCGCCCCGGTCGGAAGCTTCAGCCTCATCGGCGACGCCGCCGAGCGGGAAGTGGCGGAGGCCGCGGGACGCAGCGGCGTGATGATGTTCGTGAGTCACGCGGCGAAGCCGACCTGCCGCGAATGGGCCCAGGCGACCCATGCTCCGCTGGTCTTCATGGGCTATTTAAGCCGCGGCAGGGATGCCGTGCTGGCGCAAGCGAAGCAGGCCGAAGAGCTGGGCTTCGCCGCCGTCGGCATCACCATGGACGTGGTTCAACCCGTCAAGCTCGGCGATCAGGTACCTCTTTCCACGAAAGACGGCAAGCCCAGAAAGGGACAGACGGCCTCTCCGAAGGATATCGAATGGCTCAAGCAAAACGTCTCTCTTCCCGTCGTGATCAAAGGCATCATGGGCGCGGACGACGCGCGCGTCGCGGTTGAGGCGGGAGCGGACGCGCTCATCGTGTCGAATCACGGCGGCAGAATTCTCGACTTTAATCGCGCGGCCGTCGAAGCTCTCCCTGAAGTCGTGGACGCGGTGGGAAAAAAAGTCTCAGTCCTGCTCGACAGCGGCATCCGAACCGGCGGCGACGTCGTCAAAGCGATCGCGCTCGGCGCGAAAGCGGTGCTCGTCGGCCGTCCGGTCGGCTGGGGCGTCGGCGCCGCGGGCGTCCAGGGCGTCGAGCGCGTGATCGATTTACTCTCGGAGGAAATCCGCCGCGTTCTCATCATGACCGGCACGGCAACGATCCGCGACGTTAGCCGCGCGATCCTGATCCATGAGCAAGCTCCCGGTGCCATCTTGTCCTGATCGGCTCGTCATACGGAGCATCAGTTAGATATTCGAGGGGCGCTATTGACGATTTTACCCTCGCTCGGTACTCTTGGGTGCGCCACGGAAGGGAGCAGGCATGCAACAGGGACTTAACTTCTTCGAGATCATTCATCAGGGGGCGATCGCCACTTACCCGCTGATCGTCTTGTCCATTGTCAGCGTCGCCGTGATTCTCGAGCGCTTCTGGTCGTTGCGCAACGCCGGCGCCGTGACGCAGATGATTGCGACCTCGATTTTGGATTCGGTCAAGCAAGGCAGGAGAGATCTGGCGCTCGCGCTGTGCAAGCAGAACAGCGAGTCGGCGGCGGCGCGCGTCTTCCTGGCGATGCTCGAGCAGAACGACAGCCTGGATAAGTTGTCCGCGTCCATGAACGAGGCGATGTTCGAAGAATCGCAGAAGATGAAAAAAAACCTCTGGATACTCGGCACGGTCGCGAGCAGCTCGCCGTTTATCGGCCTGCTGGGCACGGTTATCGGCATCATCAAGGCGTTCGAAAACATGGCGGTCGTCGGGACCGGCGGCTTTACGGTCGTGGCGGCGGGAATCTCCGAAGCGCTCGTCGCGACGGCGCTGGGCCTCGGCATCGCCATTATCGCGTTGATCTTCTACAACTATTTCCAGGTGCGCGTCGGAAACCTGAGCGGCCTGGTGCGCATCCAGGCGATGAAGCTCCTGCAAAGCGTGGTGTCCTGACATGGCGCTGGGGCTCCTCGATCAAAATCAAAACTCGGACAATATCGTCGCCGAGATCAACATCACTCCGCTGACGGACATCTTCCTCGTCCTGCTGATTATTTTCATGATCACCAGCTCCGCCATCATCGAATCCGGCGGCAGAGTGAATCTTCCTTCCGCGGCGAAGACGGAGACCGCGCCGCGCGGGATTTCCGTGACGCTGACGCCGGCGCAAGAGATCTACGTGAACCAGAAAAAGGTAACGAAGGATGAGCTTGAGCCCGCGCTGCGAGCTGCCTTGAGCGCGGGGCCGGACAAGACCGTCATCCTCCGCGGCGACCGCAACGTTCTCCTGGGCGATGCGGTGTGGGTGCTGTCGGTTATCAAAAAGTCGGGAGCTTCGGATATTGCAGTCGCCGCGCAGGCGGATACTGAAATACCTCGACGTAAGAAATAAACTCGGAAGACGTCTCTCGTCTTCGTTTCATCTTGTGCTTACCTCTAAGGCACGGATCAGGTGAAACATTTTTGCTACTGAGAGTAGCAGAAGAGCTACCCTTTCCAAGTCTTCGCAATCCTCAAATATTACACGCCCAAAAAAATCGGCTGCGATTCCTGCGTCTTGACTTTAGGAAGTCACATGCGCGAGTCTGGCACGGCCCTTGCGCTCCAACTGGGCTGGAGAAAAACATGAAGAGAAGAATAGTGGTCTTGTACGTGGCGACCCTGATCGCGACTTTTGCGCATCTCGCCCACGCGCAGCAGACAGGGAAAGTCGCCCGCATAGGTTTCCTGGATGCAAGCACTGCTTCTGGTAGCGCGGTCCTCGTGAAGGCGTTCCTGCAAGAGCTGAGCAAGCTTGGATGGATTGAGGGAAAGAATCTCACCATCGAGTACCGGTTTGCAGAAAACAAAGGCGCTGATCGCGTGAGTGAGCTTGCGTCGGACCTGGTTCATCTCAAGGTTGATCTAATTGTTGTGGGATCGGCGCCACCGGCATTGGCGGCGAAAAAAGCGACTACTACTATTCCCATTGTGATGGCGAACGCTGCGGACCCTGTGGCTGCCGGATTGGTTGCCAGTCTGGCGCGGCCGGGAGGCAATGTTACGGGGCTCGCGAGTTTGGCAGCTGAGCTGAACACGAAAAGACTCGAGGTACTCAAGGACGCGGTTCCCAAGCTCGCCCGTGTTGGACTTCTCAAGTACGGGGGCGCCGCACCAATACAACTTCAGCTGAAAGAGCTAAGGGCTGCGGCGCTGGCGCTGAAGCTAAAATTGGAGGAAATCGAGACTCAAATCGACGCCAAAGGTTTAGAGAGCGCTTTTAAAACCGCAAAGGAGAAGCAAGTCGGCGCGATTATGACGATCACCGCTCGCCCCATTTTCACCGAAAGAAAGCGGATCGTCGAGCTTGCCGGCAAGTACAGGTTGCCTGCTATTTACTTCCAAAAGGAGTTTGTCGACGAGGGCGGTCTCATGTCCTACGGGGCGGACTACGATGACCTGTTCCGAAAGGCCGCCCACTACGTAGACAAGATCCTCAAGGGAACGAAACCTGCCGACCTGCCTGTACAGCAGGCGATGAAGTTTGAATTCATCATTAACCTCAAGGCGGCAAAACAAATTGGCCATACGATTCCTGTGGAATTGCTCGCGCGGGCGAATCAAGTCATCAAGTAAGAACAGGCAATAGGCGGTAGGCAACGGGCAATAGTAAGAAAGAAAACCATGGGAAAAAAAATTCTTTTCTTTGCACTCGCGATCTTATTTCTCGCTTCCATCCATCCCGCCGCAGCGCAGCAGCCGAAGAAGGTCCCTCGGATAGGCTATCTATCAAATACCGATCCAGCTACTGAGTCCACCCGTTCCGAGGCAATTCGTCTGGCTCTGCGCGAGCGTGGCCACATAGAAGGACAGAACATCGCCACGGAGTACCGATATTCGGAGGGGAAGCTCGATCGGCAGCCTGAGCTTGCCGCCGAGCTGGTGCGTCTCAAGGTTGATATCATCGTGGCAGCAGGAGGGTCCGCGACGGTCCGGGCGGCCAAGAATGCGACCAAGACGATTCCCATCGTTATGGTGGGCGCTGGGATCGATCCGGTTGAGGCAGGCCTAATTGAAAGCCTCGCCCGTCCCGGTGGCAACGTCACCGGCATTACAAACCTTGTCACAGACCTAGGCGGTAAGCGGCTGGAGCTGCTCAAAGAAGCCGTTACCAAAGTTGCCCGTGTCGCGGTTCTCTAC